>NZ_CAMPFU010000002.1:22500-622500 GCF_946848805.1 Deinococcus sp. Marseille-Q6407
GTCGTAGATGTTGAAGAAACGGCTGAGTGCACTGGGGCTGACTCCCTCTGCCTGGCTGAACTTGGTCTTCTGACCTGGACTGTGGAAGAGGTGCAGCGAAGCTTGCAAGCTTCGCTGCTGATACAGCGTCTCTGGAATATCCAGAACCTGCTGTGCGAAAATACGGACGCGCTCCCCTGAAACCTGTTTGTACACACTTCCAGAATTTCAGCTCTGGGAGCGCTTTTTGTCCGCCTATTCAGGTGCAAGTTCTGAGTAAAGGGTTTACTGTGCTGGTAAAGGTGTTTTTCTACTGCTGCGCAGGCTGTTGCTTGATATTAGGGGCCTTTCCGTGCAGGTGGCGTGGCAACGGGCACAACTTCGCACGGCGCTGCGGCTGGCGGGGCTGAGCAATGGGGCAGAGGTGACCGGGTCGCCCGCCACCGTCAGAAACTGAACCAACTGTGCTCCGGCTCGTCACCATCTTTCAGGCGTGTTACCGTCAGCTCCGCCTGCCATAGCCCCGGCCCACGCTCTGCGAGGGTGAGCAGGCCCAGGCCGCCGTCCGGCGTTTGCCACTGACTAATAGCCAGAGCTTCAGTTGCCGCCGCGCCCTGCTCATCCCAGCCAAAGTTATCCAGTTGCTCGGCAAAGTGGCCATACAGGTCATTCAGCGTTCCTGTGCCGCGCAACAGGGCCATAGAGGACGCGTGGCTGGCCCGCTCATGACCATTGCCGCTGCCACCGATATTTTCCAGCGTCCAGCCGTCCGGGGCGGTCAGCGGGGGCAAAGTGGGCAGGGGCGACTTGCCCTCATCCCAGGTCAGATGGTGGTACAGGCCAGCGCGCAGGGCCAGTTGCAAGAAAGTCTGACCGGCTTCCTCCCGGCTGTCCCAGAAGGCGCCCAGGCCCGCACCGCCGTGAATGAGCCGATGGGCAGGCGCGGGGTCGGGTTCGCTGGACTGGGGCTGGTCTGGGAAGTGGGGCGCACCACTGGCCTGAAAGCCTGACGGTCTAAAGGGCAACCTGCTCTGCGGAACCCGCCAGCCCGCGCCCTCCAATCCGGCATTAATACGGCGAATAAGCTCGTCACTCTGGTGCCCTGGTACTGGCAGAAAGTAGAGCGTGGCGCTGTAGTCGCCGGGGTCAGTCACTTCTTCGATGCTGCCCAGCAGCCCGGCCAGCTCTGGCAGCGGCACGGGAGCAGCCTGCGGAAGCTGCCCTGGCCACAGCGTGGGCGTCTGCGGCCCACCTTGAAAACGCAGTGCTGCCAGCAACAGGTCATGGTCCGTGGAGAGGGTCATGGCAAGATTGTGGTGCACAGCCGTCATCCGGGGATGAGGGGTCAGAACTCCAAGTCTTCGGACGGTTCAGCCTGACCCGCTGCCGCCAGCGCCTGCCGCTCAGCGTGGTTTTCGCGCAGCGAGCGCGGCAGGTCGTCGCGGTTCAGGAAAAAGGCTGTTTTCATTACCTCCGGCAGCACCACCGCGTCTGCGGTTTCCTCGTCAAAGCTGCGGGTGAGCCTCTGCGCCCACTCATAGGTCAGTGGCAGCGCCCCCCGGCTCAGCAGGGTGCCCAGCCAGTGCTGCTCGTTAATTTGGGCGAGTAGCGCCAGTACCGTCTCCGCTGTGCGGAAGCCTTCCTCGGTGCTGTCGTCCTGCATCCGCAGTTGTGCGGGCAGATGCGGCAGCAGGCCATCAAGGGCTGCCTGATACGCGGTCAGGTCGGATTCTTGATTCTTCCAGGTAGGGCCGAATCAATGGCTCGAGGCGTGGCCTGGACTGTTCAACCGTGAGCAGGTCAACCGTGAGCAGGTTGGACAGCATCCGCCCATGATTCATCTCCGGAAATTGCGCCATTGCCCCGCACAGCACCGGCACAGCCATATAAGTCGCCGGATAAATGTCGCCCTGGTGCCAGATTTGCGCCCAGATGCGCTCGTGCAGCGGAATTTACTCGTCTTCGAAGTGGCCTGGAGTGGGTGGCCAGTCATACTCGCCCGGGCCCTCTACCAAAATGCGTTCCAGATATTCGGGCAAGCGCGGGTCGTGATAACAACTGTCAGGAGCAGTTCACGCTGGTGGGGGGCGAAAGGCATAAACCATACTGCCCTATTTTGCCCTTATGCCCAGGGCGTAAACTGATGGGATGCCTTCTGCCCCTTCCCGCCGCGCCTCCCTGTCAGGCCTGTTTCAGCCGAGGAGTCAGCATGACCAGAACTAAAGACCACACCCTGAGGGTCCAGTCCGAGTTTCAGCCGTCCGGAGACCAGCCCACCGCCATCGAGACCCTGGTGGATGGGCTGGAAAGTGGCCTGCGTTTCCAGACCCTGCTGGGGGCGACCGGCACCGGCAAGACCTACACCATGGCCAAAGTGATCGAGGAAACCCAGCGCCCAGCCCTGATCATGGCGCCCAACAAGGTGCTGACCGCGCAGCTGGCCGCCGAGTTCCGCGAGTTCTTCCCCGATAACGCCGTCGAGTTCTTCATCTCCTACTACGACTACTACCAGCCGGAAGCCTATGTGCCCGGCAAGGACCTGTTTATCGAGAAAGACGCCAGCATCAACCAGGAAATCGAGCGGCTGCGGCACTCCACCACCCGCAGCCTGCTCACGAGGCGCGATGTGATCGTGGTGGCGTCGGTGTCGGCCATTTACGGTCTGGGCGACCCTGCCGAATACACCGCCCTGAACCTGGTGCTGAGGGTGGGTGAGGAAGTGGGCCGCGAGACCATCATCGAGCGGCTGGTGGGCATGCAGTACGAACGCAACGACGTGGAACTGATGCCGGGCCGCTTCCGGGCCAAGGGCGAGATGGTCGAAGTCTGGGCCGCCTACGACGAGCAGCCCACCCGCATCGAGCTGTGGGGCGACGAGGTGGAGCGGATCAGCATGGTGGACCCGCTGACCGGCGACCGCCTGACCGAGATGGACGGCACCGTCGTCTACCCGGCCAAGCATTACGTGTCGGGCGCGGGGAACATTGAGCGGGCGATCGGCGGAATCGAAAAGGAGCTGGAAGACCGGCTGGAGTATTTCATGTCCACCGGCAAGCTGCTGGAAGCCCAGCGCCTCAAGGAACGCACCCTCTACGACCTGGAAATGCTGCGGGTGCTGGGGCACTGCTCGGGCATCGAGAACTACTCACGGCATATCGACGGGCGGCGCCCCGGCGAGACGCCCTACACCATGCTGGATTACTTCCCCGAAGACTTCATCACCTTTATTGACGAGTCGCACGTGACGGTGTCGCAGATTGGCGGCATGGCGAACGGCGACCGGGCCCGCAAGCAGACGCTGGTGGACCACGGCTTCCGCCTGCCCAGCGCGATGGACAACCGCCCGCTGAACCTCGACGAGTTCTGGAGCAAGACCGGACAGGTGGTGTTCGTATCGGCCACGCCGGGCCCGTTCGAGCGCGAACATGCCGACCAGATTGCCGACCAGATCATTCGCCCCACCGGCCTGGTGGACCCGCCTGTGACGGTGCGTCCGATTCAGGGCCAGGTGGACGACCTGCTGGGCCGGGTGCGTAAGCGGGCCGAGGCGGGAGAACGCACCCTGGTCACCACCCTGACCAAGCGGATGGCCGAGGACCTGACCGAGTACCTGCTGGAAAAAGGCGTGCGGGCGCGCTATATGCACTCGGACATTGACAGTGTGGAACGTCAGGTGATTATCCGCGACCTGCGGCTGGGCCACTACGACGTGCTGGTGGGCATCAACCTGCTGCGCGAGGGCCTGGACCTGCCGGAAGTGTCGCTGGTGGCGATTCTGGACGCCGATAAGCCGGGCTTCCTGCGCAGTGAGCGCTCGCTGATTCAGACCATCGGCCGCGCCGCCCGCAACGTGAACGGCGAGGTGGTGCTGTACGGCGACAGTATTACGCCCGCCATGCAGTTTGCGATGGACGAAACTGCCCGCCGCCGCGAGAAACAGCTGGCCTACAACGAGGAACACGGCATTACCCCGCGCACCGTGAGCAAGAGCGTGCGCGACGTGATCCGCGGCGAGGAAACGCCGGACGAAATCAGCTCCGAGAACATGGCGGGCGACCGCGACGCCCTGACCGCGCAGCTGACCGAGCTGGAGCTGAGCATGTGGCAGGCGTCCGAGGACCTGGACTTTGAGCTGGCCGCCTCGCTGCGTGACCAGATTCGCGCGATTGAAGCCAAGTTGCAGGGCAAGGAGTTCAAGCAGGCGACCGTTCCTGGGCAGAAAGTGCGGCGCAAGGGCCGGCGCTGAGCCTGATTTCCGGCGGCCCTTGCGGCCTGGGGCGGGGCCGTTAAGCAGCTGTGACGGTCCCGTTCACGTGCGGGTACCCCCGGCCTCCTACACTCGCCCCTGAACCACAGGAGGTTTGTATGACCATGAAAGCAGTTGTCTGGCACGGCATTGGCGATATTCGCCTGGACGACGTGCCCGAACCCCAGCTTCAGGAACCCACCGATGCTGTCGTGCGGCTGACGGCCAGCGCGATTTGCGGCACCGACCTGCATTTCGTGCGCGGCACCATGGCCGAGATGGTTCCCGGCACCATTCTGGGACACGAGGGCGTGGGTATCGTGGAAGAGGTCGGCGCGGACGTGCGCAATTTCGTTCCTGGCGACCGTGTGGTGATTCCTTCCTCGGCGTCCTGCGGCTACTGTGCGCCCTGCCGCGAGGGCAACACCTCGCAGTGTGACAATGCCAACCCCAACGGCCCGGAAGCCGGCACTGCCTTTTACGGTGGGCCCAAATCCACTGGCCCTCTGAACGGCCTGCAGGCTGAAAAAGCCCGGATCGTGTATGCCAATTCCAGCCTGGTGCGCCTGCCCGATACCGTAAGCGACGATCAGGCCCTGCTGATTTCCGACATCTTCCCGACGGCCTACTTCGGAGCTGAGCTGGCTGGTGTGAAGGAAGGCAGCCTGGTGGTGGTGCTGGGCTGCGGCCCGGTAGGACAGTTCTCGATTATCAGCGCTCAGCTGCTGGGCGCCAACCGGGTCATTGCGGTGGACCGCCTGCCCGACCGGCTGGAGATGGCCCGCTGCAACGGCGCCGAAGTGATCAACTTCGACGAGGAAGATCCGGTAGAAGCTGTCAAGCGCCTGACCGGCGGCCTGCTGGCCGACTGCGTGATTGACGCCGTGGGCGTTGAAGCGCAGCATGCCCAGAGTGGCCCGGCCCAGCCAGACCGCCAGGAAAACAGCAGGACGAACAGCTGGTGCAGGAAGTGGCTCCGGACGCACAGCCCACCGAGGACGGCCAGTGGGTGCCCGGCGACGCCCCGGCCCAGGTACTGGAATGGTCTATAGAAATGGTCAAGAAGGCCGGCCAGATCGGCATTATCGGGGTGTACCCGCCGCAGATGACCACCTACCCCATTGGCAAGGCGATGAACAAGAACCTGACCGTGCGCATGGGCAACTGCAACCACCGCACCATCATCCCCAAACTGGTGGACCTGGTGGCGGCAGGTGTGGTGGACCCCGCCAAGGTGCTGACCGAGCACGAGCATATGCACAGCGCCATTGACGCTTACAAGGCGTTCGATAAGCGCCAGCCGGGCTGGATTAAGGTAGAGCTAAAACCGCAGGCCTGACCTGACTCCCTGAACAAAGCCGGAGCAGGGAAGAGATTCTTCCCGCTCCGGCTTTGCTGTGCTTATGGTGGGCTGGCCCTGGTACTCAGACCACGATGCGCCGGAACTCGCCGTCGTCGCCGCGGGCAGGCAGCTGGCCGTAAGCCAGTTCCTGCTCCACGACCTGCGCCATTGCCTGACCGATATCGTCGGCGCTGCGTTCTTCGGCGGGGGTAGGCTCGGCCACCACGTCAAAACCGCGCAGGTTGCCGTCGGTGTCCTGGTGGCGGACTTCCACGCGGAAGTGGCCTTCTTCGCTGCTGTGGTTGATGGTCAGGCCGTCACGGGGGTCCTTGGTGTAAGCGGCGTCAAAAGCCTGCTGGATATCGGAAATATTCATGCCTTGCAGTCTAGGCTGGGGGCCGCCAGCGCGGCATGTGCAAAAGCCGCAGCCGACCTTTACACTCGCTCCATGCATGTCGCTGCTTATCTGGCCGCCAGTCTGGACGGGATGATTGCCCGTGAGGACGGCGCACTCGACTGGCTGCCTCAGCCGCAGGAGGGCGGGGAAGACTACGGCTACGCTGAATTCTTCGCTGGCCGCGACGTGCTGGTGCTGGGCCGGCGCACTTTCGAGACAGTGCGGGATTTTACGCCCTGGCCTTATGGCGACAAACCGGTAGTGGTTCTCAGCCGCACGCTGGCGCCAGCCGACCTGCCTGCCGGGTTACCGCTGCGTCTGCACGCCGGGCCGCTGCCAGAGCTGCTGCAGACGCTGGTCGCAGAAGGTTTGCAGCGAGTCTACGCAGACGGCGGCGAAGTGGTGCGGGGCTTCATTGCAGCGGGCCTGCTGGACGAACTGACCCTGACCACTGTCCCGGTATTGCTGGGACGGGGGCGGCCGCTGTTCGGCGCGGTGGAGGAGGATGTGAGCTTGGAATTGCTGGAGAGCCGCAGCTTTGCAGGTGGGCTGGTACAGAGCCGCTACCGGCTTCAGCGTCCGTCGGCCGGCTGAGTGGCCGGCGTGGAGAACGCTGTAGCCTGAGCTGCCGCCCAGGTCAGTCCAGTCGCCTTCTGGTAGGTGGGGGCAGCCCTCAAGCTTTTTTGAGCGTGATGCGAGCGAAGATGTTCTCCAGACGCCGCCCACATTCAGGCCTTATATGGCGTGGACTTACTCGCGCACCCACATCACCTGCCCGGCCACCGGGTCGCGGCGGCCTTCGGGCCACTCGTCCACCTGTGCCAGATACACCAGACCAATGGGCCGGCAGCCTTCCTCGAAGCCCAGCGCAGGCAGCGTGGCCGGGTGCATGACGGCCGCGTTGGTCATCCATTTGCTGCCCAGGCCGTGGGCGCGGGCCGCCAGCAGCAGGTTCTGGATGGCGGCGGCGGTAGCCCAGTCTTCCTCTTGGGGTGGGAATTTGGTGATGGCCGGCGTTTTGGCCGCCACCACGATCCAGACCGGTGCTTGGGCCTGGGTGGCCTGCTGCGCGGCGTGCAACTCGGCCACGGCCTCGGCGTTGGCGTCGGTCAGGCCCTTGTGCGCCGCCATGGACGTGGCCAGCACTTCTGCCAGACGTGCCCGGCCCGCGCCGGTAAAGACGCCGAAACGCCACGGCTGGGTGTTGCCGTGGCTGGGCGCCCAGTGGGCCGCTTCCAGCAGCGTCCAGACCAGGGCTTCGGGAATCTCTGGCTGCTCGGCGCTGAGACGGCCGAAGGGAACCGAGCGGCGGGTGCGAATGGCGGTGGCGGTGTCCAGCGGGGAATGCAGGTCGGTGCTCATGGCCCCAGTATGAGATAAATCAGCCTGCCGCCGGCCTAGACCCAGGCGTCGGCGGACGGGTTCAGAATCAGCTCCACTTCGGCCCAGTCCGGGGCACCGCTCTGCCGAATAAAGCGGGCGGCCGCGTCCCAGTCGTAAGTCACCCGGCGGTGTTCGACGTGCCAGCCGTCGCTGCGCCGTTCCAGCAGAGTCCAGGCCGCTCTGGGATCGCCGTCGTTGGGCCAGTTGACCGGGCCGCTCCTGACCAGCAGCGTTTCTGCGATGCGGCGGGTAGTCGCGCGGTGCATGTGGCCGACCAGATAGATTCGGTGGCCGCCGAAGCCGCGTAGGCGCTCTGCGATTTCGGCTTCGCTGCGGCGGCGAAACAGCCGGGTGTCATAGTCGAACTGCAACAGCAGGCTGTCCCAGGCGGTTGCCGGCGTGCCGTACGATACCAGCACTTCGCCGCCGACCAGCGTAGTGTTTAGCGGCAGGGCCCGCCAGCCGCTCACGCTCCGGTGCCGGCAGCTGCGTGGCCAGCCACTGCTCCAGCGCCCGCAGCGGGTCGGTCTGTCCCCAAACCTGATCGCCCAGGTTCACGGTCAGGTCGGGGGCACAGGACCGAATGTCCTGAATCACGGACTGCGCCGCAAAAGCGTTGCCGTGAACGTCGCTCAGCACCGCCAGGCGCAGGTCGGCACTCATACTCTGTCGCTGCTCGCGTCGGTTTCCGGACGCTGTGCCGGCAGCAGCAGGTTCGCCACGATACCCACCAGCGCGGCCAGCGCCATGCCCGAAAGTTCCTGCTGGCTGCCGGGCAGCTTGAAAGCGGCGCCGCCCAGGCCCAGCACCAGAATCAGGCTCACCACGATCAGGTTGCGCGAGTGCGCGAAATCGATCTGGGCTTCGGCCAGGGTGCGGATCCCGACCGAGGCGATCATCCCGAACAGCAGAATGGACACCCCGCCCAGCACGCTGGGAGGCAGGCTGGCCAGCAGCGCAGCCAGCTTGGGCGAGAAGCCGAACGCGATGGCGAACACGGCAGCGATACGGATGATGGCCGGGTCATACACCCTGGTCAGCGCCAGCACGCCGGTGTTCTCGGCGTAGGTGGTGGCGGCCGGCCCGCCCAGCACCGCCGAGGACATGTTGGCGATGCCGTCGGCCAGCAGGGTGCGGCTGAGGCCCGGATTCTTGAGGAAGTCTTGGCCCACCACCCGGCCGTTGACCACCACGTCGCCGATATGCTCGATGAAGGTGACGACCGCCACCGGCGCGATCAGGGCCACCGCCTGCCAGTTCAGTTCCGGCGCGTGAAAGGGCGGCAGGCCCAGCCAGGCGGCGCTGCGCAGGTGTGACAGGGCCTGGGGGTCCACGTTGCCGGTCAGCAGCGCTGTAAGGTAGCCCACCACGATGCCCACCAGAATAGGAATCATCTGGAAGATGCCCCGCCCGAACACGCTGGCGATCACGGCGGCCAGCAGGGTAATCAGCGCCACGCCCCAGCTGCCCAGCGCAGCGTGCTCCACCACGCTGGTGCCGGCCTGCTTGACGGCCACGTTGCTGAGGCTCAGGCCGATCACCATGATGACCGGCCCGGTCACGATAGGCGGAAACAGCTGCAGGATGCGCTCGGTGCCGAACAGCCGCACCAGCCCGCTGAACAGCACATACAGCAGCCCGGCGGCGATCAGGCCACCGGCTGCCGCGGCCGGGCCCATTTCCTTGACCACCAGCGCAGTGGGCGCGATAAAGGCGAAGCTGCTGCCCAGGAAAATCGGCACCCGCCAGCCGCTCAGTGCGTGGAAAATCAGCGTGGCGATGCCGGCTCCGAACAGCGCCAGCGAGGGCGGCAGGCCCACCAGAATCGGCACCAGCACGGTGGAGCCGAACATGGCGATGGCGTGCTGGGCGCCCAGCAGCAGCTTGCGCTGCGGTGGCAGGGCGGCGGTGGGGTGAGGCGCTGGGACGGGAGGTGGAGGTGCCTGGGTCATGTCAGCCCTGAGTGTAGGGCAGGGGCAGGCGTGTGGGGCGGGGCAGAGGTGCGGGGGGCAACGCTATGGTGCCAAGCCGCGCAGCCAACTTGCCGCCCTCAGCTTGCCCCCGCCGCCAGACCCGGCAGACGCTATACTGAAAAGTGACCTTATGGATTATGCGACTTCGGTTCCGGCTCGCCCCGGCTTTCGGCCTCTGCTGCAAGCGGCGGGCCGGGTGCTGCGCGGCGTCGTTGCGGGGCTGCTGGGCCTGCTGGGCCTGGCGCTCGCCGCGCTGTGCGTGGGCCGGTTCTCGGCGCTGGGGGCCGGCGCGCCGCTGTGGCTGGACACCCTGGCGGCCGCCGAACAGCTGGCCGGACAGCTGCTGTTCGGGTCGGCCTACGCCGGCTGGGACGGCTTCGCCCGTGCACTGATCCTGGCGCTGCTGAGCAGCATCTCGCTGGGCACGGCGGCCTGGGCCTGGCCGCGCCGGCGGATGCGGGTGGCCGCCGGGAACTCACCTTACTTGTTCTCCTATCAGGTGGAAGACGGCTCCGGCAGCGTAAACTGAGGGCCATGTCAGATGCTGCTGCTCCGCTGCTGATTCAGGATGTCCTGAAAGTCCTTCCGCACCGCTATCCCTTTGTGCTGGTGGACCGGATACTGTCGGTCACGGACGGCGAAGTTCATGCCATCAAGAATGTCTCAGTGAACGAGCCGTATTTCATGGGCCATTTTCCCCAGGAACCGGTGATGCCCGGCGTGCTGATCACCGAAGCGCTGGCGCAGGCGAGCATGTTCTGCCTGCACGGCGAGATGCCGGCCGGCACGGTGGGCTACCTGACCGGCATCGAGGGTGCCCGCTTCAAGCGCAAGGTGGTGCCGGGAGATCAGCTGCACCTCTACGCCCGGCTGGAATACCTGCGCCGCGGCCTGGGCAAGACGGTCTGCCGCGCCGAGGTGGACGGCGCGGTGGCCGCCGAAGCCACCATTCTCTTTGCTGTCGCCAAGTAAGTGTCCCGGATCACCCGCTACATTCTGGCTGAACTGATTCCGCCGCTGCTGGCCGGGGTCTTGCTGTTCACAGCGCTGCTGAGCTTCGGCTATTTCTTCGTGAGCAGTCAGTGGCTCCAGGGCGTTTCTCCGGCGCTGGTGGCGCAGTGGCTGGGCTATCAGCTGCCCGACACGCTGGTCAAAGTGCTGCCAATGGCGGCGGTCCTGATGACCATCGTGGCCTTCGGGCGGCTGAACACCGATTCGGAACTGGTCGCCATGCAGTCGGGCGGAATCGGGCTGGGGCAGGCGGGGCGGCCGGTGGCCGTGACCGGGCTGGCGCTGGCCCTGCTGTCGCTGTGGCTGAGCCTCTGGGTGGCGCCGCGTGCCAACGTGGAAACCCGCAGCCTCTACTGGGACGTGATGACCGGCGCTGGCCTGAGCACCATGTCCGGCCGCACCCTGGACCTGGGTGGCGGGCTGAACGTGTCGTGGCAGAGCTACGACCCGGCCACCCGCCAGTTGCAGGGCGTGCGGGCCGAGCGCTGGAACAAGGAGCATCCCCAGCAGGCGGACGTGGTCTTTGCCAAGACCGGCACCTTCGAGGACAACCAGCTGCGCCTGACGGACTATCAGGCCTTCAAGGTGGATTACGCTGCGGCGGCCAAACTGGCCCCCGGCACGCCGCTGCCGGGCGGCGCTTCCGGTGCCAGCAGCAATCTACTGGCCCTGCGGCAACAGGCCGAAGAGATCAATCACCGCATTGCGGCAGTGTTTCCGGGCATCGTGGTGGAAGCGGATCCGGCCAAACCGCTGGAGATAGAGGCCGGCACCTCGCGCAAGGAAGCCATCGCCCGCTTTGCCGACGCCATCGGCGCCGACGACCAGGGCTGGGACGAGCTGACCAGCACCATCAATGACGCGCAGGCCCCGGCGGCCGACCGCCAAGACGCCGCCCTGACGCTGAGCCGCAAGGTGGCGCTGCCGTTCGGCAATCTGGTGCTGGCGCTGGCTGCGCTGCCATTCGCCCTGCGTTTTGGGCGCAGCCTGGGTGTCAGCCTGGGGATGGCGCTGCTGGTGGCGCTGGCCTATTACCTGCTGACCGCCCTGGGCCTAACCCTGGCCGGGGGAATGAGCGGGCCGCTGGCGCTGGCGCTGCCCTGGCTGGGCAACCTGGTCCTTCTGATTGCCGGGCTGCTGCTGCTGAGGCGGGCCTGATGTCTGGCCCCGCCGCCGGGAGGTCGGTCCTGATGATTTCCGCCTCTTTCGGCGGTGGGCACCAGCACGCCAGCAGCGCGGTGGCGCAGGCCCTGGCCCGGCGGGTGGCTGTGCGGCTGGCCCAGGTGGACGTGGTGGACATGCTGACGCCGCTGGAACGCACCGTGATCGTGGGCGTCTACGGGTTCTGGTTGCAGCACCTGCCGGCCGCCTATCACGCTTTTTATCGCTGGACCGATCAGCGCAGCGAGCCGCGTGTCCTGACCTCGTCGTTCGACTGGTTGGGCATCCGCAGCCTGCGCCGCGAGCTGCTGGCGCAGCGGCCCGGCGTGGTGGTCAGTACCTTTCCCACCTCGGTGGCGCTGGCCGACACGGTACGGCAGCGCGAGAGCCTGGACTTTCTGAACGCGCTGGTGCTGACCGATTACCGGGTGCATCACCACTGGGCGCGCCCCCAGGCTGACCTGATTTTGCTGCCCACCGAGGAAACCCGCCGCGAAATGCTGGCCTGGGGCATGGAGCCGCAGCGGCTGGCGGTGACCGGGTTGCCGGTGTCGCTGGAAACGGCCCGGCTCAGCCGGCTGGACCATGCTGAGCGCCGCCGCCGCACGGTACAGGCGCTGGGCTGGACGCAGGTGCCGGCCGGCGAGCCGCTGATTCTGGTGTCGGGTGGCAGCGGCGTGTACGGTGCTTTTGATGAGGTGCTGGACGTGCTGGGCAATCTGGGCCGGCGGGTGCAGGTGCTGGTGGTGGCCGGGCCCTACCCGCCCGGCAGCGAGCGGCGGAGCGGGGCCACGGTGCATCACCTGGGTTACCGGCCGGACTTTGCCGCCCTGCTGGCCGGCGCCGACCTGCTGGTGGGCAAGGCGGGCGGCATGACGGTGGCCGAGACGACTGCGCTGGGCATTCCCCTGGTCGTTTACCAGCCGATTCCGGGCCAGGAAGAATACAACGCTGATTACCTGCTGCGGGGCGGCGCCGCGCTGTGGCCGCGCTCCCGCCACGAACTGCGCCGCGCCGTGCTGGAGCTGCTGGACCCGGCCCGCCGCGCCGAGGTGTCGGCTGCTTCGGCAGCGCTGGGCTGCCCCGCCGCTGCCGAGCGGGTGGCCGACGAACTGCTGGCCCGGCTGGGGTGGAAAGCGTGAGTGGGGGCTTGCGGGCGGCGCGGGGCAGACGCCGCGTGGCCCTGGGCGGGCTGGGTCTGGCGGCCGCTGGCCTGCTGGCCTATATCGGCCTACCGTATCTGCTGGTGCAGCGGCTGGGCCTGGGCACGGTGCGCGGCGGCCCGGCTGCCGGCGACCGGGTGGCCCTGACCTTCGACGACGGCCCCGACTCGCAGCACACTCCCGCTGTACTGGATGCGCTGGCCGCCGCTGGAATGCACGCCACCTTCTTTCTGGTGGCTGGCCCGGCGCGGCAGCATCCGGAACTGGTGCAGCGCATTCTGGCGCAGGGCCACGAAATCGGGGTGCATGCGGCCCGGCACCGTCACGCCTGGGCCCGCTGGCCGGGCGATGCTTACCGCGATCCTCTGCAGGCCCGCACGGCGCTGGAGCAGAGCAGCGGGGTCAAGTTGCGCTGGGGGCGGCCGCCGCACGGCGCCTACTCGCTGGCTAACCTGGCCGGCCTGCGCCGCGCCGGGCTGACTCTGGTTCACTGGAGCATCGAAGGGGGCGACTGGGAAAAGGAAGCCACCCCGCAGCGGGTGCAGCAGAAGGTGCTGCGCGAGCTGCACGGCGGGGCCGTGATCGTGCTGCACGATAGCGGCCCCGGGGCGCGGGTCACGCCGCAGGCCCTGCCGGGCTTGCTGCAGGGCCTGCAGGAACGCGGCTTTCATTCAGTGACCCTGAGTGAGCTGGGGGGGGCGCCGGTCACGCGCAGCGAACTGCCGGCCCGCCTGATGGCCGGGCTGGACCGCCGGCTGGACGCCCGGCTGGGCATTCGCCCGGCGCTGGAGCGGCGCGGGGGACTGTTCCGGCTGCAGCCGCTGCCTTTTCCGCTATCCGGGTTGCGCTGGCCGGACGACCGCCTGATCGCGAAAGGCACGCCTGCGCTGGAATTCCACGTGAACAACCCCCTGCTGGTGAACCTGGGCCTGCGCCGCTTTCCCGCCCGCGCCCGCATCGAATTCGGCTGGGTGGCCCAGGACTGGCGCCGCCGCCCTGAGCTGCAATCGGCCGAGTTCATCTACTGCCTCAGCGTGCACGGCGCCGTATTGCAGCGGCTGGGCTTTGCCAGCGTGCCGCTGCGCCCGTTCGACCAGTGGCGCCTCAAGCTGTGGTCGGACCTGATGCACCGGGCGTACGGCAGCGCCCCGCGCCGCAGCCAGCCGGTGCTGAGCATCATGAGCCGGGAGGAGTTTTTGCAGCGTTTCGGCTGACCCTGTTTCACCCGACTCTGCTCCGGCCAACTCTGCTCTGGCCAACTATGCTCCGGCGACCAAACCGGCAGGTCAAAAAGAGTAGGGTAGGCATGCGGGCCCCGCCTCTTTGGGTGACCCCGTTAAACTGGAGGAACTTATGCCTATTGGCCCACTGGAATTACTGATTATTGCCGCCGTTATCCTGGTGCTGTTCGGCGCCAGCAAACTGCCTCAGCTGGGCAAGGGCCTGGGCCGGGGCATCCGGGAATTCAGGGAAGAAACCCGTGACCTTGGCCGCCCCGGTCCCGACGCTCAGCTGCTGAACCCGGAACTGCGCCAAGACGACATCACCGACGTGCAGGCCACCGAACTGCCCCGCGTAGAGGTCCGTGAACAGGTGGGAACCGAACAGCGTGACCGACAGGCCTGATTCTGCCCTGACCCGCGAGGAACTCGCCAGCGCCACGCTGATGCAGCACCTTGGGGAGCTGCGTACCCGGCTGATCTGGTCGGTGGTGTTTCTGGGCGTTGGCATGGGCGTCGCCTTCACGGTGCATCAGCCGCTGCTGACGCTGCTGGAAAAGCCGCTGAACGCCTCGGTGCAGTTTCAGGCCGGCGAGGTCAAACTGATCAGCACCACCCTCACCGGGCAGTTCATGGCGGCGCTGAACCTCAGTTTCTGGGCCGGCATGGCGATTTCACTGCCGCTGATTCTGACCCAGGTGTGGGCCTTTATCGCGCCGGGCCTCTACCAGAACGAGCGGCGCTGGGCGCTGCCTTTTATCGTGGGGGCGGGGGTGGCTTTTGCCGCCGGCGTCACTTTCGGCTATTACTTCGTGCTGCCGGCGATGGTGCGCTTTTTCCTGGATTTTCTGGCCGGTCAGGTGCAGGCCATGCCGGACGTGTCGCAGTACATCGGCATGGTGGTCACCTTTCTGGTGGCGTTCGGGCTGGCTTTCGAGCTGCCGATTCTGGCGGTGCTGCTGACCCGCATCGGGCTGATCAACCACCGGCTGCTGCGCTCCGGCTGGCGCTTTGCCATAGTGGGCATCCTGATCATTTCGGCCGTGATCACGCCCACGCCGGACCCCGGCACCATGATGCTGGTGGTGGCTCCGCTCTACCTGCTTTACGAGCTGAGCATCGTCCTGTCGCGGGTGTTTCAGGTGCGCGTACCCGACGACGACGAACCGGTGCGGCTCTAGGGGCGCGGCGGGAGGGCGCCCGGGGCCCCCGGCTCACCCCAGCCCCCGGCCAAACCCGTACACTAGCCAGGACTTATGGACCCAATTTTCCTGAATATCGGGGGCTTCACCATCGCCTGGTACGGCGTGCTGATGACCCTGGGCATTGTGGCCGGCATCAGCATCGGTCTGAAGCTGGCCCGCGAGCGCGGCCTGGACGCCGATCTTTTCGAGCGCATGATCTACACCATGCTGCTGTGGGGCTTTATTGGGGCGCGGCTGATGTTCGTGGCGACCTCGTGGGACCTCTTTGCCGACACCCCGTTCCCGCAGCGGCTGCTGGACATCATCAACCTGCGCCAGGGCGGGATTTCCATTCATGGGGGGCTGCTGGGCGGCATTCTGGCGGCGCTGTGGTTTACCCGCAAGTACAAGATGAACTTCTACCGCTACCTGGACCTGGCCGCGCCGGGCGTGGCGCTGGGCATCATCGGCGGCCGGCTGGGCAATATCATGAACGGCACCGATACCGTGGGCCGCGTGACCGGCTGGCCTATCGGCTACCACTGGCCGGCCTGGGCCCGCGCCTTTCACGACGGCATGTGCATTCCCAACCCCGACCCCACCATGGACCTCTCGAAGTACTGCGAGACGGTGGGCGGGCAGCTGGTGATGACGGCACCGGTGCATTTCACCCAGCTGTATGGGGTCTTGATCGGCATTGGCCTGCTGATCGCGTCGTTCTACTGGCTGCGCAGCCACAAACCCGGCTGGGCGTTCTGGCAGTTCTGGCTGTGGTACTCGCTGCTGCGGGCCGGCCTGGAAGAGACCTTCCGGCTCAATCCGCTGGTGGTGAACAGCTATCTCAGCCAGGGCCTGCATGAACCGGGCATCGGGCTGTGGACCCTGACCCAGATCATCAGCGTGCCGCTGGTGCTGCTGAGCCTGTATATGCTGTGGCGCATCGCATCCCGGCCGGAGCCTCAGCCGGTCGCGGCCGGCCAGGTGATGACCCACGCCGAGGCGCGGGCCCGCGGCGGCGAATAAACAACAGGGGCGGGGCTGCCGCCGGCCCCCCTTCCGCCTGCCCGGGCTGTGACGCCCCCGGCAGGCGGTTACAATTGATGTCCCCCCACGGCCCTGCCTGAACATAAATGCGCTACAGTTCCGAACGCTCCGGGCCTGACTCCCGGATGCCGAGACTCAAGGAGATGGATATGACTGCAACCGAACAACGCCCCCTGGATGTGATCGTGCTGGCTGCCGGCGCGGGCACCCGCATGAAATCCGACCTGCCCAAGGTGCTGCACCCGGTGGCCGGCCGCCCGATGGTGGGCTGGGCCGTGAAAGCGGCCCGCAGCCTGGGCGCGCGGCAGGTGGTGGTGGTGACCGGGCACGGCGCCGAGCGGGTGGAAGCGGCGCTGGCCGGCGAGGGCGTGACGTTTGCCCGTCAGGATCAGCAGCTGGGCACCGGCCACGCTTTTCTGTGTGGCGCCCAGCAACTGCCCGGCGACGGCGACGTGCTGGTGCTGTACGGTGACACCCCGCTGCTCTCGGAAGATACGCTGCGCGGTCTGTTGCAAGATCACCGCGCCGAGGGCAGCGCCATGACGGTCCTGACCGGCGAACTGCCCGACGCGACCGGCTACGGCCGGATCATCCGGGACGAGACCGGCGGCGTGCTGCGGATCGTGGAGGAAAAGGCCGCCAGCCCAGAGGAAAAGGCGGTGCGCGAGTTCAATTCCGGCGTGTATGTGATGGACGCCCGCGCCCCTGAGCTGGCCGCCCGCATCGGCAACGACAACCCAGCGCAGGAATACTACCTGACCGACCTGCTGGAGCTGTACCGCACCGAGGGCGGCGCCGTGCGCGCTTTCAAGCTGGCCGACCCGGACGAGGTGATGGGCGCCAACGACCGCCGGCAGCTGGCCGACGCCGAAGCGGTCATGCGCCGCCGCATCACCCAGAACCTGATGCGAGAAGGCGTGACCATTCAGGCCCCCGACACCGTGCGGATTGAAGACACCGTGCAGATCGGGCGCGACGTGGTGCTGGAACCGGGCGTCATCCTGACCGGCGAGACCGTGATCGAGCCGGGCGCCGTGATCGGGGCCTACTCGGTGGTGGGCAGCAGCCGGATTGCGAGCGGCGCCGTGATCCGGGCGCACTCGGTGCTGGAACAGGCCAGCGTGGGCCGGGGCGCGGACGTGGGCCCTTTTGCCCGCCTGCGCCCCGGCACGATGCTGGGCGAGAGCGTGCACATCGGTAACTTTGTGGAAACCAAGAACGCCCGGCTGGATCAGGGCGTCAAGGCAGGGCACCTGGCCTACCTGGGCGACGTGACCATTGGCCAGGAAACCAACGTGGGTGCTGGCACCATCGTCGCCAACTTCGACGGGGTCAACAAGCACCAGTCACAGGTGGGCGCCGGGGTCTTTATCGGCTCCAACTCCACCCTGATCGCGCCGCGCACTGTGGGCGACGCCGCCTTTATCGCCGCTGGGAGCGCCGTGCATCAGGACGTGCCCGAAGGCGCAATGGCGGTAGCCCGTGGCCGTCAGCGTAACCTGGAAGGCTGGAGCCGACGTTACTGGGGCGGCCTGCGCGAGAAAGTGGACGTCAAACTGCCCTGGCTGTCGGGCTGGCTGCGGAAGGACTAAATTACTGGGGGCGGGCCGGCGTAGGGTTGACCCCTCTGCCGGCCCCTTTCTCTATCCCTTGCCCCGGCCAGCTCAGCCGCGAAACATCACGAACGCCACGATCACCACGATCACCGCATAGATGACTTTTACGAAGCCGCTGCCCTTGAGCATTGCCATCCGGGCGCCGGTGCGGGCGCCCAGCGCGTTGGCGAGGCCCATGCTGAGGCCCAGCCACCACACGATGTTGCCGGCAGCGATAAACAGGCCCAGGGCGCCCAGGTTGGTGGCGAAGTTCACGGCGCGGGCGTTGCCGCTGGAACTGACCAGATTCATGCCAGTCAGGGCGAACAGCAGCATCAGGAAGGTGCCGGTGCCGGGGCCCAGAAAGCCGTCGTACAGGCCAACGACCAGCACCCCCGGCAGGGCGATGGCCAGGGTCCGCGCTGTGAGGCCCGGATAGGTGGATTCCAGCCCGAAGCGCTTGTTGGCAATGACCAGGGCACCTACCACCAGGATCACCCCGCCCACTAGTGCCCGGAACGAGTCCGGGCCCACGAAGCGCACCAGATAGGCGCCCAGCGCGCTGCCAATCAGGGCCAGCGGCACCGTGCGCAGCAGCAGCTCGCGGTTGAGGTGCCCGCCGCGCCAGTACTGGTAGGTGGACGTGGCCGAGCCGAAGATGGCCAGCAGCTTGTTGGTCGCTACCGCCTGCACCGGGCTGAGCCCCATGAAAAACAGCGCCGGCAGCGAAATGGTGCCGCCGCCGCCCGCGACCGCGTCGATGAACCCGGCCAGAAATGCCAGCGGCAGGCCGTACAGCAGAACTTCCGGGCCGATGCCGCCCGTCTCTAGACCAATCATGACTGTCAGTGTAGTGGGCGGCAACCGTCACCCGCCGACATTTGCTGCCGCGGCCCCTTTGTTATTCTGCCGGGTATGACGCAAGCCAATGCGACCGCGCAGGTGCTGGAGCCCCTGACCACCCCCGAAGAAGTGCAGACTTTCCTGAGCCAGTATCCGGTGGCTGCCGTGTTCAAGGCCGGCACCTGCCACAAGACCATGCAGGGATTCGGCGTGCTGGAAACCTTCCTGCAGCGCTATGACCTGCCGGTGGGCTTTATCCGGGTGGTGGACTGGCGCCCGGCGTCCAACTTTGTGGCCGAATCCACCGGCATCCAGCACCAGAGCCCGCAGCTGATTTTGTTCAAGGACGGCCAGCCGCAGTTCGAGGTGAACAACTGGGACATCACTCCCGAGGCGCTGGCCCCGGCTTTTACGGCACTGGTGCCCGAGCGCAGCGGCAGCGGCGTGGACACCCAGAGCAACATTCAGCCCTACCTCAACCTGATTGACGCCTACCTGGCCGGTCAGCTGAACGATTTCGAGTTCCAGGACCGCTGGGTGCCGATGTTCCGCGACGACGCCAGCCTGCGTTCGCAACGCGAGTTCGAGCTGCTGTCGCGTCTGTTCGGCGACCCTGATGCCTACCACGGCGGCCTGCACCAGCTGGGCGCACCGGCCGCCCGCGGCGACCTGCGCCCGCGTGTGGAACAGCTGCGCGCCGAGCTGCTGGCTCAGAGCTGAGGCCCCGCCGGCTGCCTAAGGCGCTGGCCGGTCGCTGAGCAACTGAATCCCCATTCTCATAGGGCTGCCATTCTCCGGAGGCAGCCCTTTATACTGCTCTTAGAACCATGAGCGACCCTACCCCCCCAGCTGTCCATCCCGGCGCGCAGCCAGCCGCAGTCCAGGGCGTTCCTGCACCGATCTACCGCCAGATTTCGACCGATTTTTATCCGTGGGCCGAAATCATCGCTGACCTCCGGGCCCGCTCACAGGCCGGGCAGAGCCTGCTGTTTCAGGCCGAGTCGGGTGGCACCTGTGCCCGCTTCGTCTGGCTGGCTGGACAGCTGCTGGGGGGCCACAGCGGCCCCCATGAACTGAACTTTGCCATGCTGATGCGCGGCCTGCCGCGGGCCCGCGTGACCCTGCTGCCGCTCAGCGAGGCGGCGGCGGCGGCCATCTGGGAACACCGCGCCGGCAGCGGGCAGGCGCTGCGCGGCACGGCGGCGCAGGTGACCGCGCAGCTGAGTGGTCAGACCGGCCTGCTGACCGGCTCCGGGGCCGGCGCGGGGGTGTCGTACTGGCTGGAGGGCCAGCCGCGCTGGGGCAGCTGGGAGCCGCAGGCAGCAGGGGACAGCGAAAGCCAGGAATGGCAGTTCGTGCCGCTCCACCGGCCGCTGGACCGCAGCGAGCTGGAGCTGTTCTGGCGGCAGCTGCTGACCTTGACCCACCGCCGCGCCGCGCTGGATGAGGTCTGGCGGCAGGTGTCGTTGCAGTTGGCCGTCCGCTATCCGGTGCTGGACCCTTTTACCCGTGAGGTGACGGTCCGGACCGGCGAGTTAAAGGTGGACCCGGCGGTGGAGGCTGACGAGTTGCAGCCGGCCCTGCTGGCGGCGTACAGCCTGGCACTGCCCCGCCTGGGCCTGCGCCTGAGCGACCTGCCGCTGGAGCGGCTGCGCCAGCATGAGCTGTGGGAATCCAGCGGCCTGCAGGCGCTGGAAGAAAGGGGTCAGGCATGACCCGCGCCCTGAGCTGGCCCGAAGGTCTCAGCGACGAGACGCCGTTGCCTTACCGGGTGTGGCGGGTGCTGGACCTGATTGACGGGCAATTGTCGGCGGCAGAGGTGGCCCGGCTGGCCGGCGTCGGTGAGGACGAGGTGCTGCAGGCGGTGGTCGAGGCGGCCGGCCGCGCCCAGAGCCACCAGCGGTTGCTGCGCCCGGTAGACGCTGGGCTGCAGCAGGAAATCACCCGGCTGCTGGGCAGCCTGATCGGGCCCATCGCCGGCGTGATTGTGGACGAGGCCCTGGAAGACCTGGGCCCGGAGCCACGGGCCGGCAGCCTCTTTCAGAAAATCTCGCAGGAACTGGAGCCACAGCAGCGCAGCGCTTTTGCTCACTTGGCCCGCGAGCATGAGCTGGCCTGAGGGCCGGCTGTGCCTAAGTGGTCAGACTTCAGTCTCTAAGCTGAAGCCATTCTCCGCAGGTTCTCTGCATGGCCGCACTCCCGGGCGCCGGGCTGGCCCGGACGGAACCGCGCCGCACCAAGGAAGGAAAGCATGAAGTACACCGTAGTCATTCAGCAACCCGTTCAGGATGAGGTTCGTGCCGACCTGGAGCAGAGGCTTCAGCAGGGGCTGGGGCTCAGTGCCTCGGCGGCCGGTAAGCTGTCTGCCCGCCGCTCGGGGCGGCTGCTCAAGCCCACCACCCGCCCCAAGGCCGAGAAACTGCTGGGCATCTTCAGCGGCGTCGGTGCGGACGTCACCCTGGAAGAGGTGCCCGAAGAGGGCACGCTGAGCGGCCTCGGTGCTGCTTCTGCTGCTGCGGCGCCGGCACCTGGGCCGGCGGCCAGTAGTGACAGTGCCAGCACACTGGTTGCCCCGTCTGCGGACCCGTTTGGCGCAGGCCAGCCGGGTGCAGAAGCCCCGGCAGACAATCCTTTTTCGGCCAGCCCGCTGGGAGCGGCGACGGCCCCCGCCGCAGACCCCTTCGGTGCTGATCCTTTTGGGGCGGACCCCTTCGGTGCCGACCCGTTCAGCGCAGCTCCCTCCTTCGGCACAGACCCTTTTGCGGCCGATCCATTTGCGGCGCCGGCCAGCGGCCAGGCAGGTCAAAGTCAAGGGAGCCAGAGTCAGGTGTTCAGCGCCGCGCCGGGCGGGGTCACGGGCAGCACTGAGAGCCCGCGTCCTGCCGGCCGCCACGATCCGGCCCCTGCCGCCCCGGCAGATGACGAGTGGGCCAGCTTTACCCAGGACCTGGGCAGCGCCGGCCGTGACCAGAAAACGGAACAGGCGGGTGACACTGGTGATGTCTGGGCCGACTTCGCCGATTCGTTGAAGGTGGACGTACCGGTGCCGGAGCGCTCCGAAACGGCCGCCGCCCCAGCGCCGCTGGTGCCCAGTTTTATGGACGTGGCCGACGACGCCGAACTGCCGGTCACGGTGTCGGGGCCGCGCCGCAGCCTGGAGCGTCAGCTGCTGCTGTCCTCGCTGTTGCCCACGGCCGCGCTGGCACTGCTGTCGCTGTTGCTGCTGAGCACCTTGTTGCCAGCCGCCCAGCGCACCCAGTCGGCGGCGCAGGCGCAGACCCTGGCCCGTAGCCTCAGCGCCACGCTGCAGACCGGCTCTACCGACGCGCTGCAAAACCAGCTGCGGACGCTGGCAAACGACAACGGCATCGGCTTTGTGCAGGTGCAAGTGCCCGGCGGCTCTACCTACTTTGCCAGCGACGCCAAGCCGGCCGACAGCCAGAACCTCCAGAAAGCTTTTGCTGGCTGGAAGCCACAGAACAACGCTGCTCTGTTCCGGAACGGCAACTCCAGTTACGCGGTGGGCGCGGTTGACGCCACCGAACAGACCCCCCAGGTCTCGGTGGGCGTGCCGTACCGCTTTAACCTGGCCCGCACGGTGCTGCCCTGGCTGCTGGCCTCGCTGGCACTACTGGGCCTGGCGGCGTTGTGGGCCCGCCGCGCAGCCCAGGGCCTGCTGCAACCCCTGCAGCGACTGGTGCGTGCGGCCGACGCCATCAGCGCCGGGGACCTGAACCAGCCGGTGCACGCCGAAGCCAACGACGAGGTGGGCGATCTGGCCCAGGCCCTGGAGCGCATGCGCCTGAGCCTCAGCGCCGCCATGGACCGCCTGCGCCGCCGCAAGCGTTAGTAAGGTCAAGGCAGCCAGGCCGGCGGCCCGGCCCGTCATTACCTCAGCGAAACACGCCGCCCTGGACTTTCTTTCCGGGCGGCGCGTTTATCTACGGTAGATGCCCGTTTATTCGTTCAGGGCGGTGCGGCCAAAGCCACGGGTGCGGCGCACTTCCTCTACGCCGCTCACCGCTTTGAGTTCGCTCAGCAGGCTTTTCATTTCCGGATTGTTGGCAAAATCCAGCCGCAGACAAACATGGGCTGCCTCTCCGGCGTCCACAAAAGCCTCGAAGCGCAGCGGGCTGTACTGGTTGCGGGCCAGCACGCTGAGAATATCGGCCAACAACCCGTCGCGGTCGGGGGCCACCACGTCCAGATTGACCTCGAAATGCTCCTCGGCGCGCGAGTTCCACGACGCCGACACGCAGCGCTCCGGCTCGTCGGCCAGCAGCCGGATCATGTTGGGGCAGTCGATGCGGTGAATGCTGACTCCGCGCCCACGGGTCAGGTAACCCATGATCTGGTCGCCGCGAATGGGCTGGCAGCACTGACTCAGCTTGGTGGAGGTGCTCAGGCCGTCCACGTAGATGGTGGGAGCGTGGCCGTCCTTGGCGCTGCTGTGGGGCGGCAGCGGTGAGGACGGCGCTTTTTTCACCTCCAGCGCCGGGTCCAGGGTGCGGGCGGCCTGGGCGGTGGTCACTTTGCCGGCGTGCAGTGCCAGGAACAGTTCGTCGGGGTTGCGGCTGCCGGCCAGTTTCTGCGCGGCGTCTTCCAGCTTCTTGACGCTCATCAGCTTGCGCACCGGCAGCTGGCGCTTGCGCAGATAACGCTCCAGCATCTGCTGGCCGTGCGCCAGTGCGCCCAGCCGCTCGTCCTGGCGGAAGAAATAGCGGATCTTGGTGCGGGCCGAGCGGGTGCCGGCAAAGTTCAGCCAGTCCTTGCTGGGCTTGCCGTTCTTGCTGGTCAGGATTTCCACCATGTCGCCGTTTTGCAGCTTCTGGCTCAGCGGCACGATTTTGCCGTTCACCCGTGCCCCCACCATGGTTTCCCCGATGCGGGTGTGAATGTGGTACGCGAAATCTACCGGCGTGCTGCCGGCCGTGAGGCTGATCGCCAGCCCCTTGGGTGTAAAGACCCGCACCCGCTGCGACAGGAAATCGTTCTTGACGGTCTCCATGTATTCGGTGGCGTCGCCCACCTCGTTTTGCAGCTCGCGCAGCTGGTCGATCCACTGGTCGCGCTCGCGCTGGTTCAGCTGCCCGCCCTGCTTGTACATCCAGTGGGCTGCCACCCCGTATTCGGCCACCTCGTGCATTCGCAGCGACCGAATCTGAATCTCGATAGGCTGCCCACTTTTGCCGATCACCGTGGTGTGCAGCGACTGGTAGCCGTTGGGCTTGGGCACCGCGATGTAATCCTTGAAGCGGCCCGGCAGCGGTGTCCACAGCGAGTGGACGATCGAAATGGTGTGGTAGCAGATGCGCTTCTCGCGGGTTTCCTCGGCGCGGGCCAGCCGCTCGGGGTCGGTGCCCTCGCGGGCTTCCATCGGCCGGGGGGTCAGAATCACCCGCAGCGCCATCAGGTCGAAAATCTGTTCCAGCGCCTTGCCCTCGCGCCGCATCTTGTTGAAGATGCTCCACAGGTGCTTGGAGCGGCCCGAGATGTCGATGTCGATCACCCAGTCGGGCAGTTCGAGGTCGTCAGCCAGGGCCGAGCGCAGGCTTTCCTCGGCATTCTTGACGATGCCGTCGCGCTCGTCCAGCTGCATCCGCAGTCTGGAGCGCAGTTCGTGGTATTCCTCGGGATAGAGGTAGCGAAAGCTGAGGTCTTCCAGCTCCCACTTGACCTGCCCGATGCCCAGGCGGTGCGCCAGCGGCGCGAAGACTTCCATCGTCTCACGCGAGATGCGCTTTTGCTTTTCGGGCGGCATCGAATCCATGGTCCGCATGTTGTGCAGGCGGTCGGCCAGCTTGACCACGATCACCCGCAGGTCGTCGGTCATAGCGATCAGCATCTGGCGCAGGTTCTCGGCCTGCATGTCGCGGCCGTCGTCGCTGACCTCGGCGGTCTGCGAGCCGGCCTTGCTCAGCTTGCTGACCTTGGTTTCGCCCTCCACGATCCGGCTGACATCCGGGCCGAACCGCTCGGTAATCACCTCGAAAGTCACGCCGTCCACGTCTTCGACCGTGTCGTGCAGCAGCCCGGCGGCGATGCTGGTGCTGTCCATGCCCAGATCGGCCAGGATGGTGGCGACCGCCACCGGATGGGTGATGTACTCCTCGCCGCTTTTGCGGACCACGCCCGCGTGGGCCTCACGGGCAAATTCATAGGCGCGTTCGACCAGATCGCGTTCGGCGTCAGGCCGCTCCGCAATCAGGGCGCGCAGTTGTTCCATGCCATGCACAGCGTTCACAATAGCGCGGGCGCCGCTGCCCGGACCGTGCCCTGCGCCGGCAGAAAGGCGGCAGGAGAGAAAGCAGCGGAGCGCTATGCTGCGGAAGATGCCTGCTGCCGTGACACCCGACTGGTCCCTGGAACGCCAGCACTGGGTGCGTGGGTACTTCCGGGTGGCTGGGGTGGACGAGGCCGGGCGCGGCGCCTGGGCTGGGCCGGTAACGGTGGCCGCCGTGATTCTGCCGAATACGGGAGGGGAACTGCCCTTCGCTGACAGCAAGACGCTGAGCGCTGCCCAGCGCGAGGACCTGGCCGCCGAGGTGCGCCGGATCGCCCTGGCCTGGGCGGTGGAGCACGCCTGGCCGGGGGAAATCGAGCGGCTGAATATTCTGGGCGCCACCCACGCGGCGGCCATGCGGGCGATTGCTGCCCTGAATCCGGAACCACAGGCCCTGGTGACCGACTACCTGCGCCTGCGCACCCCGCTGCCGCTGCTGGCCCCGCCGCGCGCCGATGCCCTGAGCTTCAGCGTGGCGGCAGCCAGCATCCTCGCCAAGACCGAACGCGACACCCTGATGCGGCAGCTGGACAGCACCTACCCCGGCTACGGCTTTGCGGCGCACAAAGGGTACGGCACCTCGGCACACCGCTCGGCCCTGGCCGAACTGGGGGTCAGTGAGGCGCACCGCCGGGGCTTCCGGCCGGTGGCGGCCCTGCTCCAGCGGCGCCTGCTGGACTGATTCTGAAAGAAAAGGAATAAAAGTTTCCTGCGGACGGCTGGCCGCCAGACTGTGACAGGATGCTGCTTATGACGGGAACGGCGCATCAGGAACAACACAACACTGAACGGATCGGCTGGCTGCGGGCGGCGGTGCTGGGGGCCAATGACGGGGTGGTGTCGGTGTCCAGCATCGTGGTGGGGGTGGCTGCCGCTGCTGGAACCACGCCCGGCACCATTTTGCTGGCCGGCGTGGCCGCGCTGGTGGCCGGCGCAACTTCGATGGCGGCCGGCGAGTACGTGTCGGTGCAGTCGCAGGCCGATACCGAGCACGCCAACCTGGCCAAGGAAGCCCGCGAACTGCGCGAGCAGCCCGAAGCAGAGTTGCAGGAACTGACCGACATTTATGTCGCGCGCGGGGTGGAGCCGGGGCTGGCCCGGCAGGTGGCGCAGCAACTGACCGCCGCCGACGCCCTGGGCACCCACGCCCGCGAGGAACTGGGCATCACCGAGCAGCTGCGGGCCCGGCCTTTCCAGGCGGCGCTGGCCTCGGCGGTGTCGTTCATCGTGGGCGGCATCGTGCCGGTCATTGCGGCCGTGCTGCTGCCGCACAGCGCTGTGGGTGTGGGGGTCACGGTGGTCACCCTGCTGGCGCTGCTGGTGCTGGGCGCCCTGGCGGCCTACGCAGGCGGAGCCTCACTCTGGAAAGGGGCGCTGCGGGTCACGCTCTGGGGCGCAGCAGCGATGGCTCTCAGCGCGCTGGTGGGCAGCCTGTTCGGGGTGCAGGCGTAGGCGCTGGCCCTGTGCCGGGGGCCCTGTGCCGGGGCAGCTCCGGCGCTGCTAGCGGGCTTTCTGCGGGCCAGTTTCCGGCTGAGATTTCGCCGCTTGTCGGCAGCGATCCGAGCAGTAGCGCACGTTGTCCCAGTCGCGTTCCCACTTGCGGCGCCACTGAAACGGCCGCCCGCATACCGGACATACCTTGCTGGCCCGCTCGGCCGGGGGGCGGGCGGCTTTGCCGTTGACATGCGTTCTGGCCACGTTCCGAGAATAGGGCAGAGCAGGGCAAATCAAGAGAGGGGGAGGCCTACCTCCGGCCTCCCCTTTTTCACCTGGGCTCTAGCTCAGGGCGTGCTGACCTGTGCGCTCACCTTTTCCTTGCCCATGCCGGCTTCAATCATGTTGATCACCCGCAGCCAGGCGCGAACGCTGGCTTCCACGATGTCGGTGGCGACACCCACTCCGCTGAGGTACTGTTCGCCGTGCCGCACGGTGATGCTCACTTCGCCCAGCGCGTCGTCGCCCTGCGTGACCGACTGAATGCGGTATTTCTCCAGCTCCGGCTGCACGCCGGTGATGTCGCTGATGGCCTGAAAAGCGGCGTCTACCGGGCCGTCACCATGGGCGGTGGCGCTGCGGCTGCCCTGCGGGGTGGTCAGGCGCACGAAGGCCACCGGCTCCACGTTCATGCCGGAGGTGATCTGGAAAGCGTCCAGGCTGTAGGTCTGTGGCACGTCGGTGCGCGAGTCGGCCAGCGCCCGCAGGTCCTCGGCGAACACCTGCCCCTTGCGGTCGGCCAGGTCCTTGAAGCGGCCGAACAGCCCCTGCACCTTGTCCTCGTCCATGTCCGCGTAGCCCAGGTCCGCCAGCGCCTGCCGGAACGCGGCGCGGCCCGAGTGCTTGCCCATCACCATCACGGCGGCCTCGCGGCCCACCGGCCCACCAGTTCGGCGTTCATGATCTCGTAGGTTTCGCGGGCTTTCAGGACCCCGTCCTGGTGAATGCCCGATTCGTGGGCAAAAGCGTTGTCGCCCACCACGGCCTTGTTGGGCTGCACCGGCATCCCGCTCAGGCGGCTGACCAGGCGCGAGGCGCGGTAGAGTTCGCGGGTCTGAATCCCGGTGCTGAAACCGTACTGATCGGCGCGGGTATGAAAGGCCATCACGATTTCTTCCAGGCTGGCGTTGCCGGCCCGCTCACCGATGCCGTTCACGGTGCATTCGATCTGCCGCGCCCCACCCTGCGCCGCCGCGATGGAATTGGCGACCGCCATGCCCAGGTCGTCGTGGCAGTGCGCCGAGAGAACGACATGCTCCGGCAGTTCGGCCCGCAGCCGGGCGAACAGGGCGCGGATTTCCTCGGGGGTGGTGTAACTCACCGTGTCGGGCACGTTGATGGTGGCTGCACCGGCCGCGGCGGCCGCCCGGAAAATCCGGATCATGAAGTCCACGTCCGAGCGGGTGGCGTTCTCGGCGCTGAATTCCACGTCGTCCACAAAGGTGCGGGCGTATTCCACCGCCTGCACGGCCTTTTCTACCACCTGATCCGGCTCCAGCTTCAGCTTCTTTTGCATGTGGATGGGGCTGGTGGCGATAAAGGTGTGAATTCGGGGCCGCTGTGCCGCTTCCACCCCACGTGCCGCCGCTTCGATGTCGGCGCGGCCGGCGCGGGCCAGGGCGGCAATCACCGGGCCGCGCACCTCGCGGGCGATGCGCTGCACGCCCTCCAGGTCGCCGGCGCTGGCAATCGGAAAGCCGGCTTCGATGATGTCTACACCCAGCCGGGCCAGCTGCTGCCCGATCTCGATTTTCTGGGCGTGGTTCAGCGCCACGCCGGGGCTCTGCTCGCCGTCGCGCAGGGTGGTGTCGAAAATGCGGATGTAGCCGGGGTCGCTGGGGAAACTGGGGGTGGTCATGGTCAGGGCTCCTGTAGGGAAAAGGGGGCAAAGGGGCGCGGGCAAGCACAGCAAAAACCCCCGGGAGAAGCAGGTGGGTTCTCCGGGGGAAGTCAGGGCAGATGGGCGTGGGTGCAGGGCCGGCTGGCTGACTCTCAGGGAGAACAGCAGCGTAGTAGGCCGGGCGCAGTGTGGAACATGTGGGCCATCCTAGCCGAATGTCAGCCGGTTGGCAAGGCTTGTTTGCCACTTGCCAAAATAGAGGGGCCTGGGTATAGTCCTTGCATGCCTGAGCAACCCGGACAGCCAACGAATGCTTACAGCGACCTACTGCTGCCACCCGGGTCATAGCGCTCCGCGCCGCATGGCCCCAGCTGCATGTTGCTGGGGCCATTTTTCTTTTTTTCTCCTGCCACTCCCCGCATCCCCGCCAACCTGCCAAGGAGGCCCCCACATGGGCATGACCATCGCCGAAAAGATTCTCGCCGCGCACGCCGGCAAAGACAGCGTCACCCCCGGAGAACTGATCGAGTGCAGCACCGACCTCGTGCTGTGCCACGAGATCACCACCCCCGCTGCCCTGCGGATGCTGGAAGAACGCGGCATGGACCGGGTGTTTGACCCGGAGAAAATCGTGGCGGTCCCGGACCACTCGGTGCCGGCCATGAACATCAAAGCGGCGCAGATGTACCAGAAGCTCAAGAGCTGGGTGCAGGAAAAAGGCATCCGCCACTTTTATGACGTGGGGCGCGGCGGCATCGCCCACGTGGTGCTGGAAAACAGCGGCCTGATGAAGCCGGGCCAGACGCTGGTGTCGGGCGACAGCCACACCTGCAATGCGGGCGCCCTGGGCGCGTTCGCCACTGGCGTGGGCAGCACCGACCTGGCCGGGGCCATCTACGCTGGCCGGGTGTGGTTCAAGGTGCCCGAAACCATGCTGATTCGCGTGACCGGCGAGGCCGGCCCCGGCGTGTCGCCCAAGGACATCGTGCTGGAAGTGATCCGGCAAATCGGCGCGGACGGCGCCAACTACATGGTGATGGAATGGGTGGGCGACTATATCGAGGGCCTGGATATGGACTGGATATGGAAGGCCGCTTTACCCTGACCAATATGGCGATTGAGGCCGGCGGCAAGACCGGCATCGTGGCGGTGGACGGCACCACCCGCGAGTACCTGCGGGCACGCGGCGTAACCCCGGATGGGTACACCGAGTACCAGTCCGACCCGGACGCGCGCTACGCCGTGACCGTGGAGATTGACGCCTCGCAGGTGGAGCCCACCGTGGCCTACCCGCACATTCCCAGCAACGGGCGGGTGGCCGGCAGCGACGCCATTCCGGTGACCCACGCTTATGTGGGCAGCTGTACCAACGGCCGCATCAGCGACCTGCGCGAGGTGGCGCGGATTCTGCGCGGCCGCCGGGTGGCCGACGGGGTGCAGATGACCATCGTGCCCGCCACCCAGGCCATCTGGAAACAGGCGGCGGTGGAAGGGCTGATGGAGATTTTCGTGGACGCCGGGGCCACCGTCTCGTACCCCAGCTGCGGCGCCTGCCTGGGCATGCATACCGGCGTGCTGGGGCCGAACGACGTGTGTATTTCCAGTTCCAACCGCAACTTCGTGGGCCGCATGGGTGACCCCACGGCGCAGATTTACCTTGCCAGCCCTGCCACGGTGGCCGCCAGCGCCGTGACCGGCGTGATTACCGACCCGCGCACCATGCAGGCTGAAGAAGCCGCCGACTGACGCCTGATCCCTACTCCCAAGGAGCTTTCCCCATGACCCGACCCAAGACCGACCCGCAGCGGCACCCAGACGCAGACCCACACCCTCCAGCCGATGACCACCCGCACCGCCCACGTGCATGTGTTCGGGCGCGACCACATCAACACCGACGAGATTATTCCGGCCCGCTACCTCACCACCGACCGCGAGGAAGAGCTGGCCCCCTACGCCATGCAGGACTACGACCCCGAGTTCGTGCAGCGGGTGGGTAAAGGCGACATCGTGATTGCCGGGGCCGACTTCGGCTGCGGGTCCAGCCGCGAACATGCCGTGTGGGCGCTGCGCGGCGCAGGTGTGAGCGCGGTGCTGGCCCCCAACTTTGCCCGGATTTTTTACCGCAACGCCATCAACAACGGCTTTCCGGCGCTGGAGTGCGAAGGCATTGAGGACCTGTTCAGCGACGGCGACGAGGCCACCCTGGACCTGGAAGCCGGCACCATCCGCAATGAGACGACCGGCAAAGAGCTGAAATTTACCCCGCTGCCCGAGTTTGCGCTGGCGGTCAAGGAAGCCGGCGGCTGGCTGGAATACATGCGTGACCAGGATGCAGCGGCGGCCCAGGCGAACAGCGCCGAGCTGCCGGGCGAGACGCTGAACACCGCCAGCACCGAGGGCGGCCACGGCCACGCCGGCCACCCTGCCGGTGACCGCGAAAGTTTTGAAGCACCCCGGGATGCGGTGGAGCCGGACCATGCCTAAGGTCGTGGTGTTGCCCGGTGACGGCATCGGCCCCGAGGTGGTGGGCGCGGCGCTGGAGGTGCTGCGCGAGGTGGCCCCGGACCTGACGCTGGAAGAACACCTGATCGGCGGCGCGGCGTTCGACGCGGAAGGCGATCCCTTTCCGGGCAGCACCCGCGACGCCCTGGCCGGCGCCGACGCTGCGCTGCTGGGCACGGTAGGCGGCGCCCAGGACAGCGCCTGGAACCGGCTGCCCCGGCCCCAGCGCCCGGAAAGCGGACTGCTGAGGCTGCGTCAGCACCTGGGCGTGTTCGCCAACCTGCGCCCGGTGCGGGTGATGCCGGGCCTGGAACACCTCAGCCCGCTGCGCCCCGAGATTGCCGCCGGAGTGGACCTCCTGATCGTGCGCGAGCTGCTGGGCGGCGCGTACTTCGACCCACGCCGCGAGCGGGGTGAGGACGCCGCCTTCAACACCATTGGCTATACCCGCGCCGAAATCGAGCGGGTCAGCGGCCACGCCCTGCGGGCCGCGCAGGAGCGACGCGGCGGCCTGACCAGCGTGGACAAGGCCAACGTGCTGGAAGTCAGCGAGCTGTGGCGCGAGACGGTCACGGCGCGGGCGCAGCAGTACCCGGACGTGACGCTGCACCACGAGTACGTGGACAGCGTGGCGACCCTGCTGGTCACCCGCCCGGAGCGCTACGATGTCCTGCTGACCGAGAACCTGTTCGGGGACATCCTTTCGGACCTGGCGGCGGTGCTGCCCGGTTCGCTGGGGCTGATGCCCTCGGCCAGCCTGGGCGCGGGCGCGGGGCTGTACGAACCGATTCATGGCAGCGCCCCCGACATTGCCGGGCAGGGCGTGGCCAACCCAGCCGGCACCATCCTCAGCGTGGCGATGCTGCTGCGCTACAGCCTGAACCGGGGGGCCGAGGCGGACCGGGTGGAGACAGCGGTGCAGGCGGCCTTGAGTGCCCATCCCACCCGCGACCTGGGCGGGAAAGCCGACACCACCGAGCTGACGGCGGCGGTGTTGCCGGCGCTGTAAGAAGGAGCGGGCCGGCTCAGCGGCAGAAGCGAATGGCCTGCATGGCTTTCAGAAAGCCGGCGGTGGGAAAGGTGTAGGTAAGCTGTGAGTAGCCGGGGCGCAGCACGGTCAGCGAGACGTTGCGCCGGGCGCCGGTCAACACCCCCAGCATGCCGCTGCTGGCGCCCCGTTCCGCGTCCCAGACGCCCAGGGTTCCGGTCTGGCGGTCACGCTGCACGGCGCCGGACACCAGATAGGGTTCGCCGCCGTCCCAGGTCAGCACGATATCGGCTGGGCCGGCGCTGCGGCCCAGCGGGTTCTTGCTGTAGAGGCTGACCTGCGGCGAGCCGGCCTGGCACTTGACAGCCAGGTAAGTTCTGCCGCTGGTGTCGTATTTCTCGTCCACAAAAGCCATGCTGGTGTTCACCCCCTGGCTGGAGCTGACCTTATAGGACGCGGTGGTGCCAGGAATCCGGGTGTCGGCCAGGGCGGCCGTGCTGCCCAGCAGGGCGAGCAGCGGCAGGAGTGGTCTGAGGGCAGGCTGCATGGCTTTAGCCTAGGGGAAAAAGGCGGGCTGGGCCGGCAAATATGGGTGGGTCTGCAGCCTTCTGCTTCCCAGTTCAGTTACTGGCAGCTTTCAGCGCCCACGCCGCTGCCCCCAGCCCAAGCGCCAGCCCCAGCATCAGCGCAGGCGTGGGAAGGGCTGATGCCGCCAGCGCCGCGCCGAGGGTCAGGCCCAGTGCATTCAGGCCAATGAGTGCACCCATGGTGCGGCCCCGCTCAGCCGTGGGCGCCAGTTGCTGCGAGCGGGTGGTGATGGCCACGCTGACGAGGCCGAGACCCACGCCAAAGCACACGGCCCCTGCCCACCACGCCTGCACAGCCGCTGACAGCATCGGCAGTAGCCCCAGCGCCACCAACGCTGCGCCCAGCACGGCAAAGCGGTGCAGCTGGGGCATGTGGTGGCCCCGACTGGCCCACGTGATGCCCACCAAAATACTGCTCGCCACCAGCACTTCAAAGACGACGTAGGCGTGAATGTCGCCGCCAGCGCCACTCAGCGCGAGAGGCGCGCGGGCATTCATCACGTTGAGCAGTGCGTTGGCGGCGGCGAGGGCCAGCAAACCCCAATACGGCAGCATTCCAGCCAGTGCCAACCCAGCCACCGACAGCACCGCCGCCGCACGTAGGCCGCTCGCCACGCCAATGGCCGCGCGGGGCGTGAGGCGGTCAGCCATGCTGCCCAGCAGCGGCGCAGCAAGACGCGGCAGACTTCCAGCCAAGAACACCAGCGCCACCGCCCGCTCGTCGGGCAAAGTGCTTAGGCCCAGCGCTAAAAACGGCATGGCAAGGCTGAGCAGCGCGTCGCCTAGCGACATGCCCGCCATGCCCGCAAGGTACGTCCAGAAGCCGCGTGGTAAATGGTTAGAACTGGCCCTCGTCATGCCTTCCAGCGTGTGCGCTACGCTACCGAAAATGCCGCAGACAATTTTGGGTAGCTATACGGGCGAGTGGTTCACTGTGCAGACGCCAGAGCAGGCGCGCTTACTCAGTGACGCAGCTGCGCTGACTATGCTTCAGCCGTTTATGGGCCGCACGCTGGGCGCAGCGCAGGCGGCGCGCGAGGCAGGCGTGAGCGTGGAGCGGCTGAGTTACCGCATTCGGCAATTTGTGGCGGCGGGGCTGCTGGAATGCGTGGGCGAGCAGCCGAGGCGTGGGCGGCCTGTGCGGCTGTACCGTGCGGCGGGCGGTATCTTTTTGCCTTTTCAGTACACGCCATTTGCCGACTTGGAAGCGCAGCTCGCGGGCAACCTGCAGCCTATTCAGGCGGCCAAAGCCCGCGCATTGGCCCGCGTGCTGGCCGAGGTGCATTCCGATGGGCGGGTGCTGTACCGCGACGACACCAGTGGCAAAGTGTACAGCGAGGCCGCGTCTTCTGCCGGCGCTTCTATGCGGCGAAGCCGGGGCAGCAACCGCACCGGCCGGCTCTGGCTGGATGAGACGCAGCAAGCAGAGTTGCAGGCTGCTTACGACGCACTAAGCGCGCGGATTCAGGCGCTGGAAACGGGGCTGCGTGAGGGCGCGAAGCCCTACTTGCTAGAGCTGACGCTGGTGCCGCTGGATGAAGCCGAAGCCTGAACTTCCGGGGCCTTTGCTTCCAGCGCCCGAATCCCGGCGTACAGCCGCTCATTGACCGGCGTGGGCACCCCGTACTGCCGCCCCAGCCGGATGACGGTGCCGGCGAACAGCTCCAGCTCGGTGGGCCGGCCGGCTTCCAGGTCCTGCGCCAACGACGGCTTGCCGGCCGGGTCCAGGGCGTCCATCACGCGCACCCAGTAGTGGAAATCGTCTTCGGTCAGACCGGTGCCGGCATGTGGCGAGAGGGCCAGCACCTCGCGCATGGCCACCAGAAATGTTTCGCGGGGTTCGCCCTCTGCCTGCACGGTGCTGAAGGTGCCCTGATACAGCGCCACCGCCTGATTCACGCCCACATTTAGCATCCATTTGCCCCACAGCCGCCGGGGCATCTGGGGGTCCACCGAGTGCGGTAGGCCGGCGCGGGTAAAAAAGCGGTCTACTGCCTGCACCCGCGCTGCCTCGGCCGGGTCGTCCGTCACCGGGCCGATCACCAGCTGCCCCCGGTCGCGGTAGACCAGCCGGTTGCCCTCGCGCCGGGCGTCCATCTCCTGCGCCACCGCGTACACGATGCGCTCCGGCCCAAAATGCTGCGCCAGCACTTCCTCGCTGGCGATGCCGTTCAGCGCCGAGACGATCAGCGTCTCTGGCCCCAGCTGGCTGGCGATAAGCGGCAGGGCGGCTTCCAGGGCGTGAAACTTCACGCACACCAGCACCAGGTCGGCGGGGGAGGGGGTGCCCTGCGGGGTGAGGTAAGCAAAAGGCACTGGCTGGCCGTCCATCCACACACCCTCAGTGCGGTAACGCTCTGTCCGTGCCGGGTCGGCCACCACCCGCACCTGTCCGGCCGGCAGCCCGGCGGCCAGTTGCCTGCCGAACAGAATGCCCAGCGCGCCAAGGCCGACGATGGAAACGGTCTGAAGGTCTGTGCTGTGGCCCGGGGTCATGCAGGGAACTGTAGCGCGGAACCGTGCTGCCGGGCCGGCGGCGCAGCAGCCAGGCGGGGTAGAGTCGGCGCTGATATGCCGATTTCTGCTTCCCATGACATGACTTTCGACGTTCTTCAGGGCGACTTTAGTGCCGCCCTGGACGAGGTAGCCCGCCTGCGCCTGACGCTGTTCCGCGAGTTTCCCTATCTGTACGAGGGCAGCGCCGAATACGAGCGCGAGTACCTGCGGACTTACGCGGAGGCCCCCGGCGCCCTGCTGATTCTGGCCCGTGACGGCGGCCGGGTGGTGGGGGCCTGCACCGCCGTGCCGCTAAACCACGAGATGGAGGAGTTGCAGGTCCCCTTCCGCGCCGCCGGCCTGGACCCGGCGCAGGTGCTGTATGTGGGCGAGGTGCTGCTGGAGCCGGAATACCAGAACCAGGGCCTGGGCGGGCGGCTGCTGGACCGCGCCGAAGCCCACGCGGAAACTCTGGGGCTGCCGCTGGTGGCCGCCGCGATGGTGCAGCGCCCGCAGGACCACCCCCGGATGCCGGCCGGCTGGCGCTCGCCCCGCAGCCTGGCTGAGCGGCGCGGCTACGTGATGCGCCCCGAGCTGGACACGGCCATGACCTGGCAGGAGGTGGGCGAGAGGCAGCCCAGCCCCAAGCCGATGCGCTTGTGGGTGCTGGACCGGCGCGGCTGAACTGAGGCATAACGGGCGAGCGCCGACCGCGGCGGCCCCTCTACGCCATTTGCCGGATGCGCCGGGGCTGGCCGCCCGCCTAGGCTGGGCCCATGTGTGAAGCTGCCCCCTTCTCTCAGATTGCACCGGCCCAGAGTGCCCAGCTGCCGGCGGTCCGTTCGCTGGGCTACCAGACCGATCTGGCCGTGCTGCGGCATCAGGGGGCGGAGCTGACGGCGCGGGACGGTTATCTGGCCGTGCGTACCCCCGGCAACCCCGACTTCTGGTGGGGCAATTTCCTGCTGCTCCCGGAGTTGGACTCCCACACACCGGCCCATGAGTGGCTGGCCCGCTTCGCTGCCGAGTTCCCGGAGGCGCGTCACGTGGCTTTGGGGCTGGATACCCCGGCCGCGCCCCCACCGCTCCAGCTGGCCGAATGGACAGCACTAGGCTTCCAGCTGGAGCGGTCCACCGTGCTGACTGCCACCCGGACTGCTCCCCGGCGCCCCCTGCCGCCCGGCACAGTGTTGCGCCCTCTGCATCTGGCCGACGACTGGCACCAGGCCCTGAACCTGCGGCTGGCGGTGAACGCCGCCGAGGAAGCCCCTATCCCCGACTATCTGCCGTTCGCCCGCAGCCGGCTGCGGCTGTTGCGTGAGGCGCAGGAACGTGGTGCCGGGGCGGTCTGGGGCGCCTTCGTCAATGGGCAGCTGCGGGCGGCCCTGGGCATCTACCGGGCCGGGGAATATGAAGGTGGTGCAGCGGCCCGCTACCAGAGTGTGGAAACCCATCCGGACTGGCGCTCGCAGGGGCTGGCCGGTGGCCTGGTTCATGCAGCCGGCGAGTGGGCCCGCCAGCAGTTGGGGGCACAAACACTGGTCATTGTGGCCGACCCGGAGTATCACGCGCAGGCGCTGTATCAGAGCCTAGGCTTCAGCGTTCGGGAGGACGCCTGGGGTCTGGTGCGCCCACCCGACTTCTCATCTGCTCACTAAACTGGGCTTTACATTCGCCGGCGGCAGTCCGGCCTTTGCTTAACCTGGGTGCATGACCGATGGACCCCGCCTGATCATCTTTCTGGGTGCCCTGCTGTTGTTGCTGGGCCTGCTGTGGGCCTTTGCGCCCGGGACTCTGAAGGCCCTGTTCGGCTGGTTCGGGCACCTGCCCGGCGACATCAACCACCAAAGCGGCAACACCTTCGTCTTTATTCCCTGGGTCAGCATGCTGGTTCTGAGCGTGGTGCTGTCGCTGCTGAGCGCCGTCTTCGGAATGTTCCGCTGACCACAAGGGGTCATGCGCCATCCCCTAGACTGTCTCTCATGACCGAGCAGACCATCACCATGTACACCACCAGCTGGTGCCCCGACTGCATGATTGCCAAAAAGGCCCTCAAGGCCAAGGGCATCGCCTTTACCGAGGTAGACATCGAGCAGGACGACACGGCGGCCGAGCGGGTCATGCAGCTCAACGGCGGCCGGCGCAGTGTGCCCACCCTGGTCTACGGCGACGTGGCCCATAGCCTCAGCGGCTTTCGCCCCCAGAAGCTGGAAGCGTTCCTGACCGAAGCCGGCCTCTGAGAGCCGGAACGACAAAGCCCCCGCCCAGATAGCTGGCGGGGGCCTTTTTTATGTGCAGCTCAGCTCAAATGAAGCTGCCCAGGTTCAGCGGCACGCTGTAGCCGCACTCGCTCAGCTCGTTCATGAACTGCAGCTTTACCTGTCCGTTGGGGTCAAAGCGCAGGCCGCTCTGGCCTTCGGCAGGGCTGGCGTCGAAGTAATACACCACGGTGCCGGACCACAGGCCACCGGCGTCCTGCTTCCAGTCAGCCACGTAGCTCTGGCGCACCGGACTAACGAAGGTTTCGCCGGACTGCAGGCGCACCCGGTAGGCGCGGCGGGTTTCCTCGCTCTTGGCACCGTTCACTTTGATGTCTACCCGCAGCAGGTTGTCGGCCATGCGGCCGGCGCGGGCCTGTTCGGTCAGCACGTCGGCGGCCTTGAGGTTGACCCAGTCCTTGTAGGCCTTGTTGGCCTGCCAGTACACGCTGTCGGCCTGACCGCTGGCTGTCACGCTCTGGATACGGCTGCCCCCGGCAAAGTTGCCCGGCTCGGCCTGCCAGCTGCTGAGGCAGGTCTCAGGGCCGGAAAACTGGGTGACGGCGCCGGGCATCTTGAAAGCGCCGTTTTCTACTGCCAGGTTCACGGTCTGGTAGGTGGGCTTGGCATCGGTGACCGGCCGCTGAAAGGCCGTGTCGATCACCTTCTGGGCGGTGGGTTCGTCCAGCGCGGGGCTCCAGGCCAGGGCACTGGGGGCCAGCAGCGGCAGGGAAATAAGGGTTAGCAGAGTGGGCAGGGTTTTACGCATAAGGGTTCCTCCTGAAATGAGCCTGAAAAGAGACAGTGAACTCTAGAGATAGCAAGTGAAGCTGAAACCAACCTGAAGAGGCCGCCTTTGGGCCGGGCCGGGGCCTAGTACAGATAGGCCAGCCGGCATTCCGAGCCGACCTGCCGGAACTGCGCAGCAGCGGCCGGGCCCAGCTGGGCCGAGCTGAGAATCTGCCGGGCGGTGGCGTCGGGGTTGCGGGCCAGCGACGCCGCCTTGATCACGGTGTACTTGCCGTAGGCTTTGGCGATCTCGCCTTCCGAGCGGAAGTAGGTGAGCAGGCCCTCGTTGGCCAGCTGACCGTCCACGTTGGCGGCCTGCTGCGGGGTGGGCCACAGCCGCTCGCCGCCGGGGCCGTAAATGTAGCTGAATTGGTCGCGCTCAAAGCTGCCCAGGCCACGGACATCCACCACCACGGTGCAGAGTTCGCCGCCTCGCCCGCCAGTCTGGTCCATCTCGGCGCCGGCCGCTGGGGCGGGCGTTTCTTCTGCCGCCGGGGCTGTCGGCAGCGGCGAGGAACCGACCGGCGAGGCGATGCCCGGCAGGTCAGCCACCGGGCCAGCCGGCGCTTCACCGCTGCCGGACCCGGAGCCGGCAGACCCGTTACCGCGGCCTGCTTCACCGGCGCCTCCGCTTGCCTGCGGAACCGGACTTTCGCCCTGGCCACCCGGTTTGCCGTTGCCCTTCTCTGCGCCGCCGCTGTCTCCAGCGCCACGGCCGGCCACCGGCGCTTCGCCGCGGCCCGTTCCGGCACGGGTGCCTTCTCCGCTCTGGGCGTTGCCGCCGGCGCCTCCAGCTGCTGCAACAGGTTCTTCACCGCTGCTGCCCTTGCCGGCGGCTGTTCCAGCTCCACCGCCGGTGGCCGCAACCGGTGCTTCTGCGGTGCCAGAGCCGTTGCCGGCACTGTTGCCGCCGTTGGCAGCCGGGCGCTCTGCACCGCCGGCAGCGGCCACCGGGCTCTCGCCGCCATTCTGAGTCGCCGCAGCGGCGTCTCTGCCGGCGGCCGCCACTGGGGCCTCGACTGGAGCCGGGCCGGCTGCGTTGCTGCTGGCCGGCGCCTGGCCGACTGCGGCGACCGGGGCTTCGCTGGCAGGACTGTCCGGGCGGCTGGCGTCACCCGTGGCCGCCACCGGGTCTTCGGGAGCGCTGGCGGTTGCTGGCGTTTCCCTGGCGGCGTCTCCAGCAGCAGCCACCGGAGCCGCCGGCTCAGCGGCGGTGCTGGGTGCGGTTGTCACCGGCCCCCGGCCGGCCGAGGCCACCGGGGCCGCTTCGGCCGGTGTGGGGACCGGGTTATGGCCGGCGCCCGTGGCCGCTGCCGGCGCGCTAGGGGCTGGTTTGCTGGAGACCGGGGCGCTGGGAGCAGGCGAAGAGGTTGCGGGCGCCCGGCCGGCAATGGGGGCGGCAGGTTCAGTGGTCTCAGCCGTTGGCACAGCAGGCATGGCGACCGGCTGAGCCGTGGCCGGCGTGGCCGCAACCGGCGCTGGAGCCGTTTCTCCGGCGGGCGCAGTGGCGGCTGGTGTGGCCGGAACAGCCGTTTCCGGCGCTGCTGTGGGCACAGGCCCGCTGGCAGCCGGAGCGTTTCCACGGGCCGTCACCGGCGCTTCGGCTGCGGGGGAGGCCGGCGTGGTGGCTGGCCGCGGCGTAGAGGCCACTGGCCCAGTGCCAGCCGTTTCTGCCGGCGTGCGGGCCGGGGCCGCCGGGCTGGGTGTTCCGCTGGGCGCCGGATTGCTGAGCGGCACATCGGCCACTTCTGCCGGTGGAACGGGGGTGGCCGGCACCGGCGGTGTCTCGGCTGTAACCGGAGCCGGGGCAGCGGGCGCTGCTGCGATGGGGGCTTCAGCCGGCTGCGCCGGGGTTTCCGGGTTGACTGTGGCTGTGGGCGCGGTCTGGGCCGCCGGTGCCTGAGCTGTCTCCTCCGGCGCCGTTTGCTTGGGTGCGGCTGCTGCGGGTGTCTCGGGTGCCGAAGCTTCAGGCGCAGGCGCTTCAGCCGCCGGGGCAACTGTCTGGGAGGCTGGGGCCTGTGTGGGTTGAGTCTGTGCCGCCGGTGCTGGTACGTTGGCTGTGACCTGCGGCGCGGGCGCTGTGAGTGCCGTCTGAGCGGCCGGAGCCTGGATTTCTACCGTAGGAGCCGGCGGAGTGATACGGACTTCCGGCTGGGCGGCGGCCGTGTCGGGAGTAGCCTGGGGCGCAGCAGAAGCCGGCGTGGCAGGAGGCCGCGTTGCCTGAACTGCCGGAGTTTGGGTGGCTGGAGCCTGAGCTGCGGGTGTCTGAGCTGCGGGTGTCCGGGTTGCTGGAGCCTGAGCCGGGGCGCTCTGAGGAGCGGGAGCCGCAGACGGGGCGGTCGCTGGCGCAGCAGCCGCAGCTTGTTCGGCTGGGGCGGCCACACTGCCGCCGGCTGGCAGGCTCTCGCGGCGCGGCAGGTCTTCCAGGCGCCGGGGAGAACTTGCCGCAGGCGCGCCAGCCGCTTCCGTTTCGGCGTTATCTGCTGCTCCAGCCGGGCTGGGGCTGGCTGCCGGGGCACCCGCACTGCCGGCGGCACCAGCGGCGGGGGCTGAGTCGCCCTTATTGCCCTGGGGGGTGTCCGGCTTGCTGGCCTGGACTTTTGGCTGTTTCGGCTGGGGCTGCGCGGCCGGCGCCGGGGTTACCGCCGAGCGGCGCGGGGCCAGCGCCACGATTTCCAGCGGGGCGTCCTTGGGATTGCGGATGGTGTTGTCTTCGGGTTGCAGCCCGGCCTCGCCCGGCACTGTGACCGAGGGCGCCGGCGGGTTGATGACCGTGGCATTCAACAGGTCCGGTGCCACCTGCTTGATCAGCAGCAGGCCCAGCAGCAGGCCGCCGTGCAGCAGCAGGCTCAGGGCGGCGGCGCGGGCGTCGTCGCTGCGCTGCTGCTCCTGCTGTCTCCAGGTGGTCACTTGCCGCTCCCTGTGGGGCCGGCCTCAGCGGTGCCCAGCGCCAGACGCTGCCCGCCGGCCGCCTTGATGGCGTCCATCACCTTGACCACCGTGCCGTAGTTGCCGCTCTGGTCGGCGCGCAGGCCCACCAGCCCGCCGGACGCTTTCACCAGCGGTGGCAGCTGTTCGGCCAGGGCGTCCAGGGTGGTGGGTTGCCCCGCCAGGTAGATTTTGCCGGCGGCGTCCACGCTGACCACCGGCAGGTCAGGAGTTTCTTCCACGGTCATGTTGGCGCGCGGCAGGTCCAGTGGCAGCGCCTGCTTGGCATCACCGTTTTGCAGCGAACTGGTCAGAAAAAAGAAAATCAGCAGCAGCAGCACCACGTCCACCATCGGCGCAAAGTCGAAGGTGACCGGGGTGTCTTCCCGCAGCCGGTGGCGGACTGAGCCTCTCACCGGGTCACTCCTTCAGCGCTCGGTACAGCCACGTAGACCGGCTCAGGGTCGGCCTGGGCGGCGCGGGGGGCAGCCGGGACCGGCGCTGCGGGGCGGCTCAGCCAGCTGGGCACTTCCTCACGCACCCGCTCGGCGGCGGTGGCGATCTGGTCGGCGCGGGCCCGCAGAGCGTTGCGGGCAATGTAGGCGATGATTGCCACGATCAGGCCGCCGGCGGTGTTGATTAACGCCTCGCTGATGCCCTGGCCCAGCTCGGCCGGCGAGGGGCTGGTGGTACCCGAAAACACCAGAAACGAGCGCACCATCCCTACCACCGTGCCTAGCAGGCCCAGCAGCGGGGCAATCTGCGCGGCGGTGCCCAGTGCGTTCAGGCCGCCGTAAATGCGGCTGTCTTCGGCCAGCAGCGCCGAGTTCATGGCAGCTTCGGCTGCCTGCGGCCCCCGGTCGGCCCGCGACAGCCCGGCCCGCATCACGTTGGCGGCGGGTGAGTTGTGGCCGGCGTAGTCCAGCTCGGCCAGTGCGGCGGCCGGCCCCGATTCGGCGGTGGTGGCCCGCGCCCGCTCGATCAGGGTGCCGGGATCCTGGCCCAGCCGGGACAGCGTCTGCGCCCGCGCAAAGGTCAAGAACAGCACGTAGACCGAAAGGGCGACAATAACGTAAAAGATAGGCCCGGCTGCCTGGATCAGCTGCAAGATAGTCACGCTTCTATCAGTAACATACTGGCCGGTGGCAAGCGTGAAGCGAAGCTGACGGGGTGATGAGCCGGCTCCCGGCGGCCGGACCTGTCTGTATGGCTGCCGGCCCCGTCCCAGCGCGCCTTTTCGCCTTTCTGAGAATCTGGTCTTAGAGTGGGGCTCCGGCTGGTTGCTTCTCAGGCAGCGCCCCGGCTCTCTGGCGATTTGAGGCAACCCCTAAGCTTTTTTTAGGGTAGGTGGCCTATCCGCCGCGCTAAGGTGAGGCCATGACCGACAAGAACGAGCAGGAAATCAGCAATGTGGACCTCCAGTTCCAGCGCACCCGCGACGTCGAGCAGGGCACCAACGATGACCTGAACGCCGAGCTGGACGCTGAAAACGCCCGCCCTGGCGAATTCCGCGAGCAGGGCATGGACCGCTACGACGTGGACGTGGAAGACACCATGGACGCCAGCGATCCGCCCAGCACCAATATGGGCCAGGACGAGAACGACTACGGCGAAAAGTAAGCGGTAAGTTCAGTTGATGAGGTGGGGCGCGGAGGCCGGCTGGCTCTCCGCCCCATTTTTTTGCTGGCCTGAGTGCGGCTGGGGTGGATGCTCTAATGCGGCCATGACTGAATATGTCTTCACGGCTGCCGGCATCCGGGCGCTGGATGACCACTTGGAAGCGGCTGACCTGCTGGAACTGGCGATGGAAGAAGCGGGCCGGGCCACAGCTGCGGCGCTGCTGGACCTGAGCGCCGGGCGGCCCGGTCCACTGGTGCTGTTGGCCGGGGGCGGGGCCAATGGGGGAGACGCCCTGGTGGCGGCCCGGCACCTGCACGCCGCTGGCCGGGAGGTCCGGGTGCTGGCCGGTGAGGCCCGGCATCCCCTGACCCGCCGTAACCTTGAGCGCCTGAGCGCCGTAGGCGTGGCAGTAGAACCGCTCAGCGCGGCGGCTGTGGCGACCCTGCCCCCGGTCGCCGCCTGGGCCGACGGGCTGCTGGGCACCGGCGTCAGCGGCGAGCTGAGGGAGGAGCTGGCCGCCGTGGTCCGTGCCCTGAACGCCCGGCCGGAGCCGGTCCTCGCTACCGACCTGCCCAGCGGACTGCCGGCCGACCGGACAGAGGCGCCGGAGCTGACGGTGCAGGCCGACCGGACCCTGGCCCTGAGCGGCCACAAGACGGCCCACCTGTTCGGCACGGCGGCGCAGCGGTGCGGTGCGGTGCAGCTGGCCCGGCTGGCGGTGCCGCCGCAGTGGGCCGCAGACGCAGCGCGGGCGGTGCGCCCTACCGACGCCGAGGTGGGCGCCGGGTTACCCCGCCGGCCGGCCGGGGCCCACAAGGGCACGGCCGGCCGGGTCTGGGTGCTGGGCGGCTCGGCCGGGATGGAAGGCGCGCCGGTCATGAGCGGAATCGGGGCGCTGCGAACCGGCGCCGGGCTGGTCACGCTGCACTCGGAAGCCGAGCTGCCGCTGCTGGTGCCAGAGCTGATGCGGACCCAGCACGCGTCGCTGCTCGACTGGGCACAGCAAGAGGGGGTGCAGCACAAGGACCGGCGGCCGGACGCGCTGGCGCTGGGCATGGGCCTGGGTGTGCTGGCTCCGGCACTGGCCCGCCGCGTGCTGGCCTGGGAACTTCCCACCGTGCTGGACGCCGACGCCCTGCATCCCGAACTGGCCGGAGAGGGGCACGAGCGCTGCCTCTGGACCCCCCACCCCGGCGAGGCGGCCCGGTTGCTGGAATGCTCGGTGAATGACATCACCGCCGATCCGCTGGGAAGCGCCGAAACCCTGCAGCAGCGCCTAGGCGGCGTGGTGGTGCTCAAGGGCGGGCCCAGCGTGGTGGCCTGGGCGGGTGGTCTGAGCGTGTCGCGCGGTGGGCACCCCGGCATGGCAAGTGCCGGCATGGGCGACACCCTCTCGGGCATCCTGGCGGCGCTGCTGGCCGCCGGCATGGAGCCGCCCCAGGCCGCGCAGGCCGGGGTGCGGCTGCACGCCCGCGCCGGCGAACGGGCCGCCCGGCGCTACGGCTATGGCCTGAGCGCCAGCGATGTGGCGGCCGAGTTGGGCGGAGCCTGGGCCGACCTGACTGGCCCGGCTGCCGACCCGCGCCGGACCTGAGCGTCTCTGCGCCTCTGCACCTGGGCCACCTCAGGCTGCATTCGCCGCTTCCGTCCTCGCATAGACTGGACCCGTGATTGCCCCCACTGCCACCTCTGGAACCTCGCGCCAGCCGGCCGCTGCCGACCCACTGGAAGCAGCCCTGCAACAGGCCCGCACTGACGGCGACCGGGCGCAGGTGCGGGGCCTGGAAACCTGGCGGGAACTGACCAGCCTGCTGCGCGACAAGCGGCCGGAAGGTGCCCTCTCCAAATTGGAAGCCTGGCAGAAGGAGGAGGCCCGCGAAACGGCAGACACTCCCTCTCCTGCTGCGCCCCAGCCGGCAGCGGCCACAGAGCTGCGGCCGCCCACCACGGCCCCGGAAGTGCTGGCGGCCCTGCACGACCCGGCGCTGCCTGACTGCCTGCGGGCCCTGACGGCGGTCAAGCGCTGGCAAACGGCCGATGAGGCGGCTCCTGCGCTGGCCGGCGCCCTGCGCCACCCCCTGACCCGCGCCGAGGCGCACAACCTGCTGGGCGTGCTGGCCGCCGAAGCTGGGCTGCAAGCCCAGGCCACCGAAGCTTTTGCGCGGGCGCTAGCGGCCGACCCCGGCCACTACCGCGCCCTGACCAACCGTGCCGGCCTGGCCGCCGAACAGGGCGACTATGCCGCTGCCGAAACCGATCTGCGCCGGGCCCTGCAGCTGAACCCGGACCACCACGCCGCACACCAGAATCTGGCGGTGGTGCTGCGGCAGCAGGGCAAGCGGAGCGAGGCGGTGCGGGCCATGCGCCGCGCCCAGCGACTGGATTACCGCCGCTCGGGTGCCCGCAATAACGACCAGGCCCGCCGCGAACTCTCGGGCCTTTCGCGGGTGCCGCGTGCCGTCTGGATCGTGGCCGGGCTGCTGCTGTTCTTCGGCTGGTTGTGGCTGTCGGGTGGCGCCGGCCGGCCTTGATGTTCCTGCAGGCCGAACACCAAAATTTCCATAACCTGCGCTGCCTCCCGCTTTCCTTATAGTCAGGCATGATATAGTCAGGCATGATGTTGCTCCGGACTCCTTCTGACGCCCGGCTGGGCCTCAGGGCAGACTTGGGGGAGCTGCCGCTGACCGCCGCGCTGGAGCTGATTCATAGCACGTCGCAGAGTGGCTCCCTGCGGGTCTCGGCTGCGCTGGACGCGGCCGACCTGCCGCTGGAACTGCACTTCTGTGCCGGCGAGGTGACGTCCGCCGCCATCCTGGACTGGACCGGCCTGGACGCCCTTTACAGCTTTCCGCAGGACGTGGCCGCTGGTCAGGCTGCGTTCTGGCAGCAGCCGACCCCCGCGGCCCCCCCGCTGGCGCCCTTTCAGAATCTGCTGGGCGAATGGGCCCGCCTCAGCGACGAGTGGCCGCGTCTGTGCGAGCAACTGTTTAGCCCTTCGCAGCGCTTTTATGGAGAGCTGGACCCGTTTTCGCGGCCTGGTGGGGTCAGTGCTCGCTGGATTACCGCTTTCAGCGGGCAGCCGCTCCACGAGGTGTGCGCCCAGCTGGCCGCGCTCCAGCAGGCCGGGATGATCCGGCCGGTGCGCCGCAGCTACGAGTGGGACACCCTGGTGCTGCCGCCCTGCCATGACCCCCAGGAGATGCGCCAGAGTCCGGTGCTGCGGCTGCTGGACGGCCAGAAAACCCTGCACCGCCTGATTCAGCGCGGCCTGAGCTCCGAGGATATCCGTGCCGAGCTGGTCGGCCGAGTGGGGCCGGAATGTCTGTTTCCCGGCAGTGGCCGCGCTCTGCGCGACTGGCTCTGGGAACACGGCCCGGCCCAGCGCGAGCTGCTGATTGCCTGAGGCTGCTTGCCCGATCAGCCTGCCGGGCCCGCTGGCCTTTCCCGGCACGGTCCTTCCCGGTCCCCGGCCTGACAGCGGCCCATTTGGGCCTCGCCCCCTGCCGTAGAATGCCCCTCATGTTGCGTACCCTCTCCCGTCTGGCCGTGCCTGCCGCGGCTTTCGTGATCGGCAGCCTGCCGCTGGGCCACTGGCTGCTGGCCCGCCGCCACAAGGACACCCGGCTGAACAGCGCCTACAACTTGGGCGTGGAAAACGTCTGGCAGAACCTCGGCCCCGCGCTGGCCCTCGGCACCGCTGGGCTAGACACCGCCAAGGGCGCGGCGGCTGTCTCGCTGGCTCCGGTGCTGGCCCCGGCTTCGCCAGCTGCGGCCCTGGCAGCGGGTGTAGCAGCCTACCTGGGCCACCTCAACCCCCCGGCGGCGCTGTACGGCAACGTGTCTCCTGAGTACCGCCTGCCGCGCGGGCGGGGCAATCTGGTGCTGCTGGGCGTGTTTCTGGCGCTGAGCCGCCGTGGCTATGGGCGCATTGCCCTGCTGCCACTGGCGGTGTACGGCGCGGCGCTGGCCGGCACCCACTACACGGCGCTGGCGACGGTGGCGGGCCTGGGGGCTTTTGCCGGCGCTGCCAGCGTGCAGCGGCGTCCGGCGGCCGAGCAGGCGCTGGCCTATGCGCTGCTGCTGAGCGCCGCGTGGCGCTTCAAGGAAAACCTGGGCCGCATTCTGGACGATACCGAGCCGCGCCTGGGCGAGCCGGTGCCGCTGGCCGGCAAGCGCGACGATCAGGTGGTGGCCGCCTTCATGATCCATCCCATGCGTATCAGCGACCTGTGGACCTCCAGCGCCCGCTTTGCCTGGATGAAGCCGCTGTACGACGCGGGGCTGATTTCCGACGATTTCGTGAAATCGGTCACGGCCCGGTTCCGTCCCATGAAAGTGGGCGAGCTGCGCGGAATTCGCACCGAACAGGGCAGGGAAATCCACTGCTACCTGATCAGCGCCCCGCTACTGCCCGAGCAGTTCCGCGACGACCCGGAACTGGCGACCCGCAAGGCCATCGAGGGTGCGCATCTGGCACAGGAGCTGGGCGCCGAGGTCTTCGGGCTGGGGGCTTTCTGGAGCGTGGTGGGCAACAAGGGCCAGGACGTGCAGGACGCTGTGCCGGAGCTGACCATCACCAACGGCGGGGCCTACACCTCCGGCACCATCAAGGCGGCCATTCCGGGCATTCTGGACCACTTCGCCGCGCAGGGCCGCGACCTGAAACATGCCACCGCTGCCGTGGTGGGTGCCAACGGGGTGGTGGCCTTCGGCATCGCCCGCACCATCGCCCCGCAGGTGGCCCGGGTCATCATGGTGGGCCGTAACTTGGAGCGGCTGGAACGCTCGGCCGCCACGCTGCGCCGCGCCAACCCAGACACCGAGGTCGTGGCGACCACCTCCTACGACCTGCTGCGCGAAGCCGAGCTGATCTTTACCGCCACCTCCGACCCCGACCCGGTGATTTTTGCCCAGCATGTGCGCCCCGGCGCCTGGCTGTTTGACGAGGGCCGCCCGGCCGACGTGGACGAGAGCGTCAGGGACGTGCCCGGCGTGCGGGTCATCCCCGGCGGAGTGGTGGCCCCTCCCGGCCAGATGACCAGCCGGATTGACCTGCAATTTGGCGAGGGCGCGGTGCCCGCCTGCCTGGCCGAAACACTGATCATCGCCGCGACCGGCGAACACGACCGCAAGAGCCTGGGCGGCAGCACCCGCACCGAGAATGTCAATTTCTTTGTGGACAAGGCGCAGGAGCTGGGCTTTACCGTGCTGGACTGACCGGCCGCAAAAGTTAGAGGGCGCTGCACTGGCTGGTGGGTGCAGCGCCCGCTTCTGTCGTGTCTGCATCGGACTCGGGTCAGCTGAGCACTCTATGCTAGGGGAACCGTGCCCACTGACCTCTCGCGGCTGTGCCGCCTGCTGCCCCTGCTGTTCCTCTGGTCTCTGCTCGCCTGGACTTCGGCGGCAGCGCAGACGCTGAAGGTGCCGCTGTATCTGGCCCCGCCCGCGCAGCCACGGCTGGAAACGGGCACTTACCGCTGCCCGGCGCCGCAGCAGCCGGCGGTGCGGGCAGCCTGGCAGGAGCTGCGCCGGTACGGCGAGACCGATTTCTCGTGCGGCAATGCTCTGGTGGGCGTGCTGGAAGCGGCCAGTCCGCTGCCAGACGCTGGCCCCGACGCGTTCACCCGCGACAACCAGCAGATTCTGGCCGCCCGCGCCGAGGTGCTGCTGACCAACATGGACTTCTACCCCGAGGCGGACGCCCCGCCGCAGGCCCTGCTGGACACCCTGGCAGAGCTGTACCGCCGCGTGCAGGCAGGGGGCCGGGCGGCTTATCCGCAGGGCATGAGCGTGCAGCTGCACCTGGGCAATTATCCGCTGCCCGAGCGCCCGCCGCGCTGGATTGCGGCGCGGCTGGCCGAAGGGCTGCTGGCCCGCGGGGTGCCGCTGCGCGACGCCGGGCTGGGCTGGCAGGTGCGGCTGGCCCACTACCGGCTGACGCCCTACAGCCATGCCAAGCTGCAGGTGGTGGACGGCCGGGTGGTGACGGCTGCCGGCTATGGCTACGGCCTGACCTGGCTGCCGGCCACACCCGAGGTGCCGCAGGGCGGCGGGGTCAGCGACCTGGGCCTCAGCCTGCGCGGGCCGGTGGCGCAGAACGCTGCCGCCGCCTTTATGGACCTCTGGTCACTTTCCAGCGAGCTGCACTGCCCGCCGGACCTGCAGGCCGGGCAGGTGCAGGCCCGCTGTGACTGGCAGCCCGCAGAGGCGGTGGCCCGCCCCCCGCTGGCCCGCGAGGTGCAGCCGGCGGGCCGCTCGGCGGCGCTGCTGCTGTACCGCCGCAGCAGTTACCTGCAGTCGGACGCGGCGCAGCTGGCCCTGATCGGTGCGGCCCGCCACGACATTGACCTGCTCCAGACATCTTTCAGCACCCAGCTGAGTTGCGCCGTATGGCAACCCTGGCCGGACATCTGCCGCGACCTGCCGCTGCCGCCCTATTACACGGCGCTGCTGGACGCCATGGCGCGCGGCGTGCGGGTGCGGGTGCTGACCATGGACACCCGGCCGGAAGGCTGGCAGAACCGCAGCGGCGTGCTGATTCTGCGCCGGGCCGCCCGCGAGCGCGGCCTGAGCCACCTGCTGGAGATCCGCGTTCCGACCTACCCCACCCACGCCAAGGCGCTGCTGGTGGACGGCGAAGCAACACTAATCGGCAGCATCAACTTTCACCCTTCCTCCTGGGGCAAGGCCGGGCTAGCCGAAGCCGCGCTGCTGACCGACGACCCGGGCGCCGCCGCTTGGCTGCGGGAGCGTTTCGCCGCCGACTGGCAGGAGCGCAGCCGTCCCTTTGGGCCCAATCTGGCCGCGTCCGATCTGAAACAATAGTCGGCATGATTAAGCGCATTCACCTCGCCAAACCGCGTGGCTTCTGTGCCGGGGTGGTCATGGCGATTCAGGCTGTGGAGCAGGCCGCCGACCATGAGGCCAATCCCGTGACCGTTTACCATTCCATCGTTCACAACCACACCGTGGTGGACCGGCTGGAGCGCGGCAAGGGCGTGAGTTTCGTGGAAGACCTGGAAGAAATCCCGCTGCTGCCCCACAGCACCGACACGGTGGTCTTCAGTGCCCACGGCATCAGCCCGGTGATCCGCGAGCAGGCCCGCAGCCTGGGGCTGGCGACGGTGGACGCCACCTGCCCGCTGGTCACCAAGGTGCACACCGAGGCCCGCAAATACGCCGCCGAGGGCTACACCATCCTGCTTATCGGGGACAGTGCCCAGCATCAGGAAGTGATCGGCACCCAGGGCGAGGCGCCGGGGAACACCATCCTGATCGGGGTGCAGGGCCGAGTGGGCGGCTGCCTGAACGACCCGCGCACGGTAGAAGTGCCCGACCCGGAGAAGCTGGTGGTGCTGACCCAGACCACCCTGAACGTGGACGACACCCGCCAGACGGTCGCCATCCTGCGCGAGCGCTTTCCGGCGCTGGTGATTCCGCCCAGCGAGGACCTCTGCTACGCCACCAAGAACCGCCAGGACGCGGTCAGGGCGATTGCGCCGCAGGTGGACGCCTTTTTGGTGCTGACTTCTACTCATTCCAGCAACGGCATGCGCCTATTGGAGCTGGCCCGCGAGCTGTGTGGCTGCGCCGAACGCCTGGAAACGGCTGCCGACCTTGCCCACATTGATCTGAGCGGTGTGGAAAGCCTCGGCATCACCAGCGCGGCCAGCACTCCCGACGACCTGGTGCAGGAGGTGGTGGCCCACTTCCGCGCCCTGAATCCGGCGCTAGAAGTGATTGAAGAAGGCGAGTGGGAGAACATCAAGTTCCGCCCTGCCCGAAAAGTGAAGGTGGACGGCACCCAAGAAGCGCTGGTCTAAGGAAGCTTGGCCGCAGGCTAGAGCGTGCCGGCCAGCTGCTGCACCATCTCCTGCACCAGCCCCAGCCCTAGGGTATCTACGCCGCTGCGGGTGGCCGAGCCGCCCAGCAGCAGCCAGAGGCCCTCGGCCACCTGTTCGGCAACGGGCGGGTGGAGGGGATCGCTGTAGGGCAGCCCCAGCCAGGCGCTTTCCAGGTCGGCCAGGCTGCGGCCCACGCCCAGAGCTTCGGTCGCCAGCACCGGCAGAGCTTCCATACGCGGCAAGAGGTCGCGCAGCAGCTCGCGGCGCAGGCCCACCTGTACGCCGGTCAGCCGCCCCGAGGTGGGCTGATAACCGTGTGGATCGGCCCCGGTGGGCGGCAGATACAGGGCATACTCGCCGGTCAGCGGGCGCAGCAGCAGGTCGCCGGCCCGCAGCACCGGCGAAGTGTCGTCGCTGGGCTGGCGCAGCCGTGGCCGCTGCACATAAGCCCGGCCATGCGGAGTGTGCAGCCCCAGGCTGTGTTCCAGCAGGTCGGGGCCGGCTGCCCCCGCCGCCACGATCAGGTGCCGGGTCCGCACCGTTTTTGTCTCATGAATGATGATCTCGTGGCGGTTGGTCACACTTAGCCGGTGAAGCCGCACCCCGCCGGGGACAGGCTCGGCGCGCACATTCAGCATCAGGTCGGCGCCCTGTGCCACGGCGGCCCGGCCCAGCCGCAGCGTCAGCTCGCCGGGGCGGTACAGCAGGGCCTCGCGCTGCTCGACACGTGGCAGTTTTCCGGGGTCCACCCAGCCGGCCAGCGCCGGGGAGTCCTGCAGCACCGCTGCACTGTCCCCGGCGCCCTCCGCACCGAAATCCAGCAGCGGCCGCCTGGTCAGGGCGTCCTCGCCCAGCCAGCGCTCCAGCTCCTGACGGGTCTGGTCGGCCAGCCGGGCCGCCTCGCCGCTCAGGCCGGCGCCGTCCCAGACGCCGGCGCCCAGCAGGGTGGCGCCTTCTTCGTTGGGCAGGCCGCCCTCATCCAGCAGCAGCACCCGCAGGTCAGGGGCCTGTTCCCGCAGCTGCACCGCCGCCGCCGTGCCCAGCAGCCCGGCGCCCAGCACCACGGCGCCCAGCACCACGGCGCCGTACTCTTCCTCGCTGAACGGCTGCCCCACGTGCGCCCAGACCTGTCCCGGCCGCTTTTTCTCTCCCGTCGTCATGCTGCCCATCATGGCGTCTCATCCCACACTGAAACGCTTCATGAACCCCCAAAGCTATACTCAGGCTCATGCTGCGCCGCTTCACCCTGTCACTGCTGACCGCCTCTGCCACCCTGCTGGGGGGGACAGCGCAGGCGCTGGATGTCCGGGTGCTGATTCAACAGGGCAGCACCGTGCCGGTCCGGCTGCTGGGCACCGAGTCGGCCCCGCAGCCAGCGCCCCAGACCTGGACGGTGGGCGCAAAGGGCAATGAGCTGACCCTGAGCGGCCGCCCCGCCGGCAGCGCCACCCTCTATGTGCCGCCCAGCCCCGGCAGCCTGGTGCAGATCGGGCGGCAGACCTACCGCGGCGGGGTACTGCTGCGGCTGCATAAGGGGCAGGTGCAGGGCATCAACGTGGTGAATGTCGAGGATTACCTGCGCGGTGTGGTGCCGGCCGAAATGCCGGCGCTGTGGCCCGAAGCGGCGCTGGAAGCCCAGGCGGTGGTGGCCCGCACCTATGTCAGCCAGCGGGTCAACCCGGCCCAGCCTTACGACATCTGCGCCGGCACCAACTGCCAGATGTACCCTGGCGTGACCGGCGAACACGAACGCACCAGCGCCGCCATCGACGCCACCCGCGGTCAGGTCCTGACCTTCGGGGGCAAGCTGGCCGACACCTATTTCTCAGCCAACTCGGGCGGCTACACGGCCAGCGCTTCGGAAGTCTGGGGCAAGAACCTGCCCTACCTGATCGCCAAGCCCGACCCGCAGTCGCTGAGTGCCAGCGGGGACCGGGGCCGCTGGCAGCTGAGCGTCAGCCAGGGCAAGGTCCAGTCGGCCCTGAGCGCCTACCGGCTGAACGTGGGCACCGTGCGCCGGGTGGCCTTCTCGCACACCAGCACCTCGGGCCGGGTGGAGGAAATCACCGTGACCGGCACCACCCGCACCGCCAAACTCTCGGGGGCCAGCGCGGGCGGGTTCGTGCGTGCCCTGGGCGGGCAGTCCAGCCGCGCCCGGATTGAAGGCAGCGGCGCGGTCAGTGCCTCGCAGCCGCTGCAGGTGAGCGGGCAGGGGTCGGGTCACGGGGTGGGGCTGTCTCAGTACGGCGCCCTGGGCTTTGCCCGCGAGGGCCGCAACCACCGCGACGTGCTGGGCTTTTATTACCCAGGCACCGCCGTGCAGGCCCTGAACTATGCCGAACCTTCCGCTCCGGCCAGTCTGCCGCTGGCGGAGGCCGGTGAACTGCTGCCCCGGCCGCTGGCTGCCGGCAGCGCTGGGATGTCCGAGTGAAAGTGAAATTGCGCCGCCCGGAACGGCAGGCTGCGGGGCTGCGCACACTGAGACTGGGTGCGCTGAGCCTGAACCTACTGAGCCTGAACCTACTGGCTGCGCTGGGCAGCGCCGGGGCTGCCACTGTCAAGATTGTGGACGCCGGCAGCCTGGAACTGCGCCGCATCGAGAATCAGGAAGTGGTGGTGATCGGCGCTGACGAGAACTCGCCCGAGGAGCTGGTAGAAGTGCAGCTGGACGGCGAATCGCTGCGGGCGCGCCGCATCGAATTCAACCGCACTGCCCGCACCCTGACGCTGGTGGGCGGAGCTCGCTACGCCACCGGCGACGGCCAGAAGCTCAGTGGTGATGATCTGGTGATCGACCTGAACACCAACTCGCTGAGCGGCGAAGACGTGCTGGTCAGTCAGGGCAAGCTGCTGATTCGCGGCGAGGAGCTGGAGCGGGTGCCGGGGCAGCTGCGGGCGATGGGCAGTTATTTCACCCCCTGCGGCGGCTGCGGACAGACCCCCAACGACTACGCTTTCCAGGCCGAGCGCCTGCTGCTGTACCCCGGCGACCGGCTGGTGGCCTACCGGGTGCAGCTGCTGCTGGCCGATACCCCGGTGCTGTACCTGCCGGTGATCGTGCTGCCGCTGAACGAACCTTCGCGCCAGCCCCGGCTGGAACTGTCCCAGGACGAGCGCGACGGCCTGACTGCGCTGGCCGACCTGCCGTTCAGCGTGGGCGACCATACCCTGGGCACCACCCTGCTGCGGTACTACGAGAACCGCCCGGCCCGCTTCGGCGCCGGCGTGGACCTGCGCTCGTATTCGCCGCTGCCGTATGTGGACCGCGCCGACCTGTACCTGCTGGCCGACCCCAAACCCTTTAACGGCACTGTGCCGCAAGAAGGCCGCGACCTGGACCTGGACTTCAGCGCACGCGGCCAGGCCCCGCTGCAAGAGGCGCTCAGCCCCCTCGACTACGACCTGCAGGTTACCCGCCGTGACATCGGCCGCAGCGCCACCGACCCTTTACGCGGCGTGACCAGCGTGAAATTCGGGGCGCGGGTGGATTATCCGCTGTTCACCGGGCAGCTGAACCTCTACAACCTGCTGGGCTACGACGAAACGCGCAGCCAGTACACGCCGCTCAAATGGCCCGAAGTGGTCATTGACCCCAAGCCGTACCGCAGCGGGGGTCTGAGCGCCGACTTCCGGCTGACGGCCGGGCAGTACACCGCCGCGTCCAACCCCGATTCGCCCAGCGCCACCCGCCAGGGGGCCAACGTCACCACCTCCCGCCTGGAAGAGCAGCAGGACCTGAGCTACGCCCGCCCGCTGTGGGACGGGGCCGATTTCAGCGTGCGCAACCGCTTTACGGGGCGCTACTACGGCACCGGCGCCCGCACGGTAGACCTGACCCTGGAAGCCCAGCTGAACCAGCGTTTTGGCGAAGAAGACAGAAACAACCTCAGCCTCACCTCCGGCTATATCCGCTATGAAGGCACCAGCCCCTTCGCCTTCGACCGGCTGTCGGGCCGCCGCCTGAGCGCGCCGCAGACGGTTGCGCTGAATCTGGTGCCTACCGACGGCGCGGCCGTCAGCGTATCGCACACCCACGACCTGCTGGCCGAGAGCCCGGACCGGCAGGCCGCCACCGCTTTTGGCGTGCGGGTCAACCGCTATCCGGTGCAGCTGAGCAGTGACCTCAGTCAGAATTTCTATACCGGCACCCTGGAGAACTGGAACCTCAATGCGACCCTGGGCGGCACCTTCACGCCGGTGCGGACCCCCACCCCGGACCGGCCGCTGACCCCGGAAGAAGCCTGGCTGCTGCAAAACCAGCGGGACTACGCCTGGCTGGACCATCTGGCCTTCAGCACCAACTGGGGCTACAACAGCCGCAGCGGCTGGAACCCACTGACCGTGCGGGCCACCGCGACTGGTGATTACCGCACCGACAACATCAGCGTGTATGCCACCCACAACATTACGACCCCCGAACTGCGCGAAATCGGGCTGAACGCCAGCCTGACCAAAAGCTACGATACGGTGGTCAACCCGCTGACCTTTACCACGGCCCAGCGCCTCAACCTGATCTCGGACCTCTGGAGCGGCTCGGCCCAGGTGCTGTGGCGCGGGCAGTACGCCTTCGAGGCCAACCACTCGCTGCGGATGAACGCTCCTGAGACCGCCCGCGACAGCGGCCAGATCACTTTCAGCGTGGGCACCCGTGGTTCCGGCCGCGCCAACAACTGGGAAGTCGCCTACGGCGGCCCCTTCGACCTGCGCCGCTCGTACTGGACCCAGCCCACCCTGCGGGCCAGCTACACCTCCACCGAGCCGGGCGAGGTGTTCCGGGTCGGCGGCACCTACAATCTGCCGGGCCTGGACCAGAAACGCAGCGAACTGGCGCAGCTGAGCCTCAGCGGTGCGTGGCAGGCCGGGGACCGCGTCTCGCTGGCGGGTGAGGCGTCCTATACTCGCACCCGCAGCGGCACCTACCCGCAGGACATCGCCACCGACCGCCTCAGCTTCAGCCCGCTGGCGGTGGGCGTCAAGTTCGAGCCGAACCCCCAGACCGACCTGTACCTCACCGGCCGGTTGAATCAGGTGTTCACCTGGGTGGACGGCCGGCTGCAGGAGCCCGGCTTGCCGCAGCCGGTGGTGGCCCTCACGCTGGACCGCTGCTGCTGGGCGGCGCAGGCCGAAGCCGATTTCTCGCAGGGCCGCTACCGTTTCAGCGTGGGCCTGCCTGGCAACAACTTCAACACGCTTCTGGAACGCAACCGCAGCGGCTGGTCCGTACCGCTGCTTAGCCCCTGACCCCTGGCCCTAAACTTTCCCTTCGCCCATATCTGCCTTGGAGGACCTGCCTGATGCCCCACCACCTGCCTGCCCGCCGCCTTAAACCTTTCTTGCTGACCGCCGCGCTGGGCCTGGGCCTGCTGAGCGGCTGCACCGGCACGGTCGAAGGGGGCAGTACCGTAAATCTGGCCCTGCTGACTGATGGCGGCACCGCGCTGCAGCGGGTGGACCTGGGCGGGACGGGGCCGAACGGTGCCCCCCGTCCGGACGCCGTGCTGGGCGACCCGGTGCCGGTGGAGGCGGGGATAGACCTGCACCCACAGGTGGGCGAGCGCAATTTCCTGCTGACCCGCAGCGCCGCGGTGGAAGAGCGCTCCGCCGCGTTGGTTCCACACAACACTTTCCAGGCCCCACCGTTCGAGGCCTGCTGGCGGGCTTCGGCGGTAACGCCGGGCTCGGAGCGCTTTTTTGCGCTGAGCCAGTGTGGAACTGGCCCGCAAAACGTGGCGCTGTACGACAGCCGCGGGCAGCTGCAATGGTGGGCCAGCCTGCCGCTGGCAACCCCGCCGCTGGACCCGGTCACGGCGCCGCCCCTGCGGGTGGCGGTAGCCGGTGAAGTGGGTGTGGTGGCCCGGCCGGTGGTGGGCGGCGGCAGCGAAATGCTGCGGGTGGCCGTCCGCAACCCCGGCGAGAAGCGGGCCGAATCCAGCGCGCCGCAGCGCACGGTGGCCGTCCGTGACCTGGCCACTCTCAGCGCTGGCGGGCGCACCACCGTCTATGCCGCGACCGATGCCGGCGTGTTTCCGCTGACCACCGCCGGTGTGCCGGACGCCAACCCGCTACCTGCTTTCGGCCCTGAGCGCTATGACCGGCTGTGGGGCACCCAGGAACTGACCAGCGGCAGCTCGCCGCTGTTGGCCGCCTGGCGGGGTGACAGCCTGCAGAGCGGGCAGCGCCAGCCACTACGGGTCTGGGACGGTGTCGGCACGGTGGCGGATTCGGCCCGCACGGTGGACAGCCTGACCAACCTGCGCGACGTGACCCTGGCCGACGGCTCCCTCTACTTGCTGACCAACGATTCGCTGCTGCGCTACGACGCCGTGCTGGGCCTCCGCCAGGGCAACTGGCGCCCGGAAAATCTGGGCGTGTGTCTCAACGACGCCCGGGCAATAGTCCGCACTTTCGCTGCCCAATAAACGGGAAATGGGGCGTGGGAGAGCGTCAGCCGGCGTTCTCTGCCGCCCGCGTCTGAAACACCATCACCTCGCTGGCTTCGGTATAGGGGCCACCCTGGAAGCTGCCGCTGACCCTTGGCGCCTCGAAGCCGGCGCAGCGCAGCAGCCATTCCACCTCATAGCGCCAGTAGTAGCGCTGGGTCAGGGTGTAGTAGCGGCGCTGCAGCTGCCCATCAGGGCCGGCCGTATCCACAAAGTATTCGGTGGTCACGTGCTGCCGGGCGGCGTCGATGCGCTGCAGCAAGAAGACGTCGGTGCGCTGACCGTCCCGGTAAAGAGTTTCGCCCTCGTGGCGCAGCACGCCCTGCGCGCCGTAGTTGGGCACGTACAGGTCAAAAGCGAAGCGGCCCCCTGGCGCCAGGTGCCGGCGCAGATTTTCCAGGCTGCCGAGCTGCTCGGCCGGGGTGTACAGGTGCATCAGCGCATTGAACGGCGCGATAATCAGGTCAAAGCGTTCTTTGGTCTGGAAACCCGCCGCGTCGCCCTGAATCCAGGTCACGTCTACCCGGCTTTCCTCGGCCCGGGCCCGCGCCTTTTCCAGCATTCCTGCGCTGGGCTCCAGGCCAGTCACGTTGGCGCCGTGCCGTGCCAAAAAGCAGCTGACCCGCCCAGTGCCGGCACCCACTTCTAGCACCCGGCCCGCGCCCTCGGCCAGCCCGGCGTAGAAGTGCAGGTCGTCGCGGTACAGGTCGTACTGCTGGTCGTACAGTTCGGACAGCTCGTCGTAATTCACCTGCCGATAATAGGGGCCCTGAAGGGGGCGGCGGGCCGGGCCACGCTTGACACTCCGGGCGCCACACGGTAATCTTCTCTCCGCTGGTCCGGTAGTGTAGCGGTTAGCATATCTGCCTGTCACGCAGAAGGTCGCGGGTTCAAATCCCGTCCGGACCGCCAGAAAGAAGCCACCCCCCGGGGTGGCTTTCTTTGTTTTCCCTCCCGCTGTGCCCGCTATGCTGAGCGGCATGACAGCGACCATTCGCCGGGCCACCGCCGCCGACGCCCCCGTTCTGGCGCAGCTGCGCGGCGTCATGCAGCTGGACAATGGCCGCACGGCCGAGCAGGTGGCCGCCGATCTGGCGGTCTGGGAAGCCTTTTACCGGCAGGCGGTTCCGGCGGGCCGCTATCTGGGCTGGCTGGCCGAGGTGCCGGAGGCAGAGGAGAAAGGCCCGCAGGTGGCAGGCGGCGTGGGCGTGATGTTTCATCCGGCCCACCCAAGCAGTGGCGACGCCCATACCGAACACCCGCACATCCTGAATGTGGCGGTGCAGCCGGCCTTTCGCCGCCGGGGAATTGCCCGCGCCCTGATGCAAGCGGCGCTGGCCTGGGCGCAGGAGGCCGGCTACCGCACCGTGACCCTGAACGCTGCTCCGATGGGCCAGGCACTCTACCGGGAGCTGGGCTTTGCCGAAAAAGCGATTCCGGCCATGACGCTGGATTTGGCCGGGCGCCAGACTTGAACCCTGAGAGGCAGGGGGTATCATGCAGGGCGGTTTCGCACGGCGTCCGGGGGCGATGACAGCTCCGCCCTCATCACTTCAGGGACCCCGCGCACGGCGAGCCTCAAGCCCCCAAGGAGGAACGCCCATGACACACGCCCCGCAGGCCCATAGCCCTTACAAATCCGCCGACTTCAAGCCCAGCGACGCCAGTGAGCTGTATCAGGTTGACCGCTGGAGCAGCGGCTGGTTCCGCGTTTCTGACAGCGGCCAGATGGAAGTGACGCCGGGCCCCGGCCTGAGCGCTCCGCTGCGCGAGATTGTGGACGAACTGGTCGAGGAGCGCGGCGAAAGCCTGCCGCTGATTCTGCGCTTTCCGCAAGTGCTGGCCGGCCGCGTTGGGCACCTGAACGAATCGTTCCGCACTGCTATCAAGGAATACGACTACGCCGGTGGCTATCAGGGCGTCTTTCCGATCAAGGTGAACCAGCGCCGCGCCGTGGTGGAAGAGGTGGCGGCAGCTGGCTACGATTACGCCCACGGCCTGGAAGCCGGTTCCAAGGCCGAGCTGGCGCTGTGCCTGGCGCAGAAAATGCACCCCGACGCCCTGCTCAGCTGTAACGGCTTCAAGGACGACGGCTTTATCAAGCTGGCGCTGTGGGGCCGCACCCTGGGCAAGAACGTGGTTATCACCATCGAGAAATTCTCCGAGCTGGAACGCACCCTCAAGCAGGCCAAGGCGCTGGGCGTGCGCCCGGCGTTCGGCGTGCGCTTCAAGCTGCACGCCCGTGGCTCGGGCCAGTGGGAGGAATCCGGCGGTGACCAGGCCAAGTTCGGCCTGAACGCTTACGAACTGCTGCGGGTGGTCGAGCGCCTGCGTGAAGAGGACATGCTGGATACCCTGGTGATGCTGCACACCCACATCGGTTCACAGATCACCGACATTCGCCGGGTCAAGGTGGCGGTGCGTGAAGCCACCCAGACCTACGCTGGCCTGATTGCGGCCGGCGCGCAGCTGAAATACCTTAACCTGGGCGGCGGTCTGGCGGTGGACTACGACGGCTCCAAGACCACCTTCTACGCCTCGATGAACTACACCATGGCCGAGTACGCCTCCGACGTGGTGTACACCGTGCAGGAAGTCTGCCGCGCCCGCGAGGTGCCCGAGCCCACCATCGTGACCGAGTCGGGCCGCGCCCTGACCGCCCACCATGCGGTGCTGGTAATGCCGGTGGTGGACGTGACCGGACCCACCCGTGACCGCGGCGAAACCCCCGTCCCCGCCGAGGACTCGCACCAGGTGGTCTATGACCTGGCCGAGTTCCTGGAAAGTCTGACCCTGCGCAACTACCGTGAAACCTACAACGACGCGGTAGACGCCAAGCGGACCCTGCATAACCTGTTTGACCTGGGCTATGTCTCGCTGGAGGACCGTGCCCGCGGCGAGGCGCTGTTTCACGCCATCCTGAAGAAAGTCGCCAAGCTGGTCCGCAACGAAAAGTACGTGCCCGACGAGTTCGAGGACCTGCAGAGCATCCTGGCCGACCAGTACATCTGCAACTTTTCGCTGTTCCAGAGCCTGCCGGACAACTGGGCCATCGACGCCCTGTTTCCCATCGTGCCGCTGGACCGGCTGGATGAGAAGCCCACCCGCCAGGCCACCCTGGTGGATATCACCTGCGACTCCGACGGCAAAATCGAGAAATTCATCGACCTGCGCGACGTCAAGACCACCCTGCCGGTGCACGAGCCGGGCGACCAGCCCTACTACTTGGGCGTGTTCCTGGCTGGCGCTTATCAGGACGTGCTGGGCAACGCGCACAACCTGTTCGGCAAGGTGAGCGAGGCCCATGTGACCATCTCTGGACCGGGCGAATACAGCATTGACCTGTTCGTGCGTGGGCAAAAGGCGCGGCGCATGATCGAGTCGATGGGCTATGAGGAAGTCATGCTGCGCGACTCGATTGAGGATCAGGTGGACGAGGCTCTCCGGGTCGGGCACCTGACCCCGGTGCAGGAATTCGAGCTGCTGGAAGACTACGGCGAGGAACTGCTGGGCTACACCTACCTGGAATACGAGGATGGCGCTGACGTGATCGAGGGTGCCGAGGAACGGCTACGCGGTCACGCTCCGGCCCGGGCGGTGTCCGAACCGGTCGAGCCGGCCCCGGACGACCAGGGCACGGCCGCTGCCACCGAAGGCACCGACAAGGCCCCGCAACCCGGCGAAAAGGATTATCTGGTGCGCTGAGGCGGGCGGGAATCAGTGACGGGGGAGGGGCAGGCGGACGGGAAAAAGCGCCGCCCCTCCCTTTTCCTCATCCCGGCGGCCTAAACTGGAAATCATGAAATTGCAGCTGCTGGACCATATCGCCATTGCGGCCCGCTCGCTGGACGAGGGCAGCGCTCCTTATCTGGCGCTGGGGCTGACGCCCGAGGGCCCCGACGAACATATGACCGCCCGGGGCGCCTGGATCCGGGCTTTCCGGATTGGCGACACCCTGATCGAACTGCTGGCCCCCGACAGCGAGCAGAGCACCATCCACAAGTTCATCGAGAAAAAAGGTCCCGGCCTGCACCACACCGCCTACCGGGTGGCCGACATCGAAACGGCGATGCAGGAAATGCGCGCGGCCGGCACTCCGCTGCTCAGCGACGCTCCACAGGCGGGCCGGTCTGGCAGCCGGGTGGCTTTTCTGCATCCCAAGTGGGGTCAGGGCACCTTGATTGAACTGGTCGAACACGACCCAGACGGTCACACTGGAGCGGCAGCCGTCACTGAACCCCGGCCTGGGGGCATTCACTGACCCGGGCGGCACGCGGATTCTGGCTGTTGCTGGCGGCAGCTCTGAGCGCCCTGCTGCTGGCACTGGCCTTTGCTGGGCCATTGTTGCTGCCGCAAGCCTGGAATGCCTTGTGGGTGCTGCCGCTGGCCGGCCTGCTGGCACTGGTGCTGGGCGGCCTGGTGCGCCGTGCCGGCAGCGACTGGGGCGCCGCCCTGCTGTGGCTGGCCTGGGTGTTTGCGGTGATGCAGTGGGGCTGGGCGCTGGGAGGTCAGCCGGCCGGGTTTCCATACTGGCTGGCCGGCCTGGGCCTAGGCCTGCTGGGCGCCGCCTTGGTGCGTCCGGAGGTGGCCCCGGCAGCTGAGGCTTTGCCGGAGGAGGTGGTGCCGCAGCCCCAGGCTCAGCCAGTAAAGCCAGACGCTACGCCGGCGTCCAGGACCGCACCGCTGGAAGTTCCACCCCCGCCGGAACCTGCGCCGGTCACGCTGCTTGCGGACGCGGCCGACTGGACGGTTGCGATTCAGCCCCCTCCTGCAGCAGTGTCACCGCCGGAGCATCCGGTCTGGGCCGTGCCGGCTGCGCCCGCCGCGCTGCCGTCGGCTGAAGTGAAGCCGCCGGCCCAGGCAGCCTCTCCCGCTGACCAGCCCCTTTTGCCGCAAGCAGAGGAGCCCCGGCCAGCCCCAGCCCTAGCTCCGACCTCGGCCCCAGCCGCCTGGCAGAATCAGACCTGGTGGGCCTCAGAAGATGAACCGGGTAGCGCTGATGGAGCAGACGAAAGCCATGACTGGGCTGAAGCCGAAGCTGTGCTGGAACGCGAACGGGAAGCCGAGCAGCGCCGGCGGGAAGCGCAGGCCGCCCGGCAGCGAAGAAATAAAGAAGAGATAGAAGACCGCGAATAGGGCGGCAGCGGGGCCGGGCGTTAGACTGGGGCATGAACAACGACAAGGCAACATTGGTGGTGTACTCAGCCGAAGGCGGCGAAGTGACCCAGCAGGGGCAGGCCCAGGCCCAAACGGCTCAGCCCCAGAGCGCCCAATCTCAGACCACTCAGTCTCAGGCAGCCGCTCAGGGCAGCGACGCTCATGACAGTGAATATGTCGAATACGAACCGGTGGTCTACACCGACCCCGGCGCTGTCACTGAGCAGTTCGACGAGCTGGCCACCCGCGACCCCGAGAAGATGCTGGACGAAATGGGCAGCGGCCATACCCACGACACCGGCCACCTTGAGACCGAACCCTTCAGCCCCGAAGCCGCTGCGCTGGCCGGCGGCAACGAAGCGACTTACGGCAACCGCGGCGGTGCCGTGACCCGGGTAGAAAGCGGCGCTTACGATCTGGCCGACGCTCCCGACAACGCCGGCGCCCTCGACGAAGGCGTCTGAGCCACTAGGTCTGCGCTGCTGAGGGCTCTTCGCCTTCTGTCAGCACTTTGTTACCCCGGCAGAAACAGAAGAAGAGTCTGCTGGGGTGCTTTCTCTGGTGCCTGACGCGGGCGCTGGGGTATGCTGATGCCGACCTTTGGCCCGGCTGTGGGCCTTCCGGTGTCCGTTTTTCTTCCGGCGCTGTGCCTTTCGCCCATGTTCCTCTGGGTCCGGCACCGGACCTGCCTGCCGTATTTCCGCCGCCTCTCAGTCCAGAATGTATTTTTCCGGAGGTTCCCCGTGAGTGAAAGTCCCCATCTGCCCCCCAGTGCCGATAGCCGCCGCGCCCCGCTGCTGGTGTTTTCGGGCCAGAGCAACAAGCCTTTGGCTGAAGCCATCTGCCGTAACCTGGGCATTCCACTGGGTCTGAGCAGCACCGAGAAATTCACCAACGACAACCTGATCGTTCGCTACGAGGAGTCGCTGCGTGAAGGGGACGTCTTCATCGTGCAGAGCTTCTCCACCCCGGTCAGCGATTCCATCATGGAACTGCTGATGATGATTGACGCTGCCAAGAGCGCCAGCGCTGGCCGCGTCACGGCGGTGATTCCTTACTATTCGTACGCCCGCAGCGACAAGAAAGACAGCCCCCGCATCTCCATCGCGGGCCGGCTGGTGGCTGATCTGCTGCAGGAAGCCGGCGCCGACCGGGTGCTGACCATGACCCTGCACGCCCCGCAGGTGCACGGCTTTTTCAAGGTGCCGGTGGACCACCTCTCGGCCGATTCGGTGCTGAGTCAGTATTTCCGCTCCTGCGTGGACGATGTGCACGAGGGCGTGGTGCTGGCCCCTGACGCCGGCAGCATCAAGCGCGCCGCCAGCATTGCGCACCGCCTGGACGCCGGACTGGCCATGGTGGACAAGCAGCGCATCAGCGATACCGAAGTGACCCCACGCGCCCTGATCGGTGACGTGGAGGGCAAGACCGTATTTATCGTGGACGACGAGATCAGCACCGCCGGCAGCCTGATCGAAACGGTGAACATCGCCCGCGGCATGGGCGCCAAGGACGTTTACGTGGGCGTGACTCACGGCGTTTACACTGGCCCCGCCATGGAGCGCATCGCCAAGCTGGACGTGACCCAGGTGGCCAGCACCAACACCGTGCTGGTGCCGGACACCAAGATCAAAGCGGCTGAAGGCAAACTGGCCGTGCTGGACGTGGCGCCGCACTTCGCCAACGCCATCCGGAACATTCACACCGGCGAGAGCGTGTCGACCCTTTTCCGCTGATCTGAGTTCGCCTTTTCAGGCTGAGCCGCCTGCCTCCGTATTGGGGGTGGGCGGCCTGCTTGTTCCGTGTAAGTGTTGCTCTAGCGATTCAGCAGGACGGCGAGGTGCTCGCTGTAGGGTGCATGCTGGTAGAGGTTGTATGCCGGGTTCTCTTCCAGCTGGCGCACCAGACCGGGCCCTCCCTGAATGGAGAAAGCGTAACGCCATTTCAGCTGACTAAAGCCGGGGCCGTCCAGCAGGGCCAGGCGACTGGCACTCAGCCGGCGGGCCGCCAGAGCGTTGACGCGGGCGCGGGCCTGCTCCAGAGCGCTGCGCTGTCCTGGAGACAGCACGGCAGGCAGCTCCTCGCTCAGTGTGGCCCAGATGCCGGCCGGCACGCCGGGTTGCTGCAAAGGTTGAAGCAGGTCGCGAAGCTGCTTGCGCTGCACCGCCGTCCAGCTGATCTGGTCGTTGGCAGTCAGGCCGGCCAGGAGCTGAATGGTCAGCACTGTTTCCAGTTGCGGGCGCAGTGCATAGACCGGCCCCTGACGCTCGCTGGCGGCCGGGGGGCTAGTGGCCGGGCGGGTGCTGGCTGCCTGGGAAAGCGCCGCAGCGGGGCTGCCGCTGAGCAGCGCTGCCAGCAGGGTCAAGGATAAGGCAGGTTTCATAAGTTCAGTCTAACCAGGCTGCCTGATCTGCCCCTGAACCTGCCCTTCTATAAAGAAGCAGAAACCCCGCCCTGCCGGTGAAGGCGCAGGCGGGGAAACTGGGAGAAAGCCCCCGGGAGGAAAAGCTCAGTGACTCAGGCGCAGTGCGCGCTGGGCAGGCGTTTCCTCCGGGAAGATAACCGCGCCTTTTTGCGGCAGGTGGGTGCGTACCACGCGCGGCTTGGCCTGCTGCTGCGAGAGGCCGGTGAGGTTCTGGTACCACTTGTAGCCTTCCACCTGAACACCGTTTTGCTGAGCGGCGTCCAGCACCGTGCGGTAGGCCTGGTGACCCAGTTCGGCGGCGTGGTAGTAGTTCATGGCGTCGTATTCGGCTTTGGCCTGAGCAAACAGGCCGTCGGCCTTGACGGCGCTGGGGGCCAGCTGCGCCATCTTGCCGTCGCGGCGGGCAATTTCCAGAATGGCGCCGGTGTTGTTCAGGTAAGCGGAGGTCAGATAGCGGTACTGGCTGTCCAGGTTGAACTGCCCGAAATTGAAGGTCAGGTCAATGTAGGACATGACGCTGGCGCTCTCGTCCCCGCTGTTGACGAACAGGAAGGGGCCGGAGGCACCATAGGAGAGATCCTGCTCACTGTCATAGCCGTCGTGTGGGTGAGACAGGCTGAGGTGATGGCCGATTTCATGCACGGTGGTGTCGGTCAGACCATAAATCCCCTTCAGCTGCGGCGAGGCGAACGAGTACACAAAGCTCTGGGTGCCGGTTTCGCCGTCATCCACGGCAATCCCCAGCAGGCCGGTTTGCGGATCGGTGTCATCGTTGAACAGGTAGGTGGGCACGATGTATTTGTGGCTGCCAGCCGGCAGGCCAGCGTAATCGCTGCGTACATCGGCGACGTTGTAACGGAACAGCGACTCGCCGGTCTGGTCAGCGTATTCAGGCGAGCAGACATCATCGGCTTCGGTGACAAAGAAGCAGTTGTAGACGTCGCGCAGGTTGCCTTCCAGCGGGGTGCGGTCAACCACCGTGTTGAGCTTGGCAAAGGGCTGCAGCGCCTTAACGCGCTCCTCGACCAACTGGGGCTTGAGGACACTTTCTACCTCGGACGCTTTGGTGCCCTGGTCCACGTTCAGACGCAGCTCGATATCGTCGGGCATTTCGGGCGGGGTCAGGTCAGCGCGGTAAAGCGGGCTGGGAGTGAACAGCAGGTTCAGGGCGGTGTAACGCACCATCTTGACCAGGTCACCACTCACCTGGCGGCCGTAGCCGAGGGTGTTCTTGCGGGTGCCATATTCCCAGACCGGGGGCATCCGCACGTCGGGAACTTTGTCTCCGTCCAGATCGGAATTCACCACGTCATAGGCTTTGGTCCAGGGGTCGGGGTTGGCCGACAGATCGTAGAACCACAGGCGCTGGGGGCCCTTGTCTTTCTGGAAGCCGCCACCCCAGGCCGTCAGCCGGCGGCTGGCCCGCTCACCAAACTTGTTGCCGGTATCGCTGTCGCCTTCGCTGGTCTTGGTATAGGAGTGGAACTTGAAGTCGGGGCGGTCATACCAGTTCACCAAGAAGACGGTGTATTCGTCTTTTTTGATGCCCAGGCGCGAAGCGTTGTCGGCCAGCCAGTTTTCGGTGCTGGGTGCGTCAATTTCCAGGTTGCCGGTGATGGGCTTGGTGATCACTTTGGACGGCGTGTCGCAGTCGGTGATGTACTCCCCGGTTTCTTCATCGGTGGCCTGGCAGTTGTAGGCCTTCTGGTAGTAGGTCAGGGGCTTTTCCTGGCCAGCGCTGCTCAGGTGCTTGAAGAAATCGTCCTCAAAGGCCTGATCGGCGAAAACATAGTTGTAGTTGTAGTCGAATTTGTTGCCGCTGTAGACCGTGCGGCCGTAGGCGCTGGGGCTGCGCGCGATGGCGTCGTAGCTGCTGGGCAGACCAGACTTGAAATCCTGCAGGTTAACTTGCCGCGCCTGGGCCACCTGGCCGGGGGCCGTCTGACGGTAGCCCACAAACACCACGTTGACCTTCAGCTTGGTCTCAATCTTGGCTTCTTCGCCAGGCTTGATCTGCTGCAAAGAGCTGTAGTCGGTGGGCACAGTAGGCGTTGGCGCGGCTCCACGGCCACCACAGGCAGCCAGCAGAGAAACGCTCAGGGCGGTAAACAGTACGGTACAGTGTTTCATCTTTCCTCCGGCGCCAACATGAATATCTATTGATAAATGGCTTCCGGATGATACTGCCATGACGCTCTAATGGCAAAGATGAAGCTGAGTTGCTGCGTAGGCCCTGAAAGTCCGGTGCCCTAGAATGCTCGCCATGAGCCGAATCAGTGCCGGACAGGCCAGCGAATGGAACGAAAAGGAGCAGCGCGAGGTCGAGGTAGACGGCCAGAGCGTGGTGGTGGTGCGCTACGAGGACCAGTTCTATGCGTTGCGCAACCGCTGTACCCACAAGGATGTCCCCCTGCTGGGCGGCGACGTTGCAGACGGAAAAATCACCTGCACCAAGCACGGGGGCAAGTTCGAACTGGCTACCGGACAGGCGCGGGCCCTGCCGGCCGTCAAGCCGGTGCCGCTCTTCCGCACCGCAGTCGAGGACGGCGAAGTCTGGGTGGAGAGCCTCTAAACAGCGCAGAAGCGAAACAGAAGCAGACAAGAGAGAGGCGCCGCGTAGCTGATCACGCGGCGCCTCTCTCTTGCTCTATGTAACTCTGACGGGAAGAAGCGGCCCCGCTCTGGTTGCTGGAGGCAGATTCAGTCAGGGCTTCAGCACCTGAGCGGTCAGGTCCCACAGTGCGGCCGGCAGGCCCTGGGTGGCGTAGGGAAGATGCACCCGCTCCAGCCACTGGTAGTAGTCGCGGCCCCAGGGGCCCAGGTTGACGGTGGGAAAGTTCAATGCGGCCGCCTGCGGATCGTCGCAGAAGTTAGGGGTGGGGGCCGCCAGCTGCCGCTGTATCTCGCCCAGCGTCTGCGGATCCAGAGGCGCCCCGATAAAGCTCATGTCCGAGATGCCGGCAAAATAATGGCGGATTTTCAGGCTGTGCTGCGCGGCCACCCGCTCTACTGCAGCCAGTAGCCGCTGGCCTGCCTCCCCGTGACGGCTGAGGTGGGTGTGGGGGTAATGCAGGCTGCCAAAGCCCACCACGGCCAGCGGCCCGCGCCGGTCGCTGCGGTCCAGCAGCCAGCGCATGGCCCGCTGACTGGCCACCAGCGGATTAGTCTCGGCCGTCAGCTCGGCCAGCAGTGTCCCGTATTGCTGCCGGTACTGTGGCTGGCTGCTCAGCACCTCATCCCGCAGTTCGCCCAGCGAGATGACCTGGGGCGCGGCTTCCGTGAAGTCCTGCCCCGCCTGCGCAGCAAAAGCGCGGTGCCGCTCCAGCACCGTCTGCATGGCGGCGTGCGCCTCGCGCTGTACCAGCTCCAGCACCTGCTGCGGCGGGCGGGCGTGGCTCAGGACGTTATAGGCGCTCCAGACCCGCTGCGGCGTGGTCACGTCGTAGTGGTCGCGGAAATCCCGGGCTTCCAGGCAAACCAGGGGCGGCGCTGCCTCGCCGTGCGCCTCGTCGGCGTGGGCCGGGTTCAGTTCCAGCCGGCGCAGCAGTTCGGCGTTCATGGCGTGTGCGCTGACCCCTTCAAAGGGAAAGCCAGCGTGGGTATCACGCCCCACAAAGCACACGACCGGCAGCAGTTTGCCCACTGTTCCCAGGTAAATGGCCCGCCCCGCCGAGCCGTCCCCCTGATCGCTGGTGGCGTCCAGGTTGATGCCAGCAGCGATGTCCAGCTCCCAGCGCTCTGCCGCCTGGACCAGTTCGGCCCGGGCGGCGCGTACCCCGCGCGAGCTGTCTTCCTCGTCGGGCGAGAACATCAGCAGCAGGTTGCCCGTCCGCTCGGTTTCGGGGAGGTCCAGCCATTCTTCCAGCACGGCCAGCCCCGCCGCCAATCCGGCTTTCATGTCCAGGGCACCGCGTCCGGGCAGAAAATCCCCGCTTTCCAGATCGTGCAGAGCGCGCTCTGCGCCGGGATCACTGGCTTCAGTGGCCCGCAGCGAACGCAGCAGGGCGGCCCGCAGCTCCTCCGGCCGGTTGGCCAGCGGAGCCAGTGACTCGTAATTACTGCTGGTTACGGTGTCGTAATGGCCGCTCAGTACCACCGTGCGGCTGCCCTGCCCACGCGCCAGAGCAAAGAAGTTCTCGGGGCCACCTGGCCAGGCCGCCTGCCGCCAGAGCTGCTGCGGGTGCGCGGCAAAGTAGGGATGCTCTCCCAGCAGAGCGGCCAGTTTGCCGGCAAAGCCCAGTTCGCCGGCAGTGCCGCCCTCGGAAGGCCAGCCCAGCAGATGGTCCAGCCAGGCGCGGCTGCTGGCAGCCCAGGAATGGACATTTTCCGCCGCCGGTTCTGCGGTAGAAGCGTGGGAAACAGTGGAGGTCACCCCGTTATTGTGTTACCTGGCACAGAGGTCTGTATATACACTCGGCTGTGACTGAATATACGTCTAGAGCCGAAGTTTATACAGACCAGTCTGGGAAGGGTCTTAGCTCTCGGCGCGCAGCAGGAAACGCTGCACCTTGCCGCTGGGTGTCTTTGGCAGCACATCCATAAAGACGATTTCGCGCGGGTAGGCGTGGGCGGCCAGTTTGGTCTTGACGAAGGAACTTAGTTCGTCTTTGAGGGCGTCGCTCGCCTCGGCGCCGGACCGCAGCACCACGTAAGCCTTGACCAGTTCGCCGCGCAGCTCGTCGGGTTTGCCGATCACGGCTGCCTCGGCCACGTCCGGGTGGGCCATCAGGGCACTTTCCACCTCAAAGGGGCCAATACGGTAGCCGGCGCTGAGAATGATGTCGTCCGAGCGGCCCGAGAAGAACAGGTAGCCGTCCTCGTCGGCCACCACGGTATCGCCGGCGCGGTAGTAGCGGCCGTCGTCCGTCAACCGCTCGCGGGTGCGGTCCGGCGCCTCGAAATACTCGGAGTAGAACAGCAGCGGTGACTGCTCCCGGTCGAAGCCCAGCTGACCTTCCACGCCGGGACCGACTTCCTGGTCGTTCTCGTCTAGCACCACTGCCCGGAAACCGGGCATCGCCATGCCCATCGAGCCCGGCTTGACCGGCTTTTTCAGGTCCGGGTAGTGCGGGTTGATCACCGCCATGCCCATCTCGGTCTGGCCGAAGTGATCGAACAGCTCCACGCCCAGGAAATCCTTGGCCCAGCGGTACAGCTCGGGGTTGAGCGGCTCGCCCGCGCTGGAGGCCACCCGCAGTTGCAGGCCCTCCGGCCGCGGCAGGCCCGACGACCGGATCACCCGGTAGGCGGTGGGCGCGGCCGCGAAGTTGGTGACGCCGTAGCGGCGCATCACGTCCAGTGCCTTTTCGGGGTTGAAGGCGGCGCGGTAAAACAGCAGAGTCTTGCCCAGCGCCAGCGGCCCTAGGATGCCGTAGTACATACCGTAGGCCCAGCCGGGGTCGGCCATATTCCAGAAGATGTCGTCGTCGCGCACGTCCAGCGCCCAGCGCATATACGCTTCAAAAGCGGCCAGCGCCCGCACCCGCACCGGCACGCCCTTGGGCTGCCCGGTGGTGCCGGAGGTGTAGAGCAGCACCATCATGTCGTTGCCGCTCACCTTGACGTTGTCTTCCAGCGGGCCGTGGGCCACCAGGCTGGCGTAAAAGCCGTGGTCAGGGCCCAGCTCATCCTCGTCGTTGTCGCTCTCTACCCGGATCACGTGAATCCCGCCGATGCCGGCCAGCTTGGGATCGTTGGCGGCGTCGGTGATGACGATGTGGGCGCGGGCATCCTCCACGCGCACCTTGACCGCGTCGGGGCCGAAAGCGGTAAACAGCGGCACATATACGGCGCCCAGCCGGAAAATCCCCAGTGCGGCAATCAGAAGGGCCGGGCGCTTGGGCAGCAGCACCGCCACCCGGTCACCCTTTTTCACGCCCAGCGAGCGCAGTGCGGCGGCGAAGCGGCGTGATTTGTCTTCCAGCTCGGCGTAGCTGAGGCTCTCGTGGTAGCCAAAACCGTTCTCGTAGTTGAGGGCCAGCTTGCCCGGCTCCGCGGCCCAGCGGTCGCACAGCAGCTGGGCGACATCGACCTCCTCGCCTCCGTACTGGCCCAGCCAGTCCTGAACCTGCTGATCGAATACCGCACTGCTTGGTGGCGTTGTGGTCATGTCCTTACCTCCTGCAAGGGGGAGCCACCCCACGGGCGCAGGGTGGATAGATATACAGCCGCTCCAGCTGTTGCCTACAGGGCCAGACTGGAAGACTGCTTTAGGTTTTCTCGACCCTGACAGGATAGGTCACGGCACTGCGCTTTCGCAGGAGCCGAGTTGCCGGCGATTAGGCTATGCAGTGCCGCGACCTTCCGCTGCATAAAAAAGCCCCCAGCCTGAGCGGGGGGCTCTGGCTAGGGGGCGCGGGAGGGGAGAGCTTCAGTCGCGGCCGAACAGTTTGCCAATCCGGCCGAAGAAGCCTTCGCCGCTCTTGTGCGGTACGTCGTCACCAACAGCGGCGGCGTAAGCTTCCAGGGCTTCGCGGGCTTCGGGGGTCAGCTGGTTGGGGCGCGGCACCACGATGTCGTATTCCACGATCAGGTCGCCCACACCGGAGCCTTGCAGCCGGGGCATCCCCGCGCCGCGAATCCGGTGGGTGTCGCCGTGCTGGGTGCCGGGCTTGACTTCCACCTGCTGGGTGCCGTCCAGGGTGGGCACTTCGATCTCGTGGCCCAGCACCGCGTGTGCGTAGCCGATGGGCGCGGTATAGATCAGGTTCTCGTCCTCGCGCCGCAGGTACTCGTGCGGTTCCATCTCGATGTGGACATAAAGGTCTCCGCTGCCGCCGGGACCCTGATGGCCCTTGCCGGCCACCCGGATACGGTAGCCCTCGTCGATACCCTTGGGCAGCTTGACGGTGACTTCTTCGTCCTTGAGCGTGCTGCCGCGGCCGTGACAGACGGTGCAGGGTTCCACGATCTTCTTGCCCTCGCCTTTACATTCGGGGCAGACCTGCTGGGTTTCCACCACGCCGAAAATGGTGCGGGCCTGGCCGCGCACGGCCCCGCGCCCCTGGCAGGTGGGGCAGGTGACCGGCGGTTTGCCGCCCGGCTCGGTCTTGGTGCCGTGGCAGTGTTCGCACTCGCTCAGGCGGGCCACTTCCACCTGGATATCATCGCCGGCGCGGGCCTGCAGCAGCGTAATGACGGCCTCGGTTTCGATGTCCTCGCCGCGGGGCGGGCCACGGCGGGCGCCCATGCCGCCGGCCATCCCTCCGAACAGCTGCTCGAACAGGTCCATCGGGTCGAAGCCGGCGCCGCCCATTCCGCCCATGCCCCCAAAAGGGTCGCCGCCAGGAAAGCCGCCTGCGCTGGGTGCCGAGCCAAAGCGGTCGTAGTGGGCCCGTTTCTCGTCGTCGCTCAGCACCGAGTAGGCTTCGCTGATCTGCGCAAACTTCTCGCTGGCGCCTTCTTCTTTATTGCGGTCGGGATGGTACTTCAGCGCCATCTTGCGGTAGGCGCTCTTGATTTCACTGGCGCTGGCGTCACGCGCCACGCCGAGTAGTTCGTAGTAGTCCATAGGCTCCTTAGCGCGGCCGCCGCCGCAGAGGGCCGGGCCGCCGTAGTGGCAAGTGGGTCAAACTCCGGTGCGGCTTCCGCGCAGCAGCCACACACTGTCTGGGAAGCAGGTTAACACAACCGGACTCAGGTAATGTGCAGCAAAGTCCCTCTTCATTTTCGGACCCTCCGGCCCTGACTTCCATGAAAGAGGCAGTCAGAGAGGCGTCAGGCTGGCGTTCGTAAGATAAGTCACGCAGTTGCCAGGCTGAAAAGCAGGCCAGAGATCAGGTCTGGGGCCTGTCTAAAGGACTGGGGCCGGGGCTGCAGAAAGGGGGGACAAACAGCGGATGGAAGCGGCACTGTTCGGGGCTGGATGGGAGAACGGGGCAGGCGCCACCCTGTTGCTGGGCCGGCTGCTTTCCCTGGCTGGACTGGGCGCGCTGGCGTTGGGACTGCCCTGGGCGCTGCTGGGCCGCCGGTTGCGGGCCACTGGCCTGCAGGCACCGGTCTGTCTCTGGCCGCTGCTGCTGACGCTGCCGGCTTTGCTGCTGACCCTGCGGCGCAGCGCCGTACCGCTGGACCTGCTGGGCGGCCTGACCCCGGCCCGGCTGCTGAGCGCTCCCGAACAGATGCTGCTGGTGGTATATCTGGGGGCTGCGGCGGTGCTGTATTACCGCCCGGCCCGCGCCGCACGGACCTGGGGCTGGGCGGCGGCCCTCTGCGCGGCCCCGCTGCTGCTGTCTCTGCACCTGCTCTGGGCCGGCGACTCCCGGCTGGAAATGGGCCTGCTGCCGGCCGGGCTGGCTGCTGCCCTGAGCCTGTTTGCTTGGACCGGCCTGCTGCTGGCGCAGCGGCCAGCGGCCGCCCGACGGCAGGCGCCCGGCCTGAACGCAGAAGCCCAGGCCTGAGCTGCAAGGTGGCCCGGCCGCCAGTGCCCCTGCCTGGAACCAGCGCTTGTGCCTAAAACTTGTGTCTAGAAGTAGTCCAGCTGCATGGCCCGGCGGGCGGCGTCCATCGTCTGGGCGGCCACCTCGCGGCCCTTGGCAGTGCCGGCCTTGACCACCCGCTCCACCTCGTCCATGTTTCGGGCAAACTCGGCGCGGCGCTCGCGGATGGGGCCCAGCTCGGCTTCCAGCACTTCCAGCAGGTACTTTTTCACCTTCACATCGCCCAGGCCGCCGCGTTGGTAGTGCGCTTTCAGCTCGGCCACATGCGCTGTATCCGGGTCGAAGGCGTCGAGGTAACTGAATACGGTATTGCCTTCGACCTTACCGGGGTCTTCGACCCGCAGGTGTCCAGGATCGGTGTACATTGCCCGCACTTTCTTGGCCAGCTCGTCGGCCGAGTCGCCCAGGTACACCGCATTGTCCAGGCTCTTGCTCATCTTGGCCTGGCCGTCAATGCCCGGCAGCCGGGCCACCGTGCCCTCCGGCACCATCGCCTGCGGCTCGACCAGCACCGGCGCGTAGAGATGGTTGAAGCGCCGCACGATTTCGCGGGTCTGCTCGATCATGGGCAGCTGATCGGCACCCACCGGCACCAGGCTGGCCTGGAAAGCGGTGATGTCGGCCGCCTGCGACACCGGATACACGAAAAAGCCGGCCGGCACGCTTTCGCCGTAGCCTTTCTGGGCAATTTCGGTCTTGACGGTGGGGTTCTGCCGCAGGTGCGACACCGTGACCAGATTCAGGTAAAACACCGTCAGCTCAGCAATTTCCGGCACCATGCTCTGCACCACGAAAGTAGAGTGCTCGGGGTTCAGGCCCACTGCCAGATAGTCCAGCGCCACTTGCAACACGTTGTCCCGCACTTTCTGTGGGTTCTCGAAATTGTCGGTCATGGCCTGCACGTCCGCAATCAGGATGAAGGTGTCGTACTGTGACTGGAGCTTGACGCGGTTTTTCAGCGAGCCGGCGTAGTGGCCGATGTGCAGTGGGCCGGTGGGCCGGTCGCCGGTCAGGATGCGTTTGCGGGCGGGAGCCGGCGCTTGGGCCGCAGCGGGGGCAATGTCGGTGTCGGTCATGGAAAATCCTCCTGGGAGATAGAAACGGGGAAAACAAGAAAAAGCGCCCAGCCGTAAAGAGGCTTGGGCGCAGGCTGTCTGGCCTGGTGCAGCGTGCAGCACGCTAGGGATGCGCCCCAGTTCAGGGCCACCAGCAGCGCAGGTCAGGGGCAGCGTTCATGGGGGAGAGGATAGCACTTCTGACCTGCCCCGCCCCGCCCCACTCCGGCTTACCAGCGGTTCACCACCACCTTGTAGTGGTCTCCAGCCTGCACGACGATCAGTTTCGCGCCCTGGCCGGCGCGGCCGCCGCTGCTGCTGAACTGGCTGTAGGTCTTGTGCGGGCCTTCTTCGCGGCTTTGGCTCAGCGTGAAGCCCTCGCTCGTGAGCTGGCTGCGGCACTCGGCGGTCAGCTGGCCGAAAGTTTGTCCGGAGACTGGGAACCACAGCCCCTCGCTGCGCTGGCCAGGGGTCAGGGCGCAGCCGCCGGCAGTGGCCGTAGCCGTTTTAGCGCTGGCCGCATCCGGTGCGGACGTCGTGGCTGAGGACGCGACTGTGTCTGGCGCCGCTGGGCTGGGTTCTGCGGTGGCTGCGCTCTGGCTGGCGGCAGGCGCCGTAGGTGTCTCTGGTGTTGCTATCGGAGCAGCTGGCGCCGAGGTTGCTGGGGCTGCCGGGGCGCTGACGCTAGAGGAAGCGCCGGAAGAACTGCCCCTGCTGTCGCTGGTCGGCTGGGCGCAACCGACCAACGACAGCAGGGGCAAGAGCAAAGGTGCGGGCTTCATCCTTCTAGGCTACCCCCACGCCCATTCCCTGGAACGTGGAGGTTAGGCCGGCCCAGGCTTTACCAGTCCAGCACCACTTTGCCGCTCTGGCCGCTCAGCATGGCGTCGAAGCCCTGCTGATAGTCGTCGATGGCAAAGCGGTGGGTGATGACCGGCGTCAGGTCCAGGCCCGACTGCACCAGGGCGGCCATCTTGTACCAGGTTTCGAACATCTCGCGGCCGTAGATGCCCTTGATGGTCAGCATCTTGAAAATCACGTCGTTCCAGTCGATGTCCACCCGGCCCGAGGGAATGCCCAGCAGCGCCACCTTGCCGCCGTTGTTCATCACGCCCACCATCTGCGCCAGGGCGGGGCCGGAGCCGCTCATTTCCATACCCACGTCGAAGCCTTCGGTCATGCCCAGGGCCCGCGCGGCGCTCCAGAGGTCCTCGCGGGCCACGTTGACGGTGCGGGTCGCGCCCATCTGCCGGGCCAGGTCCAAGCGGTAGCCGTTGACATCGGTCACGACCACGTGCCGGGCGCCCACGTGCCGGGCGATGGCCGCCGCCATGCAGCCGATAGGCCCGGCGCCGGTGATCAGCACGTCCTCGCCCACCAGGTCGAAGCTCAGGGCAGTGTGCACCGCGTTGCCCAGCGGATCGAAGATACTGGCGATGTCATCGGGGATGTCGGCCGGCAGCTTGAAAGCGTTAAAGGCCGGCAGCACCAGATACTCGGCGAAGGAGCCGGGCCGGTCCACGCCCACGCCCTGGGTGTTGCGGCACAGGTGCCGGCGCCCGGCGCGGCAGTTGCGGCAGTGCCCGCAGGTGATGTGGCCCTCGCCGCTGACCCGGTCCCCGATTTCGAACCCGCGCACCTCGCTGCCGATGCCCACCACCACGCCGGCGTACTCGTGGCCCACCACCATCGGTACCGGCACCGTTTTGCTGGCCCAGTCGTCCCAGCGGTAGATGTGCACGTCGGTGCCGCAGATGGACGAGCGCTGGATCCGGATCAGCAGGTCGTTGGGGCCCATTTCGGGGGTGGGTGTCTCCACCATCCAGATCCCCTCGCGCGCCTCCTGTTTGGCCAGGGCTTTCATGGTGGCAGGGTACTCGGCCGGCATCCGGCCGTGTGCGGAAATGACAGTAGGGAATTCATCGCTGGAAACAGGCTGGTTCAGGGTCTGGGTCATGCCGCCAGTCTAGTGCAGCCGGCCGCCGGCGCCCGGAATGGCGGAACCCCGGCCAGGAATAGGAAGGGCGCACCTGGGCCGCGAGAATACGGCCGGAGTTCCAACCTTCGGTCAAGGCGGAGTGAATCTGCCGGGAGCGCGGCAGAGGGTAAGCTGAGAGCATGATCAAGTTCCAACAGCGTGACCCCCAGGACCCCAGCAAGGAAACCGAAGTGATGGTGGACTTGATGCCGCTGATGCTGTTCGGCGTGGGCTATATCGCCGTCAAGGCCCTGCTGAACGCTTTCGACGTCTGAGCCAGCTGCCCACAGGCGACTGTGACTCGGCAGGCACAGACAGCTCCCAAAGCACAAGAGGCCCTGAGCAACCCGTCATGCGGGCGCAGGGCCTCTTGGGTTAGGCTGAACCCATGACCAACCCGACCAACCCCAACGCCCAGCAGCAGTACAAGAGCAGCCAGAGCGGCCGGTTCGTGGTGCCCGGCTGGATGAACCTGATTGAAGGGACCCCCGACGCTATCGAAATCCAGTTGGACCTGGACAAGAGTGACCTGAGCCGCACCCAGGCCTGCCTCCTGATTGAGTACTGGGCCACCAATGAGGACATCACCCTGCAGAGCATTCTGCCGGTGCGGGCGTTCGGTGCCAATCAGGACGGCTGGTGCATGCTGATTCCAGCGCGCGGCCGGGTGCTGATTCGCGCCATTGACACCGCGCCCAACCCCCCGCTGCTGGCCAGCCAGTGGATCAACATCGACCCGGCCACCCAGCCCGGCACCACCGTGCATGTGAAGGTGGATTTCCCCGATCCTGCCAAGGCCGCTGCCAACAACCTGCAGCTGAACAACTGAGCGCCCTTATTTTTGAGCATGCCCCTCTGGGATTCCCGGGGGCATGCTGCTTTGTTTTTTACCTCGCTCGCCAGGGCTCTTTTCCAGTCAGTCCAGCAGCCAGTCGGCCGCCAGCAGGCCGGTCAGGCCGCGCCGGGCCGCTTGCAGGGCCGGCACAATCTGCCAGCTGCTGCGGTCGCGCGGCCCCACCGCGTTGCTGACGCCGCGCAGTTCCAGCGCCGGCACCCCGGCCAGCTGTGCGGCGTGGGCTACCCCGGCACCTTCCATGCCTTCAGTCAGGGCACCGGGAAAGCGGCGCAGCAAGGCGGCCGCCCGCTCGGCGGTGCCGGTCACGGTATTCAGCGAAAGCATTGGCCCGTAAGTGGCGCCCAACTCCCAGGCCAGGGTTTCTGCGCCGGGGGCCGCGGCGAAGTCTCCGAACGCGGCCGGGCCTGGAAAATCTCCTACTCGCAGGTCCAGCGCTGGCAGCGGCAGAAAGTCGTCGCCCAGTTCGGCGCCGTAATCGGCCTGAATCATCCGGCTGGACACTGCCAGGTCGCCGGGGCGCAGGCCGGCCGTGCTGAAGGCGCCGGCAATGCCCAGGCTGACCGCCAGCCGGGGCCGCTGCTGCGCCACAGCCTGCGCAGTGGCGAGTGCGGCGGCCACCCCCCCCACCCCGCTGACCACCACCCGGCAGCCCAGATCACCGAAGAAATCGGCCTCGCCGGCGGTGGCGACCACCAGCAGGACTTCGGCGGGGGCCAGCCTCATGGGTGCCGCTCCAGCGAGCTCTGACTGGGGTCAGGCGGGGCGGCGGCGCTGGCCGGGTTCAGAACGGGCAACATGCCTTCTGTTGTAGCGGAAAGCGGCGGCTCAGGTCACGGGCGCCGCACCCGGCGCACCAGTTGCTGCAGCTGCGCGAGGTCGGCGGCACTGGGCTGGGGGCCGTAGCGCAACTCGCTGTACAGCTGGGCGATGGCTTGCAGCTGCGGCGCCAGCTGCGGATACTCGGCTGCTGCGCGGTTCACGTAAGTGCCGACCGGCTCGCTGACTCCACGTGGCAGGCCCAGGCGGCGGGTCAGGTCGTCCAGGGCGCGGGCCGCTGGCTCGCTGGGACGGCTGCGGGCCCGCCAGACCCAGACCAGCGGCAGCAGGGCCAGCAGCATCAGCCCTGCGAACCCGGCCCAGTAGCGGGCGCCGCCGGTTTCGCCCAGGCCCAGGCGGCTCAGGGCGCTGGCCTGCTGCTGGTCGTCGAAGTTGACCACCAGGTCGTACCAGTTCAGCTGCAGCCGGTCGTAGGTGCTGGACAGCCGCTTCCATAGCCCGGTCTGGCGCAGTGGGGCCGTCGCCCCCGGGTTGCTGAGCGCCGTGGCCGTGTCGGTGCGGGTGCGGGCCGGGGCCACGGCGGCGGTGGGGTCCACCCTCACCCACCCCCGGCCTTCCAGCCAGACTTCGTCCCAGACGTGTGCGGATGACTGCCGCACCGTGACGGTCGGGCTGCCTTCTGCCGTCTCGCCGCCCTGGTAGCCGCCCACCAGCCGGGTAGGCACCCCGGCGGCCCGCATCAGGAACCCGAACGCGCTGGCGTAGTGTTCGCAGAAGCCGGCCCGGGCGCTGAACAGGAAAGCGTCGGTCCGGTCCTGCGTGGGCAGGGCCGGTGGCGTGAGGGTATAGCTGAACCCGCTGCTGGCAAAATAGTTCAGCGCAGCCTGCACCCGGCCTTCCGGCGGCAGACTTTTCCAGCTCTGGGCCAGGGCACGGGCACGTGGATTCTGGCCCGGCGGAAGTTGCAGGTCGTAGTTCAGGCGGTCGCGCCCCTCATCCAGCCCCACCCGGCTGGCGGCGCTGGTCAGCTGGAAGCGGGCGGCCCGGCCCGACGGCTGGGCGACCACGCTCAGCGCCGAGGTGAGGAGCGTGCCCTGTGGCCGCTGCTGCACCGTGTCCAGTGCCAGCACCCAGGGCTGGCCGTTGGGTTCCTGCAGCAGCGAGTAGCGGTAAGCCGGCCCGGTCACTTCCACCGAGGGGGCCGGGACATTGGCGCGGACCACGTTCCATTCCAGCCCGTCGTAGGCTTCGTAAACGGGACCGCGCCAGTAGAGCTGTTCCTGTGGGGGCACCGTGCCCTCAAAGGTGGCCCGGAGCGCCACGGCGGTGTTCTGCGCCAGCTGCGTCACGTCGCCTGCCTTGACCGAGCTGCCCAGGCCAGTCTGGGCGCTGCCCTTGGTCTGGAATTGCCACAGCGGCGCGGCGGGACGCGGAAAAAAGAAGAACAGCGCCAGCATCAGCGGCAGCGAGAGGGCAGACAGCGACAGGCCAGCTTTCCAGGCGGGTGGAGCGCCGGGAGCCGGGGCTGCTGAGGCTGCTGCTTCCCCCCCAGCCGGGCCAGCGCTGCGGTCCGGCAGTGACCACAGGTGCAGCGCGCCCAGCAGCAACACACTGCTGACGAGGGCGTGCAGCGCCTGCGCCGGCGACATGGAATGCAAAAAGTGGGTCAGCGTGATAAAGAAACCGAGCAGCACCACCAGCACGCCGTCGCGGGCGCTGCGGCTCTCGGCGATTTTCAGGCCCAGCAGCAGGGTCAGCAGGGTGGTGCCGGCGTCCAGCCCGATTAAGGTGCCGTACTGCAGGTACACGCCGCCGATGGCAGCGGCTGCCAGCAGGGCCAGCCCATTCAGATAGACGGTGCTGGGCCGCTGCGGCGCCGGCCGCAGGACAGTTCGCCAATACGCCGCGCCAATCAGGGCAGCGGTCAGCAGGGTGGCCCAGACCGGGGCGCGGGTCAGGCTGGGCAGCAGCACCCAGGCGGCGGCCAGCAGGGTCCAGGGCCAGGCGTGCGGCAGCAGCCGTGCCCGCCACGCCTTCAGGTCTTGGCTGTACGGGTCCAGCTCCGGTGCGAGATGCGGCTCGACCCGGGCCAGCGCTGACAGCGCCCGCTGCCGGTGTGCTTCGCCCTGGCCGGTAGCCAGCTGCTCGCCGGGCAGGGTCAATGAGAACGGCTGCCCGGCCGCGCTCAGAGCCGCGATCCAGCCGGCCAGCCGCGAGGCCCGCAGTTCTGCATCACCGCTGAGAGTGTTCCAGTCCAGCGCGGCGGCCAGGGCGGCTGGCGCGTCGCTTTCGCGGACCAGCAGCCCGCCGCCGGGCAGGTCTTCGCGGCCGGCCGAACGCCGCCAGGAAATGCGCCGGGTGGGGTCGCCCGGCTGATAAGGCCGCAGCCCGCTGAACTCCTGCTCGCCGCGCACCCGCTGCATGCCTTCGGTGCCGCTGACCAGTGCCTGCTGTGGTAGGGCCGGCGGCTGGGCTTCGGGGCGCGGCCAGACCAGCAGCGGCTGCGGCGGATGCAGTTCGCGGGTCACCCGCCACAGGCCCAGCGGGTCGTAGAGGCTGAGCCGGGCGGCCGGGTCGTGCAGTCCCCGAGTCAGCAGCGGCAGTTCCCAGCCGAAAGTCGCCACTTCCGCCTGCGCCGGCACGGTCAGTGCCTGAGAGCCGCCGGCCCCGGTCAGTTCGGCGCGGAACGGCAGACCCTGGCCCCGGCGGCGCACTTCCAGCTGGTACTCGGCGCTGCCGCCGGCGGTGCCGTGCGCGGGAGCCAGCAGCCGCGCCTGCGTGTCGCGGGCCTGCCGGGCAGCGTAGGCCGCGCTGGTCATCCAGACGCCAGCCAGCAGAAAAGTCAGGGCGTACCCCAGGCTGAGGTCGTAGTTGATGCAGCCTACCAGACTGAGCAGCACCGCCAGCAGAAAGCCCAGCCCGGCGCGGGAGGGCCTGAGCCGGCCAGCAGGCGTGTCCAGGGTTTGCCGCAGGCGCTCCAGCGGTCCGGGGGCAGCCGCAGCCGTGGTGGAAAAACGGGTCATCTCAGGCGCGGCTCAGGGAAGGGGCGTTTCCCGCAGAATGTCGCGGATGATTTCGGCCGCCGGGCGCGGGCCTGCCGGGGGCAAGCGGTGCCCGGCCAGGGCAGGGAAGACCGCCTGCACATCCTCGGGCAGCACCATGGTCCGGCCCTGTAGATACGCCCAGGCCCGGCTGACCGCCAGCAACGCCAGCAGCGCGCGGGGGCTCAGTCCGGCTTCCAGGTCAGGATGGTGGCGGGTCGCGGCGGCCAGCAGCTGCAGGTAGTCCAGCAGCGCGCCCGAAACATGCACCTGATCGGCTTCGGCCTGCGCGGTCAGCAGTGTGGCGGCGTCCATCGCGGCCGGCAGGTCACGCACCACCTGGCCCCGGCCGCCGGTCTCCAGCAGTTCGCGTTCGGCGCGGGCGTCGGGGTAGCCCAGGGTCACGGTCAGCAGAAAGCGGTCCAGCTGTGCCTCGGGCAGCGGCGAGGTGCCCACGAACGCCGCCGGGTTCTGGGTGGCGATCACGAAAAAAGGGCTGGGCAGCGGCCGGCTGACCCCGCCTTCGGACACCTGCCGCTCTTCCATGGCTTCCAGCAGGGCGCCCTGAGTCTTGGGGGTGGCACGGTTAATTTCGTCGGCCAGCAGCACCGAGGTGAAAATTGGTCCCGGATGAAAGCGGAATTCGCGCCGCTCGTTCTCCCAGATGCTGACGCCCAGCAGGTCGGCCGGCAGCAGGTCGGCCGTGAACTGCACCCGCCCGAAGTCCAGCCCCAGGGTGCGGGCAATGGCCCCGGCCAGGGTGGTTTTGCCTACGCCCGGCAGGTCCTCGATCAGGAGGTGGCCGCGCGCCAGAATGCAGGCCAGCGCCAGCCGCACCTGCTGAGGCTTGCCCAGAATGACCCGGTCCAGCTGCGCCAGGCTGCGGCGCAGGGCCTGCAGGGCGGGCGTGGCTGGGGCAGCGGAGGAAGCCGGCACAGACGGAAAAGACATCCCGGCCATGCTAGAGCCTGAACTCTGGCAGATTTCTTGTGCCGCCGTTGAGATAAGCCGGATGGCTCCGCAGCGGCCTCTAAGCTGGGGCCTATGGAATTTCAAGAGAACCAGCCGCTGACCCTGACCTTCGTTTTCGGCCCGGAAGAACACACCCTGGCCGGCCGGATGGTGCGCCTGCCGGAAGGCGCGCCGGCGCAGAGCAGCCAGGGCATCGAAATTGAAGGTGTGGTGCTGGAATACGTGACCGACGAGGTGCCACACGGCCTGCGCGCCTTCGACGACGACAGCAAGCGCAAACTCGACGAACTGCGCCAGCGCTTCAAGCTGATGTCGCAGGCTCAGGTGGTGCCGTTCGAACTGCGCCAGTAAATGAACGCCTGTGGGCTGCTTCCTTTGGCAGATATCCACCAAAAAAAGCTCCCCAGGACTTCCTGGGGAGCTTTTTTGTTGAGGTGCTTGTTAGCTGCTCGCTCAGCCGCCGACCACTTCGCCGCCGTTGGGGTGCAGCACCTGTCCGGTGATATAGCTGGAATCGTCCGAAGCCAGGAACACGAAGCAGGTCGCCACTTCGGCCGGCTGGCCGGGGCGCTTCATTGGCACTTCCTGACCGAACTCGGCCACCTTGTCTTCCGAGAAAGTGGCAGGAATCAGCGGCGTCCAGATCGGGCCGGGAGCCACGCCGTTGACGCGAATGCCCTTCTCGGCCAGCTGACCGGCCAGCGAACGGGTCAGGCCCAGGATGGCGCCCTTGGTGCTGGCGTAGTCCACCAGGGTGGGGCTACCCCGGTAGGTGGTTACCGAGGTGGTGTTCACGATTGCGTCGCCTTCCTTAAGGTGGGGCAGGGCGGCGCGGGCCAGGTAAAAGTAGCCATAGAAGTTGGTTTCCATGGTCTTGTGCAGCTGTTCGTCGTCAATGTCGGTCAGGCTGTCCTGGGGGTACTGCACACCGGCGTTGTTAACCAGCACGTTCAGGCCGCCCAGTTCCTTGACAGTCTGTTCTACGGCACTCTTGCAGAATTCCGAGTCGCGTACGTCGCCGGCAAGCTTGAGCACCCGGCGGCCTTCGGCTTCTACCAGCGCAGCCGTCTTGTCGGCGTCCTGGTCTTCGTTCAGGTAGATAAAGGCCACGTCGGCGCCTTCACGGGCAAAATGCACTGCCACAGCGCGGCCAATGCCCGAGTCACCGCCCGAGATCAGGGCCACTTTGCCTTTCAGCTTGTCGGCACCCTTGTAGCCTTCTTTGATGTACACCGGCTTGGGGTCCATCTGCTCTTCGATGCCGGGCTGCTGGGGCTGCACCTGGCCGGGCACCTTGTCGGGGAAGTTCTGGGTCTTATCGACTTCACTCATAGCAGGCAGTCTGCCACCTGCCTTGGGGGCTAAACAGGCAATTTTTCTGCATATGGACGCTGTCTCAAGGTTTGGTTGCGGCCAGCTTAAGGGATTCGCCCAGCTTCCGTTCCCTATGAGGCTCTGGGGCCACATAAACATAAACACTGGGATATTCACTGCCCCACAGCCGGTGCCCGGTGTACCTGGCTGTGTGCCGCCAGCCCAGCCGTTCATACAGGCGAATGCCCCGGTGTGATTCGGCATAAACCTCCAGCGCGGGAATGGAGCCGCGTTTACGTGCAGCGCCGGTAGCCTCCTGCAACAGCCTACGCGCCGCGCCTTACCCCGCGGCGTCCGGGTGGACGAACAGCCTTGAGACGAGCGCCAATGACTCAGCGGGATGACCGGTCAGCTGCTCCCAGGACCGCCCGGGGCTGTTCTGGGCCCGGCGCAACAGGACCTGCCCCGACACCGCGCCGCCTAGTTCGGCCACCCAGGCACCCCCGCCTGGCGGGGCAATAAAGGCGGCAGGGTGCTGCGGCCAGTTGGCCGGGTAGCCAAACTGCTGGTGAACCTCCCACAGCACCTTTTCCAGCGTGGGCAAGTCTTCCTGGCAGCGCTGGCGGACAGTGAGAGGGCAGTCAGGAGAGGTCATGTCGTTCAGCTTAGTGCGGCGGCGCTAGCCTGATACCCATGAGCCGCCGTGGAACCCAAGTCGTCACTGCCCTGCTGGGTCTTATTATGCTGCTCCTGCTAGGCATGGGAGCCATGAGCCAGCGCCTGAACCGCCTGCTGGAAGAGCGCCCAGCTGTGGCTGAATGCTTGAAAGCGGGCGGCACAGCCGGGCAATGCCGGGACGCTTCGGGGGTGGCCGCTGGTCACGCTGCTGCGCCCTCGCCGTGAATCAGTCCAGCCGGAAATGCACCACCTTCACCTGAGCGTCTACTGGCAACTCCGGATAGTGGAAGCGCAGCCGCTCCAGCAGCTCTGCCCGGTCCTGAAAGCCGTCTGCCTGGGCTTGCGCGTCGGTCAGGGCCGCCAGGGGAAAGGGTTCCAGCCGGGTGATGTGGGCCGGCCAGCCCTGCGGGTCATCCCCAAAGCGCAGCAGCACCGGGCCAACCTCCACCGCCTCGCCCCAGCGAATAGTGGTCTGCTTGCGCCCGGACTGCACCGCCGCCCGGTATTCCGGGTGGAAGTGCAGCTGGGGCAGAGGCGTCACAGCGCCCCCGTTCCCTTTACTCGGCCGCGCAGCTGAAAATCTTGATGCTGCGGGCAGTCAGCTGGGTGTCCTGGTCGGCGGTGATTTCTTCCTGTGCCTGATCGTTGGCAGTGTCCAGCAGCAGCTTCCAGGCGTTGCAGGTCACGCCCAGACCCTTGTCCTGGAAGCTGGGCAGGGTAAAGGGAAGGTTCACGTGCGAGGCGTTCAGCAGCACCAGCAGGTGATCGCGCTTTTCGCCTTCTTCTTCGCTCTCGCCGCCGTACAGGAACAGCCCGATGCTCTTGGTCTGTGGGTTCTGCCAGTCCTCATCGTTCAGCTCGGCGCCGTCAAAGCGCAGCCACAGGATGTGCGGGATTTCCTCGCCTTCCTCGCGGCGGCCGGTGAAGAACCGCTCGCGCCGGAAGGAGGGATGCTGCTGGCGCAGGCCGATCAGCCGGCGGGTAAAGGCCAGCAGGTCGCCGTCCATATTGTCCCAGTCGTACCAGTTGATGGCGTTGTCCTGCGCGTAGGTGTTGTTGTTGCCGCCCTTGGTGCGCCCGAATTCGTCGCCGCCCAGAATCATCGGCACGCCCTGCGAAATCAGCAGGGTGGTCAGCAGGTTGCGCTGCTGCTTGTGGCGCGCCTGCAGCACTTCGGCGTCGTCGGTGTCGCCCTCGGCGCCCATGTTCCACGAGAGGTTGTTGCCGTGGCCATCGCGGTTTTCTTCACCGTTGGCTTCGTTGTGCTTGTCGTTGTAGCTGACTACGTCGCGCAGGGTAAAGCCGTCGTGCGCGGTTACGAAGTTGATGCCGGCCTGCGGGTGCCGGTGCGCCGCGCCGTAGATATCGCTGCTGCCGGTCAGGCGGGTGCCCATCTCGGCCACCAGGCCCTCGTCACCTTTCCAGAAGCCGCGCACCGTATCGCGGTAGCGGTCGTTCCATTCGGCCCAGGGCGGCGGGAAGTTGCCCACCTGATAGCCGCCCAGACCCACATCCCACGGCTCGGCAATCAGCTTGAGGCGGCTGAGGACCGGGTCGGCCTGCACACCGGCCAGGAAGTTGGAGTTGCGGTCAAAGCCCTGTTCGCCGCGCGCCAGGGTCGAGGCCAGGTCGAAGCGGAAACCGTCCACCCCCAGCGCCGCCCAGTGCCGCATCGAATCCAGCACCATCTGCACGGTGCGGCGGTGTGTCATCCGCAGCGAGTTGCCAGTGCCGGTAAAGTCGAAGTACTCGCCCATGTTCTCCTGGCTGAGCCAGTAGTAGGTGGAGTTGGCCAGGCCCCGCCAGCTGAGTAGGGGTCCACCCTTGCCGCCCTCGGCGGTGTGGTTGTACACCACGTCCAGAATCACTTCTAGGCCGGCGTCGTGCAGCGTCTGCACCATGTCGCGGAATTCCTGTTCGGTGTCCTGGGGCCGGCCGGCGCGGGCGGCGGCGCTGTAGCGGGACTCCGGTGCAAAGTAACTCAGGGTGGAGTAGCCCCAGTAGTTGTGCAGGTCCTTGTTGCGCAGGAAAGGATTGTCGGCGTGGGCGTGGACCGGCAGCAGCTCCACCGCCGTGATGCCCAGGTCCTTGAGGTAACTGACCACCGGCTCGGAGGCCAGGCCGGCGTAGGTGCCGCGCAGTTCCTCGGGCACGTCCGGGTGGGTCATGGTAATGCCGCGCACGTGGGTTTCGTAAATTACGGTGTGGTTCCAGGGCACCTGGGGCTTGTCTTCCAGCGCCACCTCTTCGGCATTGTCCAGCACGATGCCCCAGGGCGCCTGCAGCGAGGCGACCACGCCGTCGTCGTTAAGGACGGGCTCGTCGGGGCCCAGCAGTGCGCGGGCGTAGGGGTCCAGCAGCCGCACTTCCGGCTGGGCATAGACACCGTTGTCCGGGTCGTGGGGGCCGTGGACGCGGTAGCCGTAGCCCTGGCCCACGCCGCTGCTGTACGGGTGGTCATCCGGCAAAAAGCCGTGCCAGACATTGCCGGTGCGCTCGGGCAGGTCCACGCAGCGCTCGCCGTCGCCGGTCAGCAGGCACAGCTCAATCCGCTCGGCTTCGGGGGCATAGACGGCAAAATTGGTGCCGCCCTCTTCGCGGGTCGCGCCCAGGGGCTGCGGCTGGCCCAGAGACAGGGCGGCTATGGTCTCGGAAGATGCGGTGTCGGAAGATACAGAGTTGGTCATGGGTTTTATTTACCTGTGAGGGGTTGACTCTAGAAAAATCTGAGGACGGGCAGAGCGTGGCTGAGCCCAGGCGGGGAAGAAGGCGGCAAACGGGGCCGCCGCCTTTCAGAAGGCAGCCGCGGCGGCTTTGCAGTCGGCGCGGCGCGGTCAGATTCACAGAGTAAGGCGCAGAAGGCCAGGTGGAATGAAGTGGGCTTTTAACATTCGGTGGAAATTGAGCCAGGGCAGAGCCGGAAGCCTGGGCGCTGCTCTGGCCCGGACGCCCCTCAGAAATCCAGCCGGCTGGCGCGGCCTCGCCCGCTCTGAATGGCGGCCAGCCGCTCGGGGGTCCACAGCTCGTAGTCGTACATCGGGTACTGGCGCTTGAAGCGGCCGATCTTGTCCCACACCTCGCGCGACTCGTGCGGCACCACCAGAATCAAGCGAATCACGGTGTCCTCGGCGTCGTAGATATAAAAGTCGAAGTGCAGGGTCTGCTCGTGGCCCTTGTCGGTAAAGATGGGAAAGGAAAAGGGCCGGTAGCGCCAGTGCTTGTCCCGCTCGCTGAGAATCTGCGCGGCGACCCGGCGCAGCTTGGAGTCGGGGAAGGTGTGCTTGACGCCGTCGCGGTCACGGAAGGTGGCCGTTTCGGGTGGGGCGTCCAGCTGCACCTGCCGCAGCTGGGGCAGGCGTTTCTGGGGTCCTTCTGCCGGCTTCTGTACTCTGGGGGCGGCTTTGCGCTGGGTGCCGCGCTGGAAAGTTTCGCCTTCTTGCAGGCGCTCGGTGCTGCCGCGGCTGCTGCCCGCGCCGGTCCGCGCCGGCGGCAGGGCGTCGCGGGTCACGCCGCCCCGGCCCTGGGCGCGGCTGCCGGTGGCGCCTTTGCCCCGGATGTAACGCCCACCCTGTTTCTTGGATTTGCTGCTGTTGGTCATGCCCGGCAGCATAGCGTGAGGAACGCGGAGAGACTGTTGCCGCGCGGGGGAGGCCGCTTAAAATAGGCAGGCATGAACCGCTCACCGGACCTTCCTTTTACGGCGCTGTTTGGCGGACTGGGGGCCTTCTGCGCCCTGCGGACCGCCTCCGACCTGATTCTGCTGCCGTACCCGTTGGCGCTGGCGGCGTGGTTGCTGGGCGTGGCCGCGCTGGTGTGGGGCGCTCTGCGCCAGCAGCGGGCCGGGCTGGTGCTGGGCTGGCTGGGCCTGACCCTGCTCTCGGGCGTGCTGGGCGGTTATGTGGCCGATGAACTGGGCCGGGCCGGGAATGCCTTCCCCGAGCTGCTGAGCTTGCTGCTGGGATTGCTGGGATGGACCGCTTTGGCCCTGCGGCCCGCAAAGTTGGCCGCCCGCAGGCCATGAGCGCCGAGCAGAACGTGGACATTATCCGCATGGCGCAGCGGCTGGAGCGCCGGCTGGCGGAACGCGGCGCCCTGGGCCGGGGCCTGGGCGAATATGCCCGCTCACTGCGCGGGCAGCTGCCGGACGATGTGCTGCACGACATCATGAAAATCAACCGGGTTCGCAACGATCTGGTTCACCGCAACATTGACCTACCGCTGAGCTCCAAGGACCGCGCCAGCCTAGAGGCCAGCTACGAGCGGGTGGTGGCTTACCTGGGCCGGGGCGACCTGAACGCCAGGGCGCGCCCCGGCCTGCGCGTCAGCCCCTGGGCGCTGGCGGGGGCTGCGTTGTTGCTGGCGCTGCTGGTCTGGCTGGCCCTCACACAGGGGCCGGTTTAGGCTGCTTCCCTGGCTGCGCCGCCGGGCTTTAGTCGGCCTGCCCGCGCAGGAGGTCCTCGAAGGTTTCCCGGCGCACCACCTCGCGCGCTTGTCCGTCCCGCACGAACACCACCGCCGGGCGCGGCATCTGGTTGTAGCGGCTGGACATCGAGTAGTGGTAAGCCCCGGTGCAGCTGACGGCCAGCAGGTCGCCGGGGCGCGGGCGCGGCAGCGGCTTGTCGCGGGCCACCACGTCGCCCGATTCACACAGCTTGCCGGCCACGGTGTAAAGGCCTTCCGGGGTGTCCTCCATGCGGTTGGCCAGCGCCACCTCATAGTCGGCGTCATATAGTGCGGTGCGGAGATGGTCGCTCATGCCGCCGTCCACCGAAAGATAGTTACGCACGCCGGGAATCTCCTTGACGGTGCCCACCTGATATAGCGTCCAGCCGGCTTCGCCCACCACGGCGCGGCCCGGTTCCAGCCACAGCTGTGGCAGCGGCAGGCCGTGCTCGGCAGCGCCGGCCCGCAGCGCCCCGGCAATCTCAGTCAGGGCATCTTCCAGGGGCTGGGGCTGGTCGGCGGCGGTGTAGCGAATGCCAAAGCCCCCGCCCACGTTCAGCACCTGCGCGGCGAAGCCGGTTTCGGCCCGCAGGACCGCCAGCCAGGCCAGCACCCGCGCCAGCGCCGCCCGGGTGCCCTCGGTGCCGAAAATCTGCGAGCCGATATGGAAATGAATGCCCAGCACCTCCAGATGTGGCGCGGCCAGCAGGGCGTGCAGGCCGGCGGTGGCCTGACCGTTTGCCAGCCCCAGGCCAAATTTGCTGTCCTCGGCGCCGGTCTGAATAAACGAGTGGGTGTGGGCTTCCACCCCCGGCGTGACCCGCAGCAGGCAGCGCGCCCGGGCGCCGTGTTCACCGGCCAAGGCGTTCAGCCGCGCCACCTCGTCCAGGCTGTCTACCACGAAGCAGCCCACGCCGGCGTCCAGTGCCTGCCGCAGTTCGGCGTCCAGCTTGTTGTTGCCGTGCAGGTGAATCTGACCCGGGTCAAAGCCGGCACTCAGCGCTGTATACAGTTCGCCGCCCGACACCACGTCCAGCCCCATATGTTCCTCGGCCATCAGCCGCACCAGCGCCCGGCAGAGAAACGCCTTGGACGCGTAAGACACCTGATAGTCCAGCCCGGTTGCCTGCAGGGTGCGGTGAAACCGCCGGCACTGCTCCCGGATCAGGGCCTCGTCATAGACGAACAGGGGGGTGCCGAATTGCTCCGCTAAGGCGGAAGCGGTGACACCCCCCTGTTCGAGTTCGCCGCCGGGGGCGATGCGTGCGCTGCCGCTGAGATGCATGGGGGCAGTGTAGTGCGGCGCCGGCTCTGGCGGGCGAGAGACGGCTGGGGCGCTGCGGGTCCATAGAAATACAGCCGCCACCCTATGCCAGCATGTTTTATGTCACGTCATTTCGGTGCAATTCCCGGGATTCCGGAAGGAGCAACTTTCCCGGACCGCCGGGAACTGCGCAGCGCGAAGGTTCACCTCCCCACCCAGGCCGGCATCAGTGGCTCAGCCAAAGAGGGTGCCGACTCCATCGTGCTTTCGGGCAGTTATGAGGACGACTTGGATGAGGGTGATGTCATCGTCTATACGGGAGAAGGCGGCCGCGACCCGCTCACTGGCCGGCAGGTCAAGCCCCAGGAGCTGGTGCGCGGAAATCTGGCGCTTGCTGTCAATCACCGTGACGGCCTGCCGGTTCGTGTGACCCGTGGCAGCCGCCATGCTTCAGCCTATTCGCCGGCTGCCGGTTATGAGTATGCCGGGCTCTACCGCGTAGAAGACCACTGGCGCGAGGTGGGGAAATCCGGCCACTCCATCTGGCGTTTCAGGCTGACCCGGCTGGAAAACGCCACGCTTCCTGCCGGTCCCGGTGAAACTGTAGGGGCTGAGCGGCGGGAGGCCATCATTCAGCGCATTGTCCGTGACACGGCGGCGGCACGGGCCATCAAATCTCTGTACGATTTTCGTTGTCAGGTGTGTGGAACGCGGCTGGAAACTTCGGCTGGAGCTTATGCCGAAGCGGCCCACATTCGCCCGCTCGGAGCGCCCCATTATGGACCGGACGTGGCCGAGAATCTGCTGTGTCTATGCCCTAATCATCACGTCCTGTTCGATTTCGGCAGCTTTACAGTTCAGGACGATTTCCAGCTGGTGGGGCTGCCGGGAACGTTGCAGGTTCACCCACAGCACCGCATTGACCCGGCCCATCTGGGATATCACCGGGCCTGTTACGCTGCTTTGCCACGGCAGTGAACTCGGGCCGGCCGCTCACCCGCGCGCCTGTGCCTTTCTGCCTGAGCCAGAGCACCGTTGCCGGCCGGGACCCGCAGTAAAATCTTTTTTTGTGACTGCTGCCGAACAGACCCCCAACCTCGCCCGCCTGCTGCCTGCTGCGCCGGTGGGCAATGTGCTGTTGCTTCCGCAGGTGGCCCGCGCCGCGCTGTTCTCGGCTCACCAGGGCCCGGCGGTGCTGCTGACCACGCCCGAGCGGGCCGCGCTGTACGCTTCGGCGGGAGCGCTGGGGGCGCCGGTCAGCGTGAATCCGGGCCTGGCCGACTGGGAGACCCGGCACGAGCATGTGGTGCTGGACGTGAACACCGCCATTGACCTGTTTCCCTCCGACCCGGCCGCGCACGCCCTGAGCCTGCGGGTGGGCGGCGACTTTCCGCGCGAGGAACTGCTGGGCCGCCTGGAAGCGCTGGGCTACGAGCGCGGTGAGGAACCCGGCTACGAATTGCAGGGCGACACGCTGGAACTGCGGCTGGCTCCTGGCATGGGCCTGCCGGCAGGCGCCGATGAGGAGGTCTGGATCCGCGCCGAGTTCTTCGGAGACGAGCTGGACACCCTGCGCCGGATGGAGCCGGGCGGCCTCAGCGGCGAGAAGATCGAGCGCTTTACGCTGGAGCCGGGTGCCGAATACCTCAGCGAAAGCAAATGGGATTCCACCCGGTTGCAGCAACTGCCGGGCCGAGTCTTTCTGGATTCGCCGGAGTTCTACCCTTCGGCAGTGGGCGTGCTGGTAGACAGCCTCTGGGAGACGCTGCGGGGGCGCGAAATCACGTCGTTTGGCCGCTCGCCTATCGAGCTGACCGATTTTGACTTGGGCCTGAAGGTGCTGCCGTTTTACCGCGCCCGCCTGACCGAATTGGAGCGTGATGTGCAGGAGTGGCGCTCGGCCGGCTACCGGGTCTACCTGCTGGTGCGCCACGACCGCACCGCCGAGTATCTGGCCGGGCGGTTGCTGGGCGACGGCCCTGACGACCAGAGCGTGGAGGTGCCCTGGCTGCAGCTGCCGCGCCTGGAACCGGGCGAACTGGGTTTCCTGCGGGCGCTGGGCGAGGGCGGCTTCGTCATTCCCGAGCACAACACGGTGGTGCTGACCGAGGACCTGATTTACGGGTTTCAGGGTGGCGCGGCGCTGCGCGGCAAAAAGATGGCCGGCAAGCCGGTCACCGACGCGTTGGGGCTACAGGTGGGCGATTACCTGATTCACCCCGAACACGGCATCGGGCAGTTTCAGGGGCTGGAAACGCGCACCGTGCTGGGCGTGACCCGCGATTACCTGAACCTGGAATACCGGGGAGGCTCGCGTCTGAGCGTGCCTATCGAGCAGCTTTCGTTGCTGCGCCGGCACCCCGGCACCACCGACGACCCTCCCCGCCTGAGCAGCTTCGACAAGAAAGACTGGAGCCGCGCCAAGGAGCGCGCTCGCAAGAACGCCGAGGAGGTGGCCGCCAAGTTGCTGGTGCAGTACGCCGCCCGGCAGGTGATGCCCGGCACGGCTTTCCCGCCGATTCCCGAGTGGGACGAACAGGTCGAGAAGAATTTCGAGTTCGAGCTGACGGCCGACCAGAAGATGGCATTGCAAGAAACCCTGCGCGACCTGGAACGGGACAACCCCGCCGACCGCCTGATCGCGGGCGATGTGGGCTTCGGCAAGACCGAGGTGGCGCTGCGGGCCGCGCACCGGGTGGTGGGCCACGGCTATCAGGTGGCGATGCTGGTGCCCACCACGCTGCTGGCCGACCAGCACCTGCAAACCTTCCGCGAACGTTTCCGGGGCCTGCCGGTGCGGGTCGAAGAACTCAGCCGCTTTACTTCCGACAAGGAAGCCCGCGAGATTCTGGCCGGGCTGAAAGCTGGCCGGGTAGACGTGGTGATCGGCACGCACCGGCTGCTGAGCGGCGACATCGAATTCAAGAACCTGGGCCTGATCATCGTGGATGAGGAGCACCGCTTCGGGGTGGGGCAGAAGGAAAAACTGCGGGCCATGCGCGGCATTCCCGACGCCCCCAGCGGCGGCAAGATGGAACTGCCCGATGGAGTCAAGGCGGTGGATACCCTCTCGCTCTCGGCCACGCCGATTCCACGCACCCTTTACATGAGCATGGTGGGCCTGCGCGACATGTCTAGCATCCAGACGCCGCCCAAGGGCCGCCGGCCTATCCAGACGGTGCTGACTCCTTTCGACCCGGTCACGGTGCGCGACGCCATCGTCAGCGAAATCGAGCGCGGCGGCAAAGTGTTTTATATCCACGACCGCATCGCCTCAATCGGGGCACGCAGCCTGTACCTGCGCCAGCTGGTGCCCGAAGCCCGCATCGGGGTGGCGCATGGCCGCATGAACGAGGAAGAGCTGGACGAGATCATGAAAGGCTTCGAAGAGGGCGCCTTCGACGTGCTGCTGTCCACCACCATCGTGGAAACGGGACTGGACATTCCCGAAGCCAACACCATCCTGATCGAGCGCGCCGACCGCCTGGGGCTGGCCCAGCTGTACCAGCTGCGCGGCCGGGTGGGCCGCCGCGCCCAGACCGCCTACGCTTACCTGTTCTACCCGCCGCGCATGACCGAGAATGCCCAGCGCCGGCTGTGGGCGATTGCCGACCTGCAGGACCTCGGCTCCGGGCACCTGCTGGCCGAAAAGGACATGGAGATTCGCGGGGTGGGCAACATCCTGGGCGAGGAGCAGCACGGGCAGGTGCAGGCGGTCAGCATCGACGTCTATACCGAGTTGCTGGCCGAAGCGGTTGCCAAGCTCAAGGGCGAGAAGCTGGAGCCGGTGCCCAGCGTGACCATCGACCTGCCGGTGAGCGCGCGGCTGGACCCGGAATATTTTGCGCTGGACGACGAAGCCCGCATCGCCACTTACGGCAAACTCAGCGACGCCCGCACCCTACAGGCAGTTAGCCGGATTGAGCGTGACCTGCGCAAGCGGTTCGGGCCGCCCAGCCCGGACGTGCAGAACTTTATCGACCTTGCCAAGCTGCGAATGCTGGCGATTCGCAAGCGGGTGACCGAAATCCGCGACACCATGACGCACCTGCAGGTCACCTTCAACTACAAGTCGCTGGACTACGACGCCGCCAGCCTGCGCAACTTCCCGTACAAGACCCAGGTCACGACCTTTCCGCCGGCCGTGCAGATTGACAAGCGCGGTCTGAAGCCGGACGACTACCTAAAGGTGCTGCTGGATGTGTTGGGGTACTTTGGGTGAGATGAGCAGACTGACCCTAAATGACGCCCACTGGAATGAACTGAAGACTGCGTATGGTCCAGCGGGGAATATTCCTGGGCTGCTGGAAGCTCTACAGGGGCCAGTAGGGGGTTGGGGCTGGCAAGATGAGCCGATGTTCTCGCTCTGGAGCTCGCTGTGACATCAGGGTGACGTCTATTCAGCGTCTTATCCTGCGCTGCCCTACTTGTTGGATGCAGTTCCAGAGGCATCACCTGAAGGTCAACAGAGTCTGCTGCAACTGATAGCTTGCATCCTGGCCTCTAGTGTTGAGGACGGGGCTCCTGAAGTAGACGAGCAGTGGGTCAATCTTGAGACTGAACGACTTCGCTTAGAACGGCTAGTATTGGAGGCGTTACAGCATCCAGTAGAGTCCGAAGAGGACTTGAAGCTACTGCTGGCCGTTCTCGCTACGGCGAAAAGGGCTTACCGCATTGGTAATTTCCTGATGCAAGTGGACAGCAGTTAGGAATGCCAGGAATGTGGCGAACCGCTGCCTGGCTTGACAGCGCTGGATTAAATCCGCATCTCTGTGAACCCTTTAAACGTATGCGGGGAGTCCAGTTATTGACTCCCCGCACATCAATCGTTCGGTTAAAACCTGGGTCAGTATCCCTGCCCCGTGTCTACCGCGCCCTGAGGCTCTCGGCCTTGCAGCAGGGTCCGGATAAACTCACCCGCGTAGTCGGCGGCTGATATTGCCTGCTGCACATACTTTTTTGCCGGCTGCCGGAAGAGTCGGTTGGTCGAACTCCAGGCCTTCTACCTACTAGGGCCCAGGCTGAACGACACAGATTTATTTCACCCGCAGACTTTGGGGGACAAATCACCTTGCAACTGAGATGTGCTAACCTCTGAGCAACTTTAACCAAACTACATCTTTGCTCATTCACCCGGGTGGGTTTCCTTGCTTGAGGGCCGGTCCGGGAGGCGGGGCGTAATTTGGCCACAAGTCAGAAATCCCCCCTTTTGGAGTGCAAGCATGTTTGAAACACTGGTCAACACGCTGAACGGCTGGGTCTGGAGCCCAGCCCTGATTTACCTGTGCCTGGGTGTCGGGCTTTATTTTTCTCTGCGGACAGGCTTCTTGCAGGTGCGGCATTTCGGCGAGATGCTGCGGCTGCTGCGCGACGGCCGCAGCTCCAACGAAGGGGTGTCCTCTTTCCAGGCGCTGGCGATGGCGCTGGCCGGGCGGGTCGGTACCGGCAACATCGCCGGGGTCGCCACCGCCATTACCTTCGGCGGCCCCGGTGCGTTGTTCTGGATGTGGATGGTGGCTTTCCTGGGCGCCAGCACCGCTTTTGTGGAATCGGTGCTGGGCCAGATCTATAAGGAAAAGGACAGCAGTGGCCACTACATCGGCGGCCCGGCCTACTACTTTGAAAAGGGCCTGGGCCAGAAATGGTACGGCGTGCTGTTCGCCATTAGCGCAGCCATCGCCTGCGGGCTGCTGCTGCCGGGCGTGCAGGCCAACTCCATCGCCACCGCCATGGACACCGCGCTGAGCCTATCGCCCGCCTACACCGCCGGCGTGCTGGCCGTGGTTCTGGCCTTCATTATCTTCGGTGGGGTCAAGCGCATCGCGTCTGCCGCCGAGGTGATCGTGCCGTTCATGGCGGGGGCCTACATTCTGGTGGCCATCATCGTGGTGCTGATGAACATCGGGCAGCTGCCGGAAACCCTGTCGCTGATTTTCCGCTCGGCGTTCGGGCCGGACGCGGCGTTCGGGGCCATTCTCGGTCAGGCCGTGGCCTGGGGCGTCAAGCGCGGCGTGTACTCCAACGAGGCCGGGCAGGGCACCGGCCCGCACCCCGCCGCCGCCGCCAACGTTTCGCACCCGGCCAAGCAGGGGCTGGTGCAGGCGTTCTCGGTGTATGTGGACACCCTGCTGGTCTGCTCGGCCACCGGCTTCATGCTGCTGAGCACCGGCATGTACAACGTGCAGGACCCCAACAATGCCGAGGGCTTCTTGCACCAGGGCGTGGCAGGTGTGGCCGCCGGCCCCGGCTACGTGCAGATCGCCATGGAAAACATCATGCCGGGCATCGGTGCCACCTTCGTGGCGGTGGCGCTGTTCCTGTTCGCCTTCACGACCATCTTGGCCTACTACTACATCGCCGAAACCAACATCCGTTACCTCGGCCGCAGCGTGAAGATGGACTGGGCGCTGCCCATTCTCAAGCTGGTGCTGATCGGCATGGTCGTCTACGGCTGCCTGCGGACCGCCGACGTGGCCTGGGCGATGGGTGACCTGGGCGTGGGCGTCATAGCCTGGCTGAACATCATCGGCATCCTGTTCCTGCAAAAGCCTGCTCTGGCCGCCCTGCGCGACTACGAGGCCCAGAAGCGGGCCGGCCGCGATCCGGTCTACGACGCCGAGGCCAATGGGGTCCACAACGCGCCGCTGTGGGCCGAGATCCGCCGTGACTTCGAAAGTCGCCGCGCGGCCGAGGATCACCCGGCTCCCTGAGCCATGGTCCTGCAGCGGCGGGGAGGGAGGGTCAGAGGCTGCCACGCCTCTTTCTCCCTCCCCGCCGCTCATTTATCAGGTGAGGGGCCCCGGGGCGGTCAGTACCCGCGCCCGGTGTCTACCTCACCGTCCGGCTGGCGGCCCTGCAGCAGCGTCTGGAGAAAGGCGCCGGTGTAGTCGGCGGCCCGCTGTTCCAGATCGGCGGTGGCGCTGCCCACGTGCGGCGTCAGGATGACGTTGTCCAGGCGCCACAGTGGGTGTTCCGGCGGCAGCGGCTCGGGGTCGGTGACATCCAGAATGGCGCCGCCGAGGTGGCCTTGCAGCGCCGCGACCAGATCATCCTGCACCAGCAGGTCGCCGCGCCCGATGTTGTAGAGCCAGGCGCCCGGCCGCATCCCGCGCAGGAATTCGGCGTTCACACTGCCCTGCGTGTCCGGCGTGCTGGGCAGCAGCAGGACCAGATAATCGGCCTGGGCACGGATATTGGCCTTTTCCTGCTCGCCGGTGTGGCTGCGGACCGTCAGCACCTCGGCGCCAAACGGAGTCAGCAACCGCTCAATCTCGCGGCCGATGTGGCCGTAGCCCCACAGCGCCAATTTCTGGCCGCGCAGGGTGTGCATCCGCTCTGGCCAGCGCTGCCAGCGGCCACTGTGCTGCTGATCGCGGCCACGTTGTTGATCACGGTAGGTGTGGAGCTGCCGCGCGGCGGCCAGCAGGCCGCTGACCACATGCACCGCCACCGCCGGGGCATGCAGGGCGTTCGCGTTGAACAGCCGCACGCCCGCTGGCAGGTCGGGGGTGAGGTGGTCTATGCCGGCGGTCAGGGTCAGCACCCATTGCAGCCCCGGCGTTTGCAGCAGGGCGCGGCGCTGCTCCCGGCCGGGACCGAACAGCAAGACCAGCCCATCGGCCTGCTCGAAGGTCTGGCCATCCCGCGGGCGAAATCTCAGCAGTTCGGCACCGTGTTTTTCCAGGCTCTCAAAGGCGGGCAGATCAGGAACAATCACTCTCATACGGGTCCTCCGGAAGGGGATGAGGGGGAAAACGGCGGCTGCCGGTGCCGGGCTAGCCAGTCCTCGCGGCGCAGTTCCATGTTCACCTCGGTGTGGCCGCGTTGCTGGAAACGGCCCTTTTCCTCGAAGCCGGCCCGGGCGAAGGCAGTCTGGGCCCGCTTGTTGCTGCCCAGGGTGGTCAGGCGGATGCGCTCCAGCGGCGGCTCCAGGCTGCTGCCGGCCGCTTCCCCGAACTCCCAGGCCAGCAGAGCGTTGAGCGTGTCCTGGCCGTAGCCCCGCCCCCAGTAGCCCGGCGCCAGCATCACGCCCAGAGTGGCACGCACCGGGGCCGCCGGCCACGCCGGGCTAAAGGCGTACAGTTCGGCATTGCCGGCCAGCTGCCCGCCGATCATCACCCCAAAGCTCATCCGCTCGCGGCCCTGCTCGGCCAGCAGTATGATCCGGAACAGCCAGCGGGGAATCCGGGTGGGTTCGGCGGCGTTCAGCCGCGACAGCTCCAGGTCGCGGTACAGGGCGTGCAGCGCCCGCCAGTCGGTGCCGGACAGCTGCGTCAGCCCCAGCAGCTCGACCCGGCCCCAGGCGGCGGCCGGTTGTGGCGGCGAGGTAGCAGAGCGGCGAAACACCCGACTAGTCTAAGGCTTCAGTGGCCGTTTACGGGCGGGCCTGGACGGAGTCTTTGGCTGCCCTGGCTGCTGCCCTGGCCCGCGCCTGAGCTTCGCCGGCAGGCACCTCGCTGGCGGCAAAAGTGCCTTCCCAGAGGTTCATCAGACGCCCACCTTCTACCAGCAGGATGGTGGGGTACTGCGCCACGTGCAGCTGCCGGGCAAAGCGGGTGGCGTCCGCGCCGCGCCAGGGCGTGACCGGCGCCTGAGCGGTGCGGTAAAAGTCTCCTTCCGCGAACACTGCCCGCACCGGCAGGCCGCTGGCCAGTGCGGCGTCCCAGAGGTGGCCCATGTCGCCGCAGCCGGCGCCGTACACCACCACCAGCTCGCGTTCCTGCGCTGTCCAGGGGTGTGCCGGTAAGGGATCGCCCAGCCGCACCTTGGCCTGGGCGGAAGGCAGCCCCAGCGTCAGCAGCAGGGTGACCAGCGGCGCGTGGCGGGCCAGCCGGTGCAGTGAAAGCTGGTGCAAGGCAGATGTGGGGCGGGAGGCAAACTCGGAAGCCATAGTGCCAGTCTGCCAGCGGCAGGTGACGCGGGGGTGAGGAGTGGCCGCACATAGCAACAGGCGGCAGGCAGCAGGCAAGGCCGGGCTCAGCGCAGAGGTGATCTCCTGTCAGCGCCCGCATGCTCTAGCATGGCGGCTGTGAAGTCCGGCCCCGCTCCCGCTGCCTACCCCGCGCCGCCTGCCCCGGCGGCCAATGCCGCCCTGTACGCCGCCGAGGTGTCCCATTCTTTCGGGGAGCGCCCGGTGCTGCGCGGGGTCAGCCTGGCGGTGGCGCCCGGCGAGGTGGTGGCGGTGACCGGGCCGTCGGGCAGCGGGAAATCCACCCTACTGCATCTGCTGGGCGGGCTGGATACCCCAGGCAGCGGCGAGGTGTGGTGGGGGAATACTCGGATAGACACCCTGAACACCCAGGCGCGGGCGTCGCTGCGGGCGGCGTCGCTGGGGTTCGTGTTCCAGCACCATTACCTGCTGGAAGACCTCAGCGTGGCCGAGAATCTGGAAGTGCCGCTGCTGCTGGCCGGGCAACCCGGCGCCGGGACGCGCATTCAGGAGCTGCTGGACGCTGTGGGCCTGGGCGGACGCGGCCATGAAAGCACCGGCGTGCTGAGCGGCGGCGAGCGGCAACGCATCGCCATTGCGCGGGCGCTGGCGTCCCGGCCCCGCGCTCTGTTGGCCGACGAACCCACCGGCAGCCTGGACCAGGCAAACGCCCGCGCTGCCGCCGGGCTGATGTTTGACCTGGCCCGCCGCCAGGGCACCGGCGTGCTGCTGGTCACCCACGACGCTGGTCTGGCGGCGCAGGCCGACCGCAGCCTGCATCTGGTAGACGGAGTGCTGAGCGCATGAAGAGGTCAGCTCGCCTCGCTTCTGTCTGGGCCGCTGCTCTGCTGCCCGTGGCCCTGCTGCCCGGCCTGAGTCCGGCGCTGGCTGGGCAGCAGGAACCGCTGCTGCGCGTCGTTGACCCGGCCGGCGACGCGCACGGCGGCGGCACCGCGCAGCTGCCGCGTCAGCCGGCCATTGCCCCGGAAGCGCTGGACCTGCGCTCGTTCGAGGTCTGGCCGCGCGGCAAGTACCTGACTTTCCGCACCGAGTTCGGGCAGCTGGCCAATCCCTGGAACGCGCTGGGCGGCTTCTCGGCACAGACGCTGGACATCTTTGTAGGCACCCGCCGGGGTGGCGAGACCGATCTGGGCGACCTGCGCCTGCGCACCGAGGGCGGGGGCTGGCAGTATCACCTGCGCGTGACCGGCTTTGGCAGCCGCTGGACCCATGCTGCGGCGGTGGCAGCAGACGGCAGCGGGGCACCTGACGCCAACGCTAGCGCCCCGGAACCGGCTGGCCCGGAACTGCCGCCCCCCGCGCGGGTCCGCACCGAGGGCAATGCCCTGATCATTGACACTGATTTGCCGCGCGGCCGTTACCTCTACTGGGTGACCAGTTCGGTGTACTCGCCGCTGTCGTCCGGCGGGGTGCTGGCGCCCGGCGGCAGCGGCAACTTTGCGGTGACTACGTCGCAGGACAGCGCTTCGGTGCCAGTGCCGCTGGATGTCCTGATGGCCGAGGACTCGCCGCAGCCGTTCAATCTGGGCGTGCTGGCCCCGGTGGGCCGTCTGAGTGACCTTCGGCCCTGGTTGCTGTGGGGCCTGGGCCTGCTGAGCCTCGCTCTGGCGGCTGCGGCGTCCATCACCCTGTGGCGCACGCCGCGTGAGCAAGAACTGCGCCCGCCCGCCCGGAAATGAGAAAGTTGGCGGCGGCGTTTTATCCTCCGCCGCTCCGTTTGGGCCATGCTGAAGGGATGTTAACTGCCCGCTGGCGTTCCCGACTGGTTCTGGCCGGTCTTTTTCCTGCGCTTCTGCTGGGGTGCCGGCAGGCGGCCGCTCCGCTGAGTGACGGCTGCGGCGGCTGCATGACGCCGGCAGCCGGCGAGGTCACGCTGGACCTGGGCTACGCTGAAAGCGGCCAGATTGACAAAGCTTTCAGCGGCAACTGGCAGATTGAGAAGGTGCCGGTCTGGCTCAAGCCGAGCAGTTTTGCCGGAAGCGCTGGCACCCCGCTGTCGCTGCGGGTGCAGGCTGACCGCAACGTGGGCATACAGCCCACTGCCGCCGAACCGCAGCTGAGCGACGTGATTAAGGTACGCTGGCAGGCTCCGGGCAGCGCGACGTGGGTTACCTCGCGCTGGCCGGTGCAGGCCCGGCGTTACTCGCTGAGTGGGCAGATCCGGTGGCCGGCCGTGACCGGCGCCGACGCTCTGGTGCAGGCTGGAACGGTGCAGCCGGCCGCAGCTGGGCCGGCCCGTCAGGTCATCGTGAAATACCGCTCGGCGGCGGTGGCGCAGGCAGTCGGCGCCCGGCTGGGTCAGGGCGCTGGACAGGCTGGAAGTGCCGAACAGGCCGGGGCCCAGTCGCTGACGCCGGACACCGCCGGCTCGGCGCGGCAGCTGTCGGCGCAGTCGCTGCAGCGCTGGCAGCGGGCCGGGGCCGCGCAGCCGGTGGCGCGGCTGGGTGCTCAGACCCTGCTGGCACGCCCGGCCGACCCGCAGGCCCTCCTGACGGCCCTGCAGCAGGACCCGGCGGTGGAATACGCCGTGCTGAGCGCCCCGCTGAGCACGCAGCAGGTGGATGGGCCAGCTATCCAGCCAGCGGGTATGCAGCCGGCAGGTACACAGGCGGAAGGCACCCAACCAGCCGGCACCCAGACGAATGCTCTGGCGCAGCCGGTAATCCCCACCGACCAGTACGCGTCGCTGCAATGGGCTTACCGGACGCTGGGCTACGGCGCTGTCTGGCGCGACATGGAAGCCGGCGGCTACACCCGCCCGGTCACGGTGGCGGTGCTGGACACCGGGGTGCGCTACGACCACCCTGACCTGCAGGGCCAGCCGCTGACCCCGGCTGAAGGTGCCCTGGACGTGCTGGACTTTACCCCCGCTGCCGAGGGACAGGCTGGCTACGACAACGGCGACGGTGACGGCCCGGACCGCGATCCTACCGACCCGGCCGCCCCGCGCCGCACCGACCACAGCCACGGCACCCACGTCAGCGGCATCATCGCGGCCCGCTGGGGTGAACAGGCGGTTGCTAACTCCAAATGGAGCACCAGTGGGGTGGTGGGTGCCGCCTACCGCGCGCCGGTCAAGATTTTGCCGGTGCGGGTGATTGACGCTGCCGGGAATACGGACGTGGCCCAGGTGGCCGCCGGCCTGCGCTACGCGGTGGGTCAGCCGGTGACGCTGGGCGGGCAGACTTTCCAGAATCCGGCCCCGGCTCAGGTCATTAACCTCAGTCTGGGTGGGCCGATCAGCGCCGCAGAAGCCCGGCCTCTGTGCGACGCGGTGGCTGAAGCCCGCGCTGCCGGCGCTGTGGTGGTCGCGGCAGCCGGCAATTACTATTCTTCCTCGCAGGTGTATCCGGCTGCCTGTCCCGGCGCGGTGGCGGTGGGCAGTGTGACCCTTTCGGGCGCCTCGGCGCCGCGCCACTCCGAGTTTTCCGATCATTACGCTGAAGTGCGCCTCAGCGCGCCGGGCGGCACGGCAGAGGGCACCACCTACAACGGCGGCCGGCTGAACGACAAACCCGCGCCCGACCAGATCTTCTCCACCGACTGGGACTATGCCAAAAACGAGCCGCGCTACGCCTACCAGGCCGGCACCTCGCAGGCGGCGCCGCAGGTGAGCGCGCTGGCCGCCCTGCTGCTGTCTAAGGGCGTCACCCACGGCCCTGAGGACACCGAAGCCCGGATGTTCGATACCGCCACCGACCTGGGTCCGGCCGGCCGCGACGAGTATTTCGGCTACGGCATGATCAACCCTGCCGCCGCCCTGGAGGCCCCCGCCGTCAGCCGCGCAGCCGGGTTCTCGCTGCAGTCGGACCGGGGCCAGAGCTACCAGCCGGCGCTGGACGAGCAAGGCCGCTTTACCGCCTATCTGGGCACCGGCACCTATGTCCTGCGGGCCGGGCACGACTTCAACGGCAACGGCGTGGCCGGCGAATACGGTGAAGGCGGCGTGAACACTTCCGCCACTCTGAGTGCCGAGCAGCCTGAGGTGCAGCTGAGTCCCCTGCAGGTGCGCTGAGGGCGCGGAGAAGGCCGGCTGCTGCCTCTTTGCGCGTCCTCGCCTTGTTCTGCCAGCGTTCATCTGGCCGTCAGCCTCTGCCGGAGGTACTGCGCTAGCCTGTGAGACATGGCGCTGGCGGGCAGACAGCTCGAAGGTGGAATCCGGCTGGTGCGGCCGGTGGGTAACGGTTCGCACTCGGTGGCCTATCTAGCGGTCACGGCCAGTGGGCAGCCGTGTACGGTCAAGCTGTTTCAGCCGCAGCTGCTGGACCATGCCCAGCGCGAGCTGGAAGTCGGTAGCCGTTTCCGGCACCCCCGGCTCTCGCGGGTGGGCCGGCTGACCTGGCTGGACGATTACCCCGCGCTGGTCATGAGCTGGGTGCCGGGCGAGACGCTGCTGGCCCATTACCGCCGCCGCCCGGCGCTGCGCTGCGAGCCCTACGCTTACCTGACCACCCTGGCCGATGTGCTGGACGGCCTGGATCACATGCACCAGTTAGGGATGCTGCACCGTGACGTGAAACCCGACAATATTCTGGTGCAGCCGTCTGGGCGGGCGATTCTGGTGGATTACGACCTCAGCGGGCCGCTGGACGAACCGCTGCACGCCCGGGTGGGCACGCCTGCCTTTCAGAGCCCCGAGGCCCAGGCTGGCGGCGAACTGGGCACGGCCAGCGACCTGTATGGCGTTGGCCTGCTGCTGTACTGGGGGCTCTGGGGCGCCCTGCCCGAGCCAGACCCCGACACGGACATCCTTGATCTGGATGCTTTAGCTCCTGAGGCAGAACTCTCCAGTGGCAGCTCTGATGTCTGCCCTGAGCCCTTCTTCCAGGCAGAAGCACAAACCCTGATTCGGCAGCTGCTGCAGCCCCGCGCCCAGGGCCGCCCGGCTTCAGCCGCAGCGGTGCGCGGTGAACTGTTGAACTGGCGTGAGGAGTTGCCAGCGCCGGCCGCTCAGCCAGCGCCCCCGCTGCGGCTGGACCGCTGAGCGGGGGCGGCCCTGACCTGGGGTTGGGGTTTAGGGCTGCGGCACGTCGGCGCCCAAGCGAATCACCAGGTCGCTGCCGTCCGGGTTGGGCGTAGGGTCAGCCTCCCCGAAACCCAGCCGGCGCTGGACCTGTGCAGCCTCTGGTCCCTGGAACTGCGTCACTGGCACTGTTCCCTCGCCGTTGCCCACGTTGACCCGGCTGAACCCCTGACCTCTTAGTTGCTCGGCCAGCCGCCCGGCACTGCCTGCAGGCGCGCCCACGTTCAGAATGGTGATGCTCATATCGGTGTTGAGGCTGGCGGCCGGTGCCGCGTCGCCGCCGCTGCTGCTCTGCGCCCGGCCCGACCCTTCGCCGGAAAATTCCTGCGCGATCAGTTCTTCCAGCGCCGGCCGGTCCACCGCCCAGGTGCCGTGGGCACCAAAATTGCCTGGCACCAGGTAGGTGTTCACCTTGGGGCCATGCAGCGCGGCCGCCAGGAGAGCCCCTACCTCGTCGCGGCGCAGGTTGGATTTGGTGTTGGCGTTCAGTGCCCCGGCCACCACTGGCCAGCGCCACCAGTTCAGCGGGCGCTTCATCTGGTCCGAGAAGGCGGCCACGAACTGCTGCTGCCGGGCCACCCGCCCGATATCGCCCAGGCGGTCCTTGCGGAAGCGCAAAAACCCTTCCATCTGCTCACCGTTCAGCTGCTGGGTACCCGGCTGCAGGTTGATGTGCAGTTTGCCGGCATCGTCGTCGTAGCGCATCGGCTGTTTGACCTCCACCGTCACGCCGCCGGCGGCGTCGGTCATGGCGCGGGCCGCGTGCAGCGAGAGCAGGGCGTAGCCGTCCACCGTCAGGCCGGTCAGGTCGCCCACCGTCTCCATCAGCAGTTCGGGGCCGCCGCGTGGGTTGCTGGCGTTGATCTTGCTCATGCCCACGCCGGGAATCTCCACCCAGGAATCGCGCGGCACCGACAACAGCTTGACTCGGCCGTCCGGGTAAACTTGCGCCAGCATGATGGTGTCGGTCAGGCCGCTGAAGTCCTCGGGAGCGGCCGGGTAGGGCCACACCGCGCTGGGCGGGTACTTGGGGGTCACACCGGCCAGCAGAATATTCAGCGGGTGGTCGGCTGGCCTGGGCACCGCGCCGTAACGGGCCAGTGCCGGAGCCGCCGGGGCCAGCAGCGCCAGAAAAGCGGCCAGAAGCAGGCCAGGGACAATGAAACTCACACGCACGTCACGCAGTGTAGAGCGCGGGCGCGTGAGAAACGGCGTTCCCGCCGGCGTGTCTTCAGCGCCGCCCGCCTCCGGCTGCAGCCGGAATCAGATGAACAGCGTCAGATGAACAGCGGTGTCTCGCTGTCGTCCTGACCCGGCAGGCCCCGGCGGGCGTCAAAGTACGTCGCAGCAACGAGGCCCAGGGCTGCGCCCAGGGTGACCAGGACGATGATCCGGGGCAGGCTGAATTTGTGGGCTTGCATGGCCCCAGAATACATCCGGGGGCACATTTGGACCAGCCGACGTTTATGGTGCCTGGGAACCGCTCGTTTCAGAACTGTTTGCTTCAGGGTTGAGTGCCCCGGGCGCCGGCGCTCCGGGCCGTGAGAGCGAGCGCGGCAGCCGCCCCCACAGCGCTATCAGGCTGAGGCCCCCCAGGGCGGCGACCACGCTCAGGCCCCAGTGCGGGCCCAGGGGACCGCTTTTGCCGATCATGTAACTGACGAACAGCGCGCTGATCGGGCCCATGCCGGTCAGCACGAAGGAATAGAGGCTCATGACCCGCCCCCGCAGCTGGTCGGGGATAATCAGCTGCACCGTGCTGTTGGCGCTGACCAGAAAGCTCAGCATGCCAAAGCCGGCCAGCACCAGCACCGGCAGCCCCAGCTGTGGCCCCGGCACCCAGGCGAACGCTGCTGTGGCGGCCACCACGATCACGGCGCCCAGCCGCAGAAAGCGCACCGGGTTGGGCTTGCTGGCCTGATAAAGTGCCCCGCCCACGGCGCCCAGACCGAACACAGCGCTCATCAGCCCGAAGGCCGCTTCCCGTGCCCCAAAGACCTCGCGGGTAAAGTACGGAATCATGATGTTGAAGTTGATGACGGTCAGGCTGAGCAGCCCCACCAGCCACATCACGCTGGAGACGTCACGGTTGCCGCGCACGTAGCGCAGCCCGTCACCGATCTGTTCCAGCATGCTGCCGCGCGGTGCCGTCTCACGCGGCGGAAAGGGCATGGTGGCGATCACGTACATCACCAGGAAAAAGGAAGCCACGTTCAGGTAGTAGGGCAGGGCCAGCCGCGACAGGGCGTTGGGGTTGCCGCCGGCCAGCAGCGCCACCCCGGCCGCCACCACGATGCCGAACAGCGCCTGCCCGGTGGTGCGGCTGACATTGAACGAGAAACTGTTGAGGGCAATGGCGTTGGCCACGCTGCTGCGCGGCACCAGGTCCACCACAGTGCTCTGGCGGGCCGGCATATCGAAAGCCTGGGCGATACCGTGCACAAAAGCCAGCGCCAGCACCAGCGGCAGCGTGACCACCTGCAGGTGGGTGGTTACGGCCAAGGTGGCGGCCGTGAACAGAAAACCGGTCTGGGTCAGCAGCAGCACGGTGCGCCGGGGCATCCGGTCCACGATAGCCCCCGCAAACAGCGAGAACAGCAGGCTGGGGGCAAACTGCACCGCCGTCACCCAGCCCAGCGCCGCCGAACTGCCGCCGGTCAGCTCCAGCACCAGATACTGCTGCGCCGTGGTCTGCATCCAGGTGCCGATCAGGCTCAGCAGCTGCGAGAGCCAGTAACGCCGAAACAGGGGATGGGCCAGGGCGCTGAAAGTGCGCCGCAGCCAGCCCATCACGCCACTGCTGCCGCCTTCACCAGAAGGGGTGCCGGGCGGTGGGGAGCCGGGTGGAGGCGTGGCCGACCCGCCCGGCGCCGGCTGAGCCCCAGCGGCTTGGCCCGCGGTTGCCGGGTCGGTGGCCTCTCGGTCATCGGGAAGAGATGGAACCATGCGCTTCAGCTTACGCCCCGCTCCGCTGCCAGCTCAGGAAAAGGCGGCTCAAAGGTAGCTCAGGGAAAAGGTGCCTTGCCCGGCTGCCAGTGGCCCTCTGGCCCACCGGCCCAGTGCCAGGGCCCGCTCTCTTCTTCCCGTCCGTTCTGCGGTGGCCGCAGGGCCAGGGCACGTGCCACCTCGGCCAGCGGCACTCGCCGGGCAAAGCGGGTCCGGGCGTGCCACTGCCGCAGCGCCCGCTGCTCGGCCTCGCCGTGGAGTCCTCGCAGCGCCGCACTGGCCCGGTTGACAGCCAGGTCGAACAGCGCCGGTGGAACTTCGCCGGTCAGCAGGTCGGCCGGAGCGCCGGGGGGCAAGTCGGGCGGAGGCAGGGTCATCAGGCTCAGCATAGGCCCTCTGGGCGCCCGAGCGGGCAAGGGCGGTGCCCGACCCGATCTGCCATCATCTTCCGTTCACAACGCGACCTGTGCCTCGCTGGGGCAGGGCAGCTGCGCTAGGCTAGAGCGTTATGAGTGCACTGAGAAGACGAGTTTCCATCAAGCGGCCAAAAGACATCGAAATCATGCGCCGGGCCGGCGGGCTGGTGGCCGAAACCTTCCGGGTGCTGGACCCTTACATCAAGCCGGGGGCCTCCCTGGCCGAGCTGGACCGCATCGCCGAGGAGCATATCCGTGCGGCCGGGGCGCTGCCCGCCTACCTGGGCTACGGTCCCAAGTCCAACCCCTTTCCCGGCACCATCTGCGCCAGCGTGAACGAGACGATCTGCCACGGCATTCCCGACAGCCGTGAGCTGAGAGACGGCGACATCGTGGGCATGGACATCGGCGTACTGCTGGACGGCTTTTATGGTGACGCCTGCTACACCTACACCGTAGGCCAGGTAACCCCCGAGGTGCAGGGCCTAGTGGACACCACCCGCGAAGCGATGGACGCCGGCATCGCCACTGTGCGGGCCGGCTCGCGCCTGGGCGACATCGGCGCGGCCATTCAGGAAATTGCCGAGCCGCGCGGTTACTCGGTGGTGGAGGAATACACCGGACACGGCATTGGCCACGACCTGCACGAAGACCCCACCGTGTTTCACAAGGGCGTGCGCTACACCGGCATGAAGCTGGAAGAAGGCATGGTCTTTACCATCGAGCCGATGCTGAACCTGGGCACCGCCGAAACCGAGTTGCTCAGCGACGGCTGGACCGTGGTGACCCGTGACCGCCGGCCCTCGGCGCAGTTCGAGCACACCCTGGTCGTGACCAAGAAGGGCGCCGACCTGCTGACTGTCTGAGCGGGCCGCTCCCACCGCGCCCGGCCGGTGCCTGCCGCTCCGGCCGGGGGTCTGCCGCCGGGCATGGAGTATGCTGAGTGCCGAATGACGGCAGAAGAAGTGCGGATCGATGGCAAATATACGGTGCTGCGCACGCTGGAAGAGCGGGGCAACCTGACGCTCAGCGAGGTGAGCGCCCCAGACGGCGAGCTGTTGCGCCTGGCCTGGTTCGAGATTGACACCCCCGAGCAGCGCCGTGACTTTTTCGCTTACCGCGACGCCCTGCGCGCCTTGAACCCCGCCGGTCTGGTCGAGCTGGTTGCCACGCCGGAAGCCAACTACGCCGTGTGGCGGCCGCTGGCGGGGCAGACACTGGGCGATTTTGCAGCCCTGCCGGCCCGGCCGGAAGAGGGCCTCGATTCACTGCGGCTGCTGACCCAGCACCTGGCCGAGCACGGCTACGCCCTGACCGATGCCGAGATCCTGCTGGCCGGCCGGCGCAGTGAGCAGGCGGTGCTGGCATATCTGGAACCGGCCCCACAGCGCACCGACGCTGAGATTGCCCGGCTGAACGCCCCGGTGCTGCGCCCAGTGTTCGAGGGCCGCACCCGCCGCCGCGCCGATAACCTGCGCTGGCTGTCTTTCGTGCCGGGGCTGGCGCTGCTGGCTGCGACCGGCTGGTATGGCTATCAGGCCACCCAGGCTTACCTCAACCCCCGGGTGGCTGTGGTCAAGGACGTCAAGGGCCTACCGGCCAACGAGGCCGCGAAACAGCTGGCCAAAAGCGGGTTCCGGGTGGCCTATACCGAGGGCGAGGGCAGCGATGCAGCTATCGGTTCGGTGCTGCGCCAGGAACCTGAGGGTGCCACCAACATGCCGCTGGGCCGGCTGGTCACCCTGACGGTCAACAGCCCGCCCGACCTGACGGTGCCGCGGGTGGAGGACCTGACCCCCGACCGGGCCACCGTCAACCTCAAGGAAAGCGGGTTCCGGCTGGGCACCGTCACCAAGATTGACGGCACGCCCACCCAGACGCCTGAAGGCCGCATCATCTCGCAGGATCCGCCTGCCGGACTGTCCACCCAGCGCGGTCAGAATGTGAATGTGCTGGTGTCTACCGGGATTGCCGGCAAAGAAACCTGGATTCCCGACCTGACCGGGCTGGATTTCACCTCGGCCCGTGAGCATGCCCGCACCGCTGGCCTGGTGATCACCGAAGTCAAGCCGGAAGAGAGCGACTTGCCGGAAAACACCGTGATTTCGCAGGTGCCCAAGCCCTATACCCGGATCGGCAGCGGCGAGAAGATGACCCTGGTTGTGGCCGCGCCCAAGTTCAGCGAGCCGCCGGCCACCGTGGGCGCCCTGCCGGTACCCCCGGCTTATGTGCCCCCGGCCCCGCCGCCCCCGCTGCCTGAGCCGGAACCGGAACCGACCCCGCAGGAAACCCCGCCGCCCGGAACGCCTGCTGGCACGCCGCCGGCCACCAGCCCGGACACGGTTCCGGCAACGCCCGCCGGGGCCCCCGCCGCAGAGCAGCGCGACGTGCAGCTGAACTACGACTTCCCGGCCGACCTGCCCCCCGGCAACTATTCCATCGTGGTCCGCGACGGCGCTGGGCAGCGGGTGCTGATGGGCGCGACGCCCAGCAGCAAGCTGGCCGGTGCCCGCGCCTCCAGCACCGTGCAGGTGACCGGCAATGCCACTTTCATCATCCTGCGCGACGGCGAAACGTTCGCCGCGTCTATCCCCTAGGCTCGGGGCAGTGCGTAGGGAAGAAGGTGGGGGCACAGGTCGTCGCCTTCTCCCTCTTCTTTTTTCAGCTTGCCTTTCAGAAGGGAAGGTCCTCTTATGATCTATCTCGACTACGCTGCCACCCATCCCATGACGCCCGCTGCCCTGGCCGCTTACGCTGAGGCGGCCGCGCTGCCGGGCAACCCGTCCAGCGTTCACGTTGCCGGGCAGCAGGCCCGCGAGAAACTGGAAGAAGGCCGCACCCGGCTGGCGCAGGTATTCGGGGTGGACCCCCGCCGACTGACCCTCAACAGTGGCGGCACCGAGGGCGACAACGCCGTGCTGTTCGGCGTGGCGCAGGCGTATCAGGAGCGGCATGGCCGGCTCGGCCACCTCGTGACCAGTGCCAGCGAGCATTCAGCGGTGCTGGCCCCCGCCCGCGCCCTGGCCGCCCGGGGCTGGGACGTGACCTTTCTGCCGCCGGACCAGCACGGCCGGATAGCCCCCGAGCAGTTGCAGGAAGCCCTGCGGCCAGACACCGCCCTGGTCAGCCTGCACCACGTCAGCAACGAGATCGGAACCATTCAGCCCACCGCCGAACTGGCAGCAGTAGCGGCGATCGCCGGAGTGCCCTATCACACCGACGCGGTGCAGGCGCCCGGCGTACTGCCGGTGCCGCTGGCCGAGTGGGGCGTCACCTACGCCACATTCAGCGCCCACAAGTGGGGCGGTCCGCGCGGCGTGGGCGTGCTGTATTCCGCCCAGGGCCAGGACCTGCCGCCCCAGCAGATCGGCGGTGGGCAAGAAAGCGGGCAGCGTGCCGGCACCCAGAACACGGCAGGCATCTATGCGGCGGGAGTGGCCCTCACTGCCGCTGAGGAGGCGCGGGAGTCCACTTTTGCCCACCTCCTTGACCTCCGAGAGGCTTTCGTGGCTGCCGTAGGCGAGTTGCCGGGCCTGCGCTGGAACCACCCGGCCGAAGGCAGCAGCCCCAAGGTCGCCAGCCTGACCCTCAGCGGCGCCGACGGCGAAGCCCTGCTGATGAACCTGGACATGGCCGGCGTCTGTGCCAGCGCAGGCAGCGCCTGTAGCGCGGGGACCATGCAGCCCAGCCACGTGTTGACGGCCATCGGCCACAGCGAAGCGGACGCCCGCAGCAGCTTGCGCTTCAGCTTTGGGGCGGCCAGCACGCTGGAAGGAGTGCAGCAGGCGGCCGCAGCCCTGCGTCAGGCGGCCGAGTGGTCGCGGCTGGGCTGAAGCCTGCTTGGCCCCGGCTACATCGCCCAGCGGCGCACCAGTTTCTCGGCAGTAAAGGGGGCATTGCCGGCCGGCGGGCACTGGGCCGAGCGCACCGCATAACGGTTCACGTCCACCACCAGGTCGGGCCGGCCGTCACCGTTCACGTCTGCCTTGCGCCAGTCACCCAGCCGGGTCACGGTGGCTGTGCCCTTGCCACAGTTCTGGAGGTTGCCGTCCAGCAACACCTTCTCGCTGCTGCGGCGACTGTCGGCCGTGACCAGGGTCAGCTGTGAGCCGTACATCACGAAGTGGCCCCGGCAGGCCAGCGCGTCGCGGCCATCAAAGCGCCGGAACTTCAGGCACTCCTGGGCAGTTACGCCCGGTGTGTGGTGGATCCTCTTCCACTGCCCCCGCTCACGGCGCAGCAGGGCAACGCCATCACAGCTGTCCGATTCGGCCCAGCACAGGTTCAGCAGCGCCTCTTCACGGCCCGGCGCGCTGAAAGAGCCGAACGTTACGCTGGTCGGTACGCGCCGGCCGAATACTGGCATCTGGGCGCCACCGCTGCTTACCGTCAGAAATTCCATCCGGCAGCCCGGCTGGCCGGCGCAGTAGGCTGCCCCCAGCACCCGTGTTTGATGCGCATCGGGCCGCTGGCTGTCGGTCCTGACCTGCGGAGCAGGGGCATTCCAGGCCGGGAGCGGAAGCGAAGCTGCTGCCAGAGTGAGTAAAATTGTAAACATAGCGCGAGTCTTTAGACTCGCGCTGATGTTGTTCTGACGGGTGGATAAAGGCCGATTGAGGGTTCGGGCACAGTGTGTCCGGGAGAGCCGAGTTCAGGCTCCGGCGTGTTCCTGCGCTGCATATCCCTGGGCTGCACCGGGACGCTTCAGCGCCAGCTGGCCGCAGGCGGCCCCGGCGTCCTTGCCGCGCGAGCGCCGTACACTCACGTCTACGCCGCGTTCTTCCAGCAGGTCATAGAACGCCTGAATCTGCGCCTCGCTGCTGCTCACAAAAGGGCTACCGGGCCAGGGATTCATCGGAATCAGGTTCACGTGGCTGACCAGGCCCTGCAGGCGCTCGGCCAGCAGTTCGGCCTGCCAGAGATGATCGTTGACACCGTCCAGCATGGTGTACTCCATGGTAATGCGCCGGCCGGTCCGGGCCTGGTAGTCGCGGGCAGCGTCCATAATCTCGTCAATCGAGTTGGCCCCGCCGGTCGGAATGATCTTGCGGCGGGTTTCCTCGTCCGGGGCATGTAGGCTGATGGCCAGCTTGATACCCAGGTCGTCTTCGTCGGCCAGCCGGCGAATGCCTTTGGCAATGCCCACCGTGCTGAGGGTCACCCGGCGCTTGCTCATGCCCAGCGCCTGCGGGTGCAGCAGAATCCGGGCGGCCTGCATGGTGTTGTCGTAGTTCAGCATGGCTTCACCCATACCCATAAACACCAGGTTGCGAATTTCGCGCGGTTCGATGCCCTCGCCGCCGGCCACCGCCAGCACCTGCCCCACGATTTCGCCGGGGGTCAGGTTGCGCCCGAAGCCCATCGCCCCGGTGGCGCAAAAGGCGCAGCGGGCCGGGCAGCCCACCATGGTGCTTACGCAGATGGTCTTGCGGTCCAGGTACGGCATATAGACCGCTTCCATCTGCCGGCCGTCGGGCAGGGTGAAGAGGTATTTCACCGAGCCGTCGTCGCTGCGGAAGGTTTCAATGTCAGTAAAGGGATTGAGCCGCCATTCCCGTTCCAGCTCGCTGCGCTGCTCGGCTGGCAGGGTGTGCATCTGCCCAAACTCGCCCACCCCGTGCTGATACACCCACTCCAGCAGTTGCCGGCGGCGAAAGCCGGGCAGCGGGTAATCGTCGGGGTGCAGGTCCAGCAGCAGAGGCCGGGCCGCTGAAGCGTGGGCAGTGGGCGCAGTAGTCATCCGGTCAGTCTAACGCGCGCAGCATCTTTCCAAAGGTGGGACGGGCTGGGAATGCTGCCCGCGCGCCCGGGCCTACAGCACAAAAAAGCCCCCGGCCAAGGGGCCGGGGAGCTTCTCTTGAATCAGTTCTTGCTTAACGGAACAGCAGGTCCAGCAGGTTGATGGTGGTGCTGCGGGGAGCCTGGCTCAGGTTGATGCCGCCGTCGCGGTTCACGTTCACCGTGGCGATTTCCGCCGACTGGCCGGGAGCCAGCACCACGATCTGGTACTGTCCACGTTCCACCGAGGTGGTCAGCTGGCCGCCGCGAATGGTACCTGCTTCGTTGCCGTTCAGGAACACCCGGCCGCCTTCCATCGCGCTGCGCACAGTCACGTTGTAGGTGCCGTTCACCGGGGCGGGGCGCACCGGCGCGGGGGTCACGGTGTTGCCGCTGAAGGGCACCGTCAGGTTGGTGGTGGCGTTGCCGCGGATGGTCACGGTGGTGCGGAAGTCCGCAAAGCCGGGGGCCACGATACGTACCGGGTAGTTGCCGGGAGCGATGCCGCTGTAGGTCTTGTTGGCGCTGCCCAGTACGCGGCCGTTCAGGATCACCTGGGCGTTGTTCACGTTGGTGCCCACGAACAGGTTACCGGTGCGCACCGGAGCGCGTTCCGCCACGTCGAAGAAGGCGGTGTCGCTCACCCAGCTGTTCTGGGGCAGCGGGTTCACCACGATGCTCAGGGCCTGGGCCAGGTTGTCCTGACCGCGCACGCTCACGTTGGCGAACTGGCTCTGGGCGTTGGCGAAGGTGCTCAGGTCATTCAGGCTCAGCTCGGTCAGCGAGGCCAGGGCCAGCACCTTGTTCAGGCCGGCGGGGCCGTCCACGTTGTAGGTGAAGTTGGCGTTGGCTGCCGGGAAGGTCCAGTTGGTGTTGGCGGTCACGCGGTTGGAACCGCTCAGACGGTTGGGCAGAATCTGGTTGACTTCGCCGTCGGCGCCCACGTTGAACAGGTACACATAAGCGTCACGGTTGGTCTTGACGTTCAGCTTGATGCCGTCGCCGATGCGGTAGGTGGGGACAGCGTCGCCGGTGGGGTCCTTGTCCACGCTGACCTGCACATTCAGGTCAGGCTGGGCAGGGTTCACGATAATGCTCTGGGCGCTGATGCTCTGCGCACCGGCGGTGCCGGCCAGCAGGGTCATGGGCAGCAGGGCTGCCTTCAGAAGAGTCTTGTTCATGGCCCCAGGCTAAGGCTCCTAATATGACGCACGGTGAGACGGACCGGCAGCAAATTTAATGGTCATTCAGATCACCGTCAGACCTGTCTGGTTTCTGACGGTGAAGGCGCTGAAGCGCCCTGCTTGGGCCCGCTCTTAGGCTAGCGGATGATACGGGCCGGTTCGATGGCGGCGGCGCGGCGGGCCGGAATCAGGGCGGCCAGCAGCGTGGTGACCAGCCCCACGGCATTGACCCACAGCAGGTCGGTCGGCCGCACTTCGACCGGCAGCGAGGTGATGAAATACAGGTCTCCCGGAATCTGAAAAGGGCGCAGCGTAAAGTAGCCGGCCACCGCCAGCCCCAGCAGGTTGCCCAGCAGCAGCCCACTGAGGCCCAGCACCAGACCTTCCAGCAAGAAGATGTGAGTGATGGTGCTGCGGGTGGCCCCAATGGCGCGCAGAATGGCGATTTCCTGGGTTTTCTCGAACACGGCCAGCGTCATCACGTTGGCGATACCGAAGGCGGCCACCACCACGATCAGGAACACCACGAAGCCGATCACTTCTTTTTGCAGCTTCAGCTGGTCGAGCAGGGTGCCGTAAAGCGACTGCCAGGGCGTGGCGGCGTAGGGCAGCTGCGCCGTGAGGGCCTGCCCCACCTGCGGTGCCTGCTCGGGGTCCTTGAGGCGCACCTGATAGCCGGTGATCTTGCCGGTCTGCTGCAATTGCTGCAGGGTTTTCAGGTTGGTAAAAGCGTAGCCGGAATCAATCAGGTAGTTGCCGGTATGAAAGACGCCTTTCACGGTCAGTCCCCCGCGGTTCTGGCTGCTGTTGAGCAGGTTCAGCCGCTCGCCGGCTGCCGCCCCGATATTGCGGGCCAGCGCCGACCCCAGCAGAATGTCGCCGTCTTTCAGGGTACGCAGCAGCTCGCCCTCCTGCGGCTGGAGTTCCAGCACGTCGGCGGCCTGCGGCCCCACCCCGAACAGGGTGCTGAAATCGGTGCCGGCAGCGCGGTATTCGTCGGCGGGCCGGGTCAGCAGGGCCTTGTCGGCCAGAAAGGGAGTAAAGGCCGCCACCTCCGTATTGCCGGCCAGGGCCTGTTCCATCGCCTGATCCTGGCCGCCGGGCGTGTATGGCTGCACGCTGAGGTGCGGACTGGCCCGCAGGGTGGCGCTGATCAGCGCGCCGGTAAAGCCGTTGGTGAGGCTGAGCGCAGCAATCAGCACCGCTACGCCCACCGCGATGCCGGCCACGGTCAGGGCGTTCTGGGTGCGGCGCTTCTTAAGGTGGGCACGCGCCAGCAGCCAGGGCAGGCGCCGCGCGGAGGCGGGGGCAGAAGGTTCAGCGGCAGGCACAGTCACAGTAGAGCCCAGCATAGCCAAGTTGGCCGGGGCGCCGCCGGCAGATGCGTGGAGCGGCCAGCAAAAATCCCCGCCGGGAAAAGGCGGGGACAGGGCAAATGCCGGGGGAAGAGACTGGGGCGGCCCTCAGCGCACAGCGGTGATGCGTACGCTGCGCACGCCCCACTGCATGGCCTGCGAGCGGGTGGGCATCCAGACATCGATCTGGCGGGACTTGCGGGCGTGCATGGTGTCTTCGACAATAAAAATGCGGCCGTTCGCGTAAGGGTGATTGCCGCTCAGGTCCTGAATCCTCAGGCGGGTGCCGTAAGGAAAGATGCGCAGCATGTCGCGGCTCAGGGCCACCACGCCGGGGCGGGTGCGGGTGCCGGTGGCGGTGATGTGCGGTGAGCTGTCGGTCTGGGCCGACAGGCTGTTATAAGCGGTGGAGCGCAGCACGGCGGTGCGGCCGGCGGGAGCGCGGGCGCCCAGCACCACATCGCTGGGCTGCTCGGCAGCAGGCATCACGGCAGGGCTTACATAAGGCAGGCTGCGAACAGCGTCATCGCTCAGGGCGGACTGCACGGCCCGGTCGGCCAGCGCAGCGGCGGGGAGGGGCGGCAGGGCAGCGGCAGTGCCCAACACGGCGGCGGCCAGCGCGGCCAGCAAAGTACGTTTTGGCATGGATCTCCTTGGTCCTGTTCCCGGGGAGGGAAGCAAGCTTACGGCGAGTCAGAAAAAGACATGGGGGCTCCGGCAGCTGGAAAAAACAGGGCTGCCATGCATTGCGCGAGCCGGCCCCGCACGGAGGCCGGTAGAAGCTCGCTTCCCGGCTGACAGAGCCTAACAAGTCCGGTATGTCATGAACTTGTTCCCAATTTCATTTACATGAGAAAAATCAAGGATTTTTCCGAGATGACCGTATTATTCCCGTCATGGCAGGGTCCGGAAAGCAGGTGCGTGCCCGGAGGCGGGGGAATAACCCGGTGAGATTCACCATAGGTGACCCCCATGAGAGGGGCGACAGACCAGGCTGACTGGGGGCGGCCGGCTCTGGGCCAGCGCTCCGGTTGCAAAGGCCCTGAAAGCACCGCCCAGACGCTCCCCCCGGCGCTTAGCGGCCAGCTCTCATCTTCGGAGCCGGCTCTCATCTGCCGGACTAGACTGAACAGCATGTCTGCGCCCCTTTCTTCTGCGTCCCCTGTATCTTCTGCAGCTTCCGCCGGCGCCGCGCCGGTGTCGCGTGTCAGCCGCGCTTTTCCGATTGGCGCCCTCTGGGGAGCCATCGGCATCGCGCTGGGAGCCTTTGGAGCCCACGCGCTCGCGGACCGCTTCAGCCCGGCCGACCTGGCCATTTACGAAACCGGAGTGAGATACCAGATGTACGCCGCGCTGGCCCTGCTGGCACTGGGCGCGGTTGGTCAGGGCGGCTGGCCGGCGCGGCTGCTGCTGATTGGCAGCCTGATTTTCAGTGTCAGTCTGTATTTGCTGGTGGGCCTGGGCGTGCGCTGGCTGGGGGCCATTACGCCCATTGGGGGCGTGCTGATGATCGCTGCGCTGGTCTGGGTGGCCGCGCTGCACTGGCGGCGCTGAGCCCGGAATCTGGGCTGGCCTGTGGGCATTCTGTCAGGGCTGAGGAGCCTGCGCTAGAATGCCCCGCGTGTATGTCAATCGCCGCGCTGGCTACGAATATGAACTGCTTGACCGCTACGAAGCTGGTCTGTCGCTGACCGGCAGCGAGGTCAAGAGTATCCGGGCCGGGGGGGTTGACTTCCGGGACGCTTTCGCGCGCCTCAATGGCCGCAACATTGACCTTGAAGGGTTGTATATTCCGCCCTACAAGGAAGCGACCTACAACAACCACGAGCCCCGCCGGCCGCGCCGGCTGCTGCTGCACCGCATGGAAATCGAGAAGATTCGCCGGGCGCTGGACCAAAAAGGTCTGACGCTGGTGCCCACCCGGCTGTACCAGCAGGGCCGCTATTTCAAGGTGGAACTGGCGCTGGCCCGGGGCAAGAAGCTGCACGACAAACGCCGCGCCGACGCCGAGAAAACGGTGCGCCGCGAACTGAGGGAGTACTGATGAAACGAGTGATTTCGGCCCGGGCGCCCTGGCAGGCCGCGGCCCTGCTGGCGGCCCTGAGCCTGGGCGGGCTGGGAGTGTGGTACGGCAGCGTGGCCTCGGCGCAGGTGGCCTATAGCAACCTGACTCTGCAGGGCACCCCGGTGCAGAGCGTGAACCTGTACGGCACCGAGTACATCGACGTGGAAAGCCTGCGGAGCCTGGCGCGGGTGGTGCAGGAAGGCCCTTATCTGCGCGTTGAAGGCTACGGCCACTCCATCGTGCTGCCGATTGACGAGGACGCTTACCGCGCCACCACCGATTTCAACACTGTTCAGCTGGATACCGTGCGGGAAAAGGGCCGCACGGCCACCTACGTGGACGGGGCGGTGCATGTGCCGCTGGAAGTGGTGGCCCGCACCTTTGGGGCGACCTACCGCTCCGGCTCGTTCAGCATGCCGGACCGCCGCCTGACCAACGTGAGCAGCTCGGTGGGCGACAAGGCCGACCGGCTGGTGCTGGACCTCTCGCAGGACGCCGACGTGTTTACTGAACTGCGCGGCAACGACGTGCATGTGGTGGTGCGCGGCACCGCCGGCGATCAGCGCCGCTACACCACCACCGGCAAGTTCATTTCCAACGCCCGGGTGGTGGCCGACGGCAAAGACCTGCGCCTGCGCTTCAGCCTGCCCAAGGACAGCGGTTACCGGATGTACAAGGTGATTCGCCCCGGCAGCGTGCGTGTGGTGGTGGACGCCGGCCCGGCCATTGAGCGCACCACGCCGGCGCTGCTGGACCGCATCGCCCGGCCCTTGATCGTGATTGAGCCGGTGCTGACGGGGGGTGCGGCGGGCAACAACGATTTCAGCCTGGACGTGGCCAAAAAAGCCCAGCGCCTGCTGAACGAAGCTGGCTGGCAGGTCAAAATGACCCGCAGCGACCAGAAAGACGCCAGCTTGGACCAGAAGATGGTGCTGGCCCGCCAGAGTGACGTGTACCTGATGCTGGACGTGAGCCATATTGGGGTGCCGGGTGTGGTGGCCCCCGGCGTGAAGGTCTATCAGCAGCTGAGCGAGAATTCCTCGGAATACGTGGAGAACATCCGCTCCGGCGAGAACCCGGCCTATGCCAGCAACGCGGTCAGCGACCTGGGCGGCACCCGGATTCTGACCGAGTCGCTGGTCAAGGAGCTGGGCACCCAGAAAATCCAGGCGCAGCAGCGGCCCCTGTCCAAGGTGCTGACCCTGGGCGAAGCTCCGCAGGCCGGCGCCCTGATCGAACTGGGTAGCCTGGACAACGCCGACGACGTGGCCGCGATGGGCGACGACACCTTCCGGCAGCGGGTGGCGGCCAGCATCGCCCGGTCGGTGGCCGGGTACCTGTCCAAGAAGGTGGACAACGCGGCCGTGCTGCCTGGCGGTGACGCCTCCGGAGCGGCGGCCGAGGGCGGCGCAGGAGGCCAGCAGTGAAGAACCTCTTTTCCTTTTTCAATGTGCTGGCTTTCGTGCTGCTGGTACTGTCGTTCGCGGCCATCACCTGGGTGAAGCGGCCCCCGCCTGCGCCCGAGGCGCCCAACTACGTGCTGTCCGAGCGGCTGCCGGTGGAGGTGCCGGTGTACTACCTGGACGCCAGCGGGCAGAAGCTGGTGAGCGAGAAGCGCAAGGTGCCGGTGGTGCAGGGCGACAAGAACCCGCAGGGCATTGCCGACGCTGCCCTGACCATCTGGAGCCAGGGCCCGGCGGGCGAGGGGCTGAAGCCGGCAGTGCCGACCCGGCTGCCGGCCCCCCGGGTGTGGCTGCGCGGCGACAACTATTTCGTCAGCCTGCCGCCCGAGTACCGCAACCTGGGTTACTCGGTGAGCGGCGAATACCTGATGTTCTGCTCCATCACCCGCACGCTGCTGGAAAGCCGCGGCCTGGACGTGACTTTCCTGGTTGGCGGGCAGAACGTGACCACCATCGGCGCGATGGACCTGCGCCAGCCGCTGACCAAACAGGACTGTAAGGACCTCTAGGGTGAAGCGTTTTCGCTGGGCCTGCCTGCAACCCGCAGGCCCCGGCCCACGCCCATTTCCCGCCTGATTGCCGCTTTTTGCCATGATCGAATCCCTGACCCTGCACGGTTTCAAGAGTTTCTCGCAGCGCACCCACATTGAGTTCGAGCCCGGTATCACGGCAGTGATTGGCCCCAACGGCAGCGGCAAGAGCAATGTGGTGGAGGCGCTGCGCTGGGTGACGCACGCTGCACGCACCCGCGAGCTGCGGGCGGCCAGGGCCACCGAGCTGATTTTCCACGGAGGCAGCGGCTCCGGCCGGGCGCCGCTGGGCCTGGCAGAGGTGCAGGCCGAGCTGCGGCACAGTGGCGAAGCGCTGAACCTGAGCCGCCGGATCTACCGCGACGGCACTTCCGAGCAGGAGCTGGCCGGGCGCAGTGCGCGGGTCCGCGACGTGCAGGCCGCGCTGCGCGGCACCGGTCTGGGACCGGGTGGTTTGGCAGTGATTGGGCAGGGCGAGGTGTCCGGGGTGGTGCAGGCGGAAGGCCCACGGCTGCTGGGATACCTGCAGGAGGCGGCCGGGCTGTCGCGCTCGGTGGCGGCCCGCGCCGAGACAGCTGCGCGGCTGGCCGAAGCCGAGCGCCATCTGGCCGACCTGACCCTGGTGCAGTCCGAGCGGCAGGCGGCGCTGGAGCGGCTGCGGCTGGCGGCCGAGGCGGCGCTGCGCTGGCGTGAGCTGGTGGCGCGGCAGGCCCTGCTGGACGCGGCCCAGGAACGCGAGAAACAGCTGGCCCTGCGCCGCGAATTGGACGCTGCCCGCCGGGAGGCCAGTGAGCAGGAGGCCCACTCGCAGCGGCTGGGAGCGGGGCTGGGAGACGCTGCCGCTCGGGCAGAGGCGGCCCGCGAGGCTCTGGCGCAGGCTCGCGCGGCTGCCCGCGCCCGTGAGGACGCCCTGGCCGCCTTGAACGCCGCCGAGCAGGCCCACGCCCAGGCGGCCCGCTACGGCGAGCACCTGGGGGGTGAAGAAGCAGCCCTCAACGCCGAGCTGACCGCTCTCCCGAACCATGCTCCGGCCGAAGCGGCTCCCGACCTGGATACGCTGTCCCGCGCCGTGCAGGAGGCCCGCACCCAAGCTGAAGCGGCCGAAGCGGCTTCTCGCCGCCTGGAACGCCAGCTGGCGGAAAGCCGCGAGGCCGAGTTGCGCCGCACCCAGGCTCAGGCCCGTGCCGAGGCCGACCACGCTGCCCTGACCCGCGAGCAGGAACGGGTGGCGGCAGCTCTGGTGGCCCTGGCCACCGAAGAACAGCAACTGGCAGCCGAACTGGCCCGCGCCGCTGCCGAGCGCGAGGCCCAGGCGACCAGGCTGGCGGCGGCCCAGACTGAAGCGCAGAGCCGGCAAGTCCGCCGCCAGGACATGCTGGCCGAGCGCACCCGCTTGCAGGCCGGGCTGGCTCCGCTGCGCCGCGAACTGGAGCGGCTGGAAGCGGCGCTGAATGCCTATTCGCGCTACGGCGAGGGCGCCCGCAACGCGCTGCGGCTGGACCATCCCGGCATCGTGGGTAGTGTGGCCGACGTGCTGACAGTGCCGGCCGAGCTGGAAACCGCTGTGACCGCCGCGCTGGGCCGGCGGCTGGAACAGGTGGTGGTGAACACCGCTGACGACGCCCGCGACATCATCGCCGAGCTGAAACGCCAGGGCGGCCGGGCCACTTTCCTGCCGCTGGAACTGCTGCACGAGCGCCCCCGCCGCGACGCTGCGCTGCTGCGCGAACCCGGCGTGGTGGGTAACCTGGCCGAGCTGTGCCCCACCGACCCGCCGCTGGTGGGCCGCTCGCTGCTGGCCGATACCATGGTCGTGGACACGCTGGACACCACCAACCGGCTGGCCCGGCAACACCGTCAGCGCCCCCGGCTGGTTACGCTGGGCGGCGAGCTGGTCGAACCGTCTGGCGCCATGACTGGCGGCCGCCTGCGCGACTCCGGCAGCAGCGTGCTGGCTGACCAGCGGCGCTTTCAGGAACTCGCCGACGAGGTGGAGACGGCCGAAGCGGCCTTACAGAAAGTGGAAGCGGCCCTGGACACTCTGAGCGACGAGCAAGCCACCGACCTGCCCGCGCTGACCGCCGCCCACGCCGCCGCCCAGGCAGCCGAGCGCGAGCTGGCGGCCCAGGCCCGCGAGCTGGCCGCCCAGCAGCGTAGCCTAGAAACCGATGCGGCGCGGCTGGCTGAGGGCCTGGCCGCCTTGCCTGCGCCGGCCCTTCCTGCCGCCGCCCCACAGCCGGAAGCCGACCCCGCCGCCCTGGAAGCTGAGCTGACCGCCAGCCGTGCCGGAGCCGAGCAAGCCCGCGCCGCCGAGCGTGCTGCTGCCGAAGCGCTGGCGCTGGGCCGTGAGCTGGCCGCTCAGTGGCACAGCTACCGGCAGGCTGAAAGCCGCCGCGCCGAGGTGGGGCAGCGCCTGGAAGCTAACGCCCGCGCCCGCAGCGAGCAGGCCGGTCACATCGCGGCCGCCGCCGCCGAGGTGGAGCGCCGCCGGCAGTCGCTGGGCGATTTCGACTCCCAGGCGGTGGCCCGCGCCGAGGAGGAAAGCCGCCGGACTGCCGACGCTTACGCTGCCCTGATTGCTGCCCAGAACAAGGCCCGCGCCCGGCTGGACGAACTGCGTCTGACCATCGCCCGGCGTGAAGGGGGGCTGGGAGCGGTGCCCGACGGGTGCTCACCGGCTGGCACTCCCCGCGAGTGGGCGCACGAACTGGGCCGCCTGCGCAGCGAACTGGCCGCCCTGGGGCCGGTCAACGCCCGCGCCGAGGCCGATTTCCTGGCCGGTCAGGCCGAATGGGCTGCCACCCAGGCCGGGCTGGACGACGCCCAGGCCGCCGTGGACGAGTTGCGCCGGCAGCTGGACGAGCTGTCGGGTCTAGAAGACGCCGCCACCCGCCAGGCGCTGGACACCGTGGCGGCCGCTTTTGCCCGCTACGTGGCCGAACTGCTGGGCGGCAGCGGCGAATTGGAGGCCCAGCAGGACGACGCCGGGCGCATCAGCGGCCTGTCGCTGGCGGTGCAGCCGGGCGGCAAGCGCACCCGTTCGATGACCCTGCTCAGCGCGGGCGAGCGCACCATGGCGGGGCTGGCCTTCCTGTTTGCCCTGAACCACGCTGGGGGCGAGGGGGCCGCCGGTGGCCTGCCGCTGGCCGTGCTGGACGAGGTGGACGCTCCGCTGGACGAGGCCAATATTCGCCGCTTTACCGCCTTTCTGACCCGCTTTGCCGCGCAGGGCACCCAGTTCGTGGTGGTCACTCACCAGAAAGCCACCATGGAAGTGGCCGACACCCTCTGGGGCGTGACCACCGACGGCGGCGGGGTCAGCCGGGTCCTGAGCATTCGGCAGGCTTCCGAAGGCGCGGCGCTGGTGCGCGGCTGAAGTCCGGGCGCTTCTCTCCCCCCGGCTTTAACGGGTCCGGCTGAAGACCAGGGTGTTGCGCACCTCTGCCGCATCTGCCGAAACGGTGTCGTTCACCAGTTCGGCGTCCAGCCGGTAGCCCAGCCGCTCGGGGATGCGCCGCGAGCGGGCATTCATGGGGTCACAGCGAATTTCCAGCCGGCGAAAGCCCAGGCCGCCCTCCTCCTGCCCGGCCAGCCCGAAATGGGTCAGGGCCTGCGTCACCTCCAGCGCGTAGCCATGGCCGGTGTGAGGCGTGGCAATCCAGTATCCGATCTCGCCTTTGGGCACCCGCCAGTCCAGGCTGTGAAAGCCGCTGGACCCGATGAATTCACCGCTCAACGCGTCCCAGACGTGGTAGCGCAGCTGCTCGCCACTCCCGAAGCGTTCCTCGGCTCCGGCCAGACCGGCGCGTACGCCTTCCAGCGTCGGTTCCTCCTGCGCCCAGAGCATCCAGCTCTTCAGCTCTGCACGTGACGCCAGCTGCGCAGCCAGCGCCGCCTCCGAGTCGGTGCGGGCAGGAGCGCGCAGGACAAGCCGCGCCGTTCGCAGCTCGCGGGCAATCTGGGCCGGCTTCATTCTTCCTCGGCCGGTTCCTCGTAGCGGTAGCGCTCGATGCCCAGGCAGCGGTTTCCGGAAATCTCCAGGCTCACGGCGTTCAGCATGGCGGGGCCACCGGCCACCTGGAAGCGGTGCCGGCGCTCGGTCAGGAAAGCCTGCACCGGCTCCTGCGGGTTGGCCCCGATCACGCTGTTCACCGGGCCGGTAAAGCCCGCGTCGGCCTGAAAGCCGGTGCCCCCGGGCAGAATCCGGGTGTCGGCGGTCGCCACGTGGGTGTGGGTGCCGATCACGGCGGCCACCCGGCCGTCCAGATGCCAGCCCATCGCCGCTTTTTCACTGGTGGTTTCGGCGTGGAAATCCACGAACACGCTGCCCAGATCGTCGCGCTCCAGCAGGCTGTCCATGGCGGTAAAGGGGTTGGCACTCTCGCCCATAAAGACCCGGCCCAGCAGGTTGACCACCGTCAGGCGCTCGCCCGCTTCGCCCACCTCGAAGGTGCGCCAGCCCACACCGGGGGTCTGCGGGTCCGAGTAGTTCAGCGGCCGCACGATGGGAAAGCGCTCCGGCTGCCCCAGCATCAGGAGAATGTCCTTGTGGTCCCAGGCGTGGTTGCCCAGGGTCAGGCAGTCGGCGCCGGCTTCCAGAATCCGGGTGGCCGCGTCAAAATGCATCCCGAACCCCCCGGCCGAGTTCTCGGCGTTCACGATCACGAAGTCGTAACCTGGGGCGATCAGGGGCAGGTGCTCGCCCACCACCCGCCGGCCCGGCTGGCCGTAGACGTCACCGACAAAAAGAATCTTCATTGGGTGTCAGCTTAGCGCGGCCGGCACATGGCCTTCGGAAGCTGGGCCGCCAGAACTGCTCTGGTCTGCTTGCCCAGGCTCAGGCTTTTGCCGCGCTGCGAATATCCAGCCGCAGTTCGCCACCCTTGACCCCCAGTTTGGCTGCGCCGCCGCCCCGGAGTTCACCGAACAGCAGCGCGTCGGCCAGCGGGCGGGCCAGGTGTTCCTCGATCACCCGCGCCAGCGGGCGGGCGCCCAGCGCCGGGTCGTAACCCAGTTCGCCCAGCCGGGCGCGGGCGGCAGGGGAGACGCTCAGGCGCACACCCTGCTCGGCCAGCCGGCGGCCCAGGTCGGCCACGAATTTGTCCACCACCTGTCCCATTGTTTCCTGGGCCAGCGGGCGGAAATACAGCACTGCGTCCAGCCGGTTGCGGAATTCCGGGGAGAAGGTGCGCTTTACCGCCGCGTCCTGCTGTCCCTGGCTGCTGCGTGCGCCGAAGCCCACCAGACCGCTGGCAGCTTCGGCGGCGCCGGCGTTGGTCGTGAAGATGACGAGGCAGCCTCTGGCATCCACCTTCTTGCCGGTGTGGTCGGTCAGGGTGCCGTAGTCCATCAGTTGCAGGAAGATGTTGTACACGTCGGGGTGGGCCTTTTCGATCTCGTCGAACAGCAGCACCGAGTGCGGGTCTTTGGAGACCGCGTCGGTCAGCAGGCCGCCCTGATCGAAGCCCACGTAGCCGGGAGGCGCCCCGATCAGGCGCGCCGCCGAGTGGGCTTCCTGATATTCCGACATGTCGAAGCGGGCCAGGGTCAGGCCCAGCCGGTCGGCCAGCGCGCGGGCCAGCTCGGTCTTGCCGACGCCGGTGGGGCCGGCGAACAGGAAAGCACCCTGCACCTTGCCCTCGGCGCGCAGGCCGGCGTGGGACAGCTTGACCGCGTGGCTGACCGCCTGCACCGCCTCGCCCTGGCCGTAGACCCGCGCCCCCAGGTCAGCTTCCAGGGTGGCGAGGCTCCGGGCTTCGTCGGCCCGGACAGTGCCCAGCGGCACGCGCGCCATCCGCGAAACGGTCGCTTCGATGTCTTCCACGTCAATCTGGCCGCCCTGGCCGTGGCTGGAACGGGCCGCGCCGGCTTCGTCCAGCACGTCAATCGCCTTGTCGGGCAAGAAGCGGTCTTTGAGGTGGCGCACGCTCAGCCGCACCGCTGCTTCCAGCGCGGCGTCCGTGTAGGTCACGCCGTGGTGCTCGGCGTAGTGGCTGCTCAGGCCGCGTAGAATCTCCAGCGCGGCGGCCTCGTCCGGCTCGGGCACCGTGACTGTGCCGAAGCGCCGCCACAGCGCCCGGTCGGTTTCCAGGTGGCGCAGCTCGGCAGGGGTGGTGGCCCCCAGCACCCGCAGTTCGCCGCGGGCCAGTGCCGGCTTGAGCAGCCCGGCGGCGTCCATGCTGCCGCCCTCGGTGCGCCCGGCGCCCACCAGCATATGCAGCTCGTCAATAAACAGCACGGCGTTTTGGCCTTCCAGCTCGCGCAGCAGGGCGCCCAGCCGTTCCTCGAAATCTCCCCGGTAACGGGTGCCGGCCGTCAGGGCGCCCAGGTCCAGCGCGTGGACGCTGGCGCCCTGCAGGAAAGGCGGCACCTCGCCGGCGGCAATGCGCTGCGCCAGTCCCTCGGCCAGCGCGGTCTTGCCCACGCCCGGCTCGCCTACCAGCACCGGGTTGTTCTTCTGCCGCCGCGCCAGGATGTGTAGCACCCGTTCGAGTTCCGCGTCCCGGCCGATCAGGGGGTCGAAGCGGCCCGCGCGGGCCTGCGCGGTCAGGTCGGCCGCGTAAGCGTCCAGCGCGGACGGCTCGGCGCCGGCAGCCTCTGCACCTGCCGAGGCTGCGCCCTGGCCGGCCTGACCCGCTGCGCCGCGTGTCCCGCCGTTCAGCCCGTGCGAGAGATAGTCCAGCACGTCCAGCCGGGTCACGCCCTGTTTTTCCAGTGTCCAGCGGGCGAAGCTGTCGTCCTCTTCCAGCAGCTCGGCCAGCACCCGCGCCCCGGTGGCCTGCTCGTCGCCTTTGCCGCTGGCATGCAGCTGCAGCACCGCGCCCTGCACCACCCGGTGAAAGCCGGCGCTGAAATCGCGCACGTCGTCGGCGCCTTCCACCCGTTCAAAGTCGGCCAGAATAGCCTGAAGGTCGTCGCGCAGCTGCCCGAGGTCCACCCCCAGCACGTGGAAGGCACCCACCGCGTCGGGGTCATGGGTCAGCGCCAGCAGCAGATGCTCGGGCGTAATGTACTCGTGCCCAGCCTGCCGGGCGTAGTCGGCTGCCCGGCCGATGCTGACCTGCAGCGAGTCGGAAATCATGCGTCGCTCCCTTCCGGCTCGGCCACCAGCCGCAGCGGATAACCGGCGGCCCGCGCCTCGGCCGTCACCTGGCTGACCTTGGTTTCGGCCACGTCGCGGGTGTAACTGCCGGCCACGCCCTGCCCCTTGTGGTGCACCGCCAGCATGATCACTTCCGCTTCCGGCGCGGATTTGTGAAAGTGCCCCATCAGCACCTCCACCACAAATTCCATCGGGGTGTAGTCGTCGTTCAGCAGCAGCACCCGCCACAGGCGGGGCCGCTCGGCGCGGGTGCGCTCCAGCGTCTGGCTCTGAGAGGAGTGGTCGGGACGGGTCATGCCGCCCAGTCTAGAGCGGCCGCCCGGCGCAGAAATAGGAGCCAGGCGAATGAAATGCGGGCAGGGGGGGGCTCAGCTCTGGCCGGCCGGCTGCTGACTCGTCGGCTCCGCTGTGCCGGAAGACTCCACTGTGCCGGAAGCGGTCAGGTCCAGCCACATGGCGTGTGACCGCAGCAGCTGCCCGTCCAGGCAGATGGCATTCGGCTCGGTGCCCCAGACTTCAAAGCCCAGCGAGCGGTAGAGCTTCAGCGCGGCGGTCTGGGTTTCCATCACGTCCAGGTGCAGGCTCTGTAAGCCCGGCAGCTCACGGGCGTAGGCGATGGCCGCTGCCAGCAGCGCCCGCCCCAGGCCCTGGCCCTGGGCGCGGGTCAGCACCCCCATGCCGAAGATGTCGGCGCGGTGCCGGGAGCGCGGTCCCTGCTCGCGCACCAGCGTGCAGAGGCCCACCAGTTCCGTGCCCTCCCAGGCCCCGAACGTCACATTTTCCGGGTCGGGCCGCAGCCGCTCGGCCAGCGCTGGCAGTGGCCGGGCAGCAAATTCCTCGGCCGCTGTCAGAAAGGCCGCCGGGGCTTCCTGCAGCATCTGCAGCCGGGCGGCGCGGTAGGCCTCGGCGTCGGCAGGGGCCAGGGGGCGGATGGTGGGCGGGTGAATGGTGGCCAGGGGAGACGGGGAAAGCATGGGTCAGCTTAGCCTGCGGTCAGCGGGGGACGCGTCCGCCAGATGGCCTAGGCGCCGCCGCATTCTTCGTTGGCTGTGTCCTCCTTTTGACGGACGCCAGCTCCTGGCCGCCCCTCTAGGCTGGAGAACATGACCACTTCCGCTTCTTCCTGGCTGGACCGCCCTGAGCGCTGGCTGGCGGCCTGGCAGGGCCACCGGCTGGCGGTGCCTTTCACCTGGCTGACGCGGGTGCTGCTGTGGCTGGCTTTTTTGCCGTCCGGGCTCGTCAAGCTGATGGGGCAACCCTTCACGACTCTTCCGGTCAGTGACCCCATCGGCTACTTTTTTGATGCTCTGCTGGAGACGGGAACGTATTACCAGTTCATCGGGGCCGCGCAGCTGCTGGCTGGCCTGCTGATTCTGATTCCCCGCACGGCGGCAGTGGGGGCCGTTCTGTACCTGTGCATCATCACCAACATTTTCGTGCTGACTGTCAGCCTGGGCTTTGGCGGGACGACGGTCATCACCGGGCTGATGCTGCTGGCAGCACTCTATCTGCTGGCCTGGGACTACCCGCGCTGGCGCAGCCTGCTGGCACCAGCGCGCCCGGCCCGCCCGGAAGAGGTTTCAGCCTGAGCGGGCCTCTGCCTCCGGTAGCCGGGTCAGACGCACCGCCTGCAGGGCCAGCAGGGTGGCCGCCACGTCCAGCAGGCCAGTGCTGCCAAAAATCAGCTGATCGGTCTGCGAGGGCGCGGCGCTGAAGCCAGCAATCGGCACGACATTGATCACGGTCATGCCCAGCGACAGCGCGGCGGCCAGATTCAGCCAGTCTTCCAGCTGCCTGCGGGCCGGGGCTGCCCGCTCCGGGCCCAGCTCGCCCCAGCGCACCACCCAGAAAAACGTCATGTAGCTGGCCGCAATGCTGGCCCCCCAGATGGTCATCATGGCCGTGACCGCCACCGGATTGGCCTGGGACGCGGCGCCGCTGGCCAGCGCCAGAGCCGTCAGGCCCCACAGCACCCCACGGAAGGCGGTCAGCAGTGGAAAGGTGTATTTCAACGCCCGCCGCACCCGGTCCAGGTAGCTGTTCAGCACCAGGCCCCGGCCCAGGGTCAGCCGGGCCAGCAGCATGGTCCACCACAGCGTCAGAATGCCGGTCAGCAGGTCGTGCCCGGCGTTCAGCCACTCGGCGTCGCCGGCGTCCGTTTGGGCGCGGGCAAAATGGTAGCCGGCCGTCAGAAACAGCGACAGGACCTGCAGCCCCAGCGCTGACAGAGCGGCTGGGCGCCAGAAGCCTGCCGGCCCGCGCTGCCCCGGCCCATTTTGCTCCGGGCCATCCAGCTCTGGCATCAGTTTTCCAGCTTCCGGGTCAGCAGCTCGCGCGCGGCCTTAGGGTTGGCCTTGCCGCCGGTGGCTTTCATCACGGCCCCGAATAGGGCGTTAATGGCCTTCTTGTTGCCGCCGCGCACCTGGGCCACCGTATCCGGATCGGCAGCGATGGCCGCGTCGATGGCCGCTTCCAGCTCGCCTGCGCCAGCCTGCCCCAGCAGGCCCTGGGCTTCGGCCAGTGCGCGGGGAGACTGGCCCTGCATTACGGCCGGCAGCAGGTCCTTGGCGCTGCGCCCGGTCAGGTCGCCGCTTTCGACCAGCGTGACCAGCTCGGCCAGGTGCGCGGGCTGCAGGGCAGAAGTCTCCAGTGTTTCGCCCTCACCCAGGCTGCCGGGCACCTCGCTCAGCAGCCAGTTGGCCAGTTTCTGGATAGGGGCGGTGCCGCTTTCCAGCGCCGCATCCAGAAAGCGGCTGAGGGTCACGTCCATGCTGACCGTGCGGGCGTCGGATTCACGCAGGCCCGCCGCCTGGTAGCGCTCCAGCTTCTGCGCCGGCAGCTCGGGCATCCGCGAGCGCACCGCCGCCGCCCACTCGGGGGTGATGTGCAGCTCCGGCAGGTCCGGCTCGGCCATGTAGCGGTAGTCGGCCTCGCCCTCCTTGGTGCGCATCAGGAAAGTCTTGCCGCCGCCCTCGTCCCAGCCCAGGGTGTCCTGGGTGATCGTCTCGCCGGCGGCCAGGCGCCGCGCCTGACGCTGCCACTCGTAGGTGATGGCCCGCTCCACCGAGCGGAACGAGTTGAGGTTTTTTACCTCTACCTTGGTGCCCCACGGCTCGCCGGGCTGGTGCAGGCTGATGTTCACGTCACAGCGCATCTGGCCTTCTTCGGGGCTGGCGTGGCTGACGCCCAGGGCGCGGGCAATCGCCTGCACGGTTTCCAGAAAGGCGCGGGCGTGCGCTCCCGAGCGGATATCCGGCTCGGTGACCATCTCGATCAGGGGCGTGCCGGCGCGGTTAAGGTCCAGCTCCGAGTAGGGCACGTAGGCCGGGTGCAGCAGCTTGCCGGCGTCTTCTTCCAAGTGGGCGCGGGTAATGCCCACCCGGCCACCTTCCACGTCCAGATAACCGCCGTGCGCCACCGGCTTATCCCACTGCGAGAGCTGAAAGTTCTTGGAGGAATCCGGGTAGAAATAGTGCTTGCGGTGAAACTGGGTCACGCCTTCCACCGTGCAGTTCAGCCCCAGGCCGAAACGCAGGCTGAGTTCCAGCGCTTCAGCGTTCAGCACCGGCAGGGTGCCGGGGAGACCCAGGCTGACCGGGTCGGTGTAGGTGTTGGGCTCGGCGCCGTGGTAGTCGGCGGGGCAGGAGCTGAGCAGTTTGGAGTGGGTGTTCAGCTGCAGGTGGACTTCCAGCCCGATTACAGCCTGGTAGCCGGTCTGCTGAAACAGTGGGTCAGGGGCGCCAGTCATGCCCAGTAGTCTAAAGCAGCCGGCGCCTTATGCCCCCGGCCCCTCACCTGACTTCACTTCCAGTTGAGGCACTGGCCCTAGCGTTTGCCGCTCACCGCATTGTCATAAAAGGAGTAGGTCCAGCGGTTGTTCTGGCATTCCAGGTCCTCGCCCACCGCGTTGGTGGCAAAGGCCAGCCGGCCGCGGTTGCCGCTGAATTCCACGTCGCCGCGCACCCGGTTGTTGCGCAGCACACCGCCCTGACCGCCTTCCAGGCTCAGGTCGCCCTGAATCAGCGTGCCGGTGACGACTGCCTGCGCATAACCGGCTTTGCCTTCCACGTCGCCGGTCACGGTGCTGTCTTTCAGCAGCAGCCGGGCGCCGCGCCCGAACTTGATGTCCCCGTTGATACGGCTGTTCACGACGTTGCAGGTGGCTCCGGGCTGCACCTGCAGGTCGCCGTTGATGGTTTTGCCGGTCACCGAGCCGGCGCAGCTGATGCTCTCAGCCAGGGCAGAGGGCAGGGTCACGGCGGCCGCCAGGGTCAGGGCAGTCAGAACAGTCTTGTGCATGGCTTCAGGGTAGGAGCCGGCAGCGGCCCGGCAGAAGGCCACCCGGCTAAGCCCAGCTTGAGACAGGCTTGGCCTTTCCTGAAGCTGGGCCCGGCAGTGGGGCGCGGACTGCTTCGGGGGGCAGGCCCGGGCGCTACCCTGAGCAGCAGAATGTCTCAGCCTGAAACGCCCGCTGTTATCCCGCCCGCTGCCTCACCGCCACCCGCCTCGCCTGCCCCCGCCGGGCCGGGCAGCGGTGTTACCGCTCTGGGCGGCAACCGCGCGGCGCTCACCGTGCTGCTGGTGCAGGCGGTGGGTGCCCCGGTTCTGATGACGCAGTTTGGGCTGAATGCGGTGCTGGCCTTCGTGGTCACCATTGCGCTGAATGTGGTGCTGTTGTTCACGGTGTTTCGGCGCGACTTTGCCGCGCTGCGGGCCGATACTCGCTGGACCACCCCACCCAGCTGGGGGCTGGCGCTGGCGGTGTTTCTGGTAGCCTTTATCGCCTCGCGGGCCTGGTCGGCGGCGGCGCTGGCCTTTTCGCCGCAGCTGCCGGTGGCCGATACCGTCAATGTCTTGACCGGCGCCGGCAGCAGCGCCTGGCTGATGGTGCTGACCGGCGGCGTACTGGTCCCGATCATCGAAGAAATCGCTTTCCGGGGCTTGATGCTGCGCGGGCACGAGCGGGCGGCCGGGTTCGGGCTGGCGGCGCTGACCACCACAGTGGCGTTCTCGCTGGCGCACGGGGTGCCGCTCAGCGTGGCGGGCATCTTGCCGCTGGCTTACGCGCTGGCCCGGCTGGTGCAGCACACCGGCAGCCTCTGGAACAGTGTGATTGTTCACGTGCTGAACAACGGCTTGGTGCTGCTGGCAGTGGTGGCGCTGGGCGACCGGCTGCCGCTGGACCAGATGACCTCGGCGGCCCAGGGCGCGGAGGCAGGGCTGGACCATCTCAGCCCACTGGTGGGCGCCGCCGCCTTTGTGCTGGGCGCCGGGCTGCTGCTGGTGTTGCACCTGTGGCTGACGCCGAAGCCCGACCCGCAGGAACGTTCCGCCCCCGGCCCCTGGCTCAGTGGTGCCTACCTGCTGATTCTGCTGTTCGGCCTGCTGAATATGGCCCTGTCGTTTCCCAGCGTGCTGGAGTGGGTGCGCGGGCTGCTCAGCTCGGGTCGCCTGTTTTCCTGACCGTCTTGCCTTCTGTTTCACTGAGGACGTCCACATAGCGCTTGGCCGCCAGCAGTGAGGCGCCGGAATACTCGCGGTAACGCCGCACGGCGGCCACCTCCTCGCCGCGCTGGAGCAGGGCCAGCACTTCGGCCCGCTGCTGCGGCGAGATGGGCCGCGGCGGGTCGCTGGGCACCGGCGCCCGGCTGCGCAGAAAAAGGGCCAGCCCCAGATAAATGGCCGCCAGCACGAAGGCCAGCCGCCAGAGGTCGTCGACACCGAGATTGTCCATTCTTCCACTCTAGAGGCACTCGCAGCACCGCGAATGTGAGGCGCGGTGGGGGCTCTCTTCCTGGCCCGGCCTACTTTACTGGTTTAGAACAGCGCCGGCCCCTGTCCCCAGAAGCGCCACAGTACCCAGAGGCCAATCACGAAGTTCAGCACGAATTTGGCCGCCATGCCGGTCAGCAGGCCCACCAGGGTGCCGAAAGCGCTGCGGGCAGCCTCATCCACCGGGCGGCGTAGCAGTAGTAGCTCGGCGGCAAAAGCGCCCAGCAGTGGCCCGAAGATGATGCTCAGCGGCCCCAGAAACAGCCCGGCAAGGCTGCCGGCCACTGCGCCCCACATGGCCTGCCGGCTGCCCCCGTAGCGGCCTGCGCCCCAGGCGGCCGCGATGTTGTCGGCAAAGCTGGACACCAGGGTCAGCAGCACCAGCACGCCCAGGAAAATGCCGTCGCCGGGGCCCGCGTAGCCTTTAATCCACACTCCTGCCGCCGCGCCGAGCAGCAGCAGGGCAGTGGCCGGAATCACCGGAACAAAGCTGCCCGCCAGGGCCAGCAGCCAGGCGACCAGAAAGACCAAGGAAGCGAGCGTCATGGCCTTCAGAGTACTTGTTCCTGTCTGCCAGGGCAGCCCTAGGAAGACAGGCAGGCTCGGCTCAGAGAGTCTGGCCGCCGACGTAGCGGAAATAGTCCTGCACCGGTTCGTAGGCGAACAGCAGGTAGATGGTGCCTGCAAAAACGGCGATGTTGAACAGCGCGGCCACCATCAGCAGCGGTTGGCCGATAAGGGCGCCGCCGAACAGCCAAAAGAGCGACTGCAGGCACACGTACAGTCCGTAAAGCGCAATCAGGTTCCTGATCCAGAGCCAGCCACTGTACAGATTCCAGGCCATCCAGGCGGTGATCAGCAGTGGCAGCAGCGCGAACATTTCGCCGCGTGCCAGCAGCGGCAAGGCGCCCAGCAACCGGGCCACCAGCAACAACAGTCAAAGGGTCACGATCACGTTGAAGCCCTGTTTGATGCGGCGCTCGCGTGCGTTCATGTCTCAGTGTAGCGGGATTTACGGACCAAATGTCGCTTTTGTGACTTTCTCTCCTGGGACTGTCGGCTGGATGTAATGCCCCCATTCCGCCTGTGCCACAAAAGGTAACGCTGCGTCTGCGTTATCCTGAAGGCATGGCAAAATCTGTGATTGTGGCGGCGTCGCGTACGCCGACCGGTAAATTTCTGGGCTCCCTCAGCGATGTGACGGCGGTGGAGCTGGGCAGCATCACCCTGGCCGAAACCATGCGGCGTTCTGGCGTGGACCCCCAGCTGATCGAGGAAGTGATCATGGGCCAGGTCATTCAGACCGGTTCGGGCCAGGCCCCGGCCCGCCAGGCGGCCATCATGGCCGGTGTGCCCGACACGGCCGGCGCCATGACCATCAACAAGGTCTGCGGCTCGGGCCTCAAGTCGGTGATTCTGGCGGCCCAGAGCATCCGTGCCGGTGACCAGCAGGCGGTGCTGGCCGGCGGGATGGAATCCATGAGCAACGCCCCCTACCTGCTGCCCGGCGCCCGCAAGGGCTACCGCATGGGCCACAAGGAAGTGGTGGACGCCAATATGCAAGATGGCCTGTGGTGCTCCATCAACGACGAAGGCATGGGCATGACCGCCGAGCGAGTGGCCGACAAGTACGGCATCACCCGCGATGAGCAGGACGCTTTTGCCATCGCCAGCCACAAGAAAGCGGTTGCCGCGACCGACGCCGGACTGTTCAAGGAAGAAATCGTGCCGGTGACCGTGAAGGGCCGCAAGGGCGACACCGTGGTGGACACCGACGAAAGCCCCCGCCGCGACACCTCCGAGGAAACCCTGGCCCGCCTCAAGCCTGCTTTCAAACAAGGCGGCACCGTGACCGCTGGTAACGCGCCCGGCCTGAACGACGGCGCCGCCAGCCTGATGGTGGTCAGCGAGGAATTCGCCCAGAGCCACGGCCTGACCCCGCTGGCGGAAATTATCGACTACGCCACCGCCGGCCTGGACCCCAAGTGGATCATGATGACCCCGGTGCCCGCCACCCAGAAGCTGATGGAGAAGCTGAAGATGGATGTGGCGGACGTGGACCTCTGGGAACTGAACGAAGCGTTCAGCGTGCAGAGCCTGGCCGTAGGCCGTGAGCTGGGGCTGGACCTGGACCGCGTCAATGTGAACGGCGGCGCGGTGGCGCTGGGTCACCCCATCGGTGCCAGCGGCGCCCGCATTCTGGTCACGCTGCTGGGTGCCCTCAAGCAGCAGAACAAGGAACTGGGCGTGGCGACCCTGTGCATGGGCGGCGGCAACGGCCTGGCGATGGCCGTGCGCCGGCTGAGCTGAGTGGGGGGTGGCTGAACCTATGAGCAATCTGCACGTGATTCTGGTCAAATACACTGCCCCCACCGCCGAGGTCGAGGCGGCCACCCCCGCCCACCGCGACTGGCTGGACCAGCACTACCGCTCGGGCCTGTTCATCACCTCCGGCCCGCAGGAACCGCGCACCGGCGGCCTGATTCTGGCCGCCGGCGAGAGCAAGGAACAGCTGCTGGACGTAATGCAGGACGACCCCTTCCACAAGGCCGGGGTCGCGGAATACGAAATCATCGAATTCCGCCCGGTCAAGCGCGGGAAGATGATTGAGCTGGACGGCGTGCCGCTGGTGGAGTAGAGGATGTTCCCCCAGAGGCTTTGCTTTCACTGGAACAATTGAGCCTTGCCTTTGAGGGCGTTCAGGAAGGATATTTTTCCGCCTCTACAACCTATAGGGGCGGCTGGGCCAGGGCGCAACTAGATGTTGCCTTTCCGAAAGTCGCTGTGGAAGCATTTCAGAGTCAGATTGAACAGCTGTGTCAGTCGCTTTGGGGCGAAGCGTTTCTCGGCACTGAATACGAGGATGATTTTGGCCTGCTGCTTGTCGGCAATGGCAGGGGGCAGATTAGGGTTCGGCTGCACCTTGAGAACGGGAACGCTGCGTTCAGCGATTCCTTCGAGACTGACCAGACCTACCTTCTCCCTTTCATCAAAGTTTTGCGGCAGTTGACGGTGCAGTACCCCGCAACCCATGCAGACGCGGCGTATCTGAAACCCATTCCCGCAGCATTAAAGGAGCAACCATGAAATTCGGAGTTATCGGCGCAGGACAGATGGGCGGCGGCATCGCGCAGGTGGCGGCGCAAAGTGGATTTGACGTGGTGGTCCATGACCAGAAGCAGGAGTTTCTGGACCGGGGCCGCGGTGTGATTGAGGGGAGCCTCGGCAAGCTGCACGAAAAAGGCAAGCTGACCGATCCGCCCGAAGCGGTGCTGGGGCGGATGCAGTTCACCACCAGCCTGCAGGACTTCGCCGACTGTGACCTGGTGGTGGAAGCCATCGTGGAAAACGAGGCCATCAAGAAAGAACTGTTCCGGCAGCTGGGCGAAATCGTGAAGCCGGAAGGCATCCTGGCCAGCAACACCAGTTCCATTCCCATCACGGCGCTGGCGACCGCTTCGGGCCGGCCCACCCAGTTCATCGGGATGCACTTTATGAACCCGGTACCGCTGATGCAACTGGTGGAAGTGATTCGCGGCTACCAGACGAGCGACGACACCGCCCGCTTCGTCAACGAGACCGCCGAGAAGATGGGCAAGACGCCGCTCTCGTGCAACGATTACCCCGGTTTTGTGTCCAACCGCATCCTGATGCCGATGCTGAACGAGGCCATTCAGTGCGTGATGGAAGGCGTGGCCGAGCCTGAAGCCATCGACGGCATTATGAAAATGGGTATGAACCACCCGATGGGGCCGCTGACGCTGGCCGACTTTATCGGGCTGGACACTTGCCTCGCCATTATGGAAGTGCTGCACCAGGGCCTGGGCGACGACAAGTACCGCCCCAGCCCGCTGCTGCGTAAGATGGTGCAGGCCGGGCTGCTGGGCCGCAAGAGCGGCGAAGGCTTTTACAAGTACAACTGAGTACTCAGGAGAACGGGGCGCGGGGGCTTCAGGCTTCCGTGCCCTGTTCTCTTGTTACCCCTGGCCGTGCGGCGGGGCGTCCATCTCCTGCAACCGGCGCACCAAAAAAGCGGCGTCCAGCCAGCGCCCGAACTTGTGCCCGGCCTGAGGCAGCCGTCCACCCTCGCTGAAGCCGTGGCGCCTATGAAAGCGCAGGCTGCCCTCGTTCTCGGCGTCAATCACGCCGATCATCAGGTGATAGCCCTGGGCGGTGGCCTGGGTTATCAGGGCGTCCAGCAGCTCTCCGCCCAGTCCCTGGCCCTGAAAGTCGGGCGCCAGGTACACCGAGTGCTCGACTGTGCGGCTGTAACCCAGCTTGGGCCGGAAAGCGCCGTAGCTGGCCCAGCCCACCACCCCGCCGTCTTCTGTTTCCGCCACCAGCACCGGGAACCCGGCCGCCTGCCGCTCGGCAAACCATTCCTCGCGGCTCTCCAAACTGACCGGAGCATGGTCGTAGGTGGCGGTGGTGTGCGTCACAGCGTGGTTATAGATGTTCAGAATGGCGGGAAGGTCAGCGGGCGTGGCAGGGCGAATCTGGGGCATGCCCAAGCATTGGGCCGGGGCCGGGCGGCTGTCAAGCGTCGGCGGGTCAGCAAAAAAGCCCCAGCCGGAAAAGCTGGGGCCTTTTTTTTGCCTTTTGCTGGGCGGAGTCTTACTTGCGCATGCTGGGGTTCAGCACCTTCTTGCGCAGGCGGATGCTGGTGGGGGTCAGTTCCACCAGTTCGTCTTCCGCGATGTATTCCAGAGCGTCTTCCAGGCTCAGGCGGCGCGGGGGCACCAGGGTCAGGGCTTCGTCGGCGCCGCTGGAGCGCACGTTGGTCAGCTTCTTGTTCCTGCAGACGTTCACGTTCATGTCCTGCTCGCGGGCGTTTTCACCCACGATCATGCCCACGTACACGTCCTGGCCGGCGTCGATAAAGAAGGTGCCGCGGTCTTGCAGCTTCCAGATGGAGTAGGCAAAGGCCACGCCGTCTTCCATGCTGACCAGCGAACCGTTTTGCCGGGTCTTCAGGTCGCCGGCGTAGGGCTGGTACGAGTCGTACACGTGGCTCAGGATGCCTTCGCCCTGGGTCATGCTCAGGAACTGGGTGCGGAAGCCGAACAGCGCGCGCGAAGGAATCTTGAATTCCACACGGGTGCGGCTGCCCTGCGGCTCCATATGCACCATCTGGCCCTTACGGCTACCCAGCACGCCGATCACAGTGCTGGCAAACTGCTCGGGCACGTCAATCACCACGTGCTCCACCGGCTCGTGCTTGACGCCGTCGATTTCTCGGTAGATCACCTGCGGGGCGCCCACCTGCAGCTCGAAGCCTTCGCGGCGCATGTTTTCCAGCAGGATCGACAGGTGCAGCTCGCCGCGGCCCGACACCTTGAATTCGTCGGGGCGGATTTCTTCCACCTTCAGGCTTACGTTGGTCATGATTTCGCGGGCCAGACGTTCGCTGATCTGGCGGCTGGTCACGAACTTGCCTTCTTTACCGGCAAAGGGGCTGGTGTTGGGCTGGAAGATCATGCTCACGGTGGGTTCATCCACGGTGATGATCGGCAGCGCTTCGGGGTTGTTCACGTCGGCGACGGTTTCACCGATCTGGGCTTCTTCGATGCCGGCCAGGGCCACGATGTCGCCGGCGCCCACCTCGTCCACCTCAATGCGCTTGAGGCCCATGTGGGTGAACGGCTGCACCACGCGGGTCTTGGTCATGGAGCCGTCTTTGTGGATCAGCTGCACGAAATCACCCTTGTGCACGGTGCCGCGCTGCACCCGGCCCAGCACGATGCGGCCCAGGTACTCGGAGTAGTCGAGGTTGGTCACGACCATCTGGAAGGGCGCGTCCAGGTCCACCTTGGGAGCGGGGATATGTTCCAGCACCATCTCGAACAGCTCGTGGAAGTCGTCCTGAGGGTTGTCCAGGTCCTTGAAAGCCTTGCCTTCACGGGCGATGGCGTACAGCACTGGGAAGTCCAGCTGGTCTTCGTTGGCGCCCAGTTCGGCCATCAGGTCGAAGGTCATGTCCACCACTTCGGTGGGGCGGGCATCCTGACGGTCGATCTTGTTGACCACCACGATGGGTTTGAGGCCCAGCTCCAGGGCCTTACGCAGCACGAAGCGGGTCTGGGGCATCGGGCCTTCGGCGGCGTCTACCAGCACCAGGGCGCCGTCCACCATGCCCAGCACGCGCTCCACTTCACCGCCGAAATCGGCGTGGCCAGGGGTATCCACGATGTTGATCTTGATGCCCTGGTATTCGACGGCCGTGTTCTTGGCCAGAATGGTGATGCCACGTTCACGCTCAATGTCGTTGGAGTCCATGGCGCGTTCGGCGATTTCTTCACCGTGCTTGAGTTCCAGGGTCTGCTTGAGCAGCCCGTCCACCAGGGTGGTCTTGCCGTGGTCCACGTGGGCGATAATGGCGATGTTGCGGTATTCCATGAGTCTCTCCTCGGTGGTGCTTGAAAAGCCGGTCATTCTGAAAGAGGGGTGGGCCGCGCCGCTGGGGAAACGGCCTCCTCTGGTCTTACTGGCCTGCATGACGGCACCAAAAAAGCCCGCCTGTTGTCTGTGGCCATTGGTGTCGGCTCAGGAAGGCGGGCCACACAGCCTGACAGTGTATCAGAAGAGTGGGCTGCGGCAGTCATGCCCAGCTCACCATGCGGCAGGACTGGGGTTAGGGCCGGGCCAGCTTCCAGCGCCCGCCCCCAGCCTCGGCCTTGCCTGTCAGGCTCCGAACTTGCCGCGCAGGTAATCCAGCGCTCTGAGGTCAAAGTGACCACCGGCGGCCCAGCGCTCTTCCAGATTTTCGCTGCCGTAGAGGTCCCAGGTGGCCTGCTCGGTCTGGGGGTCCCAGGCGCCGGCCGGCAGCTCCTGCGCGTAGCCTTCACGCTGCAGGAGGCCGCGCAGCCAGGTCAGTTCCTCCGGGGTCAGCGGCCGGGTTTCCTCGGGCCGGCCGAACAGCAGATCGTGGATGTCCAGCAGCCGCTCCAGCTCGCTGCAGGGGTCGGCATGGTCGTCGGCCCGCAGGTTCAGCCAGTCGTCGCTCAGGCCAGCGTAACCGCGGCCCTGTCCGGCGCACACCAGCGCGGCTGATTGCCGGCCGCGCTGGTGTGCGCCGGCCCGGTCGCCGGCTTGCAGGGCGCCCAGCAGACGCCGGGGCAGCGGCTGACCGGCTGAGGCCTGCCAGGATTCCAGCATGGCCTGCACCACCTCGGCGCCGGCCAGGATGTTGCCCTGAATGGCGTAGTCGGGCCCGCTCAACCCGCCGGCCCAGCTGTGGCACTCGCTGCCGGTAAAGCTCAGGCTGTGCCCGCTGGCGCTGACCAGCCCGAACTGCCGCTGGGCAAAGTCGGGGTCACTTTCCTCAAAGCAGGCCGCCACCTGCTCGGGGCTGAGGCCCTGCTGCAACAGCTCCAGCCCACGAGGGCCGAAAGTGGGGTTGGCATAGCTCTGGGTGGCGACCGCCCCGGCGCCAAAGCGCACGTAAGGCACCACCGCGCCCACCGCCAGGAATTTGCTGGCGACCGCCACGCCCAGGTCACCGGTTTCGGAATCGCGTCCCACAATGGAAAAAGTCATTTTCTGCCTCCTGCTGTGCCTGCTGCCCTCTGCCGGGCGGAGTTTTTCTCTCGCCCCGGCCAGCAGGGGAGAAGGGGTATCCGCTCAGTTGCGGCTGAACTGGTAGCCCTTGGGCACCACCACCACGCCGCCTTCGCTGACGGTAAAGCCACGGGCGCGGTCTTCTTCCAGGTCGTAGCCGATGCGGGCGTTGGCGGGAATGCACACGTCCTTGTCTACAATCACGCGTTTCAGCTGGGCGCCGCGGCCCACTTCCACCCCGTCGAACAGCACGCACTGCTCGACCAGTGAGTAGGAATTGATCCGCACGTCGCGGCTGATCACCGAGTCGCGCACCGTGCCGCCCGAGATGATGACGCCCCCGGCCAGGATGGTGTTGAAGGCCTGGCCCTTACGGCCCTCGGATTCATGCACGAACTTGGCCGGCGGGCTGAACTCGCTGCTGGTACGCAGCGGCCACTTGGGGTTGTAGAGCCCGAAATCAGGCTTGACCGACACCAGATCCATGCTGGCCTCGAAGTAGGCGTCGATGGTGCCCACGTCGCGCCAGTAGGTGTTGGGCAGCTCCTGACCGGGAATGGGGTTCTGGTGAAAGTCGTAGGACTGCACCCGGTAATCACTCCGTAGCGCGGTGGGAATCACGTCCTGCCCGAAGTCGAAGCCGGGTTTCTCGTCGTTGATGGAGATGTCCAGCAGTTCCATCAGGGCTTTGCGGCTGAAGATGTAATTGCCCATGCTGGTCAGCGCCATATCGGGGTCACCGGGCATGCCGGGCGGGTCGGCGGGCTTTTCCAGAAATTCCTCGATGCGGCCGGCCCCGTCCACCTGCATCACTCCGAAGCGGTGCGCCTCGCTGCGCGGCATCGGGTAGGCGGCGATGGAGATATCGGCCTTGGACTCGATGTGCTTTTGCAGCATGTCTTCGAGGTTCATCTTGTAGATGTGGTCACCGCTGAGAATCGCCACGTAGTCGGCGTCGAAGTCGCGCACCAGATTCAGGTTCTGATAGACCGCGTCGGCGGTGCCGCGGTACCAGGCCGGGCCCAGTTCCTCGTACAGCGTCATCTGCGCCGGCACCACCGTGATGAAGTAGTCGGGCAGGAAGGTGCCGAAACGCCAGCCACGCGAGATGTGCTCGGTCAGGCTCTGTGCCTTGTACTGCGTCAGCACATACACCGAGAAAATGCCCGAATTGATCAGGTTGTTGATGGCGAAATCGATGATGCGGTATTTGCTGGCAAACGGCACCGAGGGCTTAGAGCGCTGCGCGGTGAGGGGCGCGAGGCGCGAGCCCTGGCCGCCGGCCAGAATCATTCCGAGTACACGTGGTTTCATGGGGGGGTTCCTTTCATCGGAGTGGAGCCACTGAGCAGCGCAGGCGGGAAGCCAGTGAAGGAGGGAGGGGCGCGGGCGCCCGCAGGTTTCACGGCCCTGGCTAAGCAAGTAGATTGGTCAGGTTCAGTCTAACGCCGGCTGAGAGCCCATAAAGTAGGAGGCACGGCGGCGCCCGTTTATCACGGCTTCAGCCTTGCCATTCTTGCGGCCTTTCGGCCAACCAGGCCCGCAGCGCGGCGCGGGCCGCATCAGGTTCCAGCAGCGGGGCGCCCAACTGGGTGCGCAGAAAGGTGCGCTGCCGCTTGGCGTAGCGGCGGGTGGCTGTGGAGATGGCTTCTGCGGCCTGCGGCAGGCTCAGTTCGCCGCGTGCCAGTGCCAGCGCCTCGCGGTAGCCCAGGGCTTGCCAAGCGGTGGGCAGCGGCCGCGCCTCTGCGGAAACCTGCTCGGCCAGCCACTGTGCCTCCTGCGGCCAGCCGGCTTGCAGCAGCGCCTGGGTGCGTTCTGTGATGTGGGCTTCCAGCTGCGGCAGCGGCGGGCTGAAGGCGAATACCTGCGCGGCGAAGCGGGGCGGGCGGCGGCCGAAATCGGCCGGAAACTGCCCGGTGCGGCGAAACACTTCCAGCGCCCGCACGGCCCGGCGCGGGTTGCGCTCCATGCGCGGCAGCTGGTCGGGGCGCACGGCGGCAATTTCAGCCAGCAGGGCGTCCAGGCCGCGTTCCTGCAACTCGCTTTCCAGCTGTGCCCGCACCGCCGGGTCGGCAGCCGGGGCCAGCGGCAGCCCCTGCGTCAGCGCCTGCAGGTAAAAGCCGGTGCCGCCCACCACCAGCGGGCGGCGGCCCTGCGCCAGCAGCTCTGCAGCCACCTCCTCGGCGGCGGCCACCCAGCGGGCCACGTCGTAGGACTCGGTCACCTCGGCCACGTCCATCAGGTGGTGCGGCACCCGGGCGCGGTCGGCGCGGCTGGGCTTGGCGGTGCCGATATCCAGCCCCCGGTACACCGTGAACGCGTCGGCGCTGATCAGGTCCAGGCCAAACTCCTGCGCCAGTTCCAGCGCCAGGGCCGATTTGCCGGCGGCGGTCGGTGCCGTCAGGACCGGCAAGGCAGGGGTAGAGGGGGAGAGCATCGCGCCCAGTCTAGCGGGGTGGTGACTGCCGGGGCGCAGGCGGGGCCAAGGGTCACACGTGCGCCGGGGCAGATGCGCTAGCGTGGGCGGCATGAACGAACCCACCCTGGCGAGGTTGCAACACTTAATGACCGTACGCGAGGAAACGGAGGCCCTGGGACAGGGCGACGCACGCGGCTTTACCCCGGCGGCCGACTGGCTGGACGAAGGCGCCTCGCTGACCCTGCTGCTGGACGTTCCGGGCGTGGAGGCAGACAGCCTGGAAATGGCAGAGGACGGTGACCACCTGACCGTGGCGGGCGTGCGGGCCAGCCTGCCGCCGGAAGCGGGCCGACTGCTGCAGTCCGAGCGCCGCGCCGGCGCGTTCACCCGGTCGCTGACCTTCCCCGAGCCGGTGGTGGCCGGCAGCGGTGAGGCCAGCCTGAATGCCGGGATTCTGCGGGTGCGCTTTGCCAAACAGCATCCCACCATCGATGCCACCTACCGCGAGCTGGACCGCCCCGGCGACCAGACAGAAAGAGAGAACGAGCAATGAACGAAGAAATCCGCGGCCCCCGCGATTACGGGGAAATGGACAGCATGGACCTGCAGGACTTTCTGAAGGTCGAGGGCCTGGTCGAGACTGGCGGCGAGGCCAAATTCCGCATTCAGGGCGGTGAGGTGCGGCTGAACGGCGAGGTGGAAACCCGCCGCCGCCGCAAGGTGCAGCGCGGCGACGTGGTGGAAATCTACGGCGAACGCGTCGAGGTGAACTGGTGACCGACCCGGCCCCGGCCGATCCCGGTCCGGCCAGTTCCGGCGCGGCTGAGGCCAGCTGGCGCACAGCACTGCTGGCCTGGCGTGCGGCGCGGGAGCAGGCTTTCCGGGAGGGCCGTGGTCCCTTGCAGGGCGCGGCTTTGGCAGCGTTCACGGGCCTGCACCATTACGCGCCGGACCCGGCCTGGGTCTGGGCCCTGCCGGTGCAGCGTCTGGGCACCTTTCCGGCCGAGGTCTCTTTTCCCACCAGTGACGGCCGCACCAAATGGTGGGGCGCGTTCGGACAGGTCACGCCCCGGCTGCCGGGCGCCGGCCCAGTCACCCTGACCCTTTACACCCCGCTGGGCGAGGAACAGCCCCGGCAGGCTTTCCTGCCGTTCCGCGACGCGACCAGCGGCCAAGAAACCTACGGCCTGGGCCGCTACCTGGACGTACCGCTGGCCTGGGACGGCGAGCAGGTGACGGCAAGTCTGGATTTCAACCGGGCCTATCAGCCCAGCTGCGCTTACGCCGACGGCTTCAGCTGCCCGCTGCCCCCGCAGGAACACTGGCTGAGCGTGCCGGTGCCGGCCGGTGAGCGGCTGCCCTGAGCGGCGACACGTTCAGCCACGTTGCGCCTTCAGTGCGCGGCCACCGCGTAATAGAACTGCTCCACGCCCTGTGCTTGCAGTGCGGCGCGGCAGGCCAGCAGGGTGCTGCCGGTGGTGAGCACATCGTCGACCAACAGCACCGCTCCTTCTGAAAGTTGCGAGGCGTCGGCGGCAAAGGCGCCTGCCACATTCTGGCGGCGGTCCTCACCGCTGAGTTTGGCCTGCTGCCGGGTACGCTGAATACGGCGCAGGGCGGCCGGCGCGTAGGGCACTTCCAGCACGTCGGCCAGGGCGGCAGCCAGCAGACCGGCCTGGTTGTACCCGCGTTCGCGCTCCCGGCTGGGATGCAGCGGCACCGGCACCACGCCCACCACCTGCCAGTCTGCCGGCACCGCCGAGGCGAGTAGTGGGCCCAGCGCCCCGGCCACTTCCCGCGCCTGACCGTATTTCAGCGCCCGTACCGCGCGCCGCGCCGGCCCCTGATACCGCCCGAAGCTGACCAGATGCGGCGTGGGTGTGGGGCACAGCACCGAGTGCCGCTCGGCGCGTGGCCGCAGCGCTGCCCGGCAGGCCCGGCACAGCCCCGCCTCGGCGCCCAGTTGCCCGCCGCAGCCGGGGCAGGCGCGGGGCAAGGCCAGGCGCAGCAGCTGTTCCAGCCGGTCTCGCATGCAGGCAGCTTAGCGTGGGCGCGGGGTAGGGTGAAAGCATGCGCCTGCACCTGATTACCGTGGGAGAACCCAAGCTGAAATACGCGCGGCTGGGCTGGGAAGAATACGAAAAACGCCTGCACCGCTACCACCGGGTGCAGGTGACCCGGGTCAGCGGCAAAACCCAGCAGGCCGAAAGTGCGGCGGTCCTGAAAGCCGCTGGCCGCGCCCCGCTGGTGCTGCTGGACCCGCGCGGGCGCGAGTTCAGCTCGGAAGGGCTCAGCGAGTGGCTGGACGCTCAGGCGCTGGGCGGCACCGGCGAGCTGGCTTTTGCCATTGGCGGACCGGAGGGCCACACCGACGAACTACGCGCTGGGGCGGCCCGGCTCTGGAGTTTCGGGCAGCTGACCTTGCCGCACGACCTGGCAATGGTGGTGCTGCTCGAAGCCCTTTACCGCGCCAGCACCATCAGCGCCGGCGAGCCTTACCATCGCGGCTAGGGTCTGTCCCGGCGCTGCCGCTCTGACTCTGGGCGCCTAGTACTCCGCTGCGTAGGCCCGCGCAGCGGCCACCCGCTCCTGCAATTCCGGCAGGGTGTCGCCGCCGAACTTTTCCAGTACCGCTTCGGCCAGCACCCAGCCGATCACGCACTGCAAAATCACCCCGGCGGCCGGCACGGCGGTGGTGTCGCTGCGCTCGCGGGCGGCGTCGCTGGCCTCGTGGGTGACCACGTTCACGGTGGGCAGCGGTTTCATCAGGGTGGCAATCGGCTTCATGGCGACCCGCACAATCAGTTCCTCGCCGTTGGTCATGCCGCCTTCTAGGCCGCCCGCGCCGTTGGTCTCGCGGCGGTAGCCTTTCTCTTCATCCGGGTACAGGGCGTCGTGGACCCCGCTGCCGGGGCGTGAAGCGTTCTCGAAGGCCTGGCCGATTTCCACGCCTTTCATGGCCTGCACGCTCATCACGGCGCCGGCAATCTGCCCGTCCAGCTTGCGGTCCCAGTGGGTGAAGCTGCCCAGGCCCACCGGCAGTCCCCGGAAGCGCACTTCCAGAATGCCCCCCAGGGTGTCGCCGCCCACCTTGGCCTGGTCGATCAGTTCCCGCATCTGCGCGGCCGCCTCTTCGTCCCAGGTACGCAGGTCGCTGTTCTCGATGGCCTCTAAGTGGTCCCAGCTGAAAGGTGACTCCACCTCCACCGAGGCCAGCCGCCGCACGAAATTGGCGCCCTCAATGCCCAGCTCGCCCAGCAGCTTGAGGGCCACGGCGCCCACCGCCACCCGCGCCGCCGTCTCACGTGCCGAGGCCCGCTCCAGCACATCGCGCAGGTCCTTGTGGCGGTACTTGATGCCGCCGCTCAGGTCAGCGTGGCCGGGGCGGGCGTCGGTCAGGGCCTTTTTGCGCGGCCAGTTGCCGGCTGCCGGGTCCATGATCTCGGTCCAGTTGCGAAAGTCGCGGTTTTCGATGTCCAGCGTGACCGGCGCTCCGGTGGTCACGCCGCCGCGCACACCGCTCATCAGCTGCGCCTCGTCGGTTTCGATCACCATGCGCCGGCCCCGGCCGTAGCCGCCCTGCCGCTTTCTCAGCCAAGGGTCAATGTCGGCCTTGCCGAGCGGCAGCTGCGAGGGCAGGCCCTCAATGATGGCGGTCAGGCGCGGTCCATGGGACTCTCCGGCGGTCAGAAAGCGCATAGCGCACTGTAGCGCAACGCCCAAAGGAAAACTCCCCCGGCCACGGCGGGCGGGGGAGAACGAGGGGCGCGACTGCGGCGGTGGCGGCCAGGCCAGATCAGTTGACGATATCGCCGGTGATGATGAACAGCATCTGGGTAGAGTTGCGGTTGGTGGCCTGGTTTCCTGCTGCGGCCCCCAGACCAGGAATCATGGACAAGAATGGCAGGCCGGCCTTGGTATTGTTTTCGGTGGTCCCCAGCAGGCCCGACAGCAAGACGGTTTCGCCCGGCTTGAAGGAAATCCGCGTCTGGGCTTCCGAGTTGCTGAAACGGAGCAGATAGGGCAGGGCACCCGGAGTAATGGCGTCCTGGTTCTGCAGATCATTCACCTGTCCACGGACCCGCAGGGTGATGGTGCCGTCAGGCGCCACCGTCGGCTCGAAAAAGTCGAGAATAACCCCGTAATCGATGACTTTTTCGATGGTCTTGCCGTCCCCGCCGGGGATGTTCAGTTCCAGCTTGCCACCCGACTTGATAGAAGCGGCGGCGGTATCTGAAGCGTTGCGGCTGCCGTTGGTGGCGGAGCTGCCCAGGCTGCGTTGTCCGCTCTGCATGGTGATGACTCCGTCGTAAACCCGCTTGGCCTGGGACTGGGTTTCCAGAGCATTCAGGGTGGGGAAGATGTTGAAGCCGACCAGCGAACGGGTGGGATCGAAGTCGAAGCTGGCGGTCAGTCCGGTGGGCGACGATCCACTGCTAATCAGGCCCACATTGAAGCCACCAAAACCGGCGCGCCAGTCCACACCCAGGGAGCGCTGGGCCGATTCGGTGATTTCCTGGATACGCACTTGCAGGTTGATCTGCGGAACAGCGCGGTCGAGGGTGGGAATCAGTTCGGCAATCTGGGCCACCTGCGCCGGGGTGCCGCGCACGATCAGTGTGTTGGTGCGGGCGTCAGGCAAGATGGTTGCCATGTCGGCGCGGGGGGCTGCAGCACTGCTGGGAGAAGCCGTGCCGACGTTGACATTGACCGGGGTGTTTCCTGAATTATTGTTGCCATTGGTGCCCGTACCAGTATTGCCGTTTGTACTCGTGGCTGCGGTGTTCCCTGTGTTTGCCCCATTACCGTTTGCAGTCAGATCACGGGCGAGCGTCACCATCAGGGTAGTCGCCAGATCGTCCGCACTGGCGTTCACCAGCTGGAAGACCCGCTGGGTGATCTGACCGGGGGCCGGATCAATTTGACGTAGTAATGCCAATGCGTCGTCCACCACGGCGGTATTGCCTTCAATGAGCAGACCAGCGCTGTTGGGTAGCACAGTAACGCTTAGAGCTGGATATTGATTAGAGAGAAATTCGCCAATATTGCCGGCGCCATTATTAGCAATATATATCTCTCTTTTGTTCGAATTCACTGCGTTGCCATAGCGGCTCAATTGTTCGCGGCGCTGGGCAACTGCCGCTTGATCCAAGCTTCTTACAAAACGTTCAACGTCGCGAACTTCTTTATTGTATCCTCGGATAATAACTTTCTTACCTACGTTGTCGGCTATAACTTTTAGGCTTTCTGTCTCGAACTTATTATTGTAGATAACGCTATTAGCGCCATATTTGGAATCTGCAGAACCTGAGGCGCTCCCGTTACTAGTAGAAGAGCTCTGTCCACCTTGGCTATTACTAGTGGTGGTTCCTTGACTACTGGCATTTCCGTTAGCACTGGAAGTACTTTGGTTCTGGAAGCGACTAGTTACGCTTCCAAAGAAAACTTCTGCACGTCCCACAACGTAATTGGGATCAGCTGCTTCCAGATCAACTACTCGTTGGGTCAAAGTGTTGTTTACTCGAATGACTTGCTGATCACCCAGACGAACGATTTCATAGTTGAGCCCGTACACGTCCATCAGCAGCGGCCACACTTCGTTGAAGGGCTTGTTGCGGAAGGAGTAGGCGACCGGGCGGGCGGCCTGGGCATTTTGGCCTTCGCCCCCGCTAGCAGCCAGGGTGTCCACATTGACTTCCAGCACCAGTTCGTAGCCGGCGGCCTGGGCAATGGCGCCCAGCAGGCTGGACAGCGGACCCTGATAGCGGCCGGTTTCGATGGTGATGGCGGCCGGCGAGAGGGACGGGTCGGCGTTGGTGGTGCTGGGAGCAGCGTTCGGGGCCGTATTCTGCGGCTGGGAAGCGGCAGAAGCAGGAGCGGAGGCCGACACCGGGGCCGGCTGGGCCGCACCCAGGCCCAGGGCGGCCGTGACAAACAGGGCAGTTGCGTATTTCATCATGTTCACCTTTTGGCTGGTTACTGGAGGGGTTCGAGTTCGAGTTTGAGCGAATCCTGACCGAGGGCCAGCGTCACGCTGTCGGCCGTGATCTGCGACACCACGATCTGGGTGTCGGGCAGGCGGTCGCCCTGGGCCAGGACCATGAAGCCCTGGCTGCTCTTGAAGATGGCGGTGTCGGTGGGGCCCAGCACGGCGCCGGTAAAGCGCACGTCCTGCCGGTTGAGGGCACGCGACAGCGCGGTGCCGTCGTCCGGGGCGCCCACGCCCTGATCATCACCGTAACGGGTGATCAGGTCCGGCTGACCGGGCACCGGCAGCGGGACCGAAAGAGCCGGTGCCGCTGCACTGCCGCTGCCGTTTGCAGGCTGGACCGCTGGCCGCTTTGCCAGGGCAGAGCCCACCGGCGGCGCGGTGACGCCGGCCACCGGTGCGGGAGCCGGTGCGGTGGCCGGGCCCTGGCTTCCTGCCCCGCTGGGGCCGGTGCTGCCAGTGCTGCCCGGACCGCCGCCGCCCAGCACCCAGGTGGCCATGCCGCCGCTGGTGCCGTTACTGGGTGCGTTGCTGCCGGACGCACTGCTGTTGGCCGGGCGCGGGCCGGTGCTGCTGCGTGGGGCGCTGGCTGTGGGGACACGGCCACTGCCGCTGCTGGCCTGGGTGTCGCCGCGTGAGGTACTGGCCGTGGATCCACCGTTACTGCTGGTGCGTGCTGTGGTGTTGCTGCCCGGCTGGCTCTGGCTGGAGCTGGAAGCACCGCCATTTCCTCCGCTGGTGACGGCAACCGGCTTATTCCCGGGGCCCAGGACCCAGCTGGTGGTGCGGCCGCTGGCCCGGCTGACAGGTGCCACCGCGCCGCTGCGGCTGTCTGAAGGCACCGAGGCCGTGTAAGTTGGTGCATTTCCGCCGTCTGCCGGCGACTCGCCAGCCCCGCCGGGGAAGCCGCTGCCTGCAGAGCTGGGCGGCGCCGAGATGGCGACGCTAGGCTCGGAAAAGCGGACTCTTTCCGGTGAAGCTGGCTGGCCGATGACACTGGGTTCCGAAGTGCGAATCTCTTCTGGCGAGGCCGGCGTCTCGCTCGGAGCCTGGACAGCCCCGGCTGGGGTCGAGCCGTCACTCTCTAACACGAATGGCTTGAAGGGGTTTTTGGCAGGAACAGCGGCCAGCGGCGTTTCCGGGTTAATGCCGCCGAGCTTGGGCTGGGTTTGCGCGCCCGAAGCAGTTTCCGGTGCCGTGCTGAGGGGCGGGATGGTGCCGGGTGCCGCGTCACTGCCGCTGACCGGTCCGGCGGCGGCTGCGCTGGCCGTATTGGTGGTGACCGTTGTGACAGTGCTGCTGTCGGTCTGGGTGGTCGTGGACGACGTGGTGCTCTCTTCTACCACGGCCTGGTTGTTGCGGCTGTTGAAGTAGAACACCAGGGCGCCGGCCAGCAGCAGGGTCAGCAGGGCGCCGATCAGCAGCTGCATTTCCCGTGTCAGCCGTCCGCCGGGCACGCCTGCCTGGGTGTCCTGCCTGGGTTGCTTGGGGCCGGTCATTGTGCGCCTCCTTGGGTCGGGGCCGCTGTGGGCGTGGCGCCAGTTCCCGCATCGCTGGCCGCGGTCTCACTGGCCACCTGCTCGTTGGCTGCTGCACCGCTGGCCGTGTCGTTGGGAGCGGCGGCAGCGGCTGGGGACGCAGCCTGTGACGGGTCAAAAGTGTAGACCGTCATGTTAATTGCGCCGGTCAGATTGGGGTCAAAGCTGGTGGCCTGCGGTGCTTGCACTGTCAGCTGCTCAATGGTGGTAAAGCGGTTCATGGTTTCCATGGCGCGTAGGGTACGGAACACCTCGCCGTAGGTGCCGGCCAGAGTCATGGAAATGGGGATGGGCCGCACGCCGCCAGGCAGATCATTGGTAGGCGCACCTGCGGCCACATTGACGCTCTGGATTTCAGCGCCGGTGGCCTGGGCACTGGAGCGCATGTCGCTCAGCAGCTGACCCATCTCGTTTTTCTGCGGGAGTGCAGCCACGAATTCGGCACGCTCGGTGCGCAGGCCAGCCACCTCTTTCCGCAGCGCAGGCAACTGGGCCTGTGCCTGACGGTACTGGGTAGCTTTGAGATCAGCCGCTTCGATATCGGATTTCAGAGTGGTGATCTCCTGCTGGCGGGCCTGATAACGGAAGGTGTACCACAGGCCCAGCACCAGAAACGAGAGCGCCAGAGTAATAAAAAAGATGTATTTGGGTTCGAGGCGATTCTTGGTCATCAGTTCTCTCCCGCTGGTGCGGCCGGCGCACTTTCAGCTGCGGGTGTTGATGCGGCTGGCGCTGGGGCTGCCGGCGCTGGAGCTGCGGGGGCGGCGTTGGCAGCTTTGCTGCCGACTGCTGACGGTGAAATGCTGTCGCCACCAGCCGGGACCGCTCCAGCCACACCCACACTGGCTGAGAAAGTGTAGGGTGAAGCCTTGTTCTCGGCCTCTTTGCGCTGCATACCCTGGAACACGATGCCGAATTTGGGGTTGCTCTCAAAACCGTTCAGCAGGTCCACCACCGCCTGGGCCGTGCGTGCCGTTCCGCCAATCAAGAATTCGCGGCTGACGCTGCCACCTTCCACACCGCTTTGCTGCATATCGGGCGTCTGCTGAGCGGCCGGGTGCATGTCCAGACTGTTCAGGGCCACGCTGCCCCCGGCCGGCATCTGCGCGGTAAAGGCTGCCAGGTCGTTGCTCCAGTAGCTTTTGCCTTCGCGCAGGGTGCGGGCCACACTGGTAACCTGCTCCAGTTCGGTTTTCTCGGAGCGCAGCTTGTCGAACTCGGTCTTGTCCGGCTGTAACGCGGCAATCTCGCCGTTCAGCCGGTCCAGATCGGTCCGCAGCCCGCTAATCTGCGAGGCGTAATACAACTCCAACCCCGCAATCAGGCCCAGACTCAGCAGGCCGGTCGCGGCGGCGGCAATCAGCCAGCCCTGCCCCCCTGAGCTACCCTGGCGGCGCTGTGAAGCCGGTAAGAGATTGACTTCAACCACGTTTTACTCCTCTCAGGGCCAGGCCCAGCGGGACGGTGTACTCGGGGCCGTGTTCCCGCAGCGCCAGATCGTCGGCTGGTAGCTCCAGAGCGTTCCAGGGCTGCACCATTTCGGTGGGAATACCCAGCGCCTCGCTGATGGCTGTGGGCAGACCGCTCAGTTTGGCGCCGCCGCCGGCCAGCACCAGCTGGTCAATAAACAGCTCGCCGCTCTGCACCCGGTAAAATTCCAGCGAGCGCCGCACCTCGGTGATCAGGTCAATGGTGGCCGGGCGCAGCGCCTCGGCCACGCGGGCGGGGCTGTGCAGCTGGCTGCTGTCGACCGGGCCGCTTCCGGGCACCTGATAGCCTAATTTAAGCGCTTCGGCCGCGCCGAAATCCAGGTCGAAAGCACGCTGCAGCGCCGTGGTGAAATCGTCGGCGGCCACGTTGATGTTGCGCGACATCAGCAGCCGCTCACCGCGCATCAAGGCAATGACAGAAGAGCTGGCGCCAATTTCGAGCGCCAGCACCACGTCCTCAGGCCCGGCGGCACGCTGCTGAATGGCCCGCAGCGCCGCGAAACTCTTGACGTCCACCACCACCGGTTGCAGGCCGGCCATCTGCAACGTTTCCACATGGCGGCTGACCACGTCGTTGGGCACGGCGGCAATGACCACTTCCATCTGGGCATCTTCGGGCAGAGTGCTGGGATCGTCCAGTACGTCGAAATCCAGCGTCACTTCGTCGATGGGATAAGGAATGTAACGCTCCGCCTCGTAGCGAATCACGTTGCTGCCGCGCAGTTCCTTGAGGTCCATGCGCGGAATCATGATGTTGCGGGTGACGGTGGCCTGATTGGGAATGGCGGTGACCACCTGCTTGCGGCTGATGCCGCTTTGTGACAGCAGCGAGCGGATCTCGGCCGCGACTGCCTGTGGCTCCACCACGCCGCCGTCGCGCAGCGCGCCCTGGGGCGTCGGCGTCATGACGGCCTGCTGCACCGCCGCGCCGCCGGGCCCCAGAGCGACAGCCTTGATGGCGCTGGTTCCGATTTCCAGGCCGAATGCCTGCCCACCTGATTTACGAAAGTAATTTGTCATTCAGCCTCCAGCAATTCCAAACCAGATTACCATTCTCTAAGTGGTCTTCTGGACTTTTCAGACTGCCGAGGAGTATAACAGGCTTCCGCTCACAGAACTCCCTCAAGGTCGGCCAGGACGCATTCTGAAATGCAGGAAAGATAAAAAAGAGCGATCCAGTCGACCAAAAAAGGCCCCGCAGGGCCTCCTGGTTTCTGAGAAGATTAAACCCGGCGCGTGAGGGAAATGAGCTGCCAGTCGCCCGCGCTTCCCACCAAAACGTAAGGTTCCATTCCAACCATGCCCAGGGCCCGGGCCGGCCCCGGCAGTGGCAGTGGAGTGTCGCTGCCGGCGGCAAACACCTGGGTGCCGCGCAGCTCCAGCCGGCCCTGCGAGGTCTCGACGCTGGGAAAAATTGCGGCGCGTGCGCCGTCCGGGGTGGGCTGGAGCCAGCGTCCCCCCCCGGCCGGCTCCGAGCGGCCACTGTCCACCGCCCAGAGCCGTCCGGCCACCAGCGCGTAGTCGCGGCCGTCGCCACCCGTCACCACCTGGGCAGGTCGGCCCAGAGTGCCGGGCACCGGGGCACCGCTGTAATTCAGGGCGCTGCCGTCTTCGCGGTAAATCCGGGTGGCCGACATGGCGACCACCCGCCCGGCCGGCAGCGACTCGGCGGCGCCGTCCAGGGTGACGGCCTGGCCCAGGGTGGGCAGCGTTGTCCAGGCGCGGCCCGCGTTCCAGCCCACTGCGCCGGTAGGAGCCGGCCAGGGCGGGCAGACCGGCCGCAGCTGCGGCACCCGCGCCACGCAGGCCTGCCGGCCGTCACTCCAGGCCACACCTTCCGGCGAGAAGGCGGCTTGCAGGCTCGGTGCCTGTGCCTGTTGCGGTGCCTGTACCTGTCGCGGTGCCTGGGCCTGAGGTGACGAGGCCTGGGCAGCACGCGGCGCAGGCGCGCTGGCGCTGGACGTGATGCCGGCAGCGTTACCTGCTGGGCCACGGCTCGCTGCCGGGGCACAGGCGCACAGGGCCGTCAGGGCAGCGGCCAACCAGAAAGCGGGACGGCAGGAACGGAGCAGAGGCGAAACCATACTCCATTCAAGCAGTCCCGCCTGATCCGCGGCTGAGAACCAGCGTGCGCCGAAAGCTCAGGCCGACTTCAAGCCAGGCTTGCCGCCGCTTGCGCCGGGCCACGGTCGCGCCAGGCCAGCAGTTCGTCCACCACGCTGTCCAGCCCCACGCCTTCCTGAGCGCGCTGCTCGGGGGTCATCGAAATCCCCCGACTGGCCTTGACCAGAATCACGTCGCCGTCCTGCACTTCGGCCTTCAGGGCGCTGAGCAGTTCGGGCACGGTACGGTAAGCCCGCTTGCCCAGCACCTCGGCGTAGGGGCCCACCCCGAAGCACAGGTCAGCGCTGTCGCAGGCGCTGCGGCCCACTTCGGCGTGCAGCTCGGGGGCCGTTTCGCCCAGCTCCAGCATGGTGCCCAGCACCGAAATGCGCCGGCCACGGAAGTTCTTCAGGGCACTCAGAGCCGCCTGCACGGCCAGTGGGCTGGCGTTGTAGGCGTCGTCAATCACGGTGTAGCGGCCCGAATGAATCTGGTAGCGGCCGCTGGGCACCTGCACCTGTTCGGTACGCTGAATCGCCTCGGCCAGTGGCACGCCGTTGCTTTCGGCCAGATGCAGCCCCAGCACGGCCGCTTCGGCCTGTACCTGCGACGCGTGCGGCAGATGCACCGCCTGACCGGCATAGGTGAAGTCGGCGCCCTGCTCGGTCACCCGCAGGTCCTGCCCGCTGTAAGTGACCGGCAACTCCGGGGTGGAAAAGCCGTAGATCGCCCGCTCGGGATACCAGACCCGCGCCTGATTGCCCACCAGCGCCTGGGGCGCCGACAGAATCTTGCCCTTTTCACGGGCAATAATCTCCAGGCTGCTCAGCCCTTCGAGGTGGGCCGCACCGATCGAGGTGACGACGCCCACATCGGGATGCACCAGATTCACCAGCCGGTCCATTTCGCCCACCCGGTCAATGCCCATTTCCACCACCAGCGGCCGGTCGGAGCTGCCGAACTCGATCAGAAAGCAGGCGATGGCGGGAATGGTGTTGTACACCGGCATGTAGTGGGCGTTCAGCGCCGCCGCCACGTAGGCTTTGGCCGTGGTTTTGCCCACGCTGCCGGTAATCCCGACCACCAGCCGGTTCCTGGCCCGCTCCTGCTGCGCCCAGGCGGTCAGGGCCGCCAGCGAATCGCTGACCTCGACCGTGCGCGGCAGCTGGCCCGCCGCGCCGGGCAGGTCGGTCAGCACGAAGGGGGCGCCACGTTCCAGCGCCGACTCGATAAAACGGTTGCCGTGGTCGTGTTCGCCGGGCAGGGCCACGAACGCGGTCTCGGCGTCGGCCTGCCGGGAATCCCAGGTCAGGCGCACGGCCGGGCGTGCGGCCGGGTGAACTGCCGCTTCAAAAGGCAGGAGGTCATGAGGGTTCAACATCCCCCGGAGCCTAGCAAAAGCGGATGAGGCGATTAAAGGGAAATCTGGCGGGCCAGGCGAGAAGTAGCAGCCCACCTGGCCCACCGGCCCGGCTTATTCCACTGTGACCAGATAGTCGTACAGTTCCGGCCCGCCGGCGTAGGTCTGAATGTCCAGCAGGGGAAACTCGGCTTCCAGGGCCTGCGCGAGTTCTTCCAGGCGCTCGGCCGGGGTATTCACGCTGCGGAACACCGTCACCACTTCGGCGTCGGCGGCCTGAGCACGCACCAGGGCCTGCACCGCCGCTTCGGGGGTGCCGCCGGCGTGGACCAGTTCGTCGTCTTTCAGGCCGATCACGTCGCCCTCGTGGATATCCAGCTCGCGGCCGTCCGGGGTGGTGTGGACCGTGTTGCGGCTGGCGCGGGTAATTTCAAAGGTGGTGACCCGGCCGGCACTTTCCTGCATGTAGCCGGCCAGCTCCTGCGCGTCGGCGTCGGCATTGAAGCTCAGCGCGGCGCCCAGGCCCTGGCCCAGCGTGCGGGTGGACACCACGACGGCGCGGCCGCCCAGCAGCTCGGCGGCTTTGTCGGCGGCCATCAGCACGTTCTTGTTGTTGGGCAGCACGATCACCGTTTCGGCGCTCACGCTGTTCACGGCGTCCAGAATGTCCTGCACGCTGGGGTTGGAGGTCTGCCCGCCTGACACGATCCGGGCGCCCAGGGCACGGAACTGCTTGATGATGCCGTCGCCGGAGGCCACCGCCACCAGGCCCGACCGGGGCCGCTCGCCTTCCGCCTGCGCCGCGCTACCCGAGCCGGCCAGGATTTCGGTGTGCTGCTCGGTCATGTCCTCGACCTTGGTGCGCAGCATCCGGCCGTGCCGGCCCACGGTCGCCAGCAGCTCGTCGGGGCGGTCGGTGTGGATGTGGCCCTTGACGTACCCCTCGGCGCCCACCACCAGCAGCGAATCCCCGAACGGCGTGACCAGCTCGCGGATGTCTTCAATCGGCAGCCGCGCCTCGTCCATCAGGAATTCGGTGCAGTACCCGTATTCCTCGGCCTCAAAGCTTTCCTGGGCGTTGCCAGCAATTTCGGGCGCCGGGGGCAGCGCCTCGCCCAGCAGCCCGGCCAGCATGCCGCGCACCACGTACAGGAAGCCCTGGCCGCCGCTGTCCACCACGCCTGCCTGCTTGAGGGCCGGCAGCATGTCCTGGGTCTGCAGCAGGAAATCCTGCCCACGGGCCACGGCGTTTTCCAGCACTTCCTGCACGGTGCTTCCCGTCTGCGCGCCCTCGGCAATCCCACGGGCCACGGTCAGGATGGTGCCTTCGACCGGCTTCATCACGGCCTTATAGCCGGCTTGCCGCGCGGCCAGCAGCGCCCGCTTCAGCCCCGGCACGTCGATGGCCGGTAGATCACGGACCGAGTCGGCAAAGCCGCGCAGCAGCTGCGAGAGAATCACGCCGGAATTGCCGCGGGCGCCCAGCAGCGCCCCATAGCTGATGGCCCGGGCCACCGCGCGCATCTCGCCGGTGTCGCAGGTGTCCAGCTCTCGGCGCACCGACTGCATGGTGAGGTGCATGTTGGTGCCGGTGTCGCCGTCGGGCACCGGGTAGACGTTCAGGGCGTTGACCTGTTCGCGGTGCACACCCAGCCAGTCGGTGGCGGTGCGGAGCATCTGGGCCAGCTGCGCCGGCGAGATGCTGGTGTAGTTCGCAGCGCTCTCACTCACGGCCGACCCCCACCACGTTCACCCGCACCGACTGCAGCTCGGTGCCGGCGTGCGTGCGGACAATGTGCTTGACCCGGTCCTCGATGTTCTGCGCCACGGTGGGAATGCTGACCCCGTAAGCCACGATGATGCTCAGCTCGGCCCAGTAGGGTGCGTCGGGGCTGGCGGCCTTCTCCCGGCGGGCCTTGCCGGTATCGGGCCCGCGGTGAATAATCACGCCGTCTTTGACCTGCGAGCGGCCCAGCGCCCGGGTGATGCCTTCTTTCAGGTTCACGGGCGCCATGCCCACCACGCCGGGGACCTCATGTGCGGCCAGCCCGATCAGCGAGGCCAGGGCGGCGTCGGTAATCTGAATATTGCCTTTGGATGTCTTGCTCACAATGAGGCCGAGTATAGGTCCTCAGCCTGTGTGATTTGGTCAGCGTGCTTACCGCCCGGCAGGCGGCGCCTATGCTGAGAGGCCATGAGCCGCCGCAAACATTTTGCCGACCCGGCCCCCGAGCAGGCCGGCCGCTTTCCGCCGCGGCAGCGTCAGGCCCTGGGCTTTCCCACCCTGACGGCCGCGGCCCCGCCCCAGCCTCTGCCAGCGCGGGAGGACTGGACCCTGCGCGTTTTTGGGCTGGTTCAGGAGCGCACCCTGTCCTGGGCCGATCTGCTGGCCTTGCCGCAAAGCACCCTCACGCTGGACATCCACTGCGTGACCTACTGGACCCGGCTGGACACCGTCTGGCAGGGCGTACGCACCCGGGACCTGCTGGACGTGCTAGACCTGGACCCCCGCGCCACCCACGTGATGGCGCACGCGCTGGGCGACTATAGCGCCGGGCTGACCCTGGACGACTGGCGGCGGGACGACCTGCTGCTGGCCCACTCCTACGGCGGCGAGCCACTGGAGGAAAAGCACGGCGGCCCGCTGCGGCTGGTGGCCCCGCACCGTTACTTCTGGAAGTCGGTGAAATGGCTGGAAGGCCTGGAGTTCATGGACCGCGACCGCCCTGGTTACTGGGAAGCACGCGGCTACCATCACCGGGGCGACCCCTGGGCGCAGGAGCGCTGGGAGAGCGACTGAGACGCGGACGTCTGCTTCGCAAAGATGATAAAAAGCTCCCTTACGTTATGCTGACGGCATATGGAAAACGGTACCCAATTGCAGGGGCTGGAAGCCTTCCCGCAGCCCTACCGTGAGCGCCTACAGGCCACGCTGCGGCCCATGCTACGGCTGACGGCCGCTGGTCCCAGCGCCAGTGTGCTGGACAGCAAAGTGGGCGGTGTGCCGTATCGCCCCAGGGGGATGGCATGGCCCACTGACACGGAAACCGGGCCGCTGACGCTTCTGGCGCAGCTCAATTTCGCCGCGTTGCCGCCGCTGCCGGGTTTCCCCACGCGGGGCATCCTGCAATTTTTCATCGGGCGGACCGACGTTTACGGCTGCACCTTTCTGGGGACTGACCAGGGGGAACGCGAGGTGTTTCAGACCCGTTGGTTTCCGGACCCCGGAGACGACCTGACGCAGCTGGACACCGACCCCGCCGGCGTGCCGCCGTTGGACGAGGAGTTCTTTTCGCCGCTGGAGGCGGGCGCTGGAGGCCGGCTGGAGGGCACGCTGGCCTCCCAGCCGCTGACGGCCGCAGACCGGCTGTTTGAAGGGGTGGTCGGGCTGGATCTGCTGGACGACGCCGCATCGCCCGACCCGGAACGGACGCTGGGCGAGTGGCTGGAAGAAAACGGCCGTGAGCTGCTCGGGGCAGGTGGGCACCAGCTCGGCGGATACCCGTCTTTTACCCAGGCCGACCCCCGCGGCCCGGATGATCCCCGCATCCTGCTGCTGCAACTGGACTCTGACGACGACCTGGGCCTGATGTGGGGCGACATGGGCATCGCCAACTTCTTCATTTACCCGGAAGACCTGGCCCGCTGTGACTTTTCCCGGGTGGCCTACAACTGGGACTGCGGCTGAGCGGCGCTGCCCGGTTTTGCGGGACAATACCCGGCATGAGTGCTGATTTGACTGGCCTGGAACGCACCCCCGAAGGTTATTTCGTGCCCGATGTTCTCCAAGAGGGCCTGACGCTGGTGCTGGTGGGCACGGCGCCCAGCAAACGTTCGGCGGCGGCGCGGGCCTACTACGCCAACCCGCAGAACAAGTTCTGGCGCACCCTGCACGCGGTGGGCCTCACCCCGCGGCAGCTGGCGCCCACCGAGTTTCCGCTGCTGCCGGACTACGGCATCGGCCTGACCGACGTGGCCAAGCGGCACAGCGGGGTCGATGCCGCGCTGCCGGCCGACGCCTGGGCGCCCGACGAACTGCGTGGCAAGGTGCGCCGCTACGCGCCCCGCATCGTGGCTTTTACGTCCAAGCGGGGGGCGTCCGAAACGCTGGGCCTGCCCACCGGCCGGCTGCCCTACGGCCGTCAGCTGATGGACCTCGAAGGCGCGGAGCTGTGGGTGCTGCCCTCCACCAGCCCGCTGGGCCACAACCACTTTTCGCTGGAGCCGTGGCAGCTGCTGGCCGACCGGGTCAGGGAAGTGGCGGCGCAGGAACGGTCGGCCGGCAGCCAGGGCGATAAGCTCTAGCCATGGCAACTACCAAGACTGTCAACATCGACTGGCTGGGCGAACAGCGTTACGTGGGCCGCAGCGACGGCGGCCAGCAGATTCTGATTGACAACTCCGAGAACAAGGTGGGCGTGTCCCCGATGGACGCCCTGCTGGCGGCGCTGGGCACCTGCACCGCCTACGACGTGGTGGGCATCATGCAAAAGCGCCGCACTCCGCTGAGCACCTACCGCATTGAGGTAGAAGGCGAGCGGGCCGATACCACCCCGGCCCGCTACACCCGCATCACCGTGCGCCACATTGCCGGCGGCGAGGGCGTGACCCTGGAGCAGCTGGAAAAGGCTGCGCACCTCAGCCACGACAAGTACTGCTCGGTGGCGGCCAGCCTGAACGCCGAGATTGTGCTGGACGTGCAGCTGGCAGAAGGTAAGGAAAGCGGTCAGGGCTGAGGATCAGGCTGCGCCCCATCTGGCTTTTGCCTCTGGCTTGGGCCTGGGCTGTACAGCCGCCAGTCACGCTGCGGTGGGTCAAGCGGGTCAGCCTGCCGTATGTGGAAGGTGGTGAAAGCGTACTGCACTACCATGGTTTTCCCTTGCCCAACCGCGCTGGAATGGACTGGTCCAGTCAAAGTCAGGCCTGGTTTGCTGTGCCGCTGGCGCTGAATTTTCTGTTCTGGCTGGCCGCATTCGCCCTACTGGCCTACCTGCTGAGAACATGGTCGCCGCCGCGCTGGCTGGTGCTTCTGGCCTGGGCTTGGGGGGGATGGGCGGCCCTGAGCCTGGGGGGCAGTCTGATGCTGGATGACCGTTTCATCACTCCACCGCCTGTGCTGGAGGAGCAGGGCCACATCGTCTGTTTGCCTCTCCAGCCTTGTGACTGAAGCTACGGTTCGCTATTCCCAGCGCGTGCCGACGCCGCCTGCCCGCAGCAGTTCCAGCGTGCGCGCCAGCGGCAGACCCACCACGCCTGAGTAGTCGCCGCTGATCCCTGAAATCAGCGCCATGCCCAGCCCCTGAATGCCGTAGCCGCCGGCCTTGTCCAGCCCTTCGCCGCTGGCAGCGTAATGGGCAATCTCAGCTTCAGTCAGCGGGCGAAAAGTCACGGCAGTGCTTTCGGCCGCGGTGCAGACCTGACCGCCGGCCACCAGGCACAGCCCGGTCACGACCTGATGGGTCTGCCCGCCCAGCTGCCGGAGAAACTTGCGGTTTTCGGCGTTGCTCTCCGGTTTGGCCAACAGGGTGCCGCCCAGCGCCACCACCGTGTCGGCGCCCAGCACAGCGCGGCCGGGGTGGGCAGCGGCCACCGCCAGGGCCTTGCGCTGCGCCAGGGTTACGGCCAGGGCGGCGGGGTCGGTCTCGGGGCTGGTTTCGTCCACATCACTGACCACCACTTCAAAATCGGGCAGCAGGCGGGCCAGCAGTTCGCGGCGGCGCGGGCTGCCGGAGGCCAGGATGAGCGGCAAAGGTTCGGGCATGGGCCGATGCTAACGCGGCCGGCCGACCGGGTGCGCTGCTCATGACCTTCATCCTAGCGGCGCGGCGCATACTGCATTCATGCACCTGCTGACGGCTCTGAATGTTCTGCTGGCTGGCGTCTGGGCCGGCATGTACCTGTTCACCACCCTGGTGGTCAGCCCGGCGTTTGTGCAGCTGTTTCCGGACGCGGCCGAGCGGGCGGCATACCGGCGCGTGGTGGGCCGCATCTATGCCCGCGTCAACGGATTTGTCACGGCGCTACTGGTTCTGGCCGTGCTGGCCCTGGGGGTACGGCACGGCTGGACCTGGGCGCTGAGGGCCGAATTGTTGCTGCTGGCCGTCATTGGTGCTCTGACTGGCTGGCACGTATGGCAGTCCGGGGGTGAAAGAACCCAAGACCGGCCCCCCACCCCGTGGCTGACCCAGCTCACCCTGCTGGCAGTGTTGCTGCTGTGCGTGGCTGCCCTGCTGGCCTGAGGTGAGAAGAAAGGACCATAAGGACGACTCTCTCCCTCACCTCTCAGTTTCTAGTAGCCGCTGCCGTTTTCGCCGCCCGACACCAGGCCCACGCCGCCGCTGGTGCCCAGGCGGGAGGCTCCGGCGTTCAGCATGGCCTGGGCGTCTTCGGGGCTGCGCACGCCGCCGGCCGCCTTGATCTGGGCGCGGTCGCCGATCACTTCTTTCATCAGGGCCACGTCCTCCACGGTGGCGCCGCCGGTGGAAAAGCCGGTGGAGGTCTTCACGAAGTCGGTGCCCGCCTGCACCGCGGCTTCAGTGGCCTGGCGCTTCTGGGCGTCGTCCAGCAGGGCCGTTTCGATAATCACTTTCAGCACCGTGTCGGGAATGGCGCGGCGCACCGCTTCGATGTCGGCCTGCACCGTTTCCCACTCGCCGGCGCGGGCGGCTCCGATATGAATCACCATGTCCACCTCGTCGGCGCCCTGTTCGGCGCTCTGGCGGGCTTCGGCGGCTTTCTGGTCGCTGGAAATGGCACCCAGCGGAAAGCCGCACACGGTCGCCACCTTTACGCCGCTGCCGGCCAGTTCCTCGGCGGCCAGCGCCACATACACCGGGTTCACGCACACGGCGGCGAAGTGGTGTTCGCGGGCCTCGGCGCACAGCCGGCGAATATCCGCCGAGGTGGCTTCGGCCTTGAGCAGGGTGTGGTCAATGTGAGGGGCCAGAGGATGACTGTCCATAAGTCAGAGTCTAAAGGGCGGCGGGGCCGGGGGTCTGCAGCGCAGGCTCCGGTCACAGCTGCAAAGCTGGCCCTGACGCCCGTCTGGCCCTTAGACTTCTTTTATGACCAATCCAGGCCGCCTGCAACCCGGCGAAGCGTTTCCCGACTTCGCCTTTCTTGACGCGAACGGACAGACCCACCGCCCCGGCGACTACGCCGGGCAGTACGTGGTGCTGTATGTCTATCCCAAGGATGACACCCCCGGATGCACCCGCGAGGCGTGCGATTTCCGCGACAGCGCCCGCCTGCGCGAGCTGGGCGCTCAGGTGCTGGGTGTCAGCCTGGACGATGACGCCAGCCACCGCAAGTTCGCCGAGAAGTACAGCCTGCCTTTTCCGCTGCTGACTGCCCCGGACCCGGATTTTCTGCGGACGCTGGGCGCATACGGCGAGAAGAACAGCTACGGCAAGGTGACCGAGGGCATCAAACGCTCCACCTTCGTGATTGACCCGCAGGGCCGGCTGGTCAAGAGTTGGCTGGCCGTCAAGGTGGACGGCCACGCCGACGCGGTGGCCGATGCCATCGAAAAAGACATGCAGACACAGAAAGAGATGGAGGAGAAGCAATGAGCGACCTTGAAGCCCTGAAAAAAGAAGCGGCCCTGCGCGCCGTGGCGCTGGTGGAAAGTGGGCAGCGGGTGGGCCTGGGCACCGGCAGCACTGCCAAATACGCGATTGAGGAATTGGGCCGCCGGTTGCAGGCGGGCGAGCTGACGGGCATCGTGGGCGTGGCGACCTCCAACGCTTCGGCGGAGCTGGCCCGGCAGGTGGGCGTCCCGGTGGAAGACCTTGACCCCCGGCCGCTGGACATCGCCATTGACGGGGCCGACGAAATCGCCCCGAATCTGGACCTGGTCAAGGGGCTGGGCGGCGCCCTGCTGCGCGAGAAACTGACCGAGGTGCAGGCCCGGCACCTGATCATCATCGCCGACCACACCAAGCTGGTCGGCCGGCTGGGGGAAAAAGCCCCCTTGCCCATTGAGATTGCGCAGTTCGGGTTTCTGTCCACCGTCGAGCGCCTGCGGGCGTTCCTGCCAGGCGGCCGCCTGCGAATGGACGGCGCCCACAACTTCGTGACCGACAACGGCAACTTCATCTACGATGCGCAGCTGCCCGAGCAGTTCGAGGCGGCCGCGCTGGAACGCCGTATCAAGGGCACCCTGGGCGTGGTGGACACCGGCCTGTTCCTGGGCATGGCCGAGCGGGCCTTCGTGGCCGCGCCGGACGGCGTGCAGGAACTGACGCGCTGACCTGAACCCTGCGTACAAGGATCTCTTGCATATAGAAACCAGCTCTGCCCCAACCTCAAGCTCGGGTTGGGGCAGAGTTCACCTGCCGCCCTTACCCCCCGGCCAGACTGAAAGCATGCAAAAAGCTGCTCTGGCTGTCTCTTTTCTCGCCCTGTTCGGTTCGGCGCTGGCTCAGACATCCACGGCTTTTCACGGCCTGAATGTGCCCACCTATCCCGGTGCCCAGAACGTGAAAATCGAAACCGATAGTGACGAATACGAACTCTACTTCAAGCGCAACAATGAGCTGCGCCGGGTCTACGACTACTACGTGAACTATTTCAAGGGCCAGGGCTTCACGGTAACGAGCACCAAATTCAAGTCCAGCGGCCTGGGCTACAAGGCCAACCTCAGCCGGGGCACCGGCCCTCAGAACAACATCGAGCTGGATGTCAAGGTCAAGCACGGCATGAACAAGGTGGAAATCGAGTTCGACGAATAAGCTGGAAGCTCAGGCCCGCTGGCTGGGCAGGAGCTGGAAAGGGCGGGGGAGAAAGCCCGGAAATGCCCGGCAGCGTGGCACAATAAACCGACATGACTGAGCCTTCACAGCCCACCCAGCCAAGCATCGTCATTCTCGACTTCGGCAGTCAGTACACCCGGCTGATTGCCCGGCGCTTCCGCGAGCTGAACGCCTACTCGGTGATTTTGCCCGGCAGCGCGCCGCTGGAGCGGATTTTGCAGGAAAATCCCCGCGGCATCATTCTTTCGGGCGGCCCCAGCAGCGTGTACGACGAACAGGCCCCCCGCCCCGCGCCGGGCGTACTGGAGCTGGACGTGCCGGTACTGGGCGTCTGCTACGGCATGCAGTTTCTGGCGCAGCAGGCCGGCGGCGATGTAAAGCGGGCCGGCAAGCGCGAATACGGCAAGGCCAGCCTGACCGAATACGGCGGCGAGCTGTTCCGGGGCATCGAGGGCGAGTTCGTGGCCTGGATGAGCCACTCGGACTCGGTAACCCAGCTGCCGGCCGGCTATCAGGTGGTGGCCCGCACCGAGGACACCCCGGTGACCGCCATCGAGAACAGCGAAACGAAACGCTACGGCGTGCAGTTCCACCCGGAAGTGGTGCACACCCCCAAGGGCGGGCAACTGCTGGCCAATTTCCTGGACATCTGCGGTATTCAGCGCGACTGGACGGCCGAGCACATCATCGACGAACTGGTGGCAGACGTGCAGGCCCAGGTGGGCGAGGACGGCCGGGTGCTGCTGGGCATCAGCGGGGGCGTGGATTCCTCGACCCTGTCGCTGCTGCTGGCCCGCGCGGTGGGCGAGCGGCTGACCGCCGTCTTTATCGACCACGGCCTGCTGCGGCTGGGCGAGCGCGAACAGGTGGAAGCGGCGCTGCGGCCTCTGGGCGTGAACCTGATCACGGTGGACGCCCGCGAGGAATTCATGCGCCACTTAGAAGGCGTCAGCGATCCCGAGCAGAAACGCAAGATCATCGGCCGCGAGTTTATCCGGGCGTTCGAGCGTGAAGCCCGCGACCACGGCCCTTTCGATTTCCTGGCGCAGGGCACCCTCTATCCCGACGTGATCGAGTCGGCCGGCGGTGAGGGCGCGGCCAACATCAAGAGCCACCATAACGTGGGCGGTCTGCCCGACGACCTCCAGTTCAAGCTGGTGGAGCCTTTCCGCACCCTCTTCAAGGACGAGGTGCGCGAGATTGCCGGTCTGCTGGGCCTGCCCGACGAGGTCCGGATGCGCCACCCTTTCCCCGGCCCTGGTCTGGCGATTCGCTGCCTGGGTGCCATCACCGAGGACAAGCTGGACATCCTGCGGCGGGTGGACGACATCTTTATCAGTGGCCTGCGCGAGTTTGACCTGTACGACGACTGCTCGCAGGCGCTGGCGGTGTTGACCCCAATTCAGTCGGTAGGCGTGATGGGCGACGAGCGCACCTATTCCTACACGGTGGCCCTGCGTGCCGTGACCACCGGTGATTTCATGACCGCCGAGTGGGCCCGGCTGCCTTACGATTTCCTGGCCACCATGAGCAACCGCATCGTGAACCAGGTCCATGAGGTAAACCGTGTGGTGTACGACATCACCGGCAAGCCGCCCGCCACCATCGAGTGGGAATGAGCTGAGCGAAAAGGTCGGCCAAGGGAAGGCAACCGGTGTACCTGTGTGTCTGGTGCGCCCTTGCCCCGGCTGCCCCCCGGCCCGCTATCATGCCGGGGTGACCAACGGCCCCACCACCCGCCTGCCCGAACTCACCGCCAGGTACGGGCCGCTGAGCAGCATGGGCACGGGCATGCAGAGCCGGGTGTACGCCACCGCCGACGGCGAGGCAGTGATCAAGGTGTACCGCAGCGGGGTGGGCAAGGCCGAGCGCGAGGCCGCCAATTTGCACCGCGCCGGACTGGGCCACTGGGTGCTGGACACCCTCTTTGCCGACGGCGCCGAAGCCCTGGTGATGCGCCGGTTCGAGGGCAAGCGGGTCACGGCTGCAACGTTGCCGGCTGCCCTGCCCCAGCTGAAAGTGCAGCTGACCCGTCTGCACGCCATTCAGCAGGGCGAGGTGGATGTCTCGCGGGTGGAAGGCCGCCTCAGGAAATTCCGCCGGGTGCTGGCTTCGCAGGGCCTGGACGACATCTTCGCGGCGGTGGAAGGCCCGCTGCAGGCCGGCGAATTCCAGCAGCCGGCGTCGTTTTGCCACCTCGATCTCTGGCAGGACAACATCCTGATCGATCCGGGCGGCGAGGTGATGCTGATCGACTGGACCAATGCCGACTGGGACGACCCGCTGCGCGATTTGGCGCTGCTCAAGACCGGCACGCTGGACCTCTTGGGCGCTGACGAGAGCCTGGCCGCGGTGCTGCGGCTGCTGCCGGACCGCACCCCGGCCACCCTGCGGCGGCTGCGGGCCTATCTGGCGCTCACCTACCTGCACGACCTCTACTGGCTGATGATGAACGAGCCGTACGAGTTCGCCGCCGAGCGCGGCAAGAAAGTGCCGCGGGCCCGGCACGTGCTGGCCAGCCTGCCGGCCACCGGCTGAGCGACCGGGTTTGCGCGGCCCAGCGACACAACGAAAGCGCCCAAAGGCAAGCGCGGTGCCAGCGATGGCCGGGCACCCCCTGCTAGACTTTGGCCCGTGCAAGTGCTGTTCGCCCTTCAGATTCTTGCGACCGCGCTGCTGGGCGGGTTGCTCTTGCTGACTGCCCTGGAAAACGGCGGCACCCTAAGCGTGCCGTGGTTGTTCTCGCCGGAAGTGTCGCTGGTCACGCAGGCGCAGGGGCTGGTGGGCTTTACGGTGCTGGGCGCGCTATGGAGTCTGCTGATGCTGCTGCCGGCCCTGCTGATGCTGCGGGCTCAGCGCCAGCGCACCGAGCGCCTGCTGGCTGAACGCGAACGCCACCTCCAGGCGCTGCTGCAAGCGCAGTATGCGGCGCCGGCCGGTTCAGAAGCTGCGCCTGCTACTCCGGCTGACCCTGAGCCTCAGCTGGCCGCAGAGGTGCAGCCTTGAGCGGCCAGCCTGACATTCCACAGGCCGCGCCGCAGGCCCACTGGCAACTGGCCCGCCCGGCCCCGCTACCGGCCCTACAGGACATCATGAGCCGCTACGGTCTGTCGGCGCCGGCGGCGCAGTGGGTGTATGGCCGTGGTCTGCGCCCCGAGCTGCTGACACCGGAACACCGCCTCACGCCCAACCCCGGTCTGCGCGAGGCGGCGCGGCGGATAGCAGCGGCCATCCGCGCCGGCAAACGCCTGCGGATTCACGGCGACTACGACGCCGACGGCGTGACGGCCACCGCCATTCTGGTGCTGGGCCTGCGGGCGCTGGACGCCGATGTCCACGGCTTTATTCCCCACCGGCTGAATGAGGGCTACGGCATTCACCCTTCCAAACTGGACGAGCACGCCCAGAGCTGTGACCTGCTGGTCACGGTGGACTGCGGCGTTTCCAACCACGCGGAAGTGGCCGGGCTGCTGGAACGTGGCATAGACGTTATCGTGACCGACCACCACGCGCCGCCCCCCACTTTTCCCGACTGCCTGGTGGTGCATCCTGAGCTGACGGCCGGGTACGACCCGGCGCAGCACAACCTGACCGGGGCGGGGGTGGCTTATCACCTGCTCTGGGCGCTGTATCAGGAACTGGGCCTGCCCGAGCCGCGCCCGCTGAGCGCCCTGGCGACCCTGGGCACCATCGCGGACGTGGCCCCGCTGACCGGCGAGAACCGCGCCCTGGTGGGCGCCGGCCTGGCCGAATTGCCCGCGACCGAAATTGTGGGTCTGCGGGCGCTGCTGGACCTGAGTGGGGTCAAGGCACCTTCGGCCCGCGACGTGGCCTTCATGCTGGCCCCCCGCATCAACGCGGCCGGGCGGATGGGCGAGGCCGACCGGGCGCTGGAACTGCTGACCACCGCCAGCCCGCAGCAGGCGGCGGCACTGGCGCAGCTGCTGGAAGTCAGCAACGCCGAGCGCCGCGAGTTGCAGGACCGGATGTACCGTCAGGCACTGGACTTGGTGGACCCAGGCGAAAAAGCGCTGCTGGTCACCCACCCGGACTGGCACCCCGGCGTGATGGGCATCGTGGCCAGCAAGCTGCTGGAAAAGTTCTACCGGCCGGTCTATATCGTGGCGCAGGGTAAAGGTTCGGTGCGCTCCACTCCTGGCATCAGCGCGGTGGGGGGGCTGCGCTACAGCCACGACCTGCTGCTGAAATACGGCGGGCACCCCGGCGCGGCCGGCTTCTCGCTGGACGAGGCCAATCTGCCGCAGCTGCGCGGCCGCCTGCAGGACTACGCCGCTCAGTTTCCGGCGCCGGTGCCGCAGGTCACGCTGGACGCGCCGCTGCCGGCCTCCTACGCCGGGCTGGACCTCTGGCAGGAATTGCAGGCGTTCGAGCCTTATGGTGAGGGGCTGCGGCCCCCGCTGTGGCACCTGCGCACGCCGCTGAGTGGGGCGCGGCTGGTGGGCCGCAACCACGACACCCTGCAGTTTCAGGCGGCCGGCCTGCGCGGGGTCAAGTTCCGCGAGCAGGAGGCCGCGACCGGCCCCCGTGACCTGGCGGTGCGGCTGCGGCGCTCGGACTTCCGGGGCCGCACCAGCGCCGAGTGGGAAGCCGAGGAGCTGCGCCCTCCGCAGGCGTTGCAGCTGGCGCCGCTGCCTGTGCCTGTCGGACTGGAGGTGTCGGCTGACATGACAGGCACTGAAGCCAGGCTGGCGGTACGCCGCACGCCGGACCGGGTGCTGGCCCGCCTGCGTACCCGTGGCAGCGGCGTGGCTGTCTATGCGGAGGGGGCGCTCCTGACTTCGCTGCAAGCCCAGTTGCCCGGGCTGCATTACCTGCAGCCGGACGACGCCGCGCCGGAGCTGCCGCTGGTGCTGTTCGGCCTGCCGCCGGCCGCGACGCTGGAGCGTTGGCTGGGGGCCCGCCCGGCCGGAGCCGCCCCGGCGACGTTTGCCTGGGGCCGCGCCACCCTGGCCACGCTGGACGCTGATCCCAGCGGCGCCGAAGGCTACCACCGCTTTCAGTGGGCCCACGCTTACCTCACGCTGGACGATGCCGGCTGGGACCATGCCGTGCGTGCTCTGAGCGGCCTGGAGCTGTCTCGGCCGGCCGCGCCGGAACCCCTGGCAGCGGCCGGAGACGACTGAACCCGGCCGCATTAGGCAGCAAAAAGGCCAGAGCTCAAAAGACCAGAGCGCTGGCCCCGGCCCATAAATTTCCGCCTGTACCTTCTTCTTCAGCGCTTTATTCTTCGGCGCTCTCGCCGCTCAGTTCGGCCTGGGCGCGGCGCAGCACCGGGCTGTCTTCCGGCGACTGCCCGCCGATTTCAGCCAGATACAGTGCAGTCCAGGCGCCCAGATACCACAGTGCCAGGCCCGGCGCATAGTCGCTGTCGGTGTTGTGGTCGGGGAAAGGCAGGTGAATCACCTCGTCCACCCGGCTTTCCATGATCTCGCGCCCCAGGTCCAGCCGCGGGCTGAGGTCGCCCAGCAGCAGCCCCACCTTGCCGTCGCCCTGCTCGTGCTGCGCCTCGAACATGCCGCTCAGCACCGGTAGGGGATCGCCCAGCACCGGCACGCTGTAGCTTTTGCCGGTCCGGGCCAGCAGGTGTTGCCAGGCCAGCACCAATCCTTCGGCGCCTTCGTCTGCCAGCAGCAGCGGCGTGCGGCCGTGCAGGCGCCAGGCCAGCTCGCGGGCGGGGTTGCTCTCAGTTTCCTCGCCCGCGCAGCTTTGCGCCAGTGTGGCCAGCAGCCGGTCGGCTTCCTGCGCCTCATCGGCGTGGCCGCTGGCGTAGGCCAGATACTGTGCCCCGTGATAGGCAGCCGTCACGCCGGCCGGAATCAGGGTGTCGATGTGTTCGGCGTCGCCGCCGGTGGCAACCCGGCGCACCTGCGCGCCCGCCGCTTCGGCCAGGGCAGTGTATTCCAGGGCCAGCGGCGCACTGTCGGGGCTGCTCAGCACGAACTGGGTGCCGCTGGTGCTCAGCGACGCGGCAATCAGGGGTTCGGCCAGCAGGGCGGCCAGGGTGCCTTCGCCGGTACCCACAACGCCGTAAGGCCCGCTTTGTAGCTGCACTGGCCCGCTGTAGCTGCCCGGCAGGGCCAGCAGTAAAGAATGAAGACTCATGGGCTGAATCTTAGCGGGTCCGCCGCGGCGGGGGAGGGCACGCGCTTTCCTTTGGGCGGTGTACGGCGGCGCCAGGCAGGAGCGGGGCAGGCGAAAGAAAAGCCGGCCAGGATGCTCACAGAGGTGCGTGATACAATCGCCCGCGTGTTTGAAGGCGTGCCAACAACGGGCTGGACAGCGGGTGTTAACCCCCAGCCAACGAAAAAACACCACCCTGCGGGGTGGCGCTTTTGTGGTGTACCCGATTGGATTCGAACCAACGACCTTTAGCTCCGGAGGCTAACGCTCTATCCAGCTGAGCTACGGGTACGTAGCGGAAACTCAAGTAAAGTATCACGTCCCCGAGGAGAACTTCAAGTGAACAAGAAAACTGCCGTAAACGCCCTGCTGATCGTTCTGTCCCTGCTGCTGGTGGGCGGCATGGCCCTGCAGTTCCTGCCTGGCGACGGCGCCCAGAACATCATGAACTCTATTCGCGGTGAAAAGGGCACGCCGGCCATCCGGGTCAACGGCAAGGCCATCACCGCCGAGAAGCTCAAGAGCATTGAGCAGAACAACCCCTCGCCCTTCAAGGCACAGGGCGGCGTCTTGCAGGACGATTTCCGCACTTTTCTGATTTCGCAGGTGATCCGCCAGGAAGTGATGACCCAGGCCGCTGGGGACATCAACGTGACCCGGCAGGACGTAGACGCCGAAGTGACCAAGGTGCGTGAGGACAACAAGCTGACCGACAACGCCGCCTGGACCGACGCCCTGCAGCGGGTGGGCCTGAGCGACTCGGAATACCGCCAGCAGGTCAAAGAAGGCCTGGCTCTGCAGCGCCAGACCGAGGAAATCGAGAAATCGGCTCCCGCGCCTACCGAAGACGAGATGAAGACCTACTATGACCTGAACCCCACGCTGTTCCAGACCGAGCAGCGCATCAAGGGCCGGGAAATTGTGCTGGACGACCAGGCCCAGGCCCAGAAGGTGCTGGCCCAGGCGCGCGGCGGTGCCGACTTTGCCGAGCTGGCCCGCAAGAACAGCAAGGAAGAAAACGCGGCCAGCGGCGGCGCCCTGGGTGCCCTGGGCGAAAAGGGCGCGCTGCAACCAGTCGAAACGGTGGTGCTGCCCGACGAGGTGGCCAAGGCGGTGCAATCGCTGCCCTCGCCCGGCCTGACCGAAGTGGTTGCCAGCGGTGGCCGCTTTTATATCGTGAAGGTGGAAGAACTGCTGCCCCCCCAGACCAAGCCCTATGAACAGGTCAAGGCCGACGTGAAGACTGCCCTGGAAAAGAGCAAGAAGGCCGCCGCCGTCGAGCAGTTCATGGACCAGCAGCTGGCTGCCGCCAAGATTGAAGTGGTGGACCCGGCCTGGAAGTACGAAGATCCCACCGTGGCCGAGGTGAACGGCAAGAAGATTCCCTACTCGGAAGTGGTGGGCCGGGTGCTGCAAAACCAGCAGCTGATGATGATGGTGCAGGGCATGAACGGCGGCCAACTGGGTGACATGGTCAACGGCATGCTCAAGCCCTCGGTGGTGGAGCAGCTGATTCGCGAGTACGCCGCGCCGACCATCGTGCAGCAAGAAGGCGTCAAGGTGGTGGGCACCCGCCAGGACCTGGTCAGTGGACTGATCGCTTACGGCGGCCGCGACGTGAAAGTCAGCGACCAGGAACTGCGCAAGGCCTACGAGGAAGGCAAGGCCCAGTTCCAGGTGCCGGGCAGCGCCGCTGTCTCGGAAGCCACTTTCCCCAGCCGCGAACAGGCTCTGGCCTTCCGCCAGGACTGGCAGGGCGGTGACTTCACCAAGGCGGCCACCAAGGCGGGCGGCATCGTGTCGGAACGCGGCACCATTCACCCCGACAGCGACACCCTGGACCCCTCGGTCCTGCAGGCCATTTTCGAGGGCAAACTGCGCGCGGTGGGCGACACCAGCCTGACTGACATCGTGCAGGCCAAGGACGGCTGGAAGGTCGTCTCGGTGGCCGACCTGCAACCCGGCCGGGTGCTGCCGTTCGATGAGGTCCGCAACACGCTGGAAACCAGCCTCTTTAACGAGAAGCAGGGCACCAAGGGCGAGGAGTTCCTCTCGGGCAAGGTGGCGGCCTTCAAGCCGGTCAACCACCTCAAGGAAGTGCTGGATGCCCAGAAGGCCCGGGTGGCCGCAGAAGCGCCGGCCACTGCGTCGGGTGCAGCCACTTCAGGCGCCGCCACCTCGGAAACGACTTCGGGCGCTGCGGCCTCCGAAGCGGCCACCACGCCGGCTGAGAATGAGAGCGCCTCGGGTGCTCAGGCCGCTCCCGCCGAAGGCAGCGCTGCCGCGACGGGTCAGTAAGACTGGCAGGGAAGACCTGTCAGAGCGTCACGGAGACACGGCGGCTCTTGCTCAGGCCAGGCGGCCGGGCAGGAGCAGGGGAGGGGCCAGCTTTGGAAGGCTGGCCCCTCTTTTTTGGTTTGGCGGCTCTTGGAACAGGTCGCTGCCTGTCAGGCCCCGAGCGGTGGTCAGACGATGGAGTCGGGGCGCTTTGCCTCGGCTGACCCGTCCCCAGCTGCCGGCCCCTGCGCGATCTGAATCTCACCGTAGGGCTCGGTCTGCTCGGCTCGTAGGTCACCGGTCTTGACCGCTTCCAGCAGCGCTGCAAAATAGGTGGTGTGTTCGCCCCAGTCCTGCGCAGTAATGCCGCTGAAGCTGAAATGGCCCAGCTGCCGCCCAAAAGCCAGCAGAGCGGCCAGCGCCCCTTTCAGGCTGAGGCGTTCGCGGGCCAGCAGCGGCACCTCGACCTCGCGCACGGCGGCGCGGGCCGCGTCCAGCAGCTGGCGCAGGTTCTGGCCCTGGCGGGGAGGGCGCTGCCGGCGGGGCAGCTCCAGCGCTGGCCGGGGCACCGGCGCCGGGATCAGCCCGCTGCGCTGCGCGCGCCGCTGACTGAGAAACCGCACTGCCCGGTCCAGTTCGGCCAGGGCCTCAACCCCGCCGGCGATGTCCGAATCGTCGGCCCAGTCGTCCGGCTCGCCGTCCAGGTCATCCCAGCCGCCTGATTCAGCGGCGGGCGGCAGCAGCAGCCGGGCCTTCAGGGCGATGACCGCGGCCAACGGCGGCAAAACTTCCGCCGGAGGATGCGTGCCCTGCCAGGCCGGGTGGGCTTTCAGCCAGGCCAGGACCGCGTTGGTCAGTGCCAGCAGCGGCACTTGCTGCGGGCTCAGTTCACTGCCTCGTAAGGCTGCGGCCAGATCACTCAGGCTGCCGGTGAACGGTTCAGCGCCGGGTCGTGCCAGCCGGACCTGATATTCCATTGCCTCACCCGGCTGCGCTGCCGGCAGCAGGGGAAGGGGGGCCGTTCCGTTGGGGCTGGAGCTGGGCCCGTCAGGTCTAAGCCAGTCGGGTCCAGGCCAGTCAGGTCCAGGGGTCGGCGGTACAGGCATCGGCGGACATCATACCGGCTGGCCTGTAGCGCGGGGGCGCCTCCCTTTCTGTATTCGGAGGGAGGCGCCCATGCTGGCCGCGTTGGCTGAGGGCTCTCCGGCCTTACTGTCCGCGTTCCACTGCACTGAGCAGTTCTCGCAGCACGCCCAGGCGGCGGGCCTCGGCCACCACGGCCGGAGTGACGCGGCCGCCTTCCGGCAGCACCTCTTCACCGCTTTCGGCCCGGATGGCCCGCGAGACCGGCCAGCCGTAAGCCTCGCTGATGATGTGCTCGATTGCCTGATCGAACGACTCGCTGCTGGGGCTGTTCAGCGGCAGCAGCTCAGTGGGCTGGTGGTCTTCCGGCTGGGCCGCTGCGGCCGAATCCGTAGCGATACCTGGGCCGGGTTCTGCGCCGCGGGGTTGCAACGGGTCGGCGGCCAGCCGGGCCGGGTCCAGCGGGGGCTGCGGCGTGTGCTGCAGCGCCGGGGCAGGGTGGGCCAGTTCCGCTTGCAGCTCGGCGGGGCTTTCGGTCAGCTCGGGCATGGCACCGGCCGGTTGCAGCGGGTCAGCTGCGGGCCGGGCCGGGGCCGGTGTACCGGCTGGCCCCCCTGCGGAGAGGGACATAGCTGCCGGCGCCGCTGGCGCACTGGACAGGTCCGGCTGCTCCTGAACCTCCGGCGCGGGACCGCTGAAGATCAGCGCGTCGTCCGCTTGGGCTGGGGTTACGGCGATGTTCGGTGCCGTCACTGTATCGGCAGAGTGCTCCGGCACCGGCGGCTCGGCTGTCTCAAGGGGAGCACCCCACTGCTCATGTACCTGCACCAGCTCGCGTTCTTCGGGGCCGTGCAGCAGCTCCTCGCGGCGGTCGCTCAGCCAGCGGCCGGCTTTTTCTAGCAGCCCCGGCTCCTGACCTGGCAGCGGTTCGCTGAGGTGGGCCACCTGCTCCTCACGGGCACGCATCGGCCGGGGATTCTCTGTGCTCTCAACAGAATTGCTGCCCAATGGGCTGAGGCGCCCTTCCTGGTCGGGAATCAGCAGAGGTTCCGGGTGTGCCGGCGCCGTGTCTACTAGTGCCGTGTCCAGCGGCGCACTTTCAACCACGACAGGTTCTACGGGTGTGGCTTCCAGCTGCATGGTTTCTGCCGGTTCATGCGCCTCGGTTGGGGCAGCGTGTGGCTGTGGCCGCGCCGGCTCGGCGCTGCGGCGTTCGTATTCGCCCAGGTCCACCGGCTCGGCGGCCGATTCGGTGCCGCGCAGGTGGCGTTGCAGCTGTTCCAGCGCGCCCTGTTCTTCGGCGCGGGTCAGCACGGCCGGGGTGATGATCTGCCCCTGCGCGGCGATCAGGTTGCCGCCTCCGTCCAGCACGTCTTCCCGGACCCGGCGGCCCACCAGATCGCTGGGTGCCAGAAATTGAGGAGCCAGAGACTGAGGAGCCAGGCCGTCTGAAGCGGCCGCATCGCTCGCTTCTGCCGCAGGAGCCGCTGCAAAGACTGCTTCTGTGGCGGCAGTTTCCACTTGCAGTGGCATGTCCTGAAGGGGCTCCAGGTTTTGAGGTGCTTCCCCCTCCTGAACTGTCTGCTCTGGCAGGGCCGCCGCTTCAGCTTCTTCGGGGCTCAGCGACGTGCTGACCAGTACCATCAGCCGGCCGGAGCGCTCGGCGCGGATGGCCTGCTCCTCGGTGATGGGCTCGCCTTTCTCGGCCACCACGGTGCCGTCGGGCAGGACAATGCTGGTGCCGGCAATCCGGCCCACCGCGTATTCCCGCTGCCGCAGCGCCGCTTCCTCGGCCAGTTCCTCGGTGTTGTGGTCGCTGCCGTAGGGGTGCGCTTCCTGCGGCGCCTCGCTGGGCCACTGCCCGCCGGTGCGGCGCAGTTCCTCGGCCACGCTGGCCGGCACGATGGCCACGTCCTTGCCGATCTGCACGCTTTCGGGCGCCGGCACATAGGAACTGCCGCCGCCGGCCGCACCGCCAAAGAGCCCGCCGGACACCTCATAGCCGGTGACGCGGCCGCTGTACTCGTCAAAAATCACGTCGCTGATCTTGCCCAGGTCCTCGCCGTGCGAGGTCAGCAGCGACATGCCCACCAGATTCACGTCCGAAGCCATCAGCTCCTTCATGCGGGCCTGTTCTTCCTCGCTGGCGGTGTCCTGCGCCGAGGTGATCATCACGGCGTCTTCGCCCACCGAATACACCGCCGAGAAGGGAATCAGGCGGTCGTGCCGCCGCAGCCAGGTGCCGCCGCCGTCTACCACCAGGCCCAGCACCAGATTGGCTCCATGGTCGAACACAATGTCCCGCACGCTGTCTACCCGCTCGCCGGTGCTCAGGTCCACGACGTGCCTGCCCAGCAGTTCTTTGCCTTTGATCATCTCTACCTCTTGCCGCTTCCGCCTGCCGGGGAAGCGCGGCGGCAAGCCTGGGCCCGCCCGCCGCAATGAATGTGCCGAAAGCTCAGCCGGGCGGCTGAGGCCCAGATGAACCCAGATTAAGGTGCTGGGCAGTCAGGCTAGATGTGTGATCATTCAGGTCACATTTCGCATTCGGGGTCTGACCCGGCAGTACTGGCAGCCCGGGTGCAGCCGAAGCGCTCCACACCAGGATACTTCTCGCCCAGCGACCGGACCCGGAACCCGCAGGCCCGGTAAAACCCCACGGCTGCGGCGTCGGTTTCGGAGGTCAGTTCACGTGCAGGCGCGTGGGCCTGCGCCAGCGTCAGCAACCGCCGGCCCAGGCCTCGCCGCTGGTCGCCGGCTGTTACCGCGATGTGCAGGATGGTGACCGGCCCTTCTCCAGTTTCCGACACTGCCAGCCCAATCAACCCCAGCAGCTTTCCGCCTTCTTCTAGGCCCAGCAGCAGCCAGCCTTCTTCGGCGTAGCGCTGGCAAGTACGCTCCAACCGGGCCGGGTCCGGGAAGGCCGCCAGGGCCAGCAGGCCCAGCACGGCCGGGTCGCGGGCGTCCAGGCGGGGGCGCAGGTTCACGGCGCTGAGGGGCACATCAGTAAGGGGCACGGCGCAAGTATGCCGCAGGCACAATGGACCCCTCCCTTCAGCCCTCAGTTGCGGAAAATCACTTCCTCGCGCTGGAAGGAACGCAGGGCCAGCGCCGCCAGCAGCAGCGTGGTCAGCAGGTTGGCCCCCAGCGACAGCCACAGCTGCGGCCATTTCAGGGTGCCGGTCACCGAATCCATCACGCTCAGCATTGAGCCGAACAGTGGAATGGCGTAAAAGGCCGTAGAGAACCCGTCGCTGAACTGCAGGAACAGCGCCGGCAGCACGATCACCAGCGACAGCGGCGTCACGTAGGTCTGGGCTTCCTTGTACGAGCGGGCGTAGATGCTCAGGGCAATCAGGAGGGCACTCAGCAGCAGTGCGGCGCCCACTGCGCTCAGCAGCAGGCTGGCGAAACCGCCGGCGCCCAGGGCCAGCTGACCGCCAAACGCCTGTGACAAATCGGCCTGCATGCCGCCGCGCTGTAGCAAAAGACCGGCAATCAGGCCGGTGCCCAGAAAGCCCAGCACGCTGAACAGCGCTGCGACCAGCGCGCTGAGGGTGGTGGCCAGCAGCTTGCCGGCCACCACCTCGCTGCGCCGCACCGGGCTGACCAGCAGGCTTTCCAGCGTGCCGCGTTCCTTCTCGCCGGCGGTGCTGTCCAGCGCTGTTGCCATCGCGCCCGAGAGAATAAAGTTCATCATCAGCAGCGGAATCAAGAAAGCCAGTTGCCCGCTGCTGGCCTCCTGCACGGTGGACGCGTCCTGCCGGTCCAGCCTGACCGGCGAGAGGTCGTCCTCGCTCAGCCCGGCCGCTGCCAGCCGGCGGGCGGCCAGGGCGTGGTTGTAACTTGTGACCGCCGCTTCCACCTTGCCCAGCGCGCCGGTCTGGGCGGCCAGCGAATTCAGCTTGGCGAAAACCTGTACCTGCGCCGGGGCATCACCTTCGCGCTCAGGCAGCGGCGCCGTGACCCGGATCACAGCGTCCACCTGCTCGCTCTGCACCGCCTGCCGGGCTACCTCCGGCGAATTGCCGTTCAGCGGCACCAGTTCGACCCCGGTATGTTCCGCCCCCGCTCCCGCTCCGGTCTGCTCAGGCTGTCCATCTTGCCCCAGCCGTTCGCGCAGCTCCGCCGGCAGCGTGCCCATTACGCCCACCTGCTGGCGCTTTTGCGCCTGCCCGCCGATAAACTGCCCCAGCAGCAGCGGCGTGCCCAGCATCAGTACGGGAATCAGCACCAGCGGAATCAGCACCGTGCCCAGCAGTGTGCGGGTATCGCGCAGGGTGGAGAGCAGGTCGCGGGCCGCCACCCGCCAGACAAAATCAGGACGCATGTGCCGTGTCCTGTGGGTGCGCCGCCTCGTCCAGCTCAACCAGCCGGAAAAAAGCTTCTTCTAAAGAAGCGGCCCGGGTGTGGGCCAGCAGCTCCGGCTGGGTGCCCTCGGCCAGCAGCCGGCCCGCGTGCAGCACCGCCACCCGGTCGCAGACCTCTTCCACCTCGCTCATCACGTGGGTGGAGTAGAGCGTGAGTTTTCCGGGCCGGCGGGCGGCCGCCACCCAGTCCAGCAGCGCCCGGCGCGCGAAGATGTCCAGGCCGCTGGCCGCTTCATCCAGAATCAGCACCGCCGGGTCCTGAATCACGGCGCGGGCGATGGTCACTTTCTGGCGCATGCCGGTGGAATATTCGCCGGCCCGGGTGTCCAGGGTGCGGCCCAGGTCCAGTGCGGCGTCCAGTTCGGCAATGCGCGCCTCGGCCTGGGCGCGGCTCAGGCCGTAAAACCCCGCAAAAGAATGCAGGATTTCCCGTCCGGTCAGCCGGGCCGGCAGGCCCATGCCGCCGTTCACCACCCCGATCAGCTGCCGCACCCCGTCCGGCTGGGCCGCCACGTCCAGCCCGGCCACCTGCGCGCTGCCGCTGCTGGGCTGCAGCAGGGTCGCCAGAATCCGCAGCAGCGTGGTCTTGCCGGCACCGTTGGGCCCCAGCAGGCCGAACACCTGCCCGCCGGCCACCTGCAACGTCACGTCTTCCAGCGCCGTGAAGGTGCCGTAACGCTTGCTGAGCTGCCGCAATTCCAGCAGCGGCGGGTCGGAGAAAGCAGGTGCAGTCATGGGCTCCAGTGTGGCACAGGCACGGGCAGGCAGACTGGCAGAAAAGGTCAGCAGAAAAGGGCCGCAGCTGTGTGAGTCACCTCGCCGCGCCAGCAGCGTGAATACGGCATACTGGGAGAAGTATTTTGCCGGCTCTGTGTTCCTTCGGCGCCCCGCTGTTTCCTGACTGACAATGCTGCGAAACGGCCCGGCCGCGGGGAGATGGATCCTCCGGCGCCCAATTTCACACTCAACTGCTCTGCCGCCTCCGGGCGGCTCTCAACGGAGGAAACAAACCATGTTTAACCCCCCCACCCTGGAAGACCTGCAGGAAACCCGCCGCGCCAACGAGAAGCTGGTGCTGGAAGCGCTGGACTCCAAACCCGAATGGGTCGAAACCGAGCTGGCCAAGACCACTGGCCTGGCGCTGTCGCACCTGCGGGCCGCGCTGGCAAGCCTGCTGGATCAGGGCCGGGTGCGCCGCCTGCCCGGCACCGGCACCCGCGCCGTGTACGGCCTGGCCGACCCTGGCCTGGCCGATGTACCCGCCACCCCGCTGACCGAAGACGCCCTGCGTATCCGCGAGTACCTCGAAGGCCGCGCCGACTCGGCGCTGTACATGAGTGACCAGCTGCGCCTGACCCGCGAGGAAGTGATGGCTGCGCTCTCGCTGCTGAACGCCCACGGGCAGATCACCTGCACCTTTGTGGGCAGCCTGGTGATCTTCCGCCTCAAGGAGCAGCAGGCCCTCGACGCCGAAACGGCGGAAGCTGCCGCTGCCGCTGAAGCCGCTGCCGACGAGGAAAGCAGCCGCCCCGCCGCCAAGAAGCCAGCAGCCAAGGCGGCCAGAAAGACCAAGGCCGCGGCCAGCGATGACACTGAAGCGGCCACCAAGCCCGCCAAGAAGCCGGCCGCCAAAAAGGCCAGCACCAAGGCAGCCAAGACGGACACAGCCAAGACCGATACTGCTCAGCCCGACGCTGCAGACGGCGAAAAAGCGGCCACGCCCGCCAAGAAAGCGGCCAAGCCGGCTGCCAAGAAAGCCAGCACCAAAGCGGCTGCAGCTGATAAGGCCGATAAAACTGAGGCAGCTGTCGCCGAGAGTGCGGCCGCAGCGGCAGGCAGCGAAGCGGCTCCCAAAAAGCCGGCGGTCCGCAAGCGCGTGAAGACCCCGGCCAGCTGAGCGAGCGGCCTGGCGCTCTGCCTGTGGCGCGCCGCCTCTTGCAGCTGGAACAAAACTAGACGAGAGAAAAGAGGTCCCGGCCGTGCGCCGGGGCCTTTGCTAGCATGGGGCCATGCCTTATTCTGCCGTTCCTGCCGAATTGCTGGTGCTGGCCGTAATCCAGGATGCCGACGTGCCCAAGCTGATGCGGGCGCTGGCTCAGGCCCGGCTGGACGTCACCCGGCTGTCGAGTTCCGGCGGGTTCCTGCGCGAGGGCAACACCACCTTGATGATCGGGGTCTCGCGGGCCCGGCTGGACGAACTCAAGGACCTCATCTCGCTGAACTGCCGTACCCGCAGCCGCATGATGAGCCCGGCCATTCCGCTGGCCGAGCAGGGCGAAGGTCTGGTGACCGAGCCGCTGGAAGTCGAGGTGGGCGGCGCCGTGCTGTTCGTGCTGGGCGTGCAGGAGTTCGTCAAGCTCTGATGACAGAGCCGACCTCTGCGCCTGCGGCGACTTTTCCCAGATTCATCCATCCTTTCCGCGCCTACAGCCCGGCCGAATTTACCTTTCCGCTGCCCGAAGGTCACCGCTTTCCGCAGTACAAGTATGAAGGCGTGCGCGAGCGGGTCTTGCCGCTGTTGCCGGTGCTGACCGCTCCTCGGCTGCGCTGGGCCCAGGCGGGCCGGGTCCACGATTCGCACTACCTGCGCCGCTGGCGCCGGGGCGAGGTGACCCGGAAGGAGGAGCGCGAGTTCGGCCTGCCCTGGTCCGAGGAGATGATAGTGCGCACCATGCGGGCCGCCGGGGGCAGCCTGGCCGCGCTGCACGACGCCCGCACTCTGGGCTGGGGCGCCAATCTGGCCGGTGGCACCCACCATGCCTTTGCGGCGCAGGCCGGTGGGTTTTGCCTGATTAACGACGCCGCTATCCTGTCCCGGCTGGCGCTGGACGAGGGCTGGGCGCAGCGGGTGGCGGTGCTGGACCTCGACGTGCATCAGGGCGACGGTACCGCAGCTCTACTGGAGCATGAGCCGCAGGCCTTTACCCTCAGTATCCACGGCGAGCGCAATTACCCTTTCCGTAAGCAGCGCAGCAGCCTGGACCTGGGCCTGCCCGACGGCACGACCGACGCCCAGTATCTGGAGGTGCTGTCGGGGCAGGCGCTGCCGGCACTGGAAGCTTTTCGCCCCGACCTGTTGCTGTTTCTGGCCGGCGCCGACGTGCTGGCCGGCGACCGTTTCGGCCGCTTTGTGCTCACGCTGGACGGCATCCACGAACGCAACCGCCGGGTACTGACCTGGGCCCGCGACGCCGGGTTGCCGGTGGTCAGCATGATGGCCGGCGGCTACAACGCCGACCATGCCCTTACCGTGGCAGGACACGCCAGCGTGGTGGAGCAGGGCCTGGAAGTATTCGGCTGACTGGAACCGGCGACTTTGCCCGCCCGAGTCCGGCTTAGCTGCCTTCGCCCGTTCCCTGTTCCGGTGCGCTGGCCGGGAAGCCCTGCAGCGCGCTGGCATATTCCAGAAAGCTCATTTCTTCCTCATCGCTGCCGTCTCTGCTGTGGTCGTCGCCCAGTTCCTTGAGGGCGGCCGGCAGCTGCGCCAGGACAATATCCACCGTGCGCTCGGCCTGCTCGTCCAGCGAGAGATGATCCAGAATGGGCACCTCGTGGCGCTCGGCCACCCGGATCAGGTAGTCCTGCAGGCTACGGATTTCCTGAAAGCTCTGCAGATAACGGCTTTCGGGCCGCGCCGCCGCCGTTTCCTTTTCGCGCCGGGTAAAGCGCGAGCGGTGTTCGTCCTCGTCGGGAATCACCAACAGCACCTGCACCACGATGGCATTCTCGGCCAGCCGGGGGTCCAGAAACCCGGGCACCAGATGCACCCCTTCGGCCACCAGGTCGGCATTCTCGTGAATCAGGCGCTGGGCGATGGCGTTCAGGCCCACCGACACCTGCCGGGTCTGCTCGCGGAAGCCGATTTCCAGCGCCTGCTGATCCGGGTGCTCGGGCCGGTGCTCTCCGGGCGGCAGCAGGTATTTCCAGGCTTGAAAGGTGCTGGTGTGCAGCGTGGGCATCAGCTGCGGCGAGATCATGGCCCGCATCACCTCGCGTACCGAATCGGTGTTGATGATCCGGGGAATGCCCAGCCGGTACGCCACTTCCGATGCCAGGTGGGACTTGCCGGTGCCGGACACCCCGCCGATCATCACCAGCAGTGGCCGCGGCAGGTGCCGAATGGCCCGCAGCAGCCCGTAGCGAGCGCTGACATGTTTGCCGGTTTCGTCGCGCAGGCGGCGCTGCACCATCCGGCGAATCTGGGCGCGGGTCACCACCCGGTCGCCGGTGCCCTGCAGGTCGCGCTGCACGGCGCGGGCCAGGGTGCGGGCGGCGTCCGGCGCCGCTCCGGCCGCCAGCAGCGACTGCATCAGAATCCCCTTGCTGAACGGAATCGGCTGCTCGTGTTCCGGGCTGTCAGTGCTGATGACCCCTACCCGCCCCTGATGGCTCAGGCTGAAGCGGTAGGTCCGGGCAAAATGTTCGCCGTATTTCTGCGCCAGCACCTCGGCGGCGTGGTCCTGCAATTCCTCGGCGCTGACTTCACGCAGGCCTTTTTCGCGCAGATAAAGCTCCACCTGGCGGGCCGCCGCGTAGGCTTCTTTGGTGTCCAGGCCGGTATCGTCCAGCCGCCGGGCCAGCACCGAACGCGAAAACGGCATCTTGCCGCTTTGCGAGCGCACCTGAATATCCTGAAAAAAGGGCGTCTGCTGCTCTACCTTGCGGGCCAGCGAGCGGCCGGACTGCTCCTTGGTGACCCGCACCAGCAGGTCGTGCAGGTCCTCGGTGCGGATGGGGCTTAAGGCATGGTCACGCAGGTACTGCTCCACATAGCGGGCGATGCTGGCCGCCTCCTTGCGGTTGGCTCCAGCATGCAGCAGGGTACGGATCAGCAGCCCACGGCTAAAAGGCCAGGCATGCTTCGGCGGGCCGACCAGCAGGTCCAGCGTTTCGCTGCTGGCGGCCTGCTTGTCTGCCTTGCCTTTTTTTCCTGAGTCCTTGTTGGCCACCGGTACTCCTTGCTGTGGTCAGTGGATGCGAGCTGGCCGCGGCTGCTTTGTCGTGGGCTTCAGCAAAGGAGTATAGCGTTTCCCCGGCAATGACGGCAGGAAGGGCGCCACGACGCAGAAAAATTGCCTCTCGCTCAGCGCTTGAGGGCGCCGCCCAGCAGCAGGTCTAGCGACATCCGCAGCTCGTCGTGCAGGCCGCGGCCGGTGCCGTAAGCACTCCAGCGCAGCGCCACCAGCAGGTAGGTGTCGGCAATCAGGTTGCTGATCCGGGCCAGGCTGAGGTCCGAGCGTAGTTCGCCGGCCTCGTGCAGAGGCCGTAAAATCAGCTCCACCACCCCGCTCAGCCGCAGCGCCCGGTAAGCGGTCTGGGCGCGCTCGGGGTTAGGATTCATCACCTCGTAGGCCAGCGGGGGAAACAGGTCGCGCTCGCGGGCGTTCTCGTCGGCCAGCAGCGACCAGACCTCGTACAGCACCTGCAGCGGCGGCCGGCCCTCGTTCAGCCGCTGCTTGGCTTCGGCTTCCAGCTTGTCCACCACCAGGCTGCCGTAGTCCAGCAGCACCGCTTCCTTGTAAGGGTAGTAATTGAAAAACGTGCCGCGCGAGACTCCGCTGGCCCGGGCAATCTCGGTGGCCGTGGTGTGTTCGAAGCCGCTTTGTTTGAACAGAGAAATGGCGGCCTCGTAGATTTCGCTGCGGCGCCGTTCCTTTTGGCGTTCGCGTAGGGACAGTTCCATGAATGGCTGTCAGCATAGCGCCGATTGTCTTTTTTCAGGCAAAAAGGTACTTCCGGGGGCCAAGAGCCCGCAGGCCCGATGCGTGCCTGACGCTACTGAACACCTTTTATGAGAACTAGATCTTGGCAAATTAAGTGATGGATGTTACCTTGGTTGAGCAAAGTCTGACCAAAAGACAGATTCCGGGCAGCCAGGACGTCAGCGACGCTCCGAACCTCTGCCCCTGAAAGAGAGTGAGCCTATGCCGATAACTGGTGACCCATTGTCCCTTTTCAGTGTCCGTCTGTCCCGGGCCCTGTTGCCCGCCCTGACCTGCTTTGGTCTGCTGGCGGGCAGCGCTTTTGCTCAGCCCGACATTCCTGCCGGAGTGCCGGCCGCCGCCGCTGCCCCGCAGCAACTGACCTCCTACAACGAGGTCGTGGTGAAACGCGGCGACACCGCCTACAACCTGGCCCGCGAGTACGGCCTGACCGTGCCGCAGCTGCTGGACCTTAACGGTTTGGCCTCCCACGACCTGGAAGTGGGGCAGACCCTCAAAGTGGCCGTGATCCCTCCGCGGCAGGTGGTCAAGGGCGACACTCTCTATAGCCTGGCCCGCAACAACGGCCTGACGGTAGAAGCCCTGCAGGCGGCCAACGGCCTGAGCGACACCAACATCGAAATCGGTCAGTGGCTGGCTATTCCGGCTGCCCCTCAGGCGCGGCCCATGCCCGCCGAGGTGCTGGCCGAGTCCCCGGCTTTCTCGGTAACGGCCCCGGCTGCTTCAACTCTGGCCGACAGCGCCAGCGAATCCCTGGGCTGGCGCCGCAACGCCATGGCGATGCTGAACACCCCTTACGTGTACGGCGGCAACTCGGCCACCGGCGTGGATTGCAGCTCCTTCGTGGTGCGGGTGTTCCAGCCGCTGGGATTGACCCTGCCGCGCACCAGCGCCCAGCAGGCCAGGGTGGGGAAAGCGGTGCCGCGTTCCTCGCTGCACGGCGGCGACCTGGTCTTTTTCGATACGGTGGGCCGCGGCAGCGTGACCCACGTGGGGATTTACCTGGGCAACGACCAGTTCGTGAATGCCAATTCCTACTATGGCCGGGTAGTCATCGACAAGCTGGAAGCCGACCGTTATTGGGCTCCCCGTTACCTGAGTGCCCGGCGCGTGCTGGACAGCTCGACCGTGGCGCAGCTGAGCAGCGGGCAGACCCTGGCCCTGCGCCCCGGCGGCGCCGACTGAGGCAGCGGGCCCACCTTTCAGGAGAGATCCACAGGGCGGTGGCTTCCAGTAAGCGTCACCGGCAAGCACATTGTACCACTGCCTGTCTAACAGATGGAAGGATAGTTGCTCTTTCACTTGGCGCAGGGTAGAAAAGTAAGCTGATATATTTTTAACTGGAGCTACAGTGCTCCCGGTTTCAATGTAAGCCCGCTTACCGGATTCTGAGAAATGTGGCTGAAATTCCGTGGACACCCCCGGCCAGGGCTTGCTACTATGCAGCACGAGATTGGTCCTCCTCACATATTTGTGGGAAACGGGGGTTAAAACGGTGCCTACCCCCACCGGCATTGCCGGGGACCGGCCAGGCTTATTTCACCCTCCTGCTGCTGCTGCAGCCCTGAAAGGAACCACCCATGCATCTATCCCCACTGCGTATCCAAGGCGGACGTCCCCTTGGAGGAGAGTTGGCTGTTCAGCCCAGTAAAAATGCCGCCCTGCCCATCCTGGTGGCCAGCCTGCTCAGTAGTGAGCCGATTACCCTGCATGGCATTCCCCGCCTCAGCGATGTCTACACCATTCTGGAACTGGCCAGCCACGTCGGCGCCCGCCATGCCTGGACCGGCCCCAACAGCCTGACCATCCACACCCCCGAATTGCTGCACACCGATGCGCCTTACGCGCTGGTCAGCAAAATGCGCGCGTCGTTCATCATGATGGGCGCCCTGCTGGGCCGCGCCGGTGAGGCCACCGTCAGTATGCCCGGCGGCTGCGCCTTCGGGTTCCGCCCGGTGGACCAGCATGTGAAGGCCTTCCGCGCCCTGGGCATTGATGTGGCCGAGGAAGGTGGCAACTTCCACGCCACCCGCACCAACCACTTCGGCGGCCGTTTCGTATTTGAGATGCTGACCGTGGGCGGCACCCACAACGCCATCTTGGCCTCGGTGCTAGGCGAGGGCACTCAGGTGACCCTGGAAAACGCTTCTATCGACACCGACGTGGTGGACCTGATCGGCTTCCTGAACTCGCTGGGGGCCGATATTCGCGGCGCCGGCACCAATACCCTGGAAATTCACGGTGTCCGGGCCCTGCGCGGCGGCGAATACCGGGTCATCCCTGACCGCATCGAAGCCGGCACCTTTATGCTGGCTGCCGCTGCCACTCGTAGCCGCCTGACCCTGACCGACCTGCGCCCCGATCACGTGCGCGCGCTGAGCAGCAAACTGGGCGAAATGGGTGTCAAAGTGGTGGAATCCAATGACTCGCTGGTGGTGGACGCCACCCAGGGCCTGCTGCGCCCGGCCGACGTGACCACCCAGAGCTACCCGGGCTTTCCGACCGATCTGCAGCCGCAGATGAGCGCCCTGCTGGCCACCGTGGACGGCACCAGCATCGTGCAGGACCCGGTTTACAAGGACCGCCTGACCCACGTGGCCGAATTGCAGCGGATGGGCGCCGACATCAAGGTGAGCGGCTACAGCCAGATTATCCGCGGCACCCGGCTGCGTGGTGCCCCGGTCAAGGCGGCCGACCTGCGCGCCGGTGCAGCGCTCTTTATCGCTGCCCTGACCGCCGACGGCGAAACCGTGATTGACGGCGTGGAATATCTGAACCGTGGCTACGAAAATCTGGCGGCTCGCCTGCGCAGCATCGGCGCTGATGTGCATCAGCCGGAAGTGAACCTCGCTTCGGCAATGGACTAAGCGAAGCAAGCGGCTGGCAACTGGGCCGCTGGTTCCAGTAGTTGAACTGAACAACAAAACAGGGGCCGCCTCTTATGAGCGCGGCCCCTGTTTTGTTGACTTGTGAAGGTTTAGGCCTGGCTGCCCTGCAGCACTTCGCCTGCCTTTTCCCAGGACATGTCAAAGGCTTCGGCGACCGGCTGGTTGGTCAGCTTGCCCTGGTAAGTGTTCAGGCCTGGCAGCAGCGAAGCGTTGCTGTTCAGCGCCTGCACGCCCTTGTCGGCCAGCTGCAGCACGTAAGGCATGGTCTGGTTGGTCAGGGCCAGGGTCGAGGTACGCGGCACGGCGCCGGGCATGTTCGCCACGCCGTAATGGATAACGCCGTCAACCTCGTAGGTGGGGTCGTCGTGGGTGGTGGGGTGACTGGTTTCCACGCAGCCGCCCTGGTCCACCGCCACGTCCACAATCACGGCGCCTTCGGGCATCAGGCTCAGCATGTCGCGGGTGACCAGGTGCGGGGCCTTGGCGCCGGGAATCAGCACCGCGCCGATCAGGAGATCGGTGGTGGGCAGCAGGTCGCGTAAGTTGGCTTCGCTGCTCATCATGGTGGTGATGCGGCCGAAGAACACGTCGTCCAGGTAAGACAGCCGGCGCTGCGACACGTCCAGAATAGTCACGTGTGCGCCCAGACCCATCGCCATCTTGGCCGCGTTGGTGCCCACCACGCCGCCGCCCACGATGGTCACGTTGCCGGGCTTGACGCCGGGCACGCCACCCAGCAGCACGCCGCGGCCACCGGCAGGCTTCTGCAGGTGATAGGCGCCGGCCTGCACGCTCAGGCGGCCGGCCACTTCGCTCATGGGCATCAGCAGCGGCAAGCTGCCGTCGCTGTGCTGCACGGTTTCGTAGGCGATGGCGGTGGTGCCGGCCTTCAGCAGCGCGTCGGTCAGGGGGCGGTCGGCGGCCAGGTGCAGGTAGGTGAACAGCAGCAGGTCGTCTCTGAGGTAGCCGTATTCGCTTTCCACCGGCTCCTTGACCTTGACCACCATCTCGGCGCCCCAGGCGTCGGCGGCGCTGCCCAGTTGGGCGCCCGCCTGCTGATAGGCTTCGTCGCTGAAGCTGCTGCCCAGGCCGGCGCCGGCTTCGACCGTCACGCTGTGGCCGCGCCGCACCAGTGTTTCCACGCCGCCGGGGGTCATGGCGACCCGGTTTTCCTTGACCTTGATTTCCTTTGGAACTCCAATATGCATCGCTTGCCTCCTTGGCTCTGAGCGCAGGTCGGGACCCGAAAAGGGAACCCCCGGCCAGGCTGAGACTGCCCGCTGAGGCGGGCGGCCTGCTGCCTTACTGCGCTGAAGTGATAACGCAATCTTAACGCTGCACTGGCGTAAGGCGATTGCGCTGGATATGGCTTCTTGGGGCCTTCGGCGCAACAAGGCTGCGTAAAGCTGCTAATCTCCGGAGAAATATGGCGCCCCTGGAACTTGACGAGATTGATCTGCGTTTGCTGGATATCCTGCAGCGCGACGGCCGGATTGCCAACACCGAACTGGCCGACGAGGTGGGCCTGACCCCGGCCCCCACCCTGCGGCGGGTGCGCCGGCTGGAAGAAGCCGGGCTGATCCGGCGTTACGTGGCGCTGCTGGACCCGGAAATGATCGGACGCGGCTTTCTGGTGATGGTGCGGGTGACCTTATCGGGGCAGACTAAGGCTGGATTTGAAACGTTCGGCGAGCAGATGCGCCGCCGCCCCGAGGTGCTGGAATGCTACCTGTGCCTGGGCGGCACCGACTATTTTCTGAAAGTGGCGACCCGCGACCTGATGGAGTATCAGCGTTTTCTGGTGGACGTGCTGGCCGCCAATCCGCTGGTGCAGCACACCGATTCGATTCTGGTGGTCAAGCAGGAAAAGCAGACCACGGCTCTGCCGCTGGAATAGGCGCTGGCCTGCCCGCGTGCCTGGGCTGAGAAAAGTCGTCCGTCAGATAGGCAAGATGTCAGAGCGGCGCCGTAGAATGGGGGCCATGAAAAAACTGATCTGGATTCTGCCTGCTGCGCTGCTCGCCTCCTGCGCACCTGCTCAGCAGGCCGGCATGAAAGCCATGGAGCAGCGTGACGGCACCACCCAGGCCCGCTATCAGGTGCCCACCTCGGCTGTGATAAACAAGGCCGAAACCGCGCAGAAAGACGCCGGCTGGCAGGCGCTGCCGTACCTGACGGCCCAGCCCCAGCGGACTTTCGCCCGCGCCGAGCAGGTGACCGAACCCGGTAAGCAGTACCGCGCCGTGCTGAACACCTCCGAGGGCCTGATCACCCTGGAGCTGTACCCCGACAAGGCCCCGCAGGCTGTAAACAACTTCGTGTTTCTGGCCCGCAACCACTTTTATGCTGGTACCCGCTTTCACCGCGTGATTGATGGCTTTATGGCGCAGGGTGGCGATCCCCTCAGTGCGGACCTGTCTCGGCAAAGCGACTGGGGCACCGGTGGTCCCGGCTACACGTTTGGCTATGAGGTGAACAACGGCCTGAACTTCAATGACGCTGGTGTGCTGGGCATGGCCCGCAGCGCCTCGCCGGATTCACAGGGCAGCCAGTTCTTTATTACCCTGGCGCCGGCCAGCTTCCTCAACGGCCAGTACACCGTGTTTGGCCGGGTGGTGGACGGCATGGACGCCCTGCAGAAATTGACCCGGACGGCCCGCAGCGGCGCAGGCGGCGAGCAGCCTATTCCCGTGCAGGCCGACGCGCTCAACAGTGTGACCATCCTGGCCCGCTGAAGACTGCGGCACCCAGAATCCCCAGGCTAGAGGAGAGGCTCCGGGTAATTCGGGCCTCTCCTTATACTTGCCCTATGAGGTACAGAAAACTGCTGATCGGTCTGGGCGCTGCGGCGCTGGCCGCTGCTTATTATCAGCGCAGCTACCGCTACCGCGACCCGGTACGCCTGCCTCCCGACAAAACTGGCTTGGTTGCGCCTGCGGACGGCACGGTGGCATTTGTGCGCCGTGCCGAAGGCCCCGGCCAGGGCTGGCAGCTGGGCGTGGCCCTGAGCCCTCTCAGTGTGCGCTATATCTACGCGCCGCAGGACGGAACGGTGCAGGTGCTGACGCGGCAGCCAGTCCGCCTGCCAGAACAGAGTCGCCCTGCCGACGCTCTGACGCTGGCGCTGAGTGCATCCCTGGGAAATGGGGCAGACGTGACTCTGGCCGCGCCGGCTGGTACCCGGCTGGTGGCCCGGACCTATTTCAGCGCCGGCGAGCCGGTGCGCCGGGGCAACAAGCTGGCTTTTCTGGAACGCGGCGCTCTGGTGGTGCTGACCTTTGGAGAAGAGTTCCGCCCGGCCGTGCGGGTAGGCGAGCGGGTCACGGGCGCGCAGACGGTGCTGGCCCGGCCTGCTGCTGAGGTTTGAGGATCCGCGTAGGCTGTTATGTCCGGTCTATCGGGGACCCCACAGCAACAGCCACAGAAGCCAAAAAAGGCTGGAGCCTAAGCCCCAGCCTTTTTCTTTCCAGCCCGTTATCAGTTCAGGCTGCCGCTGCCGAAAGTGAAGTTGCCGTTCTGATAGTCCACGTTCAGCACCGAGTTGTCCGGCACCTCGCCGCTGAGGATGCGGCGGGCCAGCGGCGTCTCGATCTCGCGGCTGATGGCGCGCTTCAGCGGCCGCGCACCGAAGGCCGGATCGTAGCCCACGGAAGCCAGCTGGTCCTTGGCGGCGTCCGTCAGGTGCAGCGCTACCCGGCGCTCGGCCAGGCGCTGGCGCAGGCCGCCCAGCTGAATATCCACGATCTGCCGTAGGTTGTCGGCGGTCAGGGCGTCAAAGACGATGATGTCGTCCACCCGGTTGAGGAACTCGGGGCGGAAGTGCTCGCGCAGCTCGGTCAGCACCGCCTCGCGAATGTCGTCTGCCGGCTGGTTCTGGGCCTGCATTTCCAGAATCAGCCGGCTGCCGATGTTGCTGGTCAGAATAATCAGGGTGTTGCGGAAATCCACCGTGCGGCCCTGTCCGTCGGTCAGGCGGCCGTCGTCCAGCACCTGCAACAGCACGTTGAATACGTCGGGGTGTGCCTTTTCGATTTCGTCCAGCAGAATCACGCTGTAGGGGCGGCGGCGCACGGCTTCGGTCAGCTGGCCGCCTTCCTCATAGCCCACGTATCCGGGAGGGGCCCCGATGAGGCGGGCCACGGTGTGTTTCTCCATGTACTCGGACATGTCAATGCGCACCATCGCTTCGCTGGAATCGAACAGGAACTCGGCCAGCGCCTTGGCCAGCTCGGTCTTGCCGACGCCGGTCGGGCCCAGGAACATGAAGCTGCCCAGCGGGCGGTTGGGGTCGTTCAGGCCGGCGCGGGCGCGGCGGATGGTGTCGGCCACTGATTCGATGGCCCGTTCCTGCCCGATCACGCGCTTGTGCAGCTCGCCTTCCAGCCGCAGCAGCTTTTCGCGCTCGCCTTCCATCAGCTTGCTGACCGGAATCCCGGTCCAGCGGCTGACCACCTGCGCCACGTCTTCCTCGGTCACCTGGGTGTGGGCGAACTCGGCGCCCTTGAGCTTTTGCTCCAGCGCCTGCACTTCTTTTTCCAGCTGCGGCAGCCGGCCGTATTCCAGCTCGGCGGCCTTTTGCAGGTCGTAGTCGCGCCGGGCCTTTTCGATTTCGGTGCGGACGGCGTCCAGCGCTTCACGCTTCTGGCGCAGTTCGGAGACTTCGCCCCGCTCGGCTTCCCAGCGGCTGCGCACTTCGGCCAGTTCGTCGGTCAGAACACGCAGGTTGTCGTCAATGTCGGCCAGGCGGGCAATGCTGTCCTGGTCCTTTTCCTTTTTCAGGGCTTCGCGCTCAATTTCCAGCTGCAACTTGCGGCGCTGCAACTGGTCAATCCGCTCGGGGCTGGATTCCAGCGCCATACGCAGCCGGGCCGCCGATTCGTCGATCAGGTCAATCGCTTTGTCAGGTAGCTGCCGGTCGGTGATATAGCGGTTCGAGAGCTGTGCGGCCGCCACCAGCGCCGGGTCGGTGATTTCCACGTTGTGGTGCACCTGATAGCGTTCCTTGATCCCGCGCAGGATGGAAATGGTGTCTTCCACGGTCGGCTCATCCACGAACACCGGCTGGAAACGGCGTTCTAGCGCCGGGTCCTTTTCGATCTCGCGGTATTCGTCCAGGGTGGTGGCCCCGATCAGGTGCAGTTCGCCGCGCGCCAGGGCCGGCTTGAGCATGTTGCCGGCGTCGGGGCTGCCTTCGGTCTTGCCGGCACCCACGATGGTGTGGATTTCGTCCACGAACAGAATGATCTGTCCGGCCGACTGCACCACTTCATCGATAACGCCCTTGAGGCGTTCTTCGAACTCGCCGCGGAACTTGGCGCCGGCCAGCAGGCTGCCCATTTCCAGGCTCACGATGCGCTTGTCTTTGAGGCCTTCAGGCACGTCGCCGCTCACGATCCGCATGGCGAGGCCCTCGACGATGGCCGTCTTGCCGACGCCGGGTTCCCCGATCAGCACCGGGTTGTTCTTGGTGCGCCTCAGAAGAATCTGCATAGTACGGCGGATTTCTTCGTCGCGGCCAATCACGGGATCGAATTCGCCGTCCCGGGCGCGCGCCGTCAGATCGGTGCCGTATTTGTTCAGCGCATCAAACTGCGCCTCGGAAGTTTTATCGGTCACGTTTTTCCCCTTTCGCTGTTCGGTGATGGCCCGGTTCAGCTCGGCCTCGCCGGGAAGGTTGCGGTCATTCAGTTCGCCGCGGACCGCCAGCAGCAGAACGTCGGCTGCCACGAAGGAGTCGTTCTGCTGCTCGGCCAGCGTTTCGGCTTTCTGGAAGGCCCGCTGCAGGGCGTTGTCCATGTACAGTTGCCCACCGCCGCCCTGCACGCGGGGCAGTTTGGCCAGGGCCGCGTCCAGGCTGCCCTGCAGCGCGGTCAGGTCGGCACCGGCCAGGGTCAGGGCATGGGCGGCGGTGTCGTTGTCCAGCAGGGACCGCATCAGGTGCGCGGGGGTCAGCGTCTGCTGTCCGTTCTGCTGCGCCAGTTCCTGCGCGGCCGCGATGGCCTGGGTGGCACTTTTGGTAAATCGTTCAGGATTCAAGATTCGGTCACCTCCACAAAGGTGGGAATGTAGTCTTCGCTCAATGTTCTCAAAGTATAAAACCTGAGTGCAGCTTTGTCAAATTTAATAAGCAGAGAACTGATTCTTCTGTGGCTGGGAATAGAAGTGAGTCTGGGCGGCGCTGAAGCGGCTGAGCGTCGGGCCAGACGGCTCAGACTTCCTTCTGATACCGGAACACCTCGAAGGTCATCACCTGCTGCCGGTCCACCGTCTCGAACCCGAAGCTGGTGTAAATGGCCTGCAGGCCTGGCCGGGTCACGTCGGTGTCCAGCCGCAGCCAGCGCCGCTGCGCCTCACGGGTCAGCTCCTCGGCGCGGCGCAGCAGCAGCAAGCTCAGGCCCTGGCCCTGGGCGGCCGGGTGCACCGCCAGCTTGTGCAGGTACAGTGCCTCGCCGGCCGGCTTTTCGGCCCAGAACACCGGGTCGGGGTTCATCAGCACAAAGCAGCCCACCGGCTGCTCGCCCTGCCAGGCCACCTGCCAGCCTGCGGCGGGGTAGTCCTGTGCCAGGGCGTCTACCGTCAGGGTGTCGGGCGGCCACAGCTCCTCGTGGCCGCGGTCCAGCACGCTGCGGGCGGTGGCCTGCAGGATATGTGCGGCAGCTGCGGGGTCCCCGGAGGTCCAGCGCAGAGGTGCGGCGTAGGGCTGGCCGGCAGAAAGTTCAGTCATGGCTGATATTCTGCCGCGCCGGGCGGGCCTCAGGGCGCCGCGACCCGCTGAATCCGGGTGCTCAGGCGGGTGAAGATCTCATATTCGGCCATCTCGCTCCAGCGCGCCACTTCTGAGATGTGAAGCTCCTGCCCGCCCGCGTCACGGCCCCAGAGAGTCACCCAGTCGCCGGCGCGCAGGTCCAGCCCAGTGGCGTCCACCATCAATTGATCCATGCAGACCCGGCCCAGTACCGGGCGCCGCTCGCCGCCGATCAGGACTTCGGCTTGCCCGGTGGCGCGGCGCGGGTAGCCGTCTGCGTAGCCGATAGCTACGGTGGCGATCAGGCTGTCGCGGTCCAGGGTACTCAGGCCGTTGTAACTGACCCGCTCGCCGGCGGCGGCCGTGTGCAGATAGGTAATGCGTGCCTGCAAGGTCATGGCTGGGGTCAGCCCTGGCGCGCCGCTCGGCGGCATGACGCCATAGGCGCTCAGGCCGGGGCGGGCCAGCGCCATGCCCGGCAGGGGCCCCAGATTCAGCACCGCCGCCGAGTTGCCCATGTGGTGTCTGACCTCTGGAAAGTGCTGCGCCACCGCCTGAAAAGTCTGGAATTGCTGGCGTGAGAGGGTCTGGTCGGGTTCCTCGGCCTCGGTGAAGTGAGAAAAGACGCCGGCCAGCAGCTCGCGTTCTTCCAGCCGCCGCCCAACCGCTACAGCGTCGGCGGGGCTCGCGCCCAGGCGGTTCATGCCGGTGTTGACCTTCAGGTGGGCCTGGGCGCCCTCCGGCAGCGCCTCGGCTTCGGCCAGGGTGCTGATGGTCAGGTGCACGCCGGCCGCCACTAGCGCAGGCCACTCGTCCGGGAAGGACGCCCCGAAGATCATCACCGGCTTGGGGCAGTTCAGGCCGCGCAGCTGCTCGGTCAGCTCCAGCGCCTCGGCCGGGGTCGCCACCGCCATGCCCCACACCGCTTCCGACTCGGCAGCCACCGGGGCCACCACGTCTATTCCGTGGCCGTAGGCGTTGGCCTTCATCGGCCATAGGAGCGGCACGCCGGCCTTCTCGCTCAAAAAGCGCAGGTTCTGGTGCAGGGCACTGGCCGAAATCAGCGCTCTGGCGCGGGCAAAGGTGGAAGGGTGTGGGGACACGGGCGTCGTCACGGGAAGGGGGCCTTTCAGAAGAACAAGGACGTGTGCTGCGCGTTCGGAAGCGAGTCTAGCGCAGGTGTTCTGAGAGCGGCCCGGTGGAGGAGACGGCGCGGGGTGTCAACTCAGCGGCAGTTGCCGATCTTTTCCATCCCGGCGAGAAATCCCTTGGCTGTGAAGACATAGTCCAGCGGCGCCATACCGTCCCGCAGCACCCGCATGGTGACTTTAGACCGTCCCCTCACGAAGGCCCGGTAGATTTCCTTTTCGGCCTGTTCGGTAAACCAGACCGCTGTCAGGTCAGGTGCGTTTTTCAGGGTAGCTGTCTTCGTTGAGACAGTTTTGGGAGTCTCGGCGTCAATGCGGTACATGACCTTCGGGGAGCGGTCCAGGTCCAAGTCATTCTTGGTCATGAGCGGATTTTTGGTTTTGAGGAGGATGTCATATCCGCCCTTTCCATCACAGAAGACGCCGACAAACGTATTGGCTCCGGTATCGTTGACCTCGGCAATGGCGAGAGAACTCTGATTCGCATCGGTCATGGCATCCCGGCCTGGAAAATAGTAGATCGGCTGACCAGGAATCTGACCCGCTGCGGAGGCGGTGGTCAGGGCAGCAAAGGCTAACGCAGCTAGATATTTACGCACATCTAAAGCATAGAAAAGGCCCAGAGCTGCCGGGAACAAATTTGCCCAGTTACAGCGCCTTAGCCTGCTGTCTTTTTGTGCCAATGCAGACGGCCCAGCCGCTGGGTGGCGCAATACAAAAGAAAAACCCGCCTTGCGGCGGGCTTCTTACGTTGGTAGTTCCGAGCGGATTTGAACCGCTGACCCCTACCGTGTCAAGGTAGTGCTCTACCCCTGAGCTACGGAACTATATCTGAAAGGTTCAGACCGGGTAAAAGTTTGGAGGCGCTGACCGGACTCGAACCGGTGGTGGAGCTTTTGCAGAGCTCTGCCTTACCACTTGGCTACAGCGCCAGATGTGCGGATGGCCTCTGCTCAGGCCAGCGGAAAGAAGAGTAACACAGGCCAGCATGCTTGTAAAGATAAAGGCCAGATGGAGCGGCTTAGGGGCGGGGGAGGGCTGGGCGCGCTGCGGCAGCGGCCGGAGCCGGTTATCCTGAAGCGGATGACACAAGATGGCAAGCAGGACAAGAACAGGCAGGACAAAAAGGCGCAGCAGTACGGCGTGACGCCCCAGAGTACAGACTTTAACGACTGGTACAACGAGGTCGTGAAAAAGGCCGACCTGGCCGATCATTCCCCGGTGGCGGGCGCCATGGTGGTCAAGCCTTACGGCACGGCACTTTGGGAGCGCATCCAGCGCGATCTGGACGACCGCTTCAAGGCCACTGGGCACCAAAATCTGCTGTTTCCTACCCTGATTCCGATGGGCTTCATCATGAAAGAGGCTGATCACGTCGAGGGCTTTGCGCCGGAGCTGTTTACCGTGAGCAAGATCGGCACCGAGGAACTGGCCGAGCCTTACGTGATGCGCCCCACCTCCGAAACCATCATCGGGCACATGTGGTCCGGCTGGCTGAACTCCTACCGCGACCTGCCCTTTCTGCACAACCAGTGGGGCAGCGTGTTCCGCGCCGAGCTGCGCACCAAGCCTTTTCTGCGCACGTCCGAGTTCTTCTGGCAAGAAGGCCACACCGCCCACACCACTGAGGCCGAAGCCCGCGCCGAGGTGCGCCAGCAGCTGGACGAATACCACGCCTTTTGCCGTGACGTACTGGCGCTGCCGGTGGTGCGCGGCGAAAAGACCGTCACCGAGCGCTTTGCCGGCGCCGAGAACACCTATTCCATCGAGGGCATGATGCGCGACGGCAAGGCGCTGCAGTCCGGCACCAGTCACTACCTGGGCCAGAACTTCAGCCGCGCCTTCGAGGTCAAATTCCAGACTGCCGAACAGCGCGAGGAATTTGCCTACACCACCTCCTGGGGTCTCAGCAGCCGCATCATCGGCGCGCTGATCATGACCCACGGTGACGACTTCGGGCTGATCATGCCGCCCAATATTGCGCCTTATCAGGTGGTGATCGTGCCGGTGGGCCGCAAGGATGACTTTGCCCGGATGGTGGAAGAAGCCCGCAAGCTGGCGCAGGAATTGCAGCGCGAGGGCATCCGTGTGAAGGTGGATGACCGCGAAGGCCTCACCAACGGCTTCAAGTACAATGACTGGGAACTCAAGGGTGTGCCGGTGCGCATCGAATTGGGCCCCCGCGACCTGGAAGCCGGGCAGCTGGTGGTCAAGAACCGCACCAGCGAGGAAAAGGAAACCCTGGGCCGGGTAGACGCTCTGGCCGGCATGGACGCCCGCCTGGACGGCATTCAGCACTACCTCTACGAGCGGGCCAAGAACTTCATGCTGGAAAACACCGTCACCGTAGACACCTACGACGAATTCAAGGCGGCCATCGAGGCCGGCAAGTGGGTCCGCGCCTTTCACTGCGGCGACCCCGAATCCGAGCGCCAGATTAAGGAAGACACCAAGGCCACTGCCCGCAACGTGCCGTTTGACGACGCCGAGTTCTTTGGCGAGCGTGAAGAAGGCGGCGTGTGCGTGCATACCGGTCGGCCGGCCGCTTACGGCAAGCGCCTGCTGTTCGGCCGCCAGTACTGAAGCCTGGCTGCCAAGCTGCCAAAAGACAAAAAGAAGAGAAGATAAGAGGACAAACAAAAGGAGTGGGAAGACCTGGGCCTCGCCCAGCCGCCCCACTTCTTTTTGCTGGCTGCGTTCCTGTTGGCTGCGTTTGTTTCTACTGGCTGGGCCAGAAAAGCGCAGCTGTTTCTGGGCTTGTTGTGGCAGCGAAGTCCAGGCTGACCGGGCCCGGCACCATGAAGGAAGGCTGACGCCCGGCCCCCGCCCGGGGGAGCGCAGAACTGCTGACCTTGAGGTAAGATGTGGGGGTTATAGCGCTGCTTGCGGCAGCGGTTGCACTGGGTAGTCTGGACAACTACACTGCTGTAATTGGCCGCAGGGCCAAGGCCCGAGCAGCTTTCCCCCCACGTCCCATCACACTGATATTTGCCACCGCATTTTGGAGGAGACAGACCATGAAGACCATTATCCTGGGCGCCGGCTACGGCGGTATGGCGACCGCCACCGCCCTGAAACCTACTGCAGAGATGGACACCCTGCTGATTGATCAGCGTCCTTACCACACCTATTACACCCTGCTGCACGAAGCGGCTGCACACGGCCGCACCGTGACCACCCCGATTCAGCCGCTGCTGCACGGCACTGGTGTGGAATACGAACAGGCCAGCGTGGAGCACGTGGACCTGGACACCAAGTCCGTGCACCTCAAGGACGGCCGCGTGCTGGAATACGACAACCTGGTGGTGTCGATGGGTTCGGAAACCAACTTCTACGGCATCAAGGGCCTGCAGGAAACGGCCGATGTGCTCAAGGAAATTGAAGACGCCGAGAAGATCTACGACTGGGTCAATAAGGCCTTTGAACCCGGTTTTACCGGCAGCCGTGACGTGGTGATTGGCGGCGCGGGCCTGACCGGCACCGAGCTGATCACCGAGCTGGCGCAGCGTTCCGAGGAACTCAGCTACCGCACCGGCCTGCCCCGCCTGAAACTGTACCTGGTGGAAGCCGGCCCGACCGTACTGCCCACCGTGGACGCCAAGCTGCGTGAACGTGCTATTGACGTGCTGCGCGACTACCACGTCGAAATTCTGACCAGCCACAAGATCGTGGAAGCGGCCGCCGGCAGCGTGACGGTAGAAAACCAGGCCGGCGAACGCCGTCAGATCGAAGGCGGCAAGATCGTCTGGACCGGCGGTATCCGCGCCCGCAACCTGATTCGCGGCGAAAACATCGTGGGTGGCCCTGGTAACCGCATCAAGGTGGACCAGACCCTACAGGCCGTCAACTACCCCGGCGTGTTCGTGATTGGTGATATGGCTGCGGCCAACGCCAGCGACGGTGCCCCGATTCCTTCCACCGCGCAGCACGCTGGTCAGGAAGGCCGCCACACCGCCATGAACCTGATGCGCCTCTCGCATGGCGAAGCTGCTGAGCCTTACGAACCCCACAGCCTGGGTGAATTTGTCAGCCTGGGCGGCCTGATGGCCGTGGGCGCCATCAACCTGCCCGGCGACTACCGCGTGGCGATGACCGGCATTCCGGCTCACCTGATGAAGATGGCCACCCACCTGCGCTGGGAACTGAGCATCAAGTAAGTTCTGGCCTGATTGCCCCTGCCCCTGGCCTTTTCCGGCCGGGGGCTTTTTCGTGCCTTATTTGGCCGCCGCGCGGCGAGAAGCGTACCCTGGAAAGAGATGTTGACCCGCGATTTACTGAGGGTGGCCCCGGCCCGGCGTGACCACTGGCCGGCCACCCGGATTGCCCTGGGGGTGGCCCTGCCGTTGTTGCTGCTGCTGGCGCTGAACCGGCTGGACCTGTCGGTGTATGCCGCATTCGGAGCCTTTACCGGCATTTACGGCCGGCATGAGCCACAGCGGTCGCGGCTGGTCCATCAGGCGCAGGCGGCGGCTCTGCTATGCAGCTGCGTGGCCTTGGGCCTGCTGCTGGCCCACAGCGGGCTGGGCGGCGGGGTGACGGTGGCGGTTACGGCGGTGGTCAGTCTGGTCACGGCAGTGCTGGGCGCGCGGCTGGGACTGCGGCCGGCTGGCGCTCTTTTTTTCGTGTTTGCGCTGGCGGTGGTGGCCAGCGTGGCGCACCCGCCGAGCTACCTGCTGGGCACCGGCGTGGCGCTGGCTTCGGCCAGCCTGAGCGTGGCCCTCGGCTGGCTGGGAGCCCACGTGTCGGGGCGGCGGCGTCCGGAGGAACTGGCGCCGGCCCTGCCCGCCTCACTGAGCAGCGCGGAACTGGGGCGCTATGGCCTGCGCCACCTGCTGGCTGTGGGTCTGGCCGGCGCCTTGAGCCTGCGGCTGGGCCTGCACCACACCGACTGGGCGATGGTCGCGGCGGCCGCCCCGGTGGGCGTGCTGGGCCACCAGGCCCGGGTGCAGCGCAGCCTGCACCGCATCTTCGGCACCCTGGGTGGGGTGGGAATCACCGGTCTGCTGCTGGCCCTGCCGCTGCACCCCTGGCAGATGGCGGGTTTGATCGTGCTGCTGCAGTTCATGGCGGAAATCTACATTGCGCGCAACTACGGCCTGGCGCTGCTGTTCATCACACCGCTGGCGCTGCTGATGTCACAGCTGGCCCATCCCAGCGCGTCTTTGCCGCTGCTGACCGCCCGCGCCGGCGAAACGGCCCTGGGCGCGGCGGTGGGGCTGGCGGTGGTCTTGCTGCTTCAGTCGGACAGCTGAGCGCAGGGCGCCGGTTGCTGGCTGTTTTGCTGACTGGGCAGGCCGCAGGTCTGGCAGCGTCAGGTCTCTGCATTAAGATGACAGGGTGAAGCAGCGAGAAACGCACGGCGGCCTGATGGTGACCTTGGAACCGGGAGACACGGGAGCCGGGGTCCGGCGTGCCCTGGAAAGTCAGAATCTGGCGCGGGTCAACGTGACCCTGGAAATTCAGGGCGACACGGCCCCTGACGCCGTGGCCGACGCCATCAGCGTAGTGGCCTTATCCGGCGGGCGGGTCAACCGGGTCCGCGCCCCGCGGGTGTCGGTGGCGGCTCCGGCCGCCCCGGTCACGCCCGAAGTAGACCGCGCCCGCGAGGAAAGCCCGGCCACCGCGTCCGACGACCCCAACCGCACCGTGATCCTGCCGCACTCGCTGCGCTCGGGATTCCGGCGCGAATACGGCGGCAGCGTGGTGGTGCTGGGCGACGTGAACCCGGGTGTGGAAATCGTGGCGGGCGGCGACATCATCGTGATGGGCGCCCTGCGCGGGGTGGCCCACGCCGGCGCGTACGGCAACACCTCGGCCATCGTCTGGGCGCGGCCGATTGCCAGCGCCCAGATCCGAATCGCAGACGCTCTGGCCCGCTCGCCCGAGGGCAGCTCGCTGAGTACCATGCGCCGGCTGGAAGCCCCCGCCGAAGCTGAACTGGCCCGCATTCAAGAAGACCGGATCGTCATCTCACCGGCCTTCTCGGCCATGCCGCCGCTGAGCAGCGAGGGCTGAGCGGCGAAAGAGGCAAAACGCCGGAAATGGGGTGTAGACCGCTCTTTTTGGCGGCAGAGGCCGGGCCTGTTATACTGAGGTCTCAAGCCTCGAACGGGAGGCGGGCGAAGGAGCCCACCTTTTTTCTTGGAGGAGGTGAGCGCGGCCCAAGTGGGCCGGACATATGAATAACAACTCAGACCTGAACAACCAAATAGCCCAGCAGCTCGGCGAGGAATACGAACTGCTGGAAGTCCAGATGCAAAACGCGTCCGGGCGCCCGGTGCTGCTGGTGCGCCTTGACCGGATGGACGAACAGCCGGTCACGGTAGACGACATCGAACAGGCCACCCGCCGCCTGAGCAACTGGCTGGACGAGGCCGATCCTATCGGGGGCGAATACCGCCTGGAAATCGAATCGCCCGGTGCCAAGCGGCCGCTGCTGCGCACCCGTCATTTCGAGCGGATGCTGGGCCTCAAGGCCAAAGTGCGCGGCGGCAAGCATGCTTTTACGGCGCCGATCAAGGCCGTGAACGGCGAGGAAGTGACCTTTGATGTGCCGGGCCAGGGCGACCTGACCCTGCGCATTGCAGAGATCAAGGCCAACCTGGCCGAATTCCCCAGCGAACACCGCTGAGCTGACTTCCCCGGCGGCTTCGGCTGAGGCCCGCCGGTCCCGGCTCTGGCGGCCCTAGGCAACAACAGGGAACCAGGGCACCTACAGACAAGAGGAGGACTCATGTCACAGGACATCAATTTTGCGGACGCGCTGCGTGAAGTGGCGCAGCAACGCAATATCAACGAAATACAACTGATCGAAGCTTTCGAGGAATCGCTGGCTCTGGCCTACAAGCGCAACATCGACGCCGAAAAACGGGTTGAGGTTCACCTGGACCCCCAAAACGGTGATCTGGAAGTGCTGATCATCAAAGAAGTGGTGGAAAAGGTCGAGGACGAGAATATGCAGATCTCGCTGGCCGAAGCGCTGGAGCTGGACCCCGGCGTGGAAGTTGGCATGGAAATGGAGTTCCCGGTGGAGCGCGAGGAATTCTCCCGCATCGCCCTGCAGGCCGCCAAGCAGACCCTGACCCAGAAGATGCGCGAAACCGAGCGCAACGTGGTCTACAACGAGTACAAGGACCGCGAAGGCCAGGTGCTGACCGCTCAGGTGGTGCGCAGCGACAATAAAGGCAACTGGTTCGTGGAACTGGGCGCCGGCGAGGCGATCATGCCACCCCGCGAGCAGATTCCCGGCGAGAAGCTGACCCCCGGCAACCGCGTCAAGATCTACCTCAAGGAAGTGCGCAAGACTCCTAAGGGCCCGACCATCCTGGCCAGCCGCGCCGACGAACGCTTGCTGGACTACCTGCTGCGGCAGGAAATCCCCGAAGTGCAAAACGGCGTGGTGGAAATCAAAGCGGTCAGCCGCGAAGCCGGGCAGCGTTCCAAGGTGGCGGTGTATTCCAACAATTCCAACGTGGACCCTATAGGCGCCTGCATCGGGCACCGCGGCGGCCGTATTCAGGCCGTGACTGGCGAACTGGGCCGCGAGCGCGTGGACGTGATCCTGTGGGACGACGACCAGCGCGAATTTATCCGCAACGCCCTGAGCCCGGCCAAGGTCGGCCCCATCGAACTGGACGAGGAAACCGGAACCGCTACCGTGACCGTGACCCCGGATCAGCTGTCGCTGGCAATCGGTAAGGGCGGGCAGAACGTGCGCCTGGCCGCCAAGCTGACCGGCCAGAAGATTGACCTGCGCGAAACGGCCGCCGTCAGCGACCTGGACGCCGCCATGAAGCAGGCAATGGAAGAAGAGGGCAGCAAGGCCGACAGCAAGGGCGCCGCTGCGTTCGACGCCCTGTTTGCTGGCAGCGCCCCGGCAGACGCCGGCGACGAGACGGCAGACCAGGCCCAGACGGACCAGGCCCAAACGAATCAGGCAGGTGACCAGAGCCAGTGAAACCGCAAGGGCCAGCCGGACCAGCCGAACAGGGAAGTGCAGCGCCGCAGCGAACCTGCGTGGCCTGCCGCCGCACCCGCCCACAGGCGGAACTGCTGCGGCTGACCCGGAAAACTGGCGGCGGCTGGGAGCTGACCGGCCCCGGCGCCCGCCGGCTCCCCGGACGCGGCTTTTACCTGTGCGCGGATAACCCGGCCTGCTGGAATGAGAAGAAACTGCGCCGCACTTTTGGCGCCGCTGCGCCGGCCCTCGCCGGGCAACTGACCCAAGCGCAGGCAGACCAGCCGGCCACCGAAGCCCCGCACTCCCAGCTTTCCGGCCCTGCCCGGCTATGACCTCCTGCCCCGCTCTCCGGCGCCCCGCCCTTGTTTCAGAGGACCGCGCCATGCGCTGAACGCCCTTTTTTCTCTTTTTTACCCTCACCTGGAGGTGAGTCAATGTCCAAAGTTCGTATTTATACCCTCGCGAAAGAACTCGGGGTCGAGAACGCCAGAATGCTCAGTATTCTGGACGACCTGGGAGTCGCTTACAAAAGCGTGAGCAGCACCATCGAAGAAGACACCGTGGACCTGATCAAAGGCATCGTCGCGGAAGAAAGTGCTGCCGGTACCGAAACGGCCGCTACGCCGCAGTCGGCCCAGGCCAGCGCTGCCGCAGATCAACCTGCTTCTGAGAAGGCAAGCGGTCTGAGCCCCGAAGAACAGGCCGAGCTGGCCGCACTGGAAGCTGAAGAACAGGCTGCCCAGGCCGAAGCGGAAGCCCGCGAAGGCCTGCCGCACCGCGCACCCGTGGTCACCATCATGGGCCACGTGGACCACGGCAAGACCAGTCTGCTGGACTACATCCGCTCCAGTAAGGTGGCGGCCAAGGAAGCCGGCGGGATTACCCAGCACGTGGGGGCTTTTGAAGCCCAGACCAGCCGCGGCAAGATCGTGTTTATCGATACTCCCGGCCACGAAGCTTTCACCACCATCCGCGCCCGTGGGGCCAACGTCGCCGATATCGCCATTATCGTGATTGCGGCCGACGACTCGCTGATGCCCCAGACCCGCGAAGCTATTGCTCACGCGCAGGCGGCAAAGGTGCCGATGATCGTGGCGATCAACAAGGTGGACCTGCCGCAGGCCGACCCCGAGCGCGTCAAGGCCGACCTGACCTCTATCAACCTGGTGCCGGAGGATTACGGCGGTGACGTGATCACCGTGCCGGTCAGTGCCCGCACCGGTGAAGGCGTGGAAGACCTGCTGGAATACATTTCACTGACTGCCGAACTTGAAGACCTGCGGGCCGATCCCAAGGGAGAATTCAGCGGCGTGATCATTGAAAGCCGGGTGGACAAGCAGGCCGGCGTGCTGGCGACCGTGATGGTGCAGGGCGGCACCCTCAAGGTGGGTGATTTCCTGGTGGTGGGCGAAAGCTACGGCAAGGTGAAAGCCATGACCGACAGCGCCGGCAAGCGCATCAAGGAAGCCGGCCCCAGCACCCCGGTGCAGATTCTGGGCTTCAGCGACGCGCCCAGCAGCGGTGAACTGGTGGCCAGCGCCCCCGGCGAACACGAGGCCCGCGAGCTGGTGACCCAGCGCCAGGACCAGCGCCGTGAGGAAGAAGAAGCCCGCAAGAAGCCCAAGCTGAGCCTGGACGACATCCTCGGCCCGCTGAACGAGGTGCACACGGTCAACCTGATCCTGCGCGCCGACACCCAGGGCAGCCTGGAAGCCATTCAGGGCATTCTGGCGAAGAAGGAGACCGACGAGGTCAAGCTGAACGTGATGCTGGCCGGCATCGGTGCTCCCACCGAGGGTGACGTGCTGCTGGCCTCGACTGCCGACGCCACCATCCTGTGCTTCAGCGTGGTGCCCAGTGGCGCCGTGAAGAAGGCCGCCGAAACCAAGGAGATCGACCTCAAGAGCTACCGGATCATTTACGAGATGATCGACGAGGTGGACCGCCTGATCAAGGGCAACCAGGACCCGGTGTACGAGGAGCAGTACCTGGGCCGCGCCGAAGTCCGCATGATCATTCACCACCCCAAGAACGGCAACATCGCCGGTTCCTACGTGACCGACGGCCTGTTCAAGCGTGGCGCTCAGGCCCGCGTGACCCGTGGCAAGGACGTGGTGTACGAAGGCACCGTGGCCGGGCTCAAACGTTTCAAGGATGATGTGCGTGAAGTGCGTCAGGGCCTGGAGTGCGGAATCAACCTGGACTGGGATGACGTGCAGGAAGGCGACATCATCGAAGCCAGCGAAATGGTGGAAGTCGAGCAGTAACCCTACCGGCTCTGCCGGAGCGTTCGCACCCGGAAAAGAAAGAGGCAGCCTCCCCGGCTGCCTTTTTTTCATAGCGCTGCTGGTGGCCCTGCCTGGTGGTCCCGCGCCCCGGCTGCCCTCAGGCGCCGGTCTTGCTGTTGGGCTCGGTGACGCCCTTGGACTGCGCCGAGCCGATCTGCCGCAGGAAAATGGACAGCAGCACGATGGAGGCGACGGCCAGAAATTCGCTCTGCCAGTTCTGGTTCGAGTCGAACCAAAACTCCGGCTCCTGCATGAACTGCAGCAGGCTGAGGGCGCCTTCACCTTTGGCCTGCGCCTCCTGCGCGGCGTCCTTCCAGGAGCTGAACAGGTGCATCAGCCACGCGGCAGCGAACATCAGGAACAGGGTTACCGACAGGCCGTTGCGCTTCCAGAAACCGTGTACCTGCTCGCGCATAGAGTATGTGATCAGGACGCTGAGTTCAGGCTCACGAGAATCTCTTCGTCCAGCTGTCCGGTGGTGGCGTAGCGCCCGAAGACCATCAGTAGGTCCAGAGCTACCGCGCCGGGGATGCTGTTACCAGAAAAACCCGGCGCCGGGCTGATCCCTGGTGTTGGTCAGATTGTAAGAGGGTTACTCGTGCCAACCGGCTTCTCGGTACTTGATGGGCCGCACAGGCACACCTACCGCTGTGCAGTTGCCCGGCAGGTCGCTGATCAACACAGCGCCAGCTCCCACAATGGACCACTCACCAATCTGCAGGCCTTGGATGGCTATGGCTCCAGTACCGAAGTCCACGCCGTCACCCACCTGCACATTGCCGCTTAAAGTGGCGTTGGGGGCTACGGTAACAAAGTCTCCTAGCATAACGTCATGGGCTACGGCTGCCTGGTTATTGATCAGGTTATGACGGCCAGTCTGCACGTCCGTGGTGATACTGGCCCCGGCACAAACAATGCTGCCTGCGCCGATGCGAACATGGCGGCCTATATGCGCTCCGGGGTGGATCAGAGTGGCAAACTCGCGTGGCCCCAGAGCTTCAATTTGCCGAACCACCCGGTACCGCACAGCAGGCGAACCGATGGCGACATGGACGGCCACGCCAGGATGGTTCGCTAGCCAGGAAATATCTCCCAGCACCGGCAATCCCTTGATCTTCTGCCCATGCCGTTCTGGATTATTGTCCAGCCATCCCCTTGCACTACGTATGCCTCAGCGCCTTGAGCATTCATCGCCTCAGCTACTTCTAGCTCATAAGTTGCACCTTGCATAGCTGAGCGAATAGCCGTGCTGGCGCAGGAATTCTTGCTCTTTCCGAAGCTGGCCCAGCAGGTGGTTGAGCCTGACTCCTGGGAACAAGGCGTAGAGAGCCAAGCGTGCAGCTTCCTTCAAGGTCAGGGCCTCTGAGCGGTGCAGCGTCGTCAGGGTGAAGGCTAGAAAGACCATCAAAATCCAGCGGTCCAGACCCCTGGCAGTTCGCAGCGCGAACTGCGCCAACCCAAACTGATGCTTCCCTTCTTTGAAAAACGACTCCAGTGCCCAGCGCCGTTTTCCTTCGGCCAGGATGTCATCCCCCTCTAACAGCTCAGACGACACCGCGAATTCTTCGCGGTCCCCACGGTCCATCCTCCCCAGAGACAGCGTTTCCAGAGGCCAGTTGGCGAGGTTAACGTACCCCCCATGCGGACAATCCGCCACCGTCACCCGCCCAGGATGGTCCGTGCGCCGGTTGCTCCGCACACCCACCACGAACTCAAAACCCAGGCGCTGCACACCGTCCAGAAAGACAGCGGATTCGAATCCACTGTCTGCCAGTACGCAGACCTGAAAGCGTTTCCCCACGAAGTCTGGCACCTCTTCCAGCAAGTCGAGGGCCAGCGTGACGGGCGTGCTGGTGTGCTTGCCCTGGTACACCCGGTAGGAAATGGGGAACTTCAGTTCCCCATATTCGGCGAACAAGACCACCAGATGGATGCCGTGCCTGCCGTTGTAGACACTGACATAGGGCAGCTGAGTTCCCACCTTTTCCACCGTGGTCAGATCCACGCTGAGCCGCATTCGAGGTCTACGTTTGTGACGAGCTGTATCCAGCAGGATGCGCCACTGGAAGTCCTGCATCTCTTCCCGGCAGCGGTCTGAATCCCAGTCATAGACGTTGAAGAAGCGACTCAGTGCACTGGGACTGACTCCCTCAGCCTGGCTGAACTTGGTCTTCTGACCTGGACTGTGGAAAAGGTGCAGCGAAGCCTCCAGGCTTCGCCGTTGGTACAGCGTCTCTGGAATGTCCAGAATCCGCTGTGAGAGAATATGGGCGCGCTCCCCTGAAACCTGTTTGTACACACTTCCAGAATTTCAGCTCTGGGAGCGCTTTTTGTCCGCCTATTCAGGTGCAAGTTCTGAGTCAGTCAGCTTCACCCCCGGTGTGAGTGGCCGGCGAGGTCATCTACGTCCAAATCCCGCTGCCCTGATACACTGAACAGTTATGAAGAAGTCTGTCAACAACGCGCAGGAGAACTACTATGCCTAACCTCGCCGTAGGTATCGTGGGGTTGCCCAACGTCGGAAAATCCACCCTGTTCAACGCCATCACCCGCGCCACCGCGCTGGCGGCCAACTATCCTTTCGCCACCATCGAGCCCAACGTGGGCCGCGTGACCGTGCCCGACGAGCGCCTCAGCGCGCTGAGCCAGGTCTTTACCAAGGGTGACCGGGTGCCGCCGATTATTCCCACCTATGTGGAGTTTGTGGACATTGCCGGGCTGGTCAAGGGCGCCAGCCAGGGCGAAGGCCTGGGCAACCAGTTCCTGGCCAATATCCGTGAGGTGGACGCCATCGCCCATGTGGTGCGCTGCTTTGAAGACGATAACGTGATTCACGTGTCGGGCCGGGTGGACCCCCTCGACGACATCGAAACCATCAACACCGAGCTGATCCTGGCCGATCTGGGTGGCCTGGAAAAGCGGTTGGTGGGCCTGCAGCGCAAGGCCAAGGGCAATGACAAGGAAGCGGCGGCCCTGGCCTCGCTGGCCGAGCAGATCATCGCGGTGCTGAGTGAGGGCAAGCCGGCCCGCGCCGGCAGCTACGACATGCCGGTGCCCAAGGATTTCGGGCTGATCACCACCAAGCCGGTCATTTATGTGGCGAACGTGGGCGAGGACGAACTACTGGAAGACAACGCCCATGTGCAGGCCGTGCGCGAGTACGCTGAGCGTGAGGGCGCCCAGGTCGTCAAAATCAGCGCCCAGATCGAGGGCGAGCTGGCCGAGATGCCTGAAGAGGAAGCCCGCGAGTTCCTGCAGGAGCTGGGGGTGCAGGAATCGGGCCTCGATCAGCTGGTCAAGGTGGGCTACGACACCCTGGGGCTGATCACCTTCATCACCTCCGGCGAGAAGGAAGTGCGCGCCTGGACCATTCGCCGTGGCGAAAAGGCCCCTGAAGCAGCCGGCGAGATCCACACCGACCTGGAAAACGGCTTTATCCGCGCCGAGGTCATCGAGTGGGAGAAGATGGTGGAGGCTGGTGGCTGGGCCGGCGCCAAGGCCAAAGGCTGGGTCCGCACCGAAGGCAAGGAGTACGTGATGCAGGACGGCGACATCATGAACGTGCTGCACAGCAACTGATGCAGGAGCTGTCTGCCTGCTAAGGGAAGACAGAGGCAAAAAAAGAGGGCAGAGGCGGCCGGGGACTGCTCCTGCCCTCTCTCTTTGCCTTTACACTGAACTATGGCCTTGCAGCGGATTTCGGACCGGGTGTGGTGGCTGGGCGGCGCCGTGTCCAGCGTGGTGGTTGATGACGGCGCCGGCAACGCCCTGATTGTGGACACCGGGCTGGACGACGCCCAGGCGCGCAAGCTGCTGCGGGGGCTGGCCGCTGAGGGCCTGACCCCCAGCGCTGTCCTGAACACCCACAGCCACACCGACCACCACGGTGGTAACGCCCACATCCTGAAAAAGTTTCCGGACCTGCCAGTCTACGCGCCGCCGCTGGAAGCGGCTATCATCCGCTATCCGGTGCTGGAGCCGCTGTCGCTGTACGGCGCCTTGCCGCCCGATGAGCTGAACACCAAGTTTCTGCTGGCCCCGGCCTCGCCCGCGCAGCCACTGGAAGCGGGCCGGCATGTCTTGGGCGGGGCCGAGGTGGAGCTGCTGGACGTGTCCGGACACGCCGCGCAGATGTTCGCCGTGCGGGCTGGTGACGTGCTGTACGCTGCCGACGCCCTGTTCGGGCCGGAAGCCCTCGCCAAGCACCCCCTGACCTTCTGCGCCGATTCCGCCGCCCAGAAAGCGTCGGCCCGCGCGCTGGGCGAGCTTGCTGGCATTGGCACCGTGCTGGTGGGGCATGGCGCCCCGTCTTCCGCGCTGGCCGCGCTGGCCGAGCAGAACGTGGCCTCGTATCAGCAGACCACCGGATGGGTGCTGGACGCTGTGAGCCAGGGAGCGGCCGGCGTGGACGAGCTGTTGGCCCGGGTGGCCCAGCGGGCGGGCGTTCAGATGGCGCAAATGGGCCCGCTGCTGCTTAACCGCGCCGTGGTCGCGGCCCACCTTAAGGAGTTCTTGACCCAGGGGGCCGTCACCGCGCAGGCCGTGGAGAACCGGCTGCTGTGGAGCGTATCCTGACCGCATGACGAAAGTGAAGAAGGACACCAAGAAGCCGGCCAGCAAGACCAGCGCGACCAAAGCTCAGCCTGACAAAGCCCACGCGGGTAAGGCGCAACCCAAAAAGGCTCAGGCTTCTCAGGCCCAGCCGGCCGCCGCTCAGCCTACTGAGACCGACGCCGCGCACCTCGAAGTTCAGAATAACCAGCTGGTAGACCACAACTACCTCTCGGAAGAGCAGTTTGGCGCGGTGGCCGAAACCCTGCAGCGGAACCTCGCCACCACCATCAGTCTCTACCTGAAGTTCAAGAAGTACCACTGGGATATTCGCGGCCGCTACTTCCGCGACCTGCACCCCGCCTACGACGAATTCATCGCGGAATTCTTCCCCGCCATCGACGAGCTGGCCGAGCGGCTGGTGGCCCTGGGCGGCAGCCCGGTGGCGGCCCCCAGCGACCTGGACCGCTACAGCGTGGTGCAGGTGCCTACCGAAACCGTGCGCGACGCCTACGCCCAGGTGCAGGATCTGGTCACTGACCTGACCCGCGTGAGCAAGGGCTTCCGCGACGACAGCCTTACCGCCGACGAGAACGACGACCCCGCCACCGCCGATATGTACAACGGCTACGCCGCTACCACCGACAAGATTCGCTGGATGCTTCAGGCGATGATGGACGACGAGTACATGCAGCGTCACCGCTAAGCGGCAGAGTAGGTCAGGCCCGCCTACCGGCGTGGGCCAGGCCTGGATAGGGGAGACGAGATGCTGAGATTGGACCATGCCGTTATCCATGTGACCAGCTGGGAGGTCTCCAACCACTTTTACGCTGAGGTTTTGGGGGCGGAGGTGAGAGCGAATGGGGCCGGCTTCGCCTACCGCACCGTCGAACAGCAGCTGAATGTGCATGGGCCGGGCCTGAGCGTGCAGGAGGTGGCCCGCCTGCCGGTGCAGCCGGGGAATTCGGACCTGTGCTTCGAGTGGCCTGGCCCAGTGGCCGGGGCTCAGGCTCACCTCACGGCGCGGGGCGTAGAAATTATTTCCTGCCCGGTGAGGCGGCCAGGCGCGAAAGGCATGGGCCAGAGCGTGTATTTCCGTGATCCGGACGGCTCGCTGCTGGAGTTCATCAGTGATGTGGAGGAGCAGGGTGGCTGACGCTGACCAGAAACGAATTTCCAAGGGACCGCAGAAAAAGTCGGACCGCGACTTCGATTACGACCTGCACTACGCCGGGCTGGACCTGCGCGAGCAGCCGGAGCTGTACCGGGTCGGAAAGGGCGAACAGGGCGTGCTGCTGGTGCAGCCGTACAAGGCCGAGATTTTGCCGTACTGGCGCTTCGCCACGCCCGACAAGGCCCGCGAGAGCAGCGAGCAGATTTACGCCATGTTCCTGGACTATCTGGCGCAGGGTGACTTCGTGGGCGCCGACATGGCCCGTAAGTTTCTGCAGATGGGCTTTACCCGCGCCCGCCGCTACGCCAACCACAAGGGCGGCAAAAAGTACGATGGCCCGGTGCCGGATGACAAAAAAGGCCAGTCGGGTGCGCACGGCCGCGCCGAGCTGCCCCGCCAGCCCGAGGACCCGGTCAAGGCCGAAGCAGCCCGCATTTTCAAGGCGAAATGGGACCAGGCCGAGGCCCACGGGGAATACGCTGCCCTGAAAAAAGACTGGAAAGCGCGGCTGGGCTGAAGATTGAGGCTCAAGAAGAAAGAAGGGCCGCCAGGAAGCATCAAGCTCTCCGGCGGCCCCTTTGTTTAGCGGCGCTCTCTTATTCGGCTCCGGCTCAAGGCAGCAGGCCGCTGCGGCGCAGCAGGGCTTCCGGGTCGGGGTCGCGGCCCATGAAGTTGCGGTACAGCACGGCGGGATCGGCGCTGCCGCCCTGGCCCAGCAGCCGGTCCACGAATTCGCGGCCGGTGTCCCGGTTGAAGATGCCTTCCTGCTCGAAGCGCGAGAAAGCGTCGGCATCCAGCACTTCGGCCCACTTGTAGGAGTAGTAGCCGGCGCCGTAACCGACCGGGTCGGCAAACAGGTGCCCGAACTGCGCCACCATCGCGTAGTTCTCCGGCAGCGGCAGGTCATGGAAGCGTTGCATGGTTTCGCGGGCGTAGGCCACCGGGTCCTGTTCACTGCCGGGGTCGTATTCCACGTGCAGGCTCAGGTCGGTCAGGCCGAAAGAATACTGCCGCATCGCCAGGTTGGCGGCGCGGTAGTTGCGGGCGGCCAGCATCTTGCGGAAGAGATCATCGGGGATGCGTTCGCCGGTCTGGTAGTGCCGTGCGAACAGGTCCAGCGCTTCACGCTGCCAGACCCAGTTTTCCATCAGCTGGCTGGGCAGCTCCACGAAGTCCCAGGCCACGTTGGTGCCGCTGAGCGAGCGGACTTCCACCCGGCTCAGGGCATGGTGCAGCAGGTGCCCGAACTCGTGAAAGACCGTCTCTACCTCGCGCAGCGACAGCAGTGCCGGCGTGTCCTTGCCGGGAGGGGTCATGTTGCCGCACATCAGGCCCAGGTGAGGGCTGAAGATCTGGCCGCCCTGTGCGTCAATATCGGGGCCGCCGGTCACGAAGGCGTTCATCCAGGCACCGCCGCGCTTGGTGTCGCGGGGGAACCAGTCGGTGTAGAAGCTGGCGATATGTTCGCCGCCTTCCGCAAAGATGTCGTAGTAGCGCACGTCGGGGTGCCAGCCGGGGGCCTGGGCTTCTTTGACCGTGATGCCGTACACCCGGTGCACGATCTCGAACAGGCCGCTCAGCACGCTGCTCAGCTCGAAGTAGGGGCGCAGCTCTTCTTCGTCAAAGTCGTACTTTTCCTGGCGCTGTTTCTCGGCCCAGTAGGGAATGTCCCAGTGTTCCAGCGCTGGGGCGTCTGCGCCGGCCCGGCTGCGGTAGTAGGCTTCCAGCTCGGCGTTCTCGCGTTCCCAGGCGGGGCGGGTCTTGGCTTCCAGGTCGCGCTCGAAGTTCAGGGCCGCCTGACCGGACCCGGCCATGCGGTCTTCCAGCACCAGGTCGGCAAAGTTGCGGTAGCCCAGCAGCTCGGCCCGCTCGCGGCGCAGCTGCAGGATGCGGCGAATCAGGGGCCGGTTGTCGCGGCCCGGCTGCTGGCCCACCAGGGTGTTGGCCTGCCACAGCTCGCGGCGCAGCTCGCGGTCGTCGGCGTAAACCAGAAGAGGCTGCAGGGTCGGGGCGTGTAGGGTCAGGCGGTGGCCCTCTTTGCCGCGCGCTTCGGCGTCGGCGCGGGTGGCGTCCTGCACCCGCTGCGGCACCCCGGCCAGACGCTCGGCCGGCACGTACAGCTCATAGGCGGCAATCGAGTCCAGCACGTTCTTGCTGAATTGGTTGGTGGTCTGTGCCAGCTCGGTGTTCAGCTGCTGCAACCGGGCTTTCTGGTCGTCCGGCAGGTCGGCGCCGCCCCGGCGGAACTCGTCCATGGTCAACTTCAGGAAGCGGGCCCGCACCGGGTCCAGTTCCTGTGCGGCCGGCGTCGCGGCGTAGGCTTTCAGCGCCTGCCACAGCCCGGCGTCCAGTCCCAGCGACGTGTAGAACTCGGTCACGCCCGGCAAAATGGCTTCCTCGGCGGCGCGCCACTCGTCGGTCGCCATCACGCTGTCCATGTGGCTCACCACGCTGCGTGCGGTGTCCAGCTCGCGGGTCAGGCGGTCCAGTTCGTCGGTAAAGCCGGCGTAGTCACCCTCGCCGGCCTGGGACAGTTGCTGCAGTGCCGCGCGGGTCTGCTCCAACAGGGTGTCGATGGCGGGCTTGGCATGCTCGGGTTTGAGCTGGTCGAAGGGAATCTGGAATTTGATGTCCAGCAACGGATTATCTTGCGTCGCTGGCTCGGTCAGGTCGGTTTTGGTCATGCCCCGCAGTATAGGGCGCAGCGCAGGAAAAGCCGGTGCAGCAGGGAACAGACTGGACTGCCCCGCAAGGCTGGCCGCCGCTCAGCGGGGGAGGGCCGCGCCCCTGACGATGCCCCGCCCCGCCAGCTGATCCAGCGGCGTACCGGTCAGCCGCACCAGCAGCGCATTGCCGGCGTCCTGCGGCTGCAGCGTGATCCGGGCGGGGTCGGTGACCAGCTGCGCCGGGGCCTGCGGCAGATAGAAAGTGGCCCAACCGCCCGGCTGCACCAGGCTGGCGGCAGTGATGATACCGGGCGTCTGCTCTGGCCCCAGGCCCTGCCCGGTCATCACCAGCAGAGCCACTTCGCCTGCTGGCAGCCCGGTCTGGATGCGCTGGGGGTGCCCGCCCCAAACGTAAGTGGAGATGCCGGGATAATGACACACATCTGGCGCGTCACATGAGAGCGGCCTATTCAGCAGCGGCTGCAACAGAATTCCGGCTGCGGAAGCGGCCAGTCCGGAGAAGAATTCGCGCTGCCGCTGCGGGCTGACCGGTCCCATATTCAGTGTGGCTCGGCCCGTATGCAGGGACAGCTGCGGGGTTGCAGTGAAGTACGCTCCGTCCGTCACCTGCGCGGTAAAACCCAGTATGGTGCTGGCCGAGTAGTAGGCTTTGCCGCCCTGCTTGAATCTGGGACCGGTGCCGATTCCCGTCAGCCCAATGCGGCCCGTGGTCACGCTGAGGTCCAGAAATGGCCCCTCTTCACCGGCCTGTGCCGGACGGAACCTGACCGCCAGCCCAAACAGCCCTGCCAGTGCTGTGACCTGCTCTGCCGAGAGCGCCGCTTCGCTGCTGGAGCAGACCACGGAGTCGCTGCCCCCCCGGCAGCCTTCTTGAAAATGGAGCGGCACCTGCACCACCGGCCGTGCGGCCGCCGCTGGAGCAACCGGCGAGGCGGACACGGGAACAGAAGGCGTGCCTGCCGGAGCGCCAGCACCGCCGAGGACGAGTGCCAGCGTGGCTATCAGCGCTGTTTGCATGGCCGCAGTCTAGGTCATGCCCGGATAGAGAGCCTTGGGCGTCGCCTCATCCATCCCCCTGCTGCTTGCCTCCAGGACAGTGGAACTCAGCTGCCCCCGCGGCGGGCCAGGGCGGCGTCCACCTTGCGGCGGTGGTCGGCTTGCCAGTCTGCCAGCGACTGCGCCGCTTCCTTGGCCTCGGCCTGCCGCGCCCGTTCCAGAAGTGCCGGGGCCTGATCGGCCGGCAGGCACAGAATGCCTTCGCTGTCGGCCACCAGCCAGTCGCCAGGATGCACCGTGACGCCGCCGCACTGAACCGGCTGCTGCCAGTCGCCGCGCGGGTCCTTGCTGCCGGGAATAGGGGTAGTGCCCAGCGCATAGACCGGGAAACCGGCGGCCTCGATCTCGGCGCGGTCACGAATCATCCCGTTAATCACCATGCCGGCAATCCCGTTTTGCTGCGCGGTCAGGCACACGTTGCCCCCGGCCACCGCGTGGCGCAGGTCCGGCGACTGCACCACCAGCACCGACCCGGCCGGCGCGTGGTAGATGGCCGCGTGCAGCATCAGGTTGCAGCCGGGCTCCAGCCGCACCGTGAAGGCCGGGCCGCTCAGCGCAGGTGTCTGCGGGTACAGCGGGCGGATGCGGTAGTCCAGCACGCGGTCGCCGGGCAGGAAGGAGCCGAAAGCGGTGGTGGGCGGCGCAGCGGGGGTCATGCTTCAGGGTAATGCACCGCCGGGGCAATGTCTCCGCAGCGGTTCCAACTGTGACAACGGGGCAGATACAGTGGGGTGATGGCCGACTTCACCCTGCTGCCTGTGACCGACCTGGACGCTTTCGCGCAGGCGCTGGCCGCCTGGCGCCCTGACCGTGCAGCGAGCGCGGAGACTCTGCGCCAGCGTGACTGTGAGCGCCGCCCTGGTGAATATGGTGGCCGCCTCTGGGCCATGCGCGGGGGTGAGCCGGCCGAGCTGCATACGCTGGACTTTCCCCGCACCGAAAACCAACCCGGCTGGCTGAACCTGCTGGTGGGCAGCCGGGAGCCCGCGCTGTTGCCGGCGCTGCTGCGGGCCGGGCTGGAAGAGGCACAGGTGGCCGGAGCCAGTACGGTCATCACCCGTGTGCAGGAGGACCGCCCCGAGCTGGCCGCCTATCAGGCCGCCGGCTTCTGTGAGTATGACCGGATGTTCGGCAGCACCCTGGACCTGACAGCTTTCCAGCCCAGCATGTTCGCGGCACGTGAGCGACGGGCCGGGCAGGCCGGGCTGCGGGTCCGCTCGCTGGCCGAGGAACTGGCCGGGCGCGAGTTCGGGGGGGCCGAGGCGCGGCGGCTGTATGCGTTGATCGCCTCGCGGTTGGCGGATGTGCCGGGGCAGGCCGCCCTGCAGCCCTGGCCGTTTGAGGTCTGGATGGCGCGGGTGGGGCAGAAGATAGACTCGCGTGGCCTGCTCCTGGCGGTGACGCCGCAGGGCGAGTGGGTGGGCCTCACCGAGCTGTTTCTGGAACTGGAGCCCGGCGTGCTGCACACCGGCCTGACCGGCGTGGAACCGCAGTGGCAGGGCCGGGGCGTGGCGCTTGCCCTGAAGGTGGCAGCCCTGCGGGCGGCACAGCAGCGCGGCGCACATACGGCCCACACGTCCAACCATGCCGGCAACGCCCCGATGCTGGCGGTTAACCGGGCACTGGGCTTTGTCCCGGAGCCGGCCACCGTGATGCTGCGCTGCGAACTGGCCGGCTGACCCGGCCACTAAGTAAGAAGGCTACCGCGAGGTTCGGGCCTCATGGTCCAGCTGTTCCAGGTCGTCCAGCGCGGCATAAGCCTGCCTCAGTGCTGCATTGAGGTCATCCAGGCTGGCGGCGGTTTCCAGGCGCTGTTGAGCGCCTTTCAGCTGCTCGCCGGCCTCCGCGGCGGCGGCCCGCTGCGCTGCGGCCTGCGAGGCACGCCGGGCCAGCTTCAGTGCCGTGACCACTCCGGCCGCCGCTCGTCCCAGCTGTTCGTCCAGCCCCGCCGCCTGCTGGCGGGTCAGGTCCAGCGCCAGCCGGGCCTGCGCGGCGGTGGCCAGGGCAGTACTCAGGTCGGTGCGCTGGCCCCGGACCGCGTAGAGCGCCTCGTCGCGCACGGCGGCGGCGTGCAGCGGCTGCCGGGCTTCCAGCTCCGGCAGGCTGGCACTCAACAGCTGGTCCAGCTCAGTGGCCAGGGCCAGCGCCCGTTCCAGTTCGGCCTGGCCAGCCGCCAGCCGGTCAAGCTCGCCGCCCAGGGTGGCCTGCTGCCGGCGCAGCTCGTCCTGACTGCGGTAAAGCTGCTCCAGCAGCGGCCCACTGCGGGCAGCCACCTCCGCGTAGGCTTCCGGCGTGGGGCCCAGGGCAGGGCGGCGGCCCAGCAGCCGCGCCAATGGTCCCCGCCGGGGCGGCTGCAGTTGTGCCACCAGTTGCCGCAACTCTGCCAGCGCCTGGGCCTGGCCGGCGGCCACTGGCGGCAGCGCCGAGCGGCCAGCGCGTGCTGCGCGGATCTGGGCCGTCTGTCCCAGCGCCTGGAGCGAGGCTACCAGCCGGCGGAATTCGGGGCTGTGCTGCGGGCTCTGTGCCAACTCGGCCACCAGCGCCTGAGCCTGTTGCCGCAGCTGCTGTTGTTCCTGCACTTGTCTGGCAGGGGCAGGGAGGAACTGGTCACCGGGTTCGCTCACTGTTCCAGCAGGCTGCCGGCGCCTTCTTCCTGCAGCATTCGCACGAACACGTCCACATAGTGCGGGTCAAAGTGCTGGCCGGCCTGCTTTCTGATTTCCGAGAGGGCCTGCTGCTGGCTCCAGGCGTCCTTGTAGGGCCGCTCGCTGGTCAGCGCGTCATAGACATCCACGATGCTGAACACCCGCGCCGTTTCGGGAATCTCGGTGCCGCGTAAGCCCGCCGGGTAGCCGCTGCCGTCCCATTTCTCGTGGTGATAACGCACCAGATCCAGCGTCTCGGTCGGCAGGAAGTGCAGGTTTTGCAGCAGGTCGTAGCCCACCCGGGTATGCGTCTCCATCACCTTGCGCTCGGCCGGGGTCAGCATGCCAGGCTTGTGCAGAATCGAATCGGGAATGGCGATTTTGCCCAGGTCGTGCAGGTAAGCACCCCAGCGCAGAGACGTCAGCCGGGCCTCGCTGAAGCCCAGTGCCCGGCCCAGTTGCAGGCTGAGTTCCACCACCCGGCCGGTGTGGCCGCCGGTTTCGTCGTCGCGCTGCTCCAGGGTGCCGCCCAGCGCCTTGAGGCTGAGGTCCTGCGCTTCCCGCAGCTCGTCAATGGCCGCGAATTGCCCCAACTGCGCGCCCATCAGCCGGGTAAACGACTCCAGCACGCCCAGGTTATCCGACTGAAAGTCGGCGGCGCCGGGGCGGGCCAGCACGATGGTGCCCAGGTGCTGGGTGTCGCGGTTGCTGACCGGCACCGCCAGATAGCGCCCTCGCTGCTCGCGCGGCAGCCGTACCAGTGCCTCTTCCACCACCCAGTGGTCAGCCTGCACCGAGCGGCTGTCGTTGTGACTGGGGAAAATCGGCTGCCGCAGAAAAGGCTCGAAGGCGCCGCGGGCCGCCAGAATCTGCGGGCTGCCGCCCCGGTAGGCCAGGTACGCCAGGTTGGGCGCCAGCCCCAGCTCGTGAATCATCTCGGTCCCGGCCTCGATCACCTGCTCTGCCGTCTGCGCCTGCGCCAGCCGTTCGCTGCCGCTGCGCAGGGCGCCCACAGTGCGCTGCTGCCAGTGCAACTCGCTGATATTCAGCTGCTCGCGGTAGATGATCAGGAACAGGCCCATCAGGATCAGGGCGGCCGTCAGCAGGTCTTCCAACTGCAGCTGCTGGGGAAACAGCGCCATAAACCCCAGAAAAGCGACCGGATAAGCGATCAGGTCAATCCAGCGCACCAGTCCGCTCAGGGCGGTGGTCAGTGCCGCCAGCAGCACCGCCGAGGCGGCCATCAGGGCCTGATTGCCCTCGGCGGCCGCGTAGCCCATTACCCCGACAGCCAGCAGCGCTGTCAGAAGGGGAAGAGCCTGGGCAAACACGGCACTGAGTGTATCACCGCCGCCCTGCCCGGCCCGCGTTGCTGCTGGCGGCTGTCCCGCAGAATGTCCCGCAGAGGGCTTCATCGTCGCTCCATTGTGCCATAGGGTGGGCTGCGGAGGCCTCCTCCCCTGGGCCAGCGGCCGGTGCTCTAGACTGCCGCATGCCTTCTTCTGAAACGGTGGGGCGCGGCGAGCCGCTGCGCCTGGCCTCGCTGGTGTGCAGCAACACCGAGATTCTGGACCGGTTGGGCCTGCTGGAGCAGGTGGTGGCAGTCGACAGCCATTCCGATACGCCTGGACTGGAGCGTGCCGTGCGGCTGGGCCCCGATCAGCAGATTGATGTGGCGGCGCTGGCAGCGGCCAGGCCGGATCTGGTGCTGGCCAGCCTGAGCGTGCCTGGGCTGGAGCGAGTGGTGCAGCAGGTCCGGGAAGCGGGGCTGCCGGTGCTGGTGCTGGACCCCATCACCCCGCAGGACATTGCTGGCGACATCCGGCAGGTGGCGCAGGCGGCCGGTTGCCCGGAGCGCGGAGAAGAAGAAGCCCAGCGTTTTCTGGCCGAGTTGGCGGCGCTGGGCCAGCAAAGCCGGCAAGCCCTGGCCGCCTGGCCCCGTCCCCCCCGGGTGATGGTGGAATGGTGGCCGCGGCCGATCATCGCGGCCACCCGCGACTCGTGGGTCACGCACCTGCTGGCCGCTCTGGGTGCCGAGAACGCTTTTGCACAGCGGCCCGGCCGCAGCAGCCCCCTGACCCTGGAAGAAGTCTGGGCCGCCGCTCCCGACCTGATGACCTGCTCATGGTGTGGTGTGCGGAAGCTGCGCCCCGAGGTGATGGAGGCACGCGGGTTGGGCGCCGCCGTGGTCTGCATTCCTGAAAGCGGTCTGGGCCGACCCGGGCCACGCTTGCAAGAGGGCATGCAGGCGCTGGCCGCCGCACTTGTGGCGCTGCCGGTCCCGCCGCACTAATTCGGGACCAGCAGCTGACAGCGCACAAAAAAGGCCCACCGCATTTGCGGTAGGCCTTGGTAGCGTGGCTGGGGACGCGGGCGAGCTTACTTCAGCGACTGAACCCAGGCGTAGATGTTGTTCAGGTCGTCATCGGAAACCTGTTCCTTGGCGAAACGGGGCATCATGGCGGCCAGCTCACCACGCGGCGAGTTGCCTTCGCGCACCGTGGAGAAGAATTCGGGCTGTGACCAGCCGGTGGCGTCCTTGGTCATGGCCGGGCCGACACCGCCCTGGCCGTCGGCGCCGTGGCAACCGCCACAGGTGCTGGAGAAAGTCGTGTGGCCGGCATTGGCGTCGCCGGTGGCCGTGGCGGCCGTGGTGGCGTCGGCTTCCTGCTTGGTGTCGGCGCCGGGCGAGTCCTGGCCGCCTTCAGCAGTCTGACCCTGCTGGGTGCCGTCTTCAGGCTTGGCCGGGGTGGGTTCCTGGCCGCCGGAAGGCGGGGTAGCGGCCTGCTGGTCGCCTGCTGTGGCCGCAGTTTCGCCGCCGGCCGCCGGCTTTTCGGGGGCACTGGTTTTCGGGTGTTCCTTGGCTTCTACTTTGCCGACCGCCGTACGGTACCCGAGCACCGAGCCACCGATACCCAGCAGCAGCAACACGATCATGGCCAGAGCATACTTACTTTTCATTCCTATCACCTTACCATGCGGTCATTTTTCCGGCAGGGCCAAAACGCCCCGGCAGCTCACAGTTTAGTCTTATTTCTTTCCGGCTTCCTCCTGTTGCAGCAGCCGGTTCTTTTCGTCTACCAGTACCACTTTCGGGGTCAGGCTGCGGGCTTCTTCCTCGCTGTAGTTGCCGAAAGCGGCAATGATGACCAGGTCGCCCGGACTCACCAGATGGGCGGCGGCCCCGTTGATGCCGATCACACCGCTGCCGCGCGCACCGCTGAGGGCGTAGGTGTGCAGGCGGTTGCCGTTGGTGATGTTCCAGATATCCACCTTTTCACCTGGGAGGATGTCGGCGGCGTCCAGCAGGTCCTGATCAATGGTCACGCTGCCTACGTAGTCCAGGTCGGCCTGGGTCACGGTGGCGCGGTGAATTTTGGCGCGAAACATGATTCTTTCCACGCGCGCAAGTATAGGGGAGCGCCGGGCCTGAGACTTGGCACCCAGCACACAGGCCCGGCTGCGGGTCAGAGCCAGTATTTCCACAGCAGCTGCGCGGCCGTGAGCAGCAGCAGCGCCGCGAAGATGGTCTTGAGCTGCGTCGCCGGGATTTTTTCCTGCAGCCCGGCGCCGGCGCGGGCACCGAACAGTACCCCCAGCGCGATGGCGCAGGCCAGCGCCGGGTCCAGCAGCCCGCCGGCCTGGTAAATCAGGGTGTTGCCCACCGCTGTCAGGCCCATAATGAAGGTGGAGGTGGCGATGGCTTCGCGCAGCGGCAGTCCGCCCAGCAGGTTCATCACCGGCACCTGCACCGTGCCGCCGCCGATGCCCAGCAGCCCGCTCATGATGCCGGCGAAGCCCATGCCCGGCGCGGCCCAGGGGCTGGCGGCCCCGCCTTCTTCCACCCGGCGCCCGCCGCGCAGCAGCTTGTAGGCTGAGTAGAGCAGCAGCCCTGCAAACACGGTCGCCACCGCTTTGGCCGGCAGCACCAGCCCCAGCAGGCTGCCGATCACGCCGCCGGCAATGGTCAGCGGAGCATAGAGGTAACCGGTGCGTGTCCGTACCAGCCCGCGCTCCAGGTAGCCGGCCGCGCCGCTGAGGCCCACCGCCAGCACCCCCACCTGACTGACGGCGATGGTCGCGGCGATAGGCAGCGGATGACCCAGTGCGTCCGAAGCCAGGCTGAGGGCCGGCACGACCACCACGCCGCCGCCCAGTCCCAGGATGGCGCCCAGGATTCCGGCCAGCAGTCCGATCACGAGTGCAGCGAGCGTCAGGGTCATGCCACAGATGCTAGCGTCTGCGGCCCAGAGCACGTCAGGCGCCGGGGGGCAGTTCCACCACCCGGTTCCGCCCGCTGTGTTTGGCGCGGTACAGGGCCTCGTCGGCGCGGGCCAGCAGCGAGCTGACCGTGTCGTGCGGGGCGGCGGTGGTCAGCCCCACGCTGACGGTGACCTGCACCGGTGATCCCTCCCAGGAAAGGCCCATGGTCCGCAGCCGAATCTGCTCGGCCACCCGGCGGGCTTCCTGACGCCGGGCGCCGCTCAGGGCCACCAGAAATTCCTCACCGCCGTAGCGGGCCGTCAAGGCGTCCAGTCCTGCCACGTCCTGCAGCAGTCCGGCCAGCGAACACAGCACCCGGTCGCCCATCGCGTGCGAGTGGTTGTCGTTGACCTGCTTGAAATGGTCCAGGTCAATCAGCATCAGGTGCAGCAGATGCGCGGGCGGCCGCTGCTGCTGCAACAACCCCGGCAGTGCTTCGTCGGCGCCTCGGCGATTGACAGTGCCGGTCAGGGCGTCCTGGCGGGCCAGGTCCTCGGCCAGTTGCAGGCGCTGTTGCCACTCGGTCTGCGGCGTGCTGCTGCCGGCCAGCAGGTCGCTGGGGGTGGGCGAGAGCTCGGCACTGGGAGACGGCCAGGCGGCCTGGGCCCGCAGTTCCGCCGTGATCCGGTGCATGACCGCCAGGGCCTCGGCCATCCGGCCCTGCTGTTCGTAGAGACTGGCCAGCAGTTCCAGTGCTTCCAGCCGCAGGTAGTGTTTGCCCCAGCGGTCCATCAGGGTCAGGGCGGCTTGCAGCAGGTTCTCGGCTTCCTGCTGCGCGGCGCCCAGTTCACCGGTGTTTGGCGCCTGTGCATCTTGCCCTGAACGTTGCAGCAACAGCCGGCTCAGTTGCAGCTGCAGGTCAATTTCGCCGTCCATGAATTGCCCGCGCAGCCGGGCCAGCGCCTCACGCAGCAGGTCGCTGGCCCGGTCGGCTTCGCCCCGCTGTGCCAGCAGCTGTGCTTCCAGATCACGGCGCCCGCTGTAGTATGAGAACTCGGTCTCCGGTAGGCCAGGAAAGCGGTTTAGGGCTGCCTCAGCTTGCTGCAAATGCTGCTCGCGGTCGTCCAGTCGCTCCAGCCGCTGGCACTGCTCGGCCAGCATCAGATGCGCGTTGACATGGCCCAGCTGAGCGTGTGCCCGCACGATTTCGGCCGGGTCGTCCAGCAGATGATAGGCATCAATCAGGTGCAGGGTGCGCTCCGGGTCGCCCCAGCGGCTGTGCAGGTTCGCCAGATTGGCCTGCACAATACTGGCCAGCGCTGGGGGCACCTGCACCTCGCTGCGGCGGCTGAGTGTCTGGGCCAGCAGAAACTGCTGCGCCGCGCTGTGCCATTCGCCGGCGGTGTGGTGCAGCAGCGCCATGTTGTTGGCGACCTTGATTTGCAGCCCGGCGTCGCCCAGCCGCAGCGCTTCCTCGCGGGCGCGGCGAAAGCTGGAGCGCGCCGCGCCCTGCTGCCCCAGGTCAATCTCGATGGTGCCCAGCAGGTTCAGCGCCTGCGCCAGCAGCGGCCGGGCCTCATCGCCGCCCTGCTCTGCCTCGGATACGGCCTGCCGAGCAAAGCGGTAAGCCTGCTGGCTGGAGCGATTACACAGCCAGCGCCCGGCGGTAATCAGTCGCTGAATCCGCTCCTGCGGCTGTGAATTTCGCCTCATCCTGAAGAGCAGGATAGAGTATCTGCCCCGGTGCCGTGGACGTGATTGAGGAGGGGCACCGGTAAGCAGGAAGACAGAGAACAGCCCAGCCGCCGGCAGCTGGGAAAAAGCTTGCCGGCGGCTGGGGCTCGCGCTGAAGGTTAATCAGAAGCCGGGGCTCAGCCCAGCGCGCTTTCCAGGGCCGCCAGCGCCGCGTCAGCGTTCTGCACGCCGGCCTGCGCCATGTCGGGGCGGCCGCCGCCCTTGCCGCCGCCGGCCGCGGCCAGCCGGCCGATCAGTTGCCCGGCGTGGGCACCTCTGGCGACTGCGTCCTTGCTGGCCTTGACCACCAGACCGCTGTCGCTGGCCACCACCACCAGGTCGGCGCCGCTGCTCTCCAGCAGCTTGTCGGCCGCGCCGCGCAGGGCTCCACCTTCCACGCCGCTCAGGCGCACGGCGGCCACCCGGTAGCCGCCCAGCTCGCGGATGTCCCCGCCGGCGCTGCCGCCACCCATCTGGGCTTCGGCCAGCTGCTGCTTGAGCTGTACCACTTCCTTTTCTGCGCCGCGCAGCTGGCCCTGCAACCCGGAGATGCGGTCTTCCAGGCCCTCGCTGCCGGTATTCAGCAGGTTGGCCGCCCGGCCCAGCTGCCCCAGTTGCCCGCGCACCCAGGCGGTGGCGGCTTCACCGGCCAGCGCCTCGATACGGCGCACGCCGGCCGCCACGTTCTCGTCGCTGAGCAGCACAAACGCGCCGATATCGCCGGTGCGGCGCACATGTGCCCCGCCGCACAGCTCCATCGAATGGACCGCCGCGCCCTGGTAATCCACGTCACCTTCCACGTTGACCACCCGTACCGTGTCGCCGTATTTCTCGCCGAACAGGGCAGTGGCGCCGGCGGCCTTGGCCGCCTCAATCGGCATTTCCTGCCAGTGAACCGGGAAGTTGGCGCTGACCCAGCGGCTGACCAGGGTTTCCACCGCGGCCAGTTCCTCGGCGCTGAGGGCCGCCGCATGGGTAAAGTCAAAGCGCAACCGGCCTGGGGCCACCAGCGAACCGGCCTGCCGCACCCCGCTGCCCAGCACAGCCCGCAGCGCCGCGTGCAGCAGGTGGGTGGCGGTGTGATGGCGCTGAATGGCGGCCCGCTCGGGGCCCACTACGCCGCGCACCCGCTGGCCCTGGCTCAGTTCGCCGCTGAGCACGTCCACCTCGTGCAGGAAGACACCGCCCACCTTGTGGGTGTTCAGGACCCGGCCCTCACCGCGTTCGCCCGCCGCGTTGGTCCATTCCAGCCGGCCGGTGTCGCCCACCTCGCCGCCGCCCTCGGCGTAAAAGGGGGTACGGTCCAGCACCACGGTCCGGTGAGTGCCGCCTTCGCCCTCCAGCACGGCCAGCACTTCGCCCTCGGCGTCCAGCAGGTCATAGCCTACGAATTCGGTCTGCGGCAGATTCTGCACCGCTTCGGCGCCGGCGTCGAACAGCTCCGACTTGCCGAACTTGCTGCCGGCGCGGGCGGTTTCCTGGGCGCGTTCCAGCGCGACCTCGTAGCCGGTTACGTCCACATCCACGCCGTGCTCGGCGGCAATCTCCTGGGTCAGGTCCAGCGGGAAGCCGTAGGTATCGTACAGAGTAAAGGCGTCCTCGCCGCTTAGCACCTTTTCGTCTCCCAGGCTCTCCAGCAGGCCGTTCAGGCGCTGCATGCCGCCTTCCAGGGTCCGCAGGAAACGTTCTTCCTCGGCCAGAATGGCGGCCTGCACCCGGCCCTGCTCGGTCACCAGTTCGGGGTAGCCGTCTTTCATGCGCTCCACCACCAGCGGCACCAGCTGATAGATGCTCGGCTCGGTCAGGCCCAGCAGGTAGGCGTGCCGGCTGGCGCGGCGCAGCACCTTGCGGACCACGTAGCCGCGGCCGGTGTTGCTGAGGGCCACGCCGTCCGCGATCACCATGCTTACCGAGCGGGCATGTTCGGCAATCACCCGGTGTGACACGCTCTGCTCGCCCTCGTAGGGCCGGCCGCTCAGCTCCGCGATCTTCTCGATCAGCGGCGCGAACACGTCGTTGGTGTAGAAGTCGGGCACGTCCTGCACCACGCTGGCAACCCGTTCCAGTCCCATGCCGGTATCGATGTTCTTGAACGGCAGCGGGGCCAGCACCGGCTCGCCGTTCTCGTCCAGACCCTGGCGGTCGAACTCGGGGAACACCAGGTTCCACACTTCCAGAAAGCGGGCGCTCTCACGGGTCTCGGCGTAGTCGGCCCAGGTGTCGTCGCCGTACTTGGGGCCACGGTCGTAGTAAATCTCGCTGCAGGGACCGCAGGGGCCGTTGGGGCCCTGCAGAGGCGCGTCGGCCGGCCAGAAGTTCTCGTCGGCGCCGAAGCGGTGAATGTGGTCGGCCGGCAGCCCGTGATCCTCGGTCCAGTACCCGAAAGCTTCATCGTCGTCCACATAGATGGTCACGTACAATCGGTCACGGTCAAAGCCCATCCACTCGGGGCTGGTCAGAAATTCCCAGGCCCAGGCGATGGTATCGCGCTTGAAGTAGTCGCCAAACGAGAAGTTGCCCATCATCTCGAACAGGCTGAGGTGGCGCCGGGTGCGGCCCACGTTCTCGATGTCGTCCATTCGCACGCATTTTTGCGCGGTGGTCACGCGCTTGCTTTCGCCCTGGCTGAACACGGCCGGCGCGCCCATGAACTGCGGCTTGAACTGCTGCATGCCGGCCACCGTGAACATGGTGGTGGGGTCGGGGGCGATCACCGAGTGGCCCGGCAGAATCAGGTGCCCCTTGCTCTGAAAGAATTCCAGGAATTTGCGGCGGATGTCCGCCGTGGTCAGTGGAGGAGTGGTGGAGTCTGGCGCGGTCATAACCGCGAGTATAGCGGCACCGGCGGGGTGGCCGCCGCGGCGTTGCTGACAGAGAAGTGCTCCGGCAGCTCGGATGGCGCAAAGTTGCGCTTTTTGCTGTGCCAAACCGTTTAATATGATTTTCGTGATCTTTGCTTCCCCTGATGCCCTGCGCACCGCTCTGGCCGAACTGGACAGAACGCTGCATCAAGGCGATCCCGCGCTGGCTCAGGCCACGCTGGAAAGCATGCTGGCTGAGGCTCGTGCCGCTGGCCACCGCGACCTGGAAGCTGAGGTGCTGTGCCTGCTGGGCCTCTGTGGCTTTTTCCAGTGTGACTATCCGTCCGCGATTCGCCGCGCCGATCAGGCGCTGTCCCTGGCCCGCAGCCTGGGCGCGCGGGCCCTGGAAAGCCGCTGCCTGAACCTGCTGGGCATGGCCCACCGCCCGGCCGGCCTGACCGCCGAGGCGCTGGAATACTACCTGGCGAGCCTGAAACTGGCCCAGGAATTGCAGGACGACCGCGCCCGCTGCCGGGTGATGACCAACATCGCGGCGCTGCACATGTACCTGGGCCACACCGAGCAGGCCTACGAGATTCACTCTGAGCTGCTGGCGCCGGTGCGGGCGCTGAACGACCCGGTGTATCTGGCCGACCTGCTGATCTGTCTGGCGCAAGAATGGCCGGTGTATCAGGACCCAGAGCAGGCGCTGGCCTACGCCCACGAGGCGCTGACACTGTGCCAGGACACGGGCCTGCGGCCCTTCGAGTGCCGGGCGCGCACGGTGCTGGGGCAACTGCTGCTGGACCGCGGTCAGCTGCCGGAAGCGCTGGAGATGGTGCGGCCGGCCCCCGGCCTGATAGCGGGCTACGGCAACTCTGAAACCCTCAACGAGTTGCGGCTGTTGCTGGGCCGGCTGTATCTGGCTCAGGGCTATCCTCAGCAGGCCGCTGCCGTGCTGGGCGAGGCGCTGGTGTGACCTGAACCCCGGCTTTGGGGCACATGACCGGGCCCGGGTGCTGGAAATGCTGGCCCGTGTCGCCGAGCAGCAGGGTGACCTGGGCCAGGCCCTGGAACTGGTCCGTGAGCAGCGTGATTTGGAACAGACTGTGCATACCCGCGACGTGCAGCGCCGCACCGCAGCGCTGACCTTGCAGGCGCGGGTCGGCGAGCTGCGCCACCGCGCCGAGGTGGAGCGCCTGCGCCGGGTCGAACTGGCCGAGGCCAACCTGATTTTGCGTGAGACGGAGGTTGAGCTGCGTTACCGCGCCACCCACGATCAGCTGACCGGCCTGATGAACCGCTCCTGGTTGCACGAACGCCTGAGCCAGTTGCTGGAGGTGCGTGCTCCCCAGGAGGAAAAGGGCCTGATTCTGGTCAACCTGGACTGTTTCCGCGAAATCAATGACCGCTACGGTTACGCCAGCGGGGACCAGGTGCTGGTGGCGGTGGCGCAGCGGCTGCTGGCCCTGGCCGGCGACACCGATCTGGTCGGCCGGGTCAGCGGCGACGAGTTTGCAGTGCTGGCCTGCGGCATTGCTGGCGCGGCTGACCTGAACCAGCGGGCAGAACGCATTTTGCGTGCCCTGCAGGAGTCTTACAACATCGAGCCGTATCAGATTGAGCTGCGGGTGTCGGTGGCGACGGTGCTGGCTCCGCTCGACAGCGCTGCCGCAGCGCAGCTGTTCCAGAACGTGGACCTGGCCATGACCCAGGCCAAGCGGGCCGCCGGGAGCCGGGTGCTGGCCTACACGCCGGCACTCAGTGTGGCCGAGGCGGAACGCCGCCGGCTGGAGCGCGAGCTGCGGCGGGCGGTCAGCGGCGGTGAGCTGACGCTGCATTATCAACCTCAGTTCGAGCTGCCGGGCCGGCACCTGACCGGCTACGAGGCGCTGGTGCGCTGGAACAGCTCCCGCCTGGGGCAGGTGTCTCCGGCCGCCTTTATTCCACTGGCCGAGGAAACCGGGGTCATCGTGGAACTGGGCTACTGGGTGCTGCACGAAGCCTGCCGGCAGGCCGCCACCTGGGACTTCGGGCAGCGAGGCCTGAGCATGGCCGTCAACGTGTCGGTGCGTCAGTTCGAGCAGCCCGAGTTCGTGGAGCGGGTGGTACAGACGCTGGAAGAATGCGGGCTGCCCGGCAGCCGGCTGGTGCTGGAACTGACCGAAAGCCTGGTGCTGCACGACAAGGATTTGGCCGGCCGCCATATCGCAGCGCTGCGCTCGCATGGCATCCGGATTGCCATTGACGACTTCGGCACCGGCTATTCCAGCCTCAGCTTGTTGCGGCAGCTTCCGTTCGAGCAGCTGAAGATCGACCGCTCGTTTATTCAGGATTTTGCCGGCACCATGCAGGACGCTTCGTTCCGCGAGGCGCGGGTGGTGATGGAAGGCGTGACTGCCATCGCACGCGGGCTGGGCCTCAAGGTCACCGCCGAAGGGGTCGAGACGGAAGACCAGCTGGCGCTGCTGTGCGACCTGGGCTGTGACAAGGTGCAGGGCTTTCTGCTGGGCCGTCCGGTCCCCGCTGCCGAGGCGGCCGGCTGGCTGGCCCCGCCACTGGACCTGGACGCAGATGCCCTGGAGTCCGGTCGGCGGCCTTAGCGCCGGCGCTTTTGCGCCTGTTCCAGCTCCTGAATCCGGTCTTCCAGTTCCCGGATGCGGGCCTGCTCGGCGGGGCTGTCGGTCTTGCGGGCGCGCAGCAGCAGCAGGACCAGCGCAGCAGTAGCCAGCACCGGCAGCCCCAGCAGCACGGCTATCAGGATCATTTCATAGGGTCCAAGAGGCATAACCCCAGTTTAATGGCAAAAGTCTAATAAAAGGGGGCCAGCCGGACTTTCCGGCGCTGCCCCCATACCGCTTTAGCCGAAGTCGCTGTCCCACCACATCTCGCGCTCGCTGGCCTGCCGGGCGCGTGAGCCGTCGCCCAGCGCTTCCATGGCGGCTGTCAGCTGCTCCCAGTGCTTGTCGCCCATCGGGTCGATGCTGAGGGCTTTTTGCAGGTAGCCGGCCGTCTCCTTGTGGCTGCCGGCCTGCTGCGCGGCAGCGGCGGCGCTGTCCAGCACGCTCAGCTGCAGCCCTTCCAGCCGGGCGCGCACGTCGTCAATCCAGGGGCCGTCGCTGCCCGGCAGGTACTCGCCGTACAGCCCCACCACCTCGCGCAGTTCTTCCAGGCCCAGCTTGCCCTGCTCGGCCTGCGCCGCCAGCAGCTCGAAACGCTGCACGTCGTATTCAGGGCGGACCTCGTCGGAGAGGCTGTAGCGGCGGTTGGTGCTGGTCACGGCGTCGCTGCCCAGTGACTTGCGCAGGCGGTGCAGCGTGGTGTGAAAGAGGCTGCTGGCGCGCGATTCGTCCTTTTCCGGCCACAGCGCTTCGGCCGCCTCCCACGAGGTGACTTCGCCGTGCTCCAGCAGGAAGAAAAACAGCTCCAGCGCCTTGCGTGACACCCACGACACCACCTCGCCGTCTTGGGTCACCTGTGCGCTGCCCAGCGTCGTGGCTTTCAGGCCGCTTTCGCCCTGCAGCGTCATGCCGGCGCGCCGCAGCCGGGCTTCCACCGCTCCATTCAGGTCGGCGGGGGTAAACGGCTTGGGCAGGTAATCGTCGGCGCCCAGGTTCATGCCCCGGCGGATATCGGCCCGCTCGGCGTGGCTGGACAGCAGCATAAAAGGCACACGGGCCAGTTTCTCGTCCTCGCGCATCTTTTCCAGGAAGTCCAGCCCGGTCATGTAGGGCATCACCACGTCGCTGATGACCAGATCCGGAACAAAAACTTTCATCAGATCCAGGGCCTCGACCGGATGGCTGGCCGTCCGCACGTCGTGGCCCGAGCGGGTCAGGATCACGGAGATCAGTTTCAGGATGGCAGCGTCGTCGTCCACCACAAGCACTTTGGGCATAGCCGTCAGTGTAGCAGCCGCTTCTCAGGGGCTGCTCATATCTTGCGTCCAGCCTGCCGCGCGCCCGCCAGAGCAGCTTGGGATAGGGTGACGTATGCCCCACCCACGACTGATCCTGGCCCAGGTGCTCACTCAGGCCGCCGCTCCAGACGCGCCGGAGCCCCATGCTGAATCTGTGGGGGCTGAAGCTGCGCTGGTGGACGCCGGGCGGGTGCTGGCGGTAGGCAGCCGCACCGAGCTGAGTGCCCGTGCGCCGGGCGCCGAGGTGCTGGACCACCGCGACCTATTGCTGACGCCAGGGCTGTGCGACGCCCATACCCATCTGGTCACTTACGGCTTTACGCTCTCGCAGCTGGGGCTGCACGGGGTCCGCTCGGTGGCCGAGGTGCAGCGGCGGCTGGCTGAGCGCGCAGCCTGCACCGCGCCGGGGCAGTGGATTCAGGGCGGTAGCTTTTTGCTGTCCGAGATGGGCCTGAGCGGCTACCCCAGCGCCGCTGACCTCGACGCGGTCAGTCCCCACCACCCGGTGGCGCTATTCTCACGTGACCTGCACCTGCTGTGGGCCAACAGCCGCGCTCTGGAGCTGGCCGGGATTCACGCCGGCACCCCGGACCCGCAGGGCGGGCAGATCGTGCGGACGCCGGGGCTGGGCACCCTGCTGGAAAATGCCTGCGCGCTGGTGGCCCGCGTGATTCCGGAACCCAGCGACGCCGAGTTCCTGGCCGCCGCGCGGGCAGCCGACAGCGACCTGCGCGCCCGTGGCTTTGTCAGCACCCATACCATGGCCTTTGAGCCGCCGCAGGCCGCGCTGGCCCTGCAGGAACTGGACCGCCGCGGCGAACTGGGCCTGCGGGTCTGGGCCTGCTTGCCACACACCGAGCTGGATACTGCCGCTCGCCTGGGCCTGGGCGGCAGCGGAGGTGGAAGCCGTTTTCAGTGGGGCGGGGTCAAGTTCTTCTCGGATGGAGCGCTGGGCAGCCGCACCGCCTGGATGCACGCGCCCGGCTACGCCGACGGCTCGGGCACCGGCATCTCGGTCGACTCGCCTGAGCTGATTCTGGAGCGCGGCCGCCGTGCCCTGGAACTGGGCCTCGTGCCCATCACCCACGCCATCGGTGACCGGGCCAACACCGAGGTGCTGAAGGTTTATCAGCAGCTGCGTCCGCTGGCCGACGCCCGCGGCCTGCGCCTGCGCATCGAGCACGCTCAGCACCTGCGTGCCGAGGACCTGCCGCTGTTTCGGGGGTTGATTGCCAGCCTGCAACCCTCACAGATGCCGGGTGACGCCGCGCTGATTCATGAGCTGCTGCCGCACCGCGAGGACCTCAGCTTCGCCAGCCGCAGCCTGCTGAACCACGGCGCTGTTCTGGCGTTTGGCAGCGACGCCCCGGTGGTGCCGCCCAGCGCCCAGGAGAACTTCCGGGCCAGTGTGACCCGTACAGGTGAAGGTGGCCTGCAGATTGCCCCCGGCGAGGCGCTCACGCCGGAGGAAGTGCTGTGGGCCCACACCCGCGGTCCGGCCATCGCCGCCGGCTGGAGTGATGAAGGCTGGATTCGCCCCGGTGTCCGCGCCGCTTTTACCCTTTGGGACCGGCTGGGCGGCGAGGCGAAGGCGCTGGTGCTCTAGCTGGGGCTCCCGCGCCCCGGCCATCGCTTAAGCTGAACCATGCAAAGTCCGACCCCCAGTCATCCGATTCACGCGCTGCACCAGGTTCCGGTGCGCGAAATTACCCTGGGTCTGCTGGGCTGCGGCAGCGTGGGCACCGCCGTACTGCAGCTGCTGGAGCGCCGCCGCCCGGTCTTTGAGGAAATGGGCGTCCGCATCCGGGTTGCTGGCGTGCTGGTGCGCGACGCCGGCCGCCCCCGTGACGTGCCGGCCGGCACCCCGCTGACCGAGGACCCCGCTTTCCTGAACGAATGCTCGGCGGTGCTGGAAATGATGGGCGGCACCCGGCGCCCGCTGGAACTGCTGCGGCCTTACCTGCAAAGCGGCCGCCCGGTGATCACCGCCAACAAGGCGCTGCTGGCCGAGTGCTGGGACGAACTGCGTCCCTACGCGCTGGCCGGGCAGTTGTATTACGAGGCCAGCGTGATGGCCGGCACGCCAGTGATCGGCCCGATGAGCACCGTGCTGCGGGCCAGCACCTTTCAGAGCCTTCAGGCCGTGCTGAACGGCACCTGTAACTTTATCCTGACCCAGATGGAAGCGGGGCTGCCGTACGCTGAAGCTCTGGCGCAGGCGCAGGCGCTGGGTTACGCCGAGGACCCGCCTACCCTGGACGTGGGCGGCTTTGACAGCGCCCACAAGCTGGCCGTGCTGGCCCGTTTCTGTATCGGCGGAGATTTCGATTACCAGCAGATTGAGGTGCAGGGCATCGAGGCCCTGACCCCTGAGATGATGCAGGCGGCCGCCGGGCGCGGTGAACGCTACAAGCTGGTGGCCGAACTGCGCCGGGGCGGGGCAGGGGAGGGCTGGCATGCCCGCGTCGCCCCGCAGGCCCTGCCGGCCGATCACGCCCTATGCACCGCCGGGGCCAGCCGCAACGCGATGGTGTACGAGGGCGAGGAATGCGGGCCGCTGTTTTTCGCCGGGGGTGGCGCCGGCGGTATGGTCACGGCCAGCGCCATCGTCGGTGACCTGCTCGACTGGCTGATCGGGTTCCCCGGTCACGTCCCGCTGCACGGCACCGAGCGCTGAAGACTTCTGGCGACCAAAAGAAAGAAGGCCCCGCCTGGGGCCCCCGCTTTCTCTGAACTCAGGGCTGGCTCAGCTGCCCACCCGGTCGGCGCGAATGGCGCGGATGGTCTGGTCGCGCAACTCGGCCACGTCTTGCCCGATGCTCACCTTGTAGTGGTGCGGGTTCAGCAGGCGCAGGGTGCCTTCTTGCAGCTGCAGCGCCTCGGCGCGGGCGCGGGCCTGAATGGCTGGCAGGTCCTCGGCAGTGTGCAGGCGGCGGCCCTCCCGCATCACCACCTCGCGGGCGTCTTCCCAGTCCAGTGCCGGCAGGTAGGTGTGCTTGAGCGGGTTGGTGGGGTCGCTGACGAAATCACCCTCCTGTGGCTTTTCGCCCAGCGTGATCACGTCGAAGCTGAGGGTGCCTTCGCTGTCGCGGCCACGCCAGACCCGCTTGACTCCCGGCACGTTGCTCTTGATCGGGTCGCCGGTCAGCTTCATCTTGGGCTCGCCGCTCAGCTCGGCCAGCTTGTACACGCCGCCCAGCGCGCCGCCACCCTCTCCGCCGGCCGTCGCCAGCTGGGTGCCGATGCCGTAAGCGTCGATGCGCCCGCCCTCGGCAATCACTGAGGAGATCACCTGTTCGTCCAGGTCGTTGGAGGCGATGATTTTCACTTCCGGGAAGCCGGCCTCGTCCAGCGCGGCGCGCACCCGGCGGCTGAGGTACACCAGATCCCCGCTGTCCAGGCGCACGCCCTTGAGCTCATGGCCAGCTTCGCGCAGTTCGCGGGCCACCGTCAGCGCGTTGACCAGGCCACTTTTCAGGGTATCCACGGTGTCCAGCAGCAGCACGGTGCTGTCCGGGTAGATTTTGGCGTAGGCCCGGAACGCTTCCAGCTCGCTGCCGAAGCTCTGCACCCAGGCGTGGGAGTGGGTGCCCGACAGCGGCAGGCCGTAGCGCAGGCCCGCTTCCACGTTGGAGGTGGCGCCCGCCCCGCCCACGAAGGCGGCCCGCGCCGCGCTCAGCGAGCCGTTGGGGCCCTGGGCGCGCCGGGCACCGAATTCCACCACCTCGCCGCCGTGGGGGCTGCTGGCAGCGGCAATCACGCAGCGGGCGGCCTTGGTCGCCACCAGGGTCTGGAAGTTGAGGGTGTTCAGCAGCGCCGTTTCCACCAGCTGTGCCTCCCACAGAGGGGCGGTGACGCTCAGCAGCGGCACATGCGGAAAGACGATTCGCCCTTCGCGGAAAGCGGTCACGGTGCCACTGAAGCGCCACTCGCGCAGCGCCGCTATGAATTCGGGGCGGAACAGGCTCAGCGACCCCAGGTACGCCAGGTCTTCCTCGCTGAACCGCAGGCCTTCAAGGTAGTCCAGCGCAGGTTCCAGCCCGGCCCAGACTGCAAAGCCGCCGCTATAAGGCTGCTTGCGGTAGTACAGGTCGAAGGTGGCTTGCTGGGTGTGCATGCCCTGCAGGAAATAGCCCTGCATCATGGTGAGCTGGTAAAGGTCGGTAAACAGCGCCGAGGAGCTGACCAGCTCCTTTTGCTGGGTGGGGGTCACGGGATTCATGGGGCCTCCAAATGGGGAAGATTGTGTGAGGGAGAAGCTTGAGGAGCCGGTTCATGGACGCGGCAGCGAGGGAAAGCGGCGACAGAGCCGCGCCTGCCAGGGCCTTACGCTAGCGTACCCGCCTGCCCGGCAGGGACGGGGCAGAGCGGAGGAGTGGCCTCCAGCCCAGCGCGGTGGTTCAGGCCGTAACCTCATCCAACGGCTGGCCCCGCGTCTCGATGCCGATGCTCCAGGCACACACGGCCGCCACCGCAAAACACAGCGCAAACACGCTGAGGGCCACGCCGAGGTGCCCAGTCAGCAGCAGCGCACCCAGGCTGGGCGACACCAGGCTGGCGGCGCGGGCCAGGCTGCTCATCAGGCCCATGCCGGTGGAGCGCAGGCGGGTGGGAAACAGTTCCGGGGTGTAGGCGTACACTGCGCCCCAGGCGCCCAGCAGCGCGAACGACAGCAGCGCCGAGGTGCCCAGCACCAACTGCGGCGTATTGGCCGACAGGAACAGGTACGCGTCCACCGCGCCCAGCGCCAGGAAGCCGCTCACCGTGGCCCGCCGCCCGATGCGGTCCACCAGATAAGCCGAGAGAACATAGCCGGGCAGCTGTGCCAGCGCCAGCAACAGCGTGGTGCGGTACACCTGACCCAGTTCCATACCGCCGGCTTTCAGGAAGCTGGGCAGCCAGCTGAAAATGCCGTAGTACCCCAGCGAGAGCCCGAACCAGACCGCACCCAGCAGGGCGGTGCGGCGGCCCAGGGGACCGCGCAGCAACTCTATGGGCCGGGGCTGGGCGTCGCTGTGGGGCCGGGCCAGTTCTTCGCCCTGCAGGACTCGGGGCTCACCGTTGACACGGGCCACCGTTTCCACGGCGGCGCGGGCCTGACTGCCCTGACCGCGCAGCAGCAGATGCCGCGGCGAATCGGGAATGCCCAGCCGCACCAGCAGCCCGACCAGGCCCGGCAGCGCCGCCAGCCCCAGCAACCAGCGCCAGGCGGCTTCGGGCGGCAGCTGCGTGCTGAGCAGCCAGGCTGTTCCGGCCACCAGAATGGTGCCCACCGCCCAGAAACTTTCCAGATACACCAGGAATTTGCCGCGCCAGCGGGTAGGCACGAACTCGGCCATCATGGCGTAGTCCACCGGCAGGGTGCCGCCAATGGCAAATCCGGTCAGAAAGCGGGCCAGCAGCAGCAGAGGCACGGTCAGGGCAAACGCACCGGCCAGCCCGAACACCACCCCCAGCGTTGCCGTGGTCAGGAAGACGCGGCGCCGCCCGATCCGGTCGGCCACGTAGCCCCAGAAAGCTGCGCCCACAAACATCCCTGCAAAAGTGGCGGTCAGCAGCCAGGTGATTTCCGGAGCACCCTTATGTAGCCCGAACTCGGCGCTGATGCCGGGCATGGCAAAGCCCATCAGCAGCACTTCTGCCGCGTCGGCTGCCCAGGTCAGGCCACAGACGGCCAGCAGCCGCCACTGAAAAGCTCCAATCCGATGCGGTCAATGGCATCGTCTACGCTCAGAAACCGGGGAGCGCTGGGCGGCCCTGCCGTTGGCGAAACGTTCGTCATGCCTCATCATACGGAGCATTTGCCTGGAACGTGATCATAGTCATAGTGCTGCCCTGTAACCGGGACAGCGGTCTGGCCCTACAACAATAAAAAACCCACCCGCGGGGGGTGGGAGCTTGTGGTGTACCCAGGAGGATTCGAACCCCCGACCTTCTGATCCGTAGTCAGACGCTCTATCCAGCTGAGCTATGGGTACATTTCTGGAGCTGGGCCTTCTGCTTGCGCTCAGGCAGGAAGGGAGTATAGCGGTCAGAAGCCGTGGGTGCAAGAGGGAAACAGGTAGCCGGATCAGAGCAAAAGAAACCGGCAATAAAAAAACCCACCCGCGGGGGGTGGGAGCTTGTGGTGTACCCAGGAGGATTCGAACCCCCGACCTTCTGATCCGTAGTCAGACGCTCTATCCAGCTGAGCTATGGGTACGCACATGGCGGAGAGGGAGGGATTCGAACCCTCGATACCTTGCGGTATACACCCTTAGCAGGGGTGCGGTTTCAGCCACTCACCCACCTCCCCAGATTGTGCGGCGCTTGCTTGGCGGAGGGTGAGGGATTCGAACCCCCGGTAGGTTGCCCTACTGCAGTTTTCAAGACTGCTGCCTTCAACCACTCGGCCAACCCCCCGTATGCTCGCGGGGAGCGCTGCGGTGTCCCTTTTTGCTGCGGGGCCGCTTCTCAAGCGCGAAAGGAAGTATAGGGACCATTGGCGCGTCTTGTCAAATCCGGGCCGCGGGTAAGACTTCTGCCGTATTTCCGCCTTGCCGTGCCGGGCGGCCAGTGGGTATCATGGACCCATGTCCCGAGGCCCCTTCTTTCCTGACCCCATCTGTGGCCTGGTCAGGGACGGCCAGGATGATAGTCGGCGTGCCATGCGCAGTCTGACCCGAACTCTGAGCGCCTGAAGGCCCCATTCCCGGCTTTCAGGCGGCTTTTCTGCGGTGGGCCACGCTTTCTTATTGCAAATTGGAGAACCCTTATGCACATTACCCTTCCCGACGGCAAACAACTTGAGCTTCCTCAGGGAGCCACGGCGCTGGACGTGGCCCGCCAGATTTCCGAGCGCCTGGCCGGCGACGCGGTGGCTGCTACGGCCAACGGCGAGCTGACCGATCTGATGACGCCTCTCCCCGACGGCGCTCAGGTCAGCCTGATTACCAAAAAGAATCCCGGCGACGCGGCCGCCGTGTTCCGGCACTCGCTGGGCCACGTCATGAGCCAGGCGGTGGGCGAGTTCTACCGCGCCAAAGGCTATAGCGCCGACCAGATCAAGCGCGGCGTAGGTCCGGCCATCGAAAACGGCTGGTACCAGGACTTTGACCTGCCCGAACCCCTCAGCGAAGAAGACCTGCCGGAAATCGAGCGGCGGATGCACGAGATTCTCGGCCGCAAGGAAGAATTCAGCCGCCGCGAGGTGAGCCGGAATGAAGCGCTGGAGCTGTTCGCCTACGACCCTTACAAGACCGAGCTGATCCGCAGCCTGTCGGAAGACGAGCCGATCACCCTTTACACCCAGGGCGACTACACCGACCTGTGCCGTGGCCCCCACTTTCCCAGTACCGGCCGCCTGCCCGGCGCCTTCAAGCTGATGAGCACTTCCGGCGCCTACTGGCGCGGCAAAGAGAACAACCCCATCTTGCAGCGTATTTACGGGGTGGCGTTTGCGACCCAGAAGGAGCTGGATGAGTACCTGCACCTGCTGGAAGAAGCCAAGCGCCGTGACCACCGCCGCCTGGGCAAGGAACTGGACCTGTTTTTCACCAGTGACGTAATTGGCCCCGGCCTGCCCATCTGGCTGCCGGCCGGAGCGACCATCCGGCGCGAGCTGGAACGCTTTATCGTGGATGTGGAACTGAAAAACGGTTACCAGCACGTGTACTCGCCGGCGCTGGCCAAGTCCGAGCTGTACAAGATCAGCGGGCACTGGGACCATTACAAGGAAGACATGTTCCCGGTGATGTATCTGGACCAGGAAGAACTGGTGCTGCGGCCGATGAACTGCCCGCACCACATCCAGATCTACGCTCACAAGCCGCATTCCTACCGCGAGCTGCCCATCAAGATCGCCGAGCTGGGCACCATGTACCGCTATGAGCAGAGCGGTCAGCTGACCGGCCTGTCGCGGGTGCGCAGCATGACCCTGAACGACGCGCACATCTTCTGCCGCCCCGACCAGATTCAGGAAGAATTCAAGGCGGTTGTACGGATGATTCAGGAAGTCTACGAGGTGCTGGGCTTTGAGGATTACAGCTACCGCCTGTCGCTGCGTGACCCGGCCGACACCGAGAAGTACTACCAGGACGACCAGATGTGGGACACCGCCGAGGCGCAGCTGCGTGAAGCGCTGGCCGACTTGGGCGTGGACTACTATGAGTCGCCCGGCGACGCGGCCTTCTACGGCCCCAAGCTGGACGTGCAGGTGCGCAGCGCCCTGGGCAAGGACGAGACCATCAGCACGGCGCAGCTGGACTTCCTGCTGCCGCAGAAATTCGACCTGGAATACGTGGCCGAAGACGGCTCGCGCCAGCGCCCGGTGATGATTCACCGTGGGGTCATTTCGACGATGGAACGCATGACCGCTTTCCTGATCGAGAACACCGCTGGCAACTTCCCCTTCTGGCTGGCGCCGCGTCAGATCATGATTATCCCCATCGCTGACCGCCACAACGAATACGCCGAGCAGCTGCGCCGTGACCTGGTGAATGCTGGCCTGCGTGCTGAGGTGGACACCGGCAGCGACCGCATGAACGCCAAGGTGCGTGACGCCGAACTGAAAAAGATTCCGGTGATGCTGATTGTGGGCGATAAGGAGCAGGAAGCCCAGGCTGTGAGCGTGCGCGAACGCACCGCTGAAGGCCACAAGGAGCGCAAAGGTGTGCCCTTCGGCGAACTCAAGGATGAACTGCTGACCCGCTACCGCAGCCGCGCTCAGTTTTAAGCTGACGCGCTGACCGGCGGAGAAGGGGCGGCCCGGCGAATTGACAGAAGCCGGGCCGCCCCTTAATATGGTTAAGCTCTGAAGCGGATGATTAGCTCAGCGGTAGAGCGTTCGCCTTACAAGCGAAGGGTCGGGGGTTCAAATCCCTCATCATCCACCAACAAAAGAACCCCGCCTTGAAGCGGGGTTTTTTATTATGGGTAAAGCTACTTCTCTACTATCCCTAGACTCATGAGTTGCACCTTGCATAGCTGAGCGAATAGCCGTGCTGGAGAAGAAATTCTCGTTCTTTTTGGAGCTGACTCAGAAGATGGTTGAGCCTGACTACGGGGAACAGGGTGTAGAGGGCCAGGCGTGCCGCCTCTTTCAAGGTCATGTCCTCAGAGCGGTACAGCATGGTCAGGGTGAAGGCCAGGAAGACCATCAAAATCCAGCGGTCCAGACCCCTGGCAGTTCGCAGCGCGAACTGCGCCAACCCAAACTGATGCTTTCCCTCCTTAAAAAAGGATTCCAGCGCCCAGCGCCGTTTTCCTTCGGCCAGGATGTCATCCCCCTCTAACAGCTCAGACGACACCGCGAAGAATTCGCGGTCCCCACGGTCCATCCTCCCCAGAGACAGCGTTTCCAGAGGCCAGTTGGCGAGGTTGACGTACCCCCCATGCGGACAGTCCGCCACCGTCACCTGTCCAGGATGGTCTGTGCGCCGGTTGCTCCTCACACCCACCACGAACTCGAAACCCAGGCGCTGCACACCGTCCAGAAAGACAGCGGATTCGAATCCGCTGTCCGCCAGTACGCAGACCTGAAAGCGTTTCCCCACGAAGTCTGGCACCTCTTCCAGCAAGTCGAGGGCCAGTGTGACCGGGGTGCTGGTGTGCTTGCCCTGGTAGATCCGGTAAGAAATGGGGAACTTCAGTTCCCCATATTCGGCGAACAAGACCACCAGATGGATGCCGTGCCTACCGTTGTACACACTGACATAGGGCAGCTGAGTTCCCACCTTTTCCACCGTGGTCAGATCCACGCTGAGCCGCAACCGAGGTCGGCGTTTGTGACGAGCTGTATCCAGCAGGATGCGCCTCTGGAAGTCCTGCATCTCTTCCCAGCAGCGGTCTGAATCCCAGTCATAGATGTTGAAGAAACGGCTGAGTGCACTGGGACTGACTCCCTCAGCCTGGCTGAAGTTGGTCTTCTGACCTGGACTGTGGAAGAGGTGCAGCGAAGCCTCCAGGCTTCGCCGTTGGTACAGCGTCTCTGGAATGTCCAGAATCCGCTGTGAGAGAATATGGGCGCGCTCCCCTGAAGCCTGTTTGTACACACTTCCAGAATTTCAGCTCTGGGAGCGCTTTTTGTCTCCCTATACAGGTGCAAGTTCTGAGAAATACTGAATTACCTGTTCTAAAAACAGCCGAGCTATTTTGCCGCCGGAAGCGGGGTGCTGACCGCTGCTCAGGTGGCTGCCATACGCGGCAGCAGGCCCTGTGCAGCGGCTTCAGTCTGCCGCAGCGGTGCGTGCTAGCCTGACCAGATATGTTTGAATCCCTCGGAAACAAGTTGCAGGACATCCTGGCGAAGGTGGGCGGCAAGGACAAACTGAGCGAAGAGCAGGTCAAAGCGACCATGCGTGAAATTCGTATGGCACTGCTCGAAGCGGACGTGAACTTCGCGGTGGCCAAGGATTTTGTGGCGACAGTCAGCGAGCAGATGGTGGGACAGAAGGTGGGCGGCGTGAGCGGCGAGCTGGACGCTGGCCAGACCATCATCAAGCTGGTGCATGACGAGCTGGTGAACATGCTGGGCGGCGAGAAGGCCGAACCTACCTTGCAGCCAGGCCGCAACGTGTGGTTCATGGTGGGCCTGCAGGGCGCCGGCAAGACCACCAGCACCGGCAAGCTGGCCCAGCTGTACAAGAAACAGGGCAAAAAGATTCTGCTGGTGGCGGCCGACACCCAGCGCCCCGCGGCCCGAGACCAGCTGGAAGTGCTGGCCCGGCAGGTCGGCGTGCCGGTGCTGAAGGTGGAAGACGGCGAAGCTCCCGCCACGACCCGTGAACGTATCGAAGCCCAGCTGGCCGAAAGACCCGCTGATCTGGTGATTGTGGATACCGCCGGCCGCCTGCAGGTGGACGCCGCGCTGATGAACGACCTCGCCGCCCTCAAGCGGGAGCTGCGGCCCACCGAAACCATGCTGGTGGTGGACGCCATGACCGGTCAGGAAGCGCTGAATGTGGCCCGCAACTTTGATGAGCAGGTGCAGGTAACCGGCCTGATCATGACCAAGCTGGACGGCGACGCGCGCGGCGGTGCGGCCCTCAGCGCCCGTAGCGTGACCGGCCGCCCGATCTACTTTGCCGGGGTTTCCGAGAAGCTGAATGGTCTGGAGCCGTTCTACCCTGACCGCATTGCCGGGCGCATTCTGGGGATGGGCGACGTGATGGGCCTGATCGAGCGGGCCGAGGCGGCCCAGCTGACCGGCCCTACCGATAAGCAGCCGGGCGACTTCGACCTGGACGATCTGCTGGGACAGCTGCGTCAGATTCGCCGCATGGGCCCCATCGCCGAGTTGATCAAGTTGATTCCCGGCATGAGCCGCGCCCTACCCGAGGGCTTCACGGTAGATGAAAAGGAAGTGCAGCGCATTGACGCCATGATCAGCGCCATGACGCTGGAAGAACGCCGTAATCCCCGCATCATCAATGCCAGCCGCCGTGAGCGTGTCGCCAAGGGCTCCGGGCACGAGGTGGCTGACGTGAACAAGTTGCTGAAGATGCACGAGCAGATGAAGATGATGATGAAGATGCTGCAGGGCATGCAGGACGGAAAAATGCCAAATATGCCCGGCATGCCGGGAATGGGAATGCCGGGCACGCCCCAGCGCAAAGGTTTCCGTAACCCGCCCCGCAAGTAACCTGTAAGTCACAAGTAAACTGCAAGTCAAGAGCGCAGTACACAGCACAGACGCAGTGGAAGGCTCCAGCACTGGGGCCTCTTTGCCTGTGTCGTCAGCTTCAGCCCTGAGGCAGATGCCGGCCCAGGCGGTGATCCAGGCCACTTCTGACCGCTGGCCACTCGCTCTGGGTGATGGAATACACGCAGGTGTCACGCAGGGTGCCGTCCTGGGCGCGGGTATGCGCCCGCAGAATGCCGTCCAGCTTGGCGCCCAGCCGCTCAATAGCCGCCCGTGACTGAGTGTTCAGCCAGTGGGTTCGCAGCTCCACCGCCGGGCAGCCCAGCGCCCCAAAAGCGTGGGCCAGCAGCAGCCGTTTGGCCTCAGCGTTCAGGCCTTTGCCATGAGTGCTGGCGGCCAGCCAGGTGCTGCCGATTTCCACCCGTGGCAGGCTCTGGTCGATGTTCATGTAACTGGTCTGACCCACCAGGCGCCCATCGCTGCGGCGGCGGATGCTGAAAGGCACCATGCTGCCGGCCGCCTGGAGGCGCAGCCGCCGTTCAATTTCAGCCGCCATGTCCTGCGGCGCGGGCACGCTGGTGTACCACAGCTCCCAGAGTCGGCCGTCACTCGCGGCGGCGATCAGCTCCGGGGCGTGTTCGGGGCGCAGCGGTTCCAGTCGGACCAGCGCCCCTTCTAACTCCACCGGCCCCACTCGGTTCACGGGGCAGTCACCAGCGCTTCCAGCGCCAGCCGGTAGCCCAGGAACCCGAACCCGCTCAGCTTGCCGCGGCAGACCGGCGCCACCACGCTGATGCGGCGAAACTCCTCGCGGGCGTCCACGTGGCTGATGTGAACTTCCACCACCGGCAGCAGCTGCCCGGCAATGGCGTCGCGGATAGCGTAGGAATAATGGGTAAACGCCCCCGGATTCAGCACGATGCCTTCAAAGCCTGCGGCCTCCGCTTCCTGAATCCACTCGATCAGCTGGCCTTCGAAGTTACTCTGGCGGCACTGCACGCTGGTGCCCAGTTCCCCGGCCCACCGCTCACACAGCCCTTCCAGGTCGGCTAGGGTGCCGGAGCCGTAAATGCCCGGTTCGCGGGTACCGAGGCAGTTGAGGTTGGGGCCGTTCAGGACCAGAATCATGCCTTCAGGCTAGAGTATTCTTTCCGGCCCGGGCGCTCTGTTGCTGCCGGCTAGATGTCCCGCCGCCACTGCTCGAACACGCCGGCCACCTGTTCGCGGCTCAGCCGGGCCAGATACGTCTCAGCGATGTCCCGCAGCAGCACCCAGCGCACGCCCAGCTCGTCGGCTTTCTTGTCGCGGGCGATAAAGGGCCACAGCGAATCCAGCTGCAATCGGGGCAGCGGCTCGGGGCTTTGCCAGTTCAAAAAAGCGCGGGTGTAACCGCTCAGGCCGCTGGCCCCCTGCGCCTCGCTGAGCAGGGCCGCAAAGTGCAGGCCGTAGCCCACCGCCTCGCCGTGCGGCAGTTTGTGGCGGGTGTAGGCTTCTAGCGCGTGCGCCAGGGTGTGGCCCAGGTTGAGAAAAGCCCGCTCGCCCTGCTCGGTGGGATCGCGGGCCACCACTTCCGCCTTGACGGCGGCGGCGCTGTGTACCAGCTCGGGCAGCCACTCGGAAAAGCGGGTCAGCCCGGCGGCGCTGAAGGCCGAAGGCAGCACCTGGGTCAGCAGTTCCGGGCGAGCCAGCAGGCCATGCTTGAACACCTCGGCCGCGCCCGAGCGAAAGTCGCGCGGCGGCAAGGTATCCAGCGTTTCGGTATCGCACCAGACGGTCCGGGGCGGCCAGAAGGCCCCCACCAGATTCTTGCCTTCCGGCAGGTTGACGCCGGTTTTGCCGCCGATGGCGGCATCCACCATGCCCAGCAGGGTGGTGGGGGCCGCATAAAAAGACACACCGCGCAGGTAGCTGGCGGCCACGAAACCGGCCACGTCGGTGGTGGCGCCGCCGCCCAGCCCCACCACGGCGCCGGCGCGGGTCAGGCCGCCCTGAGCCAGGGCCGAGAGCAGCCGCTCCACTTCCTGCAGGGTTTTGCCGCTTTCGCCTGAAGTGACCGGGAGGACCAGGGCGGGGTTCAGGGCCTGGCGTGCTCGCTGCACCCACTCATCCGGCAGGGCGCTGTCGTGCAGCAGGGCCACTTGGGGTTCGGGCACGCTGGCCTGTGCCAGGATGCCACTGCCGATCTCCACAGCTGTGGAGCGGTCCTGGCCCGGCCAGGGGACGCGTAGGGGGGGCAGATTAGTCGGTGCCATGTCTCAGATTCTCATATCCATCCGGAGCACTGGCGGCCGCCTGCTGCGCCTGCCACTGCCATAGCTGCTCAATGACTTCCTCCACCACTTCCTCCGAGGGCCGGCCGTCGCTGTGCACGTGAATGGTGCCTTTCTGGTAGTGCGGCTGGCGCTCGTTCATCAGCAGGCGAATCTTGGAGAGGGGGTCGGGCACCTGCAGCAGCGGCCGGTCCGAGTGTTTGGTGCGCTGGTAGACCGTCTCGGGGCTGGCCCACAGCACCACCACCGGGCCGCGTTCCAGCAGGGCCTGGCGGTTCTGTTCGTGGTTGAAGGTGCCGCCGCCCAGGCTGATTACGGCATGGTCCAGCCGGCTGACCCGCTCGACCACCTCACGCTCACAGGCGCGGAAATAGTCCTCGCCTTCTTCGTCGAACATCTGTGGGATGCTCTTGCCGGCCACCTTGGCAATCAGTTTGTCGGTGTCCACGTAATGCAGCGCCAGGGCGCGGGCCAGCTCCCAGCCCACGCGGCTTTTGCCGGTGCCCATAAAGCCCGCCAGCGCCACCCAGGTGACGGGGCGTTCGATCAGGCCAGCGCTGTTCATAGGCCCCAGTCTAAGGGTTTTGCTGCGGCGGGCAGTAACCTGACTCTGCTTTGCCCCGGTTGGCCGGAAATTTCCGGCGTCTCTTACGGCAAAAATCCCTGGGCAAACCGGCGGCGCTTACTCTTCCGGCGGTCTGCACCCCGGAGGGCCACTCTGGCCGGGGCCACCCGGCCGGGTCAGCTGCCAGAGGAAATAGGCGTTCATCATGGCCAGCAGAATAGACATGCTGCCCAGCACCGGGTCATTTTTGAAGAAGAAAAACCGCATCGCCAGCCCGCCCCACCCGATGATGAGGAAAGTGACCAGCCAGATGCGCCACGGAGGTGCGTACATGGCTGCCAGTCTAGCGTTGGGGACGCAGCGGGGCCAGGGACGCCGGGCCGCGCTGCGGGGCGGGGGAGGAGGCAGGCGGCAGGCGGCTGACCCAGTCCAGCGCGGCGGCCACGTTCAGCACGCCGGCGCCGCAGCTTTTGCGGGGGTCGGGGTCACAGCCCCGGGGGCCCCAGGGGGCAGCCGTGCGGGTCAGGGCGCTGCGCAGCTCGGCGGGGCTGAGGTCGGGCCGCAGGCCCAGCAACAGGCTGGCCGCCGCGCTCACCTGCGGCGCCGCGAACGACGTGCCGTTCTGGCGGTGGGCGTGCAGCGGGGCCGGCCGGCCGGCTGCGTCCAGCGCGGTGCTGGCCACCAGCCCCCGCTCCGGGACGCCGCTGGGCGCCGCCAGCGCCACCGCTGAGCCCCAGTTGGCGTAATCCGGGCGCTGACCGCTGTCGTCCACCCCGGTCACGGTGAGGACCCCCGCGCAGCTGGCCGGGGAGAGCAGCCCGGCGTCGCGGTTCTCGTTGCCGGCGCCCACCACCACCAGGGCGCCGGCGCGGGTCACATCGTTTACGGCGGCCGCGATGCGGGGGTCACAGCCGCGGTCGGGCAGCCAGTCGGCAAAGAGTGAGGTGTTGATGATGCGGGCCGGCGCTGGGTTGCGCGGCACGCCGGCCACCGGCAATCCTGCGGCCCAGCGCAGGCCGTCGGCCAGGTCGCCGGGGGCGATCATGCCGTTTTCGTCGGCGACCCGCACCGCCAGAATCTGCGCGGCGGGGTTGATGCCGGCCATGCCGGCCCCGGCCTGATCCGCCCCGATGATGCCCGAGACCATCTCGCTGTGAAAGGCGAACTGCCCCACGCCCGAAGCGTCGGGGTCGCGGCCGTCCCCGTCACCGGCCCGCTGAGCGTCACTCACGAAGTCGTAGCCGTTGAGAATGCGGCCCTGCAACTGGGGATGTGGCGTGTAGCCGGTGTCCAGTACCGCCACCGTGACCGGCGCCGCCACCCGGCCCCGCTGCGCCCAGGCGCGGGTCAGGCCGATGTCCTGTAGGTAAGTCTGCTGCGCGCTCAGGGCCGCGGCCGGATGGTAAGGCAGGGACGTGCTGGCGGCGGGGCGGGGGGCGTTGGGCACAGAGCTGCTGGTCGCCGGGCTGAAGGGCGTGGGCTGGGCAGTTGTGGGCCGGGCAGTGGAGGGCTGAGCAGTTGCAGGAAGCGGCAGAAAGGGGAAAGCCGGCGCGGTCACTGGCGGCACATTTGCGGCTGGCGCAGCTACCGGCAGCGCCGGCTGCACCGGCAGGACAGAGATGGCCTGGACCGGTTCCGCAAGGCTCAGGCTCAGCAGGGCCAGGGCAGTCATCCGAAAGGCAGAGTTCACAGCCCGGAGTATGCCGCCTGGAGCTGACGCGCCGCTGAGAGAAAAATCCGGCCTGAGACAGGGACCGGAATGCGGACGGAGTGCAGCGGGAGCGGCGGAGGCCAGGGCAGAGACAGGCACTACACTGCAGCTGTATGACTTTTGTCCGCACTCTTCTCAAACAGGCACTGCCCTACGCGGAGCGGGCCGTCACGGCGGCCGATCAGGCGTTCAGCGGGTTCGTGCAGCCGCGCCGGGCCCGCGGCAAGCTGGTGGTGCAGCCTTACGTGGGCTGGGGCTCGCCCGAGCAGGTGGAGGTTCAGGGCCGGGTGCTGCTGCCGCGCGTGACCACGCCGCCCCGGGTCGGCGACGCCCGCTGGCGCAACTTTCTGAACATCATGCGCCGGCTGTTCTCGCGCGAGGTGAGCGGCGTGGAGGTGACCGGCACCTTCCGGGGTGAAGCGGTGCACAGCAGCAGCGGCCCCGACGGCTACTTCAACCTGGTGTTTCACCCGGGCGGCGCCGTGCCGGCCGGCTGGTACGAGGCGCCGCTCAGCATCGAGGGCCGCGGCGAGATGAGCCGCGCGCGGGTGCAGGTGGTGGACCACCCGGCTTTTGGCATCATCTCCGACCTGGACGACACTGTGATTCAGTCGGACGTGACCAGCATGCCCCGGATGCTGATGACCAGCCTGACCGGCAACGCCCGTACCCGACTGCCTTTTCCGGGCGTGGGCGCCTTTTACCACGGCCTGGTGCAGCAGGGCGGCGGCCGCAACCCGATTTTTTATGTGTCGAGCAGTCCCTGGAACTTTTTCGACCTGTTGTGGCAGTTTCTGAGTTACCGCCAGATTCCGCTGGGGCCGATGTTCCTGCGCAACTGGGGGTTTGATCTGCTGGCCGGGCACAACGATTACAAGCACGGGGTTATTGAGCGCATTTTCGAGCGCTTCCCCGATATGAAATTCGTGCTGGTGGGCGACAGCGGCGAGCATGATCCCCAGATCTACGCTGAAGTGGTGCGCCGCCACCCCGGGCGGGTGCTGGCGGTGTATATCCGCGATGTGTCGGACGCGGCGACCGATCAGGCCGTGCTGAGAATCCGCGAGGAGGTCCGCGCCGCCGGGGTGGAAATGGTTTTGGCCGCCGACAGCCTCTACGCTGCCGGACACGCGATGGCGATGGGCCTGATCACGCCCGAGCAGATGCGCCGGGTGCAGCGCTCGGTGGCCCGGCACTACAGCTGGTAGTAGGAGCCAACAGAACAACAAAAAGCCACCCTGCACGGGGTGGCTTTTTTATGGGGCTATTTGGCGGAGCCTGCGCGGGCGCTTATCCCTGCTGCGTTTCGCTGCCAGGGCGGCGGCTGCGGCGGCGGCGCCGGCGGCGGTCACCTTCACCACTCTGGCCGCCGTTCTGACCTGCGTGGTTGCCTTCGCTGCCCCGGCTGCGCGCGCCGGCGGTCTGCCGGCTGTCACGTCCACCGGCCGCGCTCCGGCCACCGCTGCGTTGGCCCTGGCCGCCGCGGGGGGGGCGGCCGCCGTAGCTGCTGCTGCCGCCGTCATCCTCGGGCATGTTGTCTACGCTCCAGTCGCCGAAGTACATCCGCTGCACAGTCACGTTGACCGGGCGCAGGTGCTCGTTGCGGGGCCGTTCCAGCGTGATGACCCGGCGCCGGCCGTTGCCGCCGCCCTGACCGCCGCTGCGGGGCCGGCCGGCGTCGCGCCCACCGTTTTCACGCCCGCTGCCGTCGCGGTTGCTGCGGCCACCTTGGCCCCGGTTTCCTTCGGCGCTGCGGCCGTTCTGCCGCCCACCGCGGCCCTGGTCCTGGCCCTGAGATTGGGCCTGATTCTGGCCGGCTGCCTGACCACTGCGGCCGCTGCTGTCCTCATCCAGCGTGAAGCGCGGCTGGGAGGGGCGCACGCCCGACAGCTTCTGCTGGCGCTCCTGCTCGCGGTCCTCGCGGCGGCGGGCGCGCACGCGCTGGCCTTCCACCTTCTGCCCGGTGGTCTGGGTCTTGTTGCCCGAAGGCTGATTCTCGCTCATAACAATCTCCTCTAGTTCAGTGCCCTCTTCCGGCACGGTGAAATCAATCTGACGGGCCAGCGGCTTGACCTCGGAAATGGTCACGGCCACCGGGTCGCCCAGGCGGAAAATGCGGCCGTTGCTGCGGCCTTTCAGCATCTGGGCGTCTTCCAGATAGATGTAGTAGTCGTCGTCCAGGTGGCTGATGTGCAGCTTGCCTTCCACGCCGTTTTCCAGCGCCACGAACAGGCCGCTGGCCACCACACCCGACACGTTGCCCATAAAGCTGGCGCCCTCGTGTTCCTGCGCCCACTTGGCCTGATAGTACTTGGTCAGGTCGCGCTCGGCCTCGGCGGCGTTGCGCTCGCGGTCGGAGGTGTGTTCGCCCATGGCGGGCAGCACCGAACGCAGCTGCGCCACCTCGCGGCTGCCACTGCGCAGTTCACCGCTCAGCACGCCGCTCAGCACGCCGCGCAGCACCCGGTGAACCAGCAGGTCCGGATAGCGGCGAATCGGTGAGGTGAAGTGCAGGTACTCGTCGAACGCCAGGCCGAAGTGCCCCAGGTTCTCGCCGGCGTACTTGGCCTGCTGCATCGAACGCAGCAGCAGGGTGTTTACCACGCTTTCGCGCGGGGTGCCGCGCACCTGCTTGAGCACGTCCTGATAAGCCTGCGGGGTCGGTTCACCGCCGGGGAACGACAGCCCCAGCCGCCCGATGGCCTGCGTCACGTCCTGGAAGCGTTGCAGGGTGGGTTCCTCGTGAATCCGGAACAGCGCCGGCACGTTGCGCTCGATCAGGAAGTGCGCCACCACCTTGTTGGCCAGCAGCATCAGGTCCTCGATCATGCCGCGGGCCGTTTCCTCGCGCAGAGGAATCAGTTCCATGCGGCCCTGTTCGTCCACGTCCACCTTGACCTCGCGCATCTTGAAGTCCAGGCTGCCTTCCCGCAGCCGGGCCTGCCGCAGCTTGCTGGTGATTTTCAGCAGCAGGTGCAGGTCACCCTCCAGTTGACGGGCCTGCTCGGGCAGCGGCGAGGTGGCTTCGCTGTACGCCTGCACCTCGTCGTAGGTGAGCCGCGCCTTGGAATGAATCACGCTGGGGCCGATTTCCACGTTCAGGATCTCGCCCTCACCCGAGAGTTCGACCAGGGCGCTCATGGTGAGGCGGTCCTCGTTCGGCACCAGGCTGCACACCCCGTTGCTGAGGTGTTCGGGCAGCATCGGCAGCACCCGGCCCGGCAGATACACGCTGGTGGCGCGGGCATAAGCTTCGCCGTCCAGCTCGCTGCCGGCCTGCACATAGTGGCTCACGTCCGCGATGTGGACACCCACCAGGAACGTGCCCTGCTCGGTGGGCTGGATATGAATCGCGTCGTCGAAGTCCTTGGCATCGCGGCCGTCCACCGTGAAGGTGTTCAGGTCGCGCAGGTCCATCCGGCCCCGCAGCGCTTCAGGCGGCACCGCGTTGGGGATGCGGCCCGCTTCGCTCAGCACTTCGGGCGGGAATTCGCCGCGCAGGCCGTACTTGACCATCACCGCTTCGGTTTCGGTCTCGGGGTCGTCTTCCTCGCCCAGCACCCGGCTGATGGCTCCGAACACCTCGTCCTCGCCGGTGTCTTCGGGCCAGTAGAGGTCCACCACCACGCGGGCGCCGGTTTCCAGCTCCTCGGTGCCGTCGCTGACCAGCAAGATGCGGTGCCGCGCCCGGAAGTCGTCGGCCTTCAGGATGGGGTAGCCGTGGCTGTATTCCAGGGTGCCCACCAGCTGCGAGTAATGCCGCTGCACGATGCGGACCACGCTGGCCTGCGGGTTGCCGTCAAAGCGGCTGCCGCGCCGGCCACTGTTGCTGCCGCGGGCACCGTGGCCTTCTGGGCGCACCAGCACGGTGTCGCCGTTCCAGGCTTCCAGGGTGTCTTCCGGCGGCACGTAGTAGTCGTCGCGGCCAGTGTCAGGCACCACGAAGCCGAACCCGGCGGCCGAGGCCTGGAAGCGGCCCCGGACCAGATTCATCGCTTCGGGCAGGCCGTAGGTCTTCTTGCGGGTGCGCACCACGATGCCGGCGCGGGTCAGCTGTTCCAGCACGCCTTCGATGTCGCGCCAGCCTCCGACCAGCCGGGCTTTCTGGCGGGTAAAGGATTTCTCCAGGTCGCGCACGTGAATGGGCCGCCCGATAGAGCGCAGCTGGCTGACCAGCAGCTCCTGCACTGGATCGTCCAGCTGCGGGCCTTCGGCGGTGACTGGCGCGGCCGTTTCGGGCAGCGGCGGCAACTCGGGCAGCACTCCGGCCAGCACGTCGCTCTGACCACCGGCGTCCTGACCGCTTTGTTCCTGCGGCGCCGTACCAGTTTCACCCTGAGGTGCAACCAGTTCCACTCCGCTGAGTTTTTCCACCAGTTCGGGCTCGGGCGTTTCGGCATGGTCAGCGTGGCGCTGGCCCTGGCTGCGGCCTTTGGGCCGTTGCAGCACCAGCGGTTCTTCCTCCTGCGCCCCTTCGTCCTGAGCCGGGGCCTCCTGGGCTGCAACTTCCTGGACTGGGGCGGGAGCAGACACTTCAGGTTCGGAAGCTGGGGCGCTGGTGGGGTCAGTTGCGCCGGCTTCAAGGGCTTTGGGGGCCGGTTCTGCCTCGGGTGCCGCCTCAGTGGGAGTCGCCGCACGGCTGCTGCGGCCCCGGCGGGACTTGCGAGGAGCGGCGGGGGCCGGCTGGGCGGCTTCGGCTGGGGCCGCGGCGCTGCCCGCGTCTACCTCGGCGGCAACCCGGGCCGAATCGGTCAGCGGCTGCTGAGCTTCGGCGTCGGCGGCGACCGTCAGGGTCGGGGCAGCTGTGTCTGGTGCGTCCTGGGTTGCCTTTTTGGTCCGGCCGCTCCGGCTCTTGCGTTGGGGTTTGGGCTGGGTGGCTGGAGCTGGCTGCGCCGCTTCAGCTTCAGCCGGCTTTTCTTCAGCGGCAGTGTGGGCGGCGTTGGCTGTCTCCTCCGCAGCCTGAGCAGATTTGGCCGTGCTGCGGCGGGTCTGGCGCCTGGCAGGCTTCTTGGCGGTTTCGGTAGGCGCAGGCTCCGTATTTGCCGGCTGGGCCTGAGCTTCAGCGGCGTCGGCTGCTGCCGTCTGCTCCGGCGCGGGCTCGCTGAGGGGTTCGGCGGCTTTGCGCCGGCTGGTCCGGCCCGTTTTGCGCCCGGCCGGCTTTTCCGCCTGGTCCGCGTTTGCAGTGGCTTCCGCTTCCGGGGCTGCGGCTTTGCGGCCGCGGCTGGTGCGGCGGGGCTGCTTGGCCGGCTCGGCTGCGGTGTTCGGAGTTTCCGGCTGCGCCTCAGCGGTCTGTGTTTCGGCAACCTGGGCCGCGGCGCCGGTGGCTTCTGCTGCCGGGTCCGTCACGGTAGGCACGGCGGCGTCAGCGTCACTCCCGGCTTTCCGGGAAGTTCGCTTCGTTTTTGGCGCGCTCTTGCTTTTGCCGGCACTTTTCTTGGCGGCCGGCTGTTCTGCCTGAGCGTCGGCAGCCGGGTCGCTGGCAGCTTTCTTGGCCGCCGGTTTACGGCCGGCTTTTTTGGCGGCGGGCTTGGCTGCCGGTTGATCCGCGGCGCCCTGTTCGGTCACGGCCGCCTCGCGGGAAGATTCTGGTGTCTGTTCGGTGCCGGCCTCTGGGGAGATCTGATCTTCCGAGGGGGCCGACTTTGGGTTGGTTTTTGGCATGAAGCACCTGTCAGGACAGAGGGCAGACTTGAAAGTGATGTCTTTCCGGTTTCGGAGGGGCCGGCAGCGGTGGGCTGGAAATCTTTACACGGTCATGCCCGCTGGGCTGGGCCTGGGCCGGGGATGCGGCCCTGCGCCGCTTCGTTCTTCACGCGGGGAAGCGGCCAAGCAGGGCCTCCGGTCCGCACTCCGGAAACGGGTGAGGAAAGTTCTGCGGCCTGCAGAAGGTTGCTTGTCTCAGGTGGCCCGGAAGGCCCCGCCGTGAAGCGGGAACCTTCTTGTCCTGTCACCTGGCAGCAAAGTGATTCTATCACGCGCCGCTGCCCACTTCTGTGCTGAGCGCGCTGGGCCAGATGCGTGCGGTCAGCGGGGCGTGGTCGCTCAGGCGGGCGGCGCGGTCCACCCATACGTCCGCCGCCTCCACGCCGGAGGTCAGCAGGTAATCGATGCGCCAGCCGGTGTCGTTAACATAGGCCTGGCCGCGGTTGCTCCACCAGGTATATTCGGCGCGTTCTCCCAGCCACAGGCGGTGGCTGTCGCTCAGACCGCTGGCCAGATGCCCGCTCATCCACTCGCGCTCCTGCGGCAAAAACCCGCTGTTGCCCCGGTTGCTGCGCCAGTTCTTTAGGTCGATCTCCTGATGGGCAATGTTGTAGTCGCCGCCGATGACCAAAGGACCCAGGGGCAACTGCCGCTCGGTCCAGGATTGATAATCCAGCAGCAGCCGCTCTTTGAACTGCTGGCGCACCTCGCCGGAGGAGCCGCTGGGCAGGTAGACGCTGGCGAACCGCACCCCACCCACCCGCGCCGAAATCAGCCGGCCTTCGGCGTCCATGGCCTCGTGCTGCATGCCTAGGCTTACGTCTTCCAGCGGCAGGCGGCTGGCCAGCGCCACCCCGCTGTAGCCGGCCTTCTGCGCCGGATACCAGGCCGAGTGGTAGCCCAGCGCCTCCAGAAACTCCGGCATGGCTGGGGCGCGGATTTCCTGCAGCAGCAGCACGTCCGGCGCGTGGCGGCGCAGCCAGTCGTCCAGCCCCTTGCGCCGCGCTGAGCGTACGCCGTTGAGGTTCAGGGTGGTCACGGTCAGTGCCTGGAGGGGCGTGGCGGAGGGGAGCAGCAGGGCAGACTCGGCAGATACAGACATGGACACAGATTTGGACACGGGCATCTCGCGGCTCAGCTTGGCAGAGCCGGGCCACTGCCGACAAGCGTTCCGGGGCCGGCTCTGCCTGTCCTAGCGGCTGGCTTTGGCGGAAGCGAAGGCCCCGCTGGGTGCCGCCTGCTCATAGGCGAGTGTCGCCTGGGCCAGCTGGCCCTCATGCTGTACCAGGGCCAGCCCAGCCTGCGGCAGCGGCCAGATCAGCAGATCGTCCAGCGGCTGGACCGGCTGTTCCTGGGTCTGCCCCTGTAGCTGCGCGCTCAGTTCGTTGCCCTCGGCCAGCAGTTGCACCGGTTGGCCCGGCACGCTCAGGGCGCGGCCTTCAGCCGGCCGCTGCAACAGGGTAAAGGTCCGGTAGGCCGGAAAGCCGCCGGCCTCCAGAACCTCGGGATCGAAAATCAGGTCCGGCAGGGCGGCGGTGCCGAGCAGTTCGGCCAGCAGCCGGCCTTCGGCGGCGCTGAGGCCCACCGCCAGTGCTGCCTCCTGTAGCTGCCGGGAGCGCTGCCCGGCGCTCAGATGGGTGCTCAGGACCAGCAGGGCTTCCAGGCCGCGGCCGGCCAGTTGCCCCAGCTGGGCAGGCAGGGCGGCTGTATAGCGGGCCGCGTTGGTGGCAGCCGAAAGGTCGGTGCCGGTCAGCGGGCGGCCACGCAGAATCAGTGCGGCGGCGCGGGCCAGCCGCATGGCCGCGTAGGCCTGCTGTGGCCGGGCCAGAAACAGGCTCAGCCGGGCCCGGCCGGCCAGGGTCTGTAGCCCGTGCGGGGCGGCCCTCTCGCTGCGCAGCAAAAGCAGGTCGTCTTCCAGCACCGCGTGAATCAGCTGACCGGCCAGCTCAAAACTCCACAGCCGCAGCTCGGCGGGGAGTTCACGCTTCAGCTGGAGTTGCTCCTCGGCCGCTTCGCCGCTGGCCGAGAGCTTCAGTTTGACGTCGTTGCCGCTGCAGCACAGTTCCAGGGTCAGCCCGCGCCACTGCACTTGCCGCGGCGTCTCGTCCAGGCCGCTCAGGTCCAGCGCCAGTAACCGGCCACCGGCGCTGGCACTCTCCTGCTCTGCCGGCGTCAGCCAGTCCGGCTCGGCCGGGGCCGGGCTATGAAAAGGCCAGTTGACCAGCAGTTGCTCCAGCACTGCCGCTGTGCGCTCCAGTTGCTGCTGTTCTTCGGCCCAGCCGGGCGCCGGCAGCGGGGCGCCAGTCATGCCCGAAGGCACAGGCGCGGCCGTCAGCGCCCGGTCCCGGAGGCCCCGCGCTCCACGGGCCAGCAGTTGTCGCCCAGCGGCAGTCATGATCAGGGGCAGCAGGGCGGCGGTCAGGGTGTCGGTCTGCTGCGGGCCGGCCAGACCACTGTCGAGCGCTTCTTCCAGCGTGATCAGCGGCCGGGGGGCCTGGCGGTGTTGCTGGCGCTGCAGGTTCTCGGCGATGGTGGCCAGCGCGCGCAGCGGCAGCAGCCGCGGCTCACAGCGGGCGGCCCACAGCTGCGCGAAAACCCAGCGCCGGGCGTCCGCTTCCCACAGCCGGTCGCTCAGCCGGCGCAGAACCCCGGCCGGGTCGGCAGCCGGACGGGACTGTGGGCGGGGGCGCTGCACCGCAGCGAAGTGCACCCGGCCCTGGCGCTGCAGCTCGCGGAACTGCCGCTCGGCCTGCATCAGCCGGGAGCGGGCCGGCCCGTCCAGCCCATCTGAGAACAGCAGGGTTTCGCGCAGTTCCTGAAAGCTGCGGCGGTCTCCTCTGGGACTGCGCCCGAAGCTGAGATCTTCCACCCGGTACTCATAAAGCTGCACCAGCTCTTCCAGCCAGTCTTCCGCCCTCATCGCTCAGTCCTCGTCTGCGCCCACATCAGCGCTCAGTATAGGGGGGCCCGCCGCGCCGCCGCGCTCCAAAAGAGCGGCTTTCCGGCTGAATGAGTGGGTTTCGTTCCACCGCTGTTCCAGCGCCGTTTCGCGCCGGGCGCTTCCCGGATGTGAGAGTCCCGAGACCGCCAGGGGGCTACTCTGAGAGCCGGAAAAGCAGCGAAGGGCTGCACAGGAAGGCCGGCGCTGCGTGCGGACCCGCCATGATCCTTCGGTTAAGCTGAGCGGCGGGATGGGGAAGGTGATGCGAGAGAATCGAGTGCAGTGCAGGAAAAGGCCGCGTCGGGCGCCCCTCCGGGTGGAACCGGCATGACCGAAATGATTAATGTGGCGCTGCTGCTGGGCCTGTTCGTGGCCAGTCTGCGCCTGATGATGTTTCCGGCCGAGCGGACCCTGCGCGCCCTGATTCTGGCGGTGCTGCTGGCCTTGCTGATCCTGCTGCTGGCGGTCAACTGGCAGGTAGACAGCGGGCCCGGGCGGGTGCAGGCCCTGCTGGTGCTGCTGGCCGCCGCGCTGCCGGGCCTGCTGGGAGGAGCGCTGTCGCGGAACCGTCACCCGCGCTGGCTGCGGCAGCTGGTCCGCGAACCGGAGCTGGAGCTGGAAAGGGAGCGGGAACGGCGCGGTCGCTCGCTGCCCGAGGCGCACCCCGGCCCGAACCGCCGCACTTGGGTGCCGGGCCTGACCACCGAGCTGGACCTGCCAGAAGCGCAGCAGCTGGATTTCGCCGAGTACTCTGTCGAGCGGCGGGTGGGCGTGGGCGGCATGGGCAGCGTCTATCTGGCGCACCGCCGCAGCGACGGCCTGACAGCCGCCCTCAAGGTGCCGCAGGAGAAGTACCTGACCGACGAGAAATTCGTCAAGCGCTTTTTCCGCGAGGCCGAGATTCTCAGCCGGTTCGACCACCCCAACATCGTGCGGGTGTTCGACTACCGCATGAGCGGCGGCGAGTATTACATCGCGATGGAATACCTTAGGGGAATTTCGCTGGAGCAGGTGCTGGAGCAGCGCCGCATGACCCTGCCCGAAGCGGTGCAGGTCTTCCGCGCCCTGGCCGACGCCCTGCGGCATATTCACCTGCACAAGGTGGTGCACCGCGACCTGAAGCCCTCCAACGTGATGCTGCTGGAAGATGCCTGGGACGGCGAACAGCTGCGGCCCGGCGGCGTCAAGCTGATGGATTTCGGCATTGCGGTGGGTCAGGCCCTCTCGCGCCTCACCATGACCGGGGCGCGGGTGGGCACGCCCACCTACATGGCCCCCGAGCAGGCCAAGGGCATCCGCACCGACGTCCGCAGCGACCTGTATGCACTGGGTCTGCTGGGCTATGAAATGGTGTCCGGTCAGGCTGCTTTCGAGGGCAGCTACGAATCGGTGGTGCATCAGCAGGTGTTCGAGGATCCCAAGCCGCCCAATCAGGTGCGGCGCGGGGTGCCCAGCCGCCTGAACGACCTGATTCTGCAGATGATCGAGAAAGACCCCGACCGCCGGCCCAACCTCGATGAAGTCATTGCCGCGCTGGACGACGACATCCTGATTGACGAAGCCTTTGAGGACGCCGATGTTCTGGCCTTGGTGGTGGACGATCCCCGGGGTACGCTGCGGCTGCTGGATACCGAGGGCAAACTGCGCCAGAGCTGGGGCAGCAGCGCTGCCGAGGGAGAACAGGACCTGGCGCTGCCGGGGGTGCCCAGTGCGCTGGGCCGCGGCGCCAACGGGCAACTGCTGGTGGGGTTCGCGCAGCCGGGGCTTTCCGGCGGGCAGGTGTGGGCGCTGGATTCCCAGGGGTTGCCGCTGCGGCAGTTCGGTCACTACGGCCTGGGCGAAGCCGAGCTGCTGCACCCGGCGGGGCTGGCAGTGCTGGGCGACCTCACCTACGTGCTGGACGCTGAGTCACAGCAGGTCAAGGCTTACGGGCCGGCCGGCGAGTTCCGCTTCCGCTTCGGCGGTCCGGGTGAGCAGGAGGGTGAGTTTCACCGGCCCCAGGCCCTCTGCGCGTCGGCCGACTATCTCTATGTGCTGGATTCGGGCAATCAGCGGGTGCAGCGCTTTACCCCGCAGGGCGGGTATGTGTCGCGGCTGGCCTTCCGGCTGGAACGCGGCTCGGATGAACTGCGGACCCTGAGCGGCCTGACGGTGGATGCCAGCGGCGCAGTGTATCTGGTGGACGCCGTCGCCGGCAAGGTGCGCCGGGTGGATGCCGAGGGCACTGCCAGCGCTCCGGTTTCGCTCAGCCGCGAGGCGGGAGAACCGGCCGAGGCACTCTGGCTGCTGGGCGTGGGCCCCCGTGGGCAAATCTACGCGGTGCCGCAGGGTGGTCAGCTGCTACGAATCTTCAGCCTTTCCGGCGACCTGCTGGCCACCCGCAACATGTACACCCCCGTGCAGGCCCTCAGCGTCTTTCACCGCGAGCTGTCTCCCGGCTGAGCTTAGGCTAGCGCTGGGTTGCCGCTCCTGAGACCGGTGGCCGGCTTTCACCCCGGCTCAGTCCGTAAAGCCCCAGTCCCCAGCCCATCGCCGGGCCGCTGAGCAGGGCAAAAGCAGCGGTGCCCAAGCCGATCTGTCCGCCCAGTGCCCAGCCCAGGGCCAGCACGGCCAGTTCCAGACCAGTGCGCAGCCGCGCCACGCTGAGGCCGGTCAGGCGTGACAGCCCCAGCACCAGCCCGTCGCGGGGTCCGGCACCCAACCCGGCGGCCACATATGTACCGGTCGCCAGCCCCAGCAGCAGGGTGCCGGCCAGCAGTTCGGCCCAGCGCAGCTCCAGTCCGGCCGGAGCCGGCAGCCCGGCGAACAGGGCCACGAACAGCCCCACCAGCAGGGTGTTCAGCACAGTGCCCAGTCCGATAGGCTGCCCCAACAGCAGCCGGCTACAGGCCACGATCACCAGCCCGATCAGGATGCTGGCCTGGCCCACCGTGACCGGAAATCGCCCGGCTAGCCCAGTGTGCAGCACGTCCCAGGGCGCCACGCCCACGCCAGCATCAATCATCAGCCGCAGGCTCAGGCCGTACAGCACCAGCCCGCCCAGCAGCAGGGCCAGCCGCGCCGGAAAGCCCCAGGTGCTCACGCGGGCCAGCGGTGCAGCGGCCGGCTCCGGGTGGGGTGACATGGTCAAATCGAGTACCCGCCGTCCACCAGCAGTTCCTGCCCAGTGATATAGGCAGCCTCGTCCGACGCCAGAAAGGCGATGGCGGCACCCACCTCGCGCGGCTCCCCGAAGCGTTTCAGTGGAATGCTCCCGGCCAGGGCGGCGGCCTGCCTTGGGCCGGAGTGCAGGTCCTTGAGGCGCTGCGTGGCGGTGTAACCGGGGGCCACCGTGTTGCAAGTCACGCCATCGGCGCCCACTTCCAGGCTGAGGGTGCGCAGGTGGTTGGTCACGGCGGCCCGCAGCGCGTTGCTGACCGGCAGGTTAATGGCCGGGTGCCCCACCGTCATGGACGTAACGGCAATGATGCGGCCCCAGCCACGCTCGCGCATGCCCGGCAGCGCGCCGCCCGCCAGCCGCACGGTACTGAGAAAATTGGTCTGGTAGCCCTGTTCCCAGGCAGCTTCCGTCACTTCGCTGGGCAGCGAGGGAGGTGGCCCGCCGGCGTTGGACACCAGGATATCCACCTGCCCGGCGGCGTCCAGCGCGGCCTGCACGCCCTCTGACGTACTCACGTCGGCGGCGAACCAGGCGGCCCCGATGCTCTCTGCCGCGGCCTGCACTTCGGCCCCGGTCCGTGCGGCGATGGTCACCTCGGCACCCAGCTCGCGCATCAGCTGCGCCGCTGCAAACCCGATGCCCTTGGAAGCGCCCGTGATCAGGGCGCGCCTGCCGTCCAGCCGGAAAGGTGCTTTGCTCATACCCCAGTTTACGGAATCCAGTCCACGGAATCCGGCCTACAGGAGCGGACTTACGGAATCAGGCCCCGCCCGAAAAATACGGCGGCCAGCCCCAGTACCGCCAGCAGCGCCGCCACGCTGAGCGGCCGGTCGTGGCGCCAGGCGGTCACGGCCACCCAGAGGGCGCCCACCACCGGAATGGCGGCCATCCAGGCCACGGCGTAAGGGCTTAGCGGCGGCCAGATCAGCGCGGCCACCATCAGAAGCATGGCCGAAACTGTGCCGTAGGCGTACAGCTGCGGGGGCAGGGGGGAGCGCATGGGCGCATTGTATCCCGCCGCGCCCACCGCGCTGGAGTGTCGGGCGGACCGGCCAGGCGGCCCGCCGGGGGGTATCCTGACCCTATGAAGCGTGCCTTGTTGCTGACCCTGCCGGCGCTGCTGGCCACACAGGCGGCCGCCGCCAACCTGCCCCAGCCGTACCTCTACGGGTTCAGCCCGGACGGGGCCTATCACCTGATGCTGACCTACTGGACCGAAGACGGCAGCGGGTTCCCGGCAGCCCAGCTGCGGGTGGTGCGCCAGGGGGTAGGGGTAATGCTGGAAGAGCGCCTGGTGGCCCGCGAGGAAGCTGGTGCCGGCACCAGAACCTCCGAGCAGCTGGCCCAGGACCTGCTGACCAAACATGCTGCCCGGCTCAGAGCGCTGGGGCTAGAGCGCCCGGTGCCGGGCCGGGTGCTGTGGGCCCAGGGCGCACCGCTGCCTTCGCTGAGCGGCTGGCCGGCCCAGGACCCGCAGACCGTGACCCTCGCCAAGGGGGCGCCCGGTGGTGTGCAGAACATTGAGGTAAGTCCCCAGGCTGCTTTCAATACCTGCACGGCGGCGGGGCTGCTGCCGGCCGCGCCGGTGGGCCTGCGCCTCAGGGTCAACGGCCAGGATTGGTTCCGTGACGGCACCCGCTTGCCCGAAAACCGCGCCTGCGTGGCCGCCTACCGTCTGGAAGCTGCCTGGCAGTTGGGCGACGCAGTAGCAGTGCTGATCCGGGCCTACAGCCCCGGCTTTGAAGGGCCAGACGCCCAGACGCTGACTCTGCTGAGCCGCTTGCCGGCCACTGCCACTCCGGCTCCGGCATCTGTGCCAGCGCCTGCTTCTACTCCTTCAGGTCCAGCTCCAGCCGGCTCGACTTCGGTCAGCCCAGCAACTAGTCCAGTGCCGGCGCCCGCTGTCCGGCCCTGATGGATTCCGGCCTGACCATCCTGACCGCCATGATCACACCGGCGGTGCTGATCAGCGGGGCCGGCGCCATTCTGGTCAGCACCACCACCCGGGTGGGGCGGGTTACTGACCGCATCCGGCACCAGGCCGAGCGTTTCCGCGGCCTGGTCGAGGGCGATCATCTGGACGAGGCCCTGGCCAACGCCGAAAAAGACATGATCATGCAGCAGCTGGAAATCCACTCGCAGCGCAGCCGGATGCTGCTGCGGGCCATGACCGGCCTCTACATCGCCATCAGCCTGTTCGTGCTGGCCAGTGTCCTGATTGGCGCCCGCGAACTGACCAAAGGCAATACCGGCCTGCTGCCCACCGTGCTGGCGGTGCTGGGCGCGCTTTCACTGGCCTATTCCACCCTGATGCTGAGCGTGGAAGTGCGCCTGAGCGCCCGGGCCTCGCGGCTGGAGATGCGGTTCATTCTGCAACTGGGTGAACGCTACGCTCAGCTTTACGACGAAGCCTACGAGCGCCCGGCCCAGTAAAACCGCAGCCAATAAAAAAGCCCCCTGCCCAGCGGCGGGGGGTTTTTTAGAGCTGATCTGAGAGGACTTAGAGGGCCGCGCCGGTGGCTGGAGCTTCGCTGTTGTTGGCCTCGCGGTCCTCGCTGCGGGGCGCCGGAGCGGCAGCCACGGCAGCGGGGTTATAGCGCTCCAAGGTGCGGTCGTCAGCCACCTGAATGTCGCGCACCGCGTTCAGGCCAGTGCCGGCCGGAATCAGCTTGCCGAGGATGACGTTCTCCTTCAGGCCGATCAGGTCATCCACCTGACCGCGCATGGAGGCTTCGGTCAGCACGTGGGTGGTGTGCTGGAACGAGGCGGCCGACAGCCAAGACTTGGTGGTCAGGCTCGACTTGGTGATGCCCAGCAGGATCGGCTTCCAGCTGGCCGGGGTCTGGCCGGCTTCCAGGGCGTCGTTGGCGTCCTGCACGTCCCAGCGTTCCACCAGCTGGCCTTCCAGCAGGTCAGTGTCGCCGCCGTTGGTGATTTCCACGAAGCGCAGCATCTGACGCACGATCACTTCGATGTGCTTGTCGTGTACCTTCACGCCCTGGCTGCGGTATACCCGCTGCACTTCTTCCACCAAGTAGCGCTGCACGGCGTCAATACCCTTGTATTCCAGCAGGTCGTGGGGGTTCACGGCGCCGCGGGTCAGCGGCTGGCCGGTTTCCACCCGTTCGCCGTCGCGCACCACTAGACGTAGGGTCTTGGGCACCTTGATGGCGGTCTTGGAGGAGAATTCCTCGTCGTCCGCTTCAATGCGCAGCAGGTAACGTTCTTCTTCTTCTTCCACCCGCAGCACGCCGTCGCGGTCAGCCAGAATGGCCGGCACCTTGGGCTTGCGGGCTTCGAACAGTTCGATCACGCGCGGCAGACCCATGGTGATGTCGCCGCCACCGCCCGCCACACCGCCGGTGTGGAAGGTGCGCATGGTCAGCTGCGTGCCGGGTTCGCCGATACTTTCGGCGGCCACCACGCCCACGGTTTCGCCCAGCGAGACCGGCTTGGCCTGCGACAGGTCGTAGCCGTAGCACTTGCGGTCCACGCCGTTGCGGATGGTCGAGTTGAAGGGCGTATAGACATGCACTTCGCGCAGGGTTTCGGCTTCCTTGCCGATCTGCTGCACGTCTTCCAGCGCCAGCATGGTGTCGGCGGGAATGGTCCGGTCACTCAGTTCGATATCCACAGCCACGGTGCGGCCATAGATGCTGGTTTCCAGTTCGCTGCCCTTGCGGGTGCGCCACTCGCCGGTGCGGCTGTCCACTTCGCCCAGCGGCATGGTGGTGTAGTCGTTGGTGCCGCAGTCAAGGTCGCGCACCACGATTTCGTGGGCCACGTCCACCAGCTTACGGGTCAGGTAACCCGAGTCGGCGGTACGCAGTGCGGTGTCGGCCCCACCCTTACGGGCACCGTGGGTCGAGATGAAGTATTCCAGCACCGTCAGCCCTTCGCGGAAGGACGCACGAATCGGCACTTCGATGGTGCGGCCGTCGGGTCGGGCCATCAGGCCACGCATCCCGGCCAGCTGGGTGATCTGCTGAGCGTTACCACGGGCGCCCGACTGGCTCATGATCCACAGCGGGTTGAAGGGATAGTTGTCGGCGAAGTTCTGGAACATGGCGTTCTTCACTTCGTCCTTGGTGTCGTTCCACAGGTCCACGACCTGCTTGTAGCGTTCTTCTTCGGTCATGAAGCCGAATTCGTAGTTCTGCTCGATTTCGGCCACCTGGGCGTCGGCGTCGGCCAGGATGTCACCCTTGTTCGGCGGAATCACGATGTCGTCGATCCCGATGGTGATGCCCGAAGTGGTCGACAGCTTGAAGCCGCTGTCCTTCAGGGCGTCCAGCAGGTGAGCGGTGGCTTCAATGCCCAGCTCGCGGTAGCAGGCCATGACCATGTCCTTGAGGTTGTCCTTCTCGTAGGCTACATCCAGGCGCACCAGCTGGTCCACCATGCTGGCGTTTTCGCCCAGGGCTTCTTCCACCAGGCGGCGGAAGATCATCCGGCCGGCGCTGGATTCGTACAGCGTGCCGTTCAGGCGAATGGTCACGTGATCCTGGTAGTCGATCTTGCCGCTGTCTACCGCGTGAATGGCTTCGTCGGGGCTGGAGAACTGGTAACGCAGGCGGCCCGGGCTGGTTTCGCGGCCGTTGACGCTCACCGGGCTGTTTAGCAGCAGCTCGCCACGGTCAAACGCTTCCAGCGCTTCGGGTTCCGAGGTGTACTCGCTGCCGGCGCCCAGGCTGTCGCGGCGCAGCTGGGTCAGGGTGAAGATACCGAGAATGATGTCACGGCTGGGCTTCACGTTGGGTTCGCCGTTGGCGGGCGAGAGCAGGTTGTGGGCCGACAGCATCTGAATGCGGGCTTCGGCCTGCGCCTGAGCGCTCAGCGGCACGTGAATCGCCATCTGGTCACCGTCGAAGTCGGCGTTGAAGGCTTCACAGACCAGCGGGTGCAGCTGGATAGACTGACCTTCAACCAGCACCGGCTCGAAAGCCTGAATGCCCAGTCGGTGCAGGGTGGGGGCGCGGTTGAGCAGCACCACCTTGTCTTCAATCACTTCTTCCAGCGAGTCCCAGACGCTGTCTTTGGTGTCGCGGTAGCGTTCCAGCATCTTGCGGGCCTGCTTGATGTTGGTGACTTCACCCTTTTCTTCCAGCAACTTGAACAGGAAGGGCTTGAACAGCTCCAGCGCCATACGCTTGGGCACACCGCACTGGTGCAGCCGCAGCTGCGGACCCACCACGATCACCGAGCGGCCCGAGTAGTCCACGCGCTTGCCCAGCAGGTTCTGGCGGAAACGGCCCTGCTTGCCGCCCAGCAGGTCGGTCAGCGAACGCAGCGAGCGGTCCGAGCCAGGGTTGGTCACGGGGCTGCCACGGCGGCCGTTGTCGATCAGGGCGTCCACCGCTTCTTGCAGCATCCGCTTTTCGTTGCGGATGATCATGTCGGGCGCACCCTGACTCATCAGCTTCTTGAGGCGGTTGTTGCGGTTGATCAAGCGGCGGTACAGGTCGTTGAGGTCGGAAGTTGCAAAGCGGCCGCCGTCCACCTGCACCATCGGGCGCAGATCAGGCGGCATCACCGGCACGGTTTCCATGACCATCCAGCTGGGGCTGTTGCCGCTGCGCTGGAACGCACGCACCACTTCCAGCCGTTTGCGGGCGCGGGCGCGCTTGTGGCGGGAGTTGTCGCTCATCATGCCATTCAGTTCGGCTTCCAGCTGGTCCAGGTCCAGATCGTCCAGCATGTCCTTGATGGCTTCGGCGCCCATCTTGGCTTCAAAGTCGTACGACTCGATCACGCGCACCTGCTTGCGCACCAGGTCGATTTCCACCCGGCCCGAGATCTCGGACTTCAGATTGCCGGAATCGGCCAGTTCGTCGCCGGGCTCCACCCGGTCACCGTTCACCACCAGCGGCTCGTCCTGGTATTCGTACACCTTGGCCTTGCTCACCATGATGGAAGCGGGAGCGTGAATGGTCAGCACGCCGTCGGCTTCGGCGATGATTTCTTCGTCTTCGTCGATGGCGCCGACCACTTTCTGGCCCTTGCGCACTTCGCTGCCGTCACCGACCAGCACGTGCATGGTGGGGTCAATGTCGTAAGCGGCGCGGCGGTTCCAGTGGGCGGTCAGGGTGACGTCACCCTTCTTGCCGAAGGTCACGTCGCTCAGGCGGCTGTCGCGGCTCACACGCAGAATCTTGCCTGCGGCGGCCTGCGCCAGCACAGCGCCTTCGTCTAGGATTTCGCCGTGTACGACCTGCACGTCCATGCCGTGGGGGATGTACACGCTGGCCAGCAGCTTGCCGCTGGGGACGCGCTTGGCGGGGGCAGCTTCGCCGTCTTCACCTTCGGTGTCTTCGGGCTCGGGTTCGTCCACCTGCTCGCGCAGCTCGATCATCATCGAGTCTTCGCCCATTTCCTTCAGGAAAGCCACGCCGGCCACCGGAGCGGTGATCTGCACGTCTTCTTCCAGCTCGGCCAGCAGCTCGCCGGCCTTGAAGCTTTCCTGCTGAACCAGCTGACCGGCACTGACCGGCAGCGCGGCTTCCTGCGCTTCGCGGTAAGCGATTTCGGCGCGGCGGGGGAAACGGTACTGGGCCAGGCCGTCCATCTTGGCCACGGCATTGCCGCCCAGCGACTGACCACGGGTCACGTAGTCGCCGTCCTTGACTTCAGCTTCGGCGCCGCCGTGCAGGGCGTAGGTTTCCTGCCGGCCGAAACGCAGTTCACGGTATTCATCGTCGCTCAGCAGTTCGCCGCGCTTGATGGGGCGGCCTTCCTTCTGGGCGTTGCGGGGGTCAGTGACCAGGAAGCTGGAGAAGTACAGCACTTTTTCCAGCTGTCCGGCAGTCAGGTCCAGCAGGGTACCGATCTTGCTGGGGCTGTCCTTGAAATACCAGATGTGCGCGGCCGGGGTCGCCAGGTCAATGTGGCCCATGCGGTAACGGCGCACCTTGCTGGAGGTCACTTCAACGCCGCAACGTTCGCAGACTTTGCCTTCGTAGCGCTGGCGCTTGTAGCGGCCGCAGGCGCACTCGTAGTCCTTGATCGGGCCAAAGATCCGTTCGTCGAACAGACCTTCGCGCTCAGGCTTCAGGGTGCGGTAGTTGATGGTTTCGGGCTTTTCCACCTCACCAAAGGACCATTCCCGGATCTTGTCGGGGCTGGCAATGGCGATGCGGACTTTGTTGAACTCTTTCATTCAGACTCCTTCGGGAGTTAAGAGCGGAGAGAAATGCTGAGGTGGGGAGCAGGGAGGGAAGGGAGGCGGGAAGTGGCTTTTTTACCGGCCGCTGGGTGCCCAGCACACTTCCTTATTCCCCGTTAGCCCTTAGCGCTTAGGCATCATGCCTTCGAAGATGTCCACCGGCTTGTCAGCGCCGTCCAGCACTTCCACGTCCAGGCCCAGCGAGTGCAGTTCCTTGACCAGCACCTTGAAGCTTTCGGGAATGGTGGATTCGGTGACCGGGTCGCCCTTGACGATGCTCTGGTAGGCGGCGTCACGGCCGTCGATGTCGTCCGACTTGATGGTGAGCATTTCCTTGAGGGTATGTGCGGCGCCGTAAGCTTCCAGCGCCCACACTTCCATTTCCCCGAAGCGCTGACCACCGAACTGCGCCTTACCGCCCAGCGGCTGCTGGGTAATCAGGCTGTAGGGGCCAGTGGAGCGGGCGTGCAGCTTGTCTTCCACCATGTGGTACAGCTTCATCACGTACATGATGCCCACCACCACCGGGCCGCTGATCGGCTCGCCGGTGCGGCCGTCATACAGCACGCTCTTGCCGGTGCGCGACAGCTGCCGCAGGGCGCCTTCGTAGTCTTCGCCGGGTTCGCTGATCACACCCAGCTTGGCGGCGCGGTCCAGCACTTCCTGTTCGCGCTTGTCCGGGCCCAGACCGTCTTCGCGGCGCTGCGTCAGGCGCAGGTCGGCCTGCTCTTCCAGCATGTCCTTGATGCGCGCTTCGGTCACCGAGTCGAACACCGGGGTCACGAACTTCTTGCCGGTCAGGCGGGCCACTTCGCCCAGGTGAGTTTCCAGAATCTGGCCCAGGTTCATGCGCGAAGGCACACCCAGCGGGTTGAACACCAGGTCCACCGGGGTTCCGTCGGGCAGGTAGGGCATGTCCTCGGGAGGCAGAATCTTGGAGACCACGCCCTTGTTCCCGTGGCGGTTTGCCACCTTGTCGCCCACCTGCAGCTGGCGCTTCTGGGCCACATACACGCGCACCATTTCGCGCACGCCGGGCTTGAGGTCCACGCCTTCGTCGCCGCGGCGGAAACGCACCGTCTTCACCACGATGCCGCCCTGACCGGACTGCACGCGCAGCGAGGTGTCCTTCACTTCACGGGCCTTTTCACCGAAGATGGAGCGCAGCAGCCGCTCTTCGGGGCTGGGTTCCGACTCGCCCTTGAACGAGGTCTTGCCGACCAGGATGTCGCCGGGCTTGACTTCGGCGCCCACACGCACCACGCCGTCTTCGTCGAGGTCGCGCAGGGCGGCTTCGCTCAGGCCGGGGATGTCGCGGGTGATCTTTTCCGGGCCCAGCTTGGTATCGCGGGCTTCGATTTCGTCTTTTTCGATGTGAATCGAGGTGTAGAAGTCCTTGCGGACCAGGCTTTCGGAGATGCAGATGGCGTCTTCGAAGTTGAAGCCGTCAAACGGCATGATCGCCACGGTGATGTTGTGGCCCAGCGCCAGGCGGCCGAACTGCGAGGCGGGACCGTCCGCGATGACCTGACCCTTGGTGACCTGCTCACCGAATTCCACGATGGGGTGCTGGTCGAGGTTGGTGCCCTGGTTGGAGCGGGTAAAGCGCACCATCTCGAAGGTCTGCACGTTGCCGACCTTCAGGCCCAGCTCGGGGGCGTCCTCGGTCAGGCGGATCTGCACGTTGCGGCTGTCCACGTAAATCACTTCGCCGGTCACGTCGCTGACCACGCTGGTGCCCGAGTCGGTCACCACGCGCTCTTCCACGCCGGTACCTACGGCGGGGCTTTCGGCACGGACCAGCGGCACCGCCTGTGACTGCATGTTGGATCCCATCAAGGCGCGGTTGGCGTCGTCGTGTTCCAGGAAAGGAATCAGCGAGGTGTTGATCGAGATGATCTGCTTGGGTGACACGTCCATATACTCGATCTCTTCGGGATCGTACAGAAGGGGGTCACCCTGCTTACGGGCCAGCACGCGCTCTTCAGCGAAGGTGTTGTCGTCGTTCAGCGGCGAGTTGGCCTGCGCGATGGTGTAACGGTCTTCGATGTCGGCGGTCATGTAGACCACTTCATCGGTGACCACGCCACCTTCTACCCGGCGGTAAGGCGCTTCGATAAAGCCCAGCGGATTCACCTTGGAGTAGGAGGACAGCGAGGAGATCAGGCCGATGTTGGCACCTTCGGGCGTCTCGATGGGGCAGATGCGGCCGTAGTGGGTACGGTGCACGTCGCGCACATCGAAGCCGGCGCGTTCACGGGTCAGACCGCCCGGGCCCAGGGCCGAGATACGGCGCTTGTGGCGCAGGTCGGAAAGGGGGTTGGTCTGGTCCTTGAACTGCGAGAGCTGGCTGCGGCCGAAGAACTCGCGCATGGCCGCCACAATGGGGCGGTTGTTGACCAGCTTGGTGGGGGTGGCGGCGTCGGGGTTACCCAGCAGCATCCGCTCGCGCACGCCGCGGGCCATACGGCCCATGCCCACGCGTAGCTGATCGGCCAGCAGTTCGCCGACGGTACGCACGCGGCGGTTGCCCAGGTGGTCGATGTCGTCCTCGTACACCAGGACTTCCTGCGCCACACCGTCAGCGTCGGCGCCCAGGGTGATGGTTTCCAGGCCGTTTTGCAGGGCCATCAGATAACGGATGGTGTCCACCAGGCCTTCATCAAAGAACTGGCCGTCACGGAACGACAGCAGGGTAGGCTCGGTGCGCTGCCAGGTGCCCAGCTTGGTGTTCATCTTGAAGCGGCCGGGTTCGCCCAGGTCGTAACGGCGGGGGTCGGCCAGCAGGCCATAAAGGTACTGGGTGGCCTTGTCGCGCTTGGGCGGGTCACCGGGGCGCAGCACGGTAAACAGCCGCAGCAGCGCTTCGTCGGCGTTCATGCCGGTGGTCTTGTCTTCCAGCTGAATTTCCGGGTCGAATTCGGCAAACAGTTCGCGGATCTGGCCGTCGTCCATGCCCAGCACACGCAGCAGCAGGCTGACGGGGAACTTGCGCTTGTTTACCTTCATTTCCAGCATGTCGCCGGCCCATTCCAGCTCGATCCAGGGACCACGCTTGGGCATGGGGATGATGGCCGCCGAGTACTGCTTTTTCAGGCCCTTGTAGGAGCTGGTGAAGTACACGCCGGGGGAACGGTGAATCTGCGAGATCACCACGCGGTCGGCGCCGTTGATCACGAACGAGCCGTCACGGGTCATCAGGGGCAGGTCGCCCAGGAACACCTGGTCTTCTTTAATCAAGCCGCTGTCCTTGTGGATCAGCTGCAGCTTGGCGTACATCGGGGCCTGGTAGGTCAGGTCCTTTTCACGGCACTCTTCGGGGGAGTAGGGAGGCTCGCCCAGGCGGTATTCCAGGTAGTCCAGAACCAGGCCGGTTGAGCGGCCTTTTTCGGTTTCATCAATAGGGAAAACTTCGCGGAAAGCGCTTTCCAGGCCAAAGTTGGTCCGTTCGCTGGGCGCCTTGCCTTCTTGCAGGAAAGAGCGGAACGATTGGACCTGAACTTCGGTCAGTTCGGGAAGCGGGATGACTTCGGCAATTTCACCGAAGCGCTGAATTTCTGGGCGTGGCTGCATGTCCACCTCATGAGAATTGGGGGTTTTGAAATGATGGCGGGGCGGAGCAGGGAACCGGGGGAACCGCAGCGACACTCAACGCAGCTAGGCCAACGCCCCGGGCAGGGACAGTTGGCCGCGAAAAAGTCTCAGCGAGAGGCCAAGACAAAAAAAGCCGCTTTGCTTTGAGGTGCCTGGCTCGAGTAGAGCGGGGCGGGGCAGAGACGGCAGCTGGTGGGTGTGGGCAAGGTCTGGTCCTTTTCTTCTTCCGGGGAAAAGCCGGTGTGCTTAGAAGGCTCCATTCCAACCCATCATGGTTGGCTAAACTTGAGTATATCCCTTCGGCCAGCCCCGGTGCAAGGGGCCGGCCGGAGGATAAAGCCCTGGCCAAGGTGCCCGCCAGGAGCGGCAGAGTGGTCCGGCGGGGATAACCAGAAAAGGCCAGGCTCAGGTCAGCGAGCGGTGGTCCACCATCATGCAGCGGTCCTGCACTACATCAATGCCAGCGGCGTTCAGAGCGGCCGCCGTCTGCGGGTCACGGATGCCCTGCTGCATCCAAACCAGGCGGGGGCGCGGATTCAGGCTGAGGATGTCGTCCAGATGCTCGTGGACCTTGTCCGAGCGGCGGAAAATCAGCACGATATCCACCGGCACCTGAATGTCCGACAGCTGCGCCGCGGCCGGGCATCCGAAGTATTCCTCGCCGCTTTCTGTCAGAGCCGGGTTGACCGGAATGATCCTGAAACCGCGCCGGTAGAGGTACTCGGGCACGTAGTGGGCCGCCCGGCTGGGATCACGGTGAAAGCCCAGAACGGCGATGGTGGCACCTTCCGGCCGCAGGTGCGCGGCCAGCTCCTGAGGACTGGACAGCAGGGTCATGACAGCCCCTGGCAGGCGGCAAAAAGGTTGTATGCGATCATTTCAGAGTTCAGCATAGGCCCGCCGGGCAGCGTCCAGCGTGAGATTCAGTTCAGCGTCTCCGTGCGCGGCGCTCACAAAAATGCTCTCGAACTGGCTGGGTGCCCAGTACACGCCCTGGTCCAGCATGGCGCGGAACCAGCCGGCAAACGCCTGGGTATCGCTGCGGGCGGCCTGCTGATAACTGCTGATGCCGCCCTGCGGCGCCGCCTGATGAAAAGCTGTCAGCATGGAACCGATCTGGTTGACCGTCAGCGGCACGCCGGCTTCCTGAGCGGCGGCGCGTAAGCCATCTGCCAGTGCCGCCGTATAGCGTTCCAGCCCTGCATAGATTTCCGGGTGAGCCTGCAGTTCAGTCAGGGTTGCCAGGCCGGCGGCCATCGCCAGCGGATTGCCGCTCAGCGTGCCGGCCTGATATACCGGGCCACTGGGCGAGACCACTTCCATGATTTCGGCGCGGCCGCCGTAGGCTCCCACCGGCAGGCCCCCACCGATGATCTTGCCCCAGGTGATCAGGTCCGGCTGCAGGCCCAGTCGGCCGCTGGCACCCTGCAGCGACAGCCGGAAACCGGTCATCACCTCATCGGCAATCAGGAGGGTGCCGTGCTCGCGTACCCGGTGCAGCGCGGCCAGAAATTCAGCCGTGGGAATCAGCACGCCGGAGTTGCCCACCACCGGCTCGAAAATTACGGCGGCAATCTCCTGACCGCGTTCCTGCATTAGCCGGTCCAGCGCGGCCGGGTCGTTGTACTCGCTGACCAGGGTGAGGGCGGCGTACTCGGGCGGCACGCCGGCGCTGCTGGGGGCCGCTTCGCCCAGTTCGCCGCGCGCGGTGGTCAGCAGGCCGCTGCCGGCCTCGACCAGCAGACCGTCGGCGTGCCCGTGGTAATTGCCCCGGAACTTCACGATGTACTTGCGGCCGGTGACCCCACGGGCCAGCCGCAGGGCACTCATGGTGGCCTCGGTGCCGGAGTTCACGAAGCGTACCCGCTCCACGCCCTGCTCCCGGGTCAGCTCCACCACTTTCTCGGCCAGCAGCACCTCGCGCTCGTTGGGCGCACCGAAAGAGGTGCCGCCCTGCAGGGCCTCGGCGACCGCTTCACGCACTGCCGGGTGGTTGTGGCCCAGAATCATCGGACCCCAGGAGCCGATGTAATCCAGCAGGCGCTGACCGTCGGCATTGGTCAGGTAGGCGCCTTCCGAGTGGGCGATGAAATGGGGATGCCCACCCACGCTGGCAAAGGCCCGCACCGGGCTGTTGACCCCGCCGGGCGTCACCTGCCGGGCGCGGGCAAAAAGGCTTTCTGAGAGGGGCTGCTCTAGCTTGGGACGGGCCTGTGTGGTCATGGGAGGCAGTCTAGAGCAGCTTCTCCTGGCCGCGCTGTGGCTGAAGTGGGAAAAGCGGCGTTCCCGTTTTCCACTTTTTGGCAGCTGGGCGGGCGAGTGACCTATGACCAGGCAAAACAAAGCCCCGCGTGATGCGGGGCCGGGCAGAACTGGGAAAGGGGCCAGGATTGAGCGTTTAAGCTTTAGAACTTGCGTTCGCTGGGCTTGCCGCTGCTGGGGTTGGCGCCAGTGTCAATGATGCTTTCCGTATCGTTGCTGCTGCCCTTCTGGCTGGCGGCGGTGTTGTTGGTGTAGGGCCAGGCGCCCGACTGGGTGCCCTTGCCGCTGTCCTTCTGAAGGTCCTGCTTGACTTCGCCGGCCTTCTGCTGGGCAGCGTCCTTGGCGTCTTCAGCCTTGTCCTTGAGCTGTTCGCCGGCTTGCTGGACGTCCTGCTTGACTTCGCCGGCTTTCTGCTGGGCAGCGTCCTTGGCGTCTTCAGCCTTGTCCTTGAGCTGATCCACGGCGCCCGCAGCCTTGTCCTGGACCTTGGAAGCGGCGTCCTGAGCATCGGACTTCAGCTGCTGGCCGGCCTGCTGCACAGTGCCCTGGTTGTCGCGGGCGGTGTCGGCCACGTCCTTGGCGGCGTGGGCAGCCGTGTCGCCGACTTCGGCCACCTGCGAAGCGATGGTGCTGCCGGCGTCCTGAGCGGCCTGCTTGGTCTGTTCCCAGCCCTTGGACACGCTGTTGCCCAGATCCTCGGCAGCGTCTTTGAGGCCCAGTTCGGACAGCTTGGCGTCAATGGCGCGGCGGTTCTGTTCGCGGGTCACCAGGTAGATACCGGCGCCCAGCACCACTCCAAAAATCAGCAGTTTGCCAAAAGAGTTGGAGTCGGAATCGTTCCTGCGGTCATAACGGTTATTGTTTCGTCCCATATATCCAATCTAGGTCACGTTTTCCCGCGGGATGTGAGTATGCATTATGTGCGAATTCAGATTTGGTTGATCAGTGCCGGGTGGGCGCAGCTGCCGCTTCTGTCAGAGGACAGGTACGCCTGCTCAGGCCAGCCAATCGCCGAGGCGCAGCCGTTTCAGCAGCTCGGGCGCGAAAATCCATTCTTCGGGTTCGCCGCCTTGCAGGCCGCCGCGCACTTCCAGCAGCACGTAACCTCGGTCCCGGTAAAACGCCTTGATTTCTTCCCAGGCCTTGGCCTCGTCGTCTGCGCCTTCCAGTTCCAGGTCGCTGTAGGTGTCCCACAGTTCACCGTCCACCTCGGCGCTTTGCAGGGCTTCGGCGTAGGCGCTCAGGGCGTAGGCGTCTACCGGTTCGGCCCGGGGGGGGCGCTCAGCCGGCGCCAGCGCCGCCGGGGTGCCGTCCGGCAGCTCGCAAAGTGAGCCGAGCCAGCCGGCCCACTGCTCCGGGGAAAGGGTGAGATGCAGGTTGTCGCCGGGCTGAGAATGGGTCATGGCACGCAGCATAGCCTTTAGGTCTGCTTGGCTTCTGCGTCGGCCCGGCCGGGTCAGCCCCTAGACTGAGAAACGATATGGCACGCAAGGCAGCACAGAGCAGCAAGAAGACATTCGGCCGGGTTCTGGCCCTGCTGGGCCTCAGCGCCCTGCTGGGTCTGGCCCCGGTAGGCCTGACCGGAGTTCCCTTTGCAGAACTGAATGCCGCTCAGGCCCAGTCGGGCGGCGGGTTCGGCGGCAGCAGCCGGGGTGGCGGTGGCTACTCGGGCGGTGGCTACAGCGGCGGCGGATATTCCGGTGGCGGCTACAGTGGCGGTGGCTACCGGGGTGGCGGCTACAGCGGCGGCGGCGGGTTTTATCCGGTGCCGATGGGCGGCCCCATCATCATCGGTGGTGGCGGCGGTGGCGGCGGCATCCTGGGCCTGGTGCTGTTCGGGGTGGTGATGACCATGGTGATCGGCTCCATGCGCCGGGCCATGAGCGGCGGTGCCCGTGGCCTGGCCGGCGGTCTGGAAGACACCGGCGCCCGCGCGGTGCTGGTGCAGGTGGCGCTGACCCACGGCGACGAGGTCAAGGCGGCGATGCAGGAAGTGGCCCACCGGGGCGACCCTGATACCGACGAGGGCCTGGCCCGCATGATTCAGGAGGCGGCTGTGGTACTGCTGCGGCAGCGGGCCCGCTGGACCTACGGCCGGGTCGCCGTGACCGGCGGCGGCGCCCAGCAGACCGACGGCCAGGTGGGCGCCTGGGCCACCCAGGCCCGCGCCGCCTTTACCCGCCAGACCACCAGCCACTACCAGAACAATGACGACAGCTCGGCCTACGAGCACGCCACCGATTACCGCTATGAGAAAGAAATTGGCGATCTGTACCTGGTGGTGACCATTGCGGTGGCGGCGCACGCTTTCCCGGCACTGGGTCAGACCGATCAGCCCAGCGCCCGCGAGATTGAGGCCGTTCTGCAGGCGATCAGCGGCGTCAGCGGCCGCACCCTGATTCGCGGCGAGGTGGTCTGGAGCCCTGACGCCGAGGGCGAGTTCCTCAGCGAAGACGAGACCATCATGAAGTACAGCGAGCTGAGTAAAATCTAATCTCGCCTTTTTCGCCGGTCTGCGCTTAGACCCGCTGGGGTTGTTGCCCCACCGGCAGCGCAGGCTGCTCGCGTGGCAGCCAGCGGCCCAGCAGCCGTGGCACGGCCGCACCTGCAAACAGCACCAGCACGGCGTAGCGCAGGGCTGTAACCACTGCCAGCGCTTTCCAGGCGGCCGGTAGCAGCACCGACAAGGCCAGATAAAGCGCCAGCACCAGGGCCAGTCCCAGGACGCCCACCAACAGCCGTCCGGCCCAGCCGCGCGGTGGGGCATAATCCGGCTGCACTGCCCAGAACCCGGCCAGCATTCCTAGCCCGGCCGGCAGTTCGCGGGGGATACCGGCCGGCAGCAGTAAGCAGGCCAGCAGCACAGCGGCCAGGACGCCCCAGCGCCATAGGGCATCGCTGGGCAGTGCCCAGTGCCGCGAGCCGGCCAGCGCTGCAAACACCACGCCCAGCGCCAAACCTGCCAGGACATCGGCCGGGTAGTGGACACCCAGAGCGATGCGGGAGTAGGCGATCAGTCCGGTCAGCAACGCGGCTACAGCCCAGAGCCAGGGCCGGCGCTGCTGCGCTGCCAATCCCAGCCACAGGGTACTGCCCAGCTGGGCGTGCCCGCTGGGAAAGCTGGGGCCGCCGGCGGTGGCGCGGGCTGCTGCGCTGGGTGCGGTGTCGCCGGCGGTAAAGGGCCGGGGCAGGTCCAGCGAATATTTCAGGGCCGAGTTGACCAGGTACGACAGCGCGAAGGCCACCCCCAGCTGCTGCGCCCCGCGCGGGTTGACCAGCCAGGTATACAGGGCCAGCACGGCGATAAACACTTCGTCGCGGCCCAGAGCAGTGATGGCCAGCCAGAGGTCGAAAGTCATATCCGGCAGTCTAGAGCAGCGGCGGCTGGCTGCTCCGGGCCGCTCCTCAGACCGGCAGCCAGATATGGATCCGGGTACCCCCGCCGGGCCGGCTGTCCAGTTCCAGGCGGCCGCCGGCCAGCTGGGCACGTTCGCGCAGCCCCAGCAGGCCCAAGTGTCCCTGCGCCGCCAGCGCGGCCGCCGCAGCCGGGTCGAAGCCCTGGCCGTCGTCGCTGACAGTGGTCTGGAGGCTGCCGGGGCCGAAAGTGATCCGCACCGCTGCCGAGTTGGCGCGGGCGTGTTTGTCCACATTTGCCAGAGCCTCGCCCACCAGCCGGAAGAGGGTGACTTCCTGAGCGGGGCTGAGGACCAGCTCCTCGCCGCTGACTTCCAGCCGCGCCGGGGTGCGGGCCTGGGTGCAGAGCCACTCCAGCGCAGGCAGCAGCCCCAGGTCGTCCAGCACGCTAGGGCGCAGGAAACGGGCAAAGCGCCGCACCCCGGCGGCGATGTCGCTCAGTTCGCCGGCCACGGCCTGAATATCGGCGGCGGCCTGCGGGGCCTGTTTTTCCAGCCGCAGGACCCGCCGGCGGGCGGCGACCAGCAGCTGGGCGGTTTCGTCGTGCAGCTCGCGGGAAATGCGGCGGCGTTCTTCCTCCTGCGCCTGGGTGAACAGGGCCAGAAAAGTGCGCAGCTCGTCGCGGCGGGCCGAGGCGGCCGCCAGTTCCTGCCCGCGCTGTGAAATCTGGCCCAGCAGCCGGTAGTGTTCGCTGAGGTCGCGGCCCATCACCAGCAGGCTGGGGCTGCCCGACAGCGGTCCCAGCTGCAGTTCCAGCCGGCGCCCGGCCAGGGTTACTTCGGCGCGCAGGGGGGGCTGCCCGGCCCGCAGGCCCTGTCCCTGTGCCCACAGCGCTGTCCAGCGTTCCTGGCCGGCCTCATCGCCCCCCACCCACTCGGCCAGCCGAGCCTGGGGCGCCAGGGCCGCTTGCGGATGCCCGGCCAGCAGACGGCGGGCGGCCGGATTGGCGTAGAGCACCCGGCCCTGCGGGTCGGCTGTCAGAATCAGGTCGTGGCTGCTTTCGGCCAGCTGGCGGTATCCGGCTTCCGAGCGGGCCAGTGCTTCGGCCAGTTGCTGCCGGCCAAGGCGGTCGGCCAGGTGGCTGCACAGCCGGTGGGCCAGCCGCAGGGTGGCCTGCGGAGGCAGGTCTAGCCCTGGATCGTCGGCATAGAGCAGGCCCAGTACCTCCTGACCGTGGCGCAACGGGGCCAGCAGGGCACTGCCAGCCCCCGGCTGCACCCAGCGGCGCGGCAGCGGCCTGGGGCCACGGCCCAGTTGCCCGGCCAGCTCTACCAGTTCGGCGCCGGCAGGGAGCGGCATTCCGTGAGCGGCGGCGCCCACGCCGGGCAGCCACAGCAGGCCGCGCAGCAGGGTACCCAGCAGCCGCTCCAGATCGTGGCGGGTCAGTCCTGCTTCCAGCCGCTGTGAGATGTCCAGCAACGTGGCAGCTTCACGCTCACGTTCCTGGCCTTCGCCGTACAGCAGCGCGTTTTCGATGGCGAGGGCCGCCTGCACGCTGAGGGCGTCGGCCAGTTTCAGGTCGGTGTCGTCCAGCGGAAGAGGCGCGTGGTAGTACAGCGTGAGCACCCCGAAAGGCCCCCGCCGGGTGGTCAGTGGCAGCGCCAGCACCCCCCGGAACGGATACTCGCCGGCGGCCAACAGGGCGCGGGTGTAGCGGCTGCCCCCGCCCAGCCCCGAGGCCGGAAAGTCGCGGCACTCGGCCCGCATGCCCGTGGCAAATGCTTGCCCGCTCAGGCCACTGCCGGGGCGTACCCGGGCGCGCAGCACCCACTCGCTGGGCAGGTTGAGCGCCGAGTGAACGCCCAGCGTACGGCCGCCGGGGCCGGGAGTATAGAGGGCCGCCGCGTCGGCGCCGAACAGCCCGGCCGTGCGTGAGAGCAACTCCGCCAGGGTGTCGCTCAGGCGCAGGCTGCCGGCCAGGGCCAGCCCCAGTTCGCGCAGCACGCTTTCGCCCTGGCGCCCGCGGGTGGCCTCGGCAAAGCGCCGGGCGCTGCCCAGGGCCAGCCCGGCCTGCTCGGCCAGTTCCAGCAGCAGTGCGGCGTCGCCGGGGGCGGGAGCGTCCCGGTCCGAATCGGCGTACAGCAAACCCAGCGGTTCGCCGCGCACCCGCAGCGGGGCCAGCAGTGCCGTCTGCGGCGCCAGCGAGGCCAGGCTGCGGCCCAGCGGAGTCTCAGCGTCCTGAGCCGCGCGGTAACTGATGACCTCGCCGCGTTCCAGCAGCGCAGCGTAAGTGACCGGCCCCACCCCGATCTCGCCGGGTGGCCGGTTCCCGAAGCCGGTGCTCCAGATTTCCTGCAGTGGCGCGTAGCCCCGCTCGCCGGGCCGGCCGGCCAGCAGCCCTGCAAAGGCCCGCTGAAAGCCCAGGGCCTGCGCGGCCACCTCCACCACCGCTGTCAGAATCTGTTCGTGGTCCAGGCTGCCATGGGTGCGGCGCACCAGCTGGTCTATAGCCGCCGCCACCCGTCCGCGCCCGGCCTGCAGCTCGCGCGAGCGGGTGGCTTCCAGCGCCAGCCCCAGCGTGCCGGCCAGTGCCGGCCATTCCTGCGCCAGCCCGGGGCGGCCGGCCACCACTTCCAGCGTGCCGAAAGCGTGCGGCACTACGCCGAACGGGAGCGCGCACAGCAGGCCTTCCTCACAGGGCTGTGGGCTGCGGCGCACCAGTTCTCCGGTGGCCAGCGTCAGGCCATGGCCGCTTTCGGCCAGCCGCTCTAGCCCCCCGCCGGTCTGCACCCAGACGGCCACGCCGTGTGCCCCGGCCCAGCCGCAGGCCCACTCGGCCAGCGCTGCGGCAAAAGCGGCTGTGTCGGTATGCGTCAGCAGCTCGGCCGGCAGCGTGGCGGGGACGGTGAGGGAGGAGGGCAGCTCAGTCAAGGTTTCCGGCCTCCCTACAGGCCTTGCGGGTCAATCCAGCCACGCCGGATGCCTGCCAGCACGGCCTCGGTGCGGCTGCCCACGTTCAGTTTGGAAAAGACGTTGCCCAGGTGCACCTGCACCGTGCGCGGCGAGATGCCCAGGGCGCGGGCGATGTCCTTGTTGCTGCCGCCGCGTGCCGCTGCCCGCAGCACTTCCAGCTCGCGCGGGCTGAGGTCTTCGGTGAGGTCCATCTCGGCGGGCGCCTGCGCGCTGAAACGGGCCATCACCTTGCGGGCGATGCTGGGGTGCAGCACGCTTTCGCCGGCTGCCACGGCGCGCACGGCCCGCAGCAGTTCTTCCTCGCTGGCCTCCTTGAGCAGGTAGCCGGCCGCGCCCGCTTCCAGCGCGGCAAACACGTAAGCGTCGTCGTCGTAGCTGCTCAGCACCAGCACCGAAACGCGGCCCTGCCCCGCCTTGATGCGGCGGGTGGCCTCCACGCCGGTCATGTCGGGCATGGACATGTCCATCAGCACGATGTCGGGGTTCAGCACCTGCGCCTTGGCGACCACGTCCGCGCCACTGCTCGCCTCGCCCAGCACGCGCAGGTCGGCTTCCGCTTCCAGCGGTTCGCGGGTGCCCTTGCGCACCACCGGGTGGTCGTCGGCCAGCAGCAGGGTAATGGGTGAAGCTTGCATGACGTTCAGTGTACGGGCCTGGCGCGCGGGGCAGGCAGCGCCCGGTGTCGGACTTCAGGACCGCAGCGTATCCACCCACTTGTCGCCGGAAGGCCGCTGCGCGGTGACCTCGGCGCTGGCGCTCACGGTGGGGCATGCTGGCTGGCGTAGCAGGTCACGCAGCGCGTCCGGCGGCAGGGGCGGCGAGAGCGCAAAGCCCTGGCCCAGTGGGCAGCCCATCTCGTAGACCAGGTCAATGTGTTCCTGCGTTTCCAGGCCCTCGGCGGTCAGGTCCAGGCTGTAGCGGTAACTCAGCGCGGCCATGGCTTCTGTAATCAGATGGCAGAAGTCGTCGCCCGCCGGCAGCGGGTCAATCAGGGAGCGGTCGAGCTTGATGCCCGAAATCTGCAGGGAGCGCAGCCGCGAGAGATTGGCGTAGCCGGCCCCGAAATCGTCGATACTCAGCCCGATGCCCAGCCGGTCCAGCTCCTCGAGGTTGCGCTCGACCCGCTCGTCGCCGTACAGCTGCGCCGTTTCGGTCAGCTCCAGCTCCAGCTGCTGGCTGCTCAGTCCACTGGCCTGCAGCACGCCGGCCACCTGAGCGGCAAAGTCGCTGCGGGTCAGCTGATGCGCACTGACATTCACGCTCACCTTGACATCGTCCCAGCTGCGGGCTTCCTGGCAGGCCTGCTCCAGCACCCAGCTGCCCAGGCGCGGCATCTGCCCGATCCGCTCGGCCACCGGAATGAACTCGGCCGGCGAGAGGGCGCCCAGCTCACCGTGGTCCCAGCGCAGCAGCGTCTCGGCCTTGACGATCCGGCCGGTGCGCAGGTCGTAGATCGGCTGATAGACCAGCCGGAACCCGTCTTCCACCGGCTGAGAGCTTTGCCCGATGGCGCGGGCCACATGCTGAAAGCGCTCGGTCTGCTGGTCCTGCTCAGCGTGGTAAGGCCGCACCTGCCCGCGCTCTTCGCGCTTGACGGCGTACATGGCGCTGTCGGCGTGGCGCAGCAGCTCCTGCGGGGACAGGCCATCATCCGGAAAGCAGCTGATGCCGATGCTGAGGCTGACGCCCACGCTCAGCTGCCGGGCGCTGCGCTCGGCAATATTGCGCTGAAGCTGCTGCGCCAGCTGCCGGGCCTGCTCGCTGCTGGTGCGTGGCAGCAGCACCACGAACTCGTCTCCGCTCAGGCGAAAGGCTTGCCCGACGGGAGCGCCGGCCGGCGGCAGGGTCTGGGCCACCATCTGGAGCAGCTGATCCCCCAGGGCGTGCCCCATGGTGTCGTTGACCACCTTGAACGAGTCCAGGTCAATAAACAGCAGGGTAAATTCCTCGCTGCCCGGCGCAGTGCGCTCCTGCTATTCCTGCTCCAGGCTGAGGCGGTTGGGTAGGCCGGTCAACAGGTCGTGATAGGCCATCCGGGCCAGTGCCCGGCGTTCACCTTGAATGGCCTGAAGCTTTTGCATGCGCTGGGTGAAGTAATACATACCGGCATAGGTGACCAGTGACGCCAGCCACAGCTGGCCCAGGCCGCCGCCTGCCTCGGGCGCCCAGCCCACGGTCCGGAACCAGTAAGTGCCGCCGACCAAGCAAATCACCGTCAGCAGCGCCAGGATGATCTGGGACGGAATCAGGCCGCCCTGCCGCTCGGCGCCGGTCAGCATGTTCCAGGCCAGCAGGGGAGGAACCCAGACCAGACTCTCGTTCATCTCGCGCAGCAGCACGCTCAGTGGGCTGCCCAGTCCCAGCAGCAGCCCCAGTTTGGTCAGCAGCCAGAGGCTGGCGCTCACTGGCAACCATGTGATCAGGGCTGACAACGAGATCTGTCCCCGCCGGTTAGCCAAAACGGTAAGCAGCAGCGCAGCCAGAACGCCATATATCGGCGGATCTATCAGACGGTCCCAGGTGTCGCCAGTAGACCAGAACCAGGCCATCGCGCAGGACAGCAAAATCCCCAGGGTCCCCCACCGTATCAGGACTTGCCAGCCCTGCTGAAGCTCGGGCGTGTCCAGGTCCGTTTCGGTGACCGGCGGCTGTGGGGGGCGGCTACGGAGCATCAGCTGTACTCTAGGCGCTCACCGGTTACTCAACCCTCACAGCATGGTTTATGCAGGTTCCACGCTGGCACTCAGAATTCGGCGTCCACCGCCAGCCCCCGGCTCAGCAGCGGCGCAAAGGCCTCGCTGCTGAGTTCGTACACCCCCAGCCGGGCGATGTGAGAGTTCTGAATCTGAGCGTCCAGCACAGTAAAGCCGCGCGCGTGCAGGTGCGCGGCCAGCTGCACCAGCGCCACCTTGGAAGCGTCGGTCACGCGGTGGAATTTGCTTTCGGCAAAAAAGACTCCGCCCAGCGCAATCCCCATCACCCCGCCGGCCAGTTCGCCGTCCTGCCAGACTTCAAAGCAATGGCTCAGGCCCGCCGCGTGCAGGTGCTCGTAAATCTCAATCATTTCGTCGCTGATCCACTCGCCGTCCTCGCGCTCGGGGCTGCCCGGCAGCCGGCCCCGGCAGCCTTCCAGCACCTCGCGGTAAGCCGCGTTGCGCCGCACTTCGAATTGCCCCAGCCGGCGCCGCAGCCGCCGCGCCACGTGCAGGCCCTCCGCTTCGGTCAGCGGCACCAGAGCGCGGGTGTCCACCGTGAACCACTGCGGGCCTTCGCCCTCTTCCAGGTCCATCAGAAAGCCGCCCTGAGCGTAGCCGGCCGCCACTGAGGCCACCAGCGCGTCGGGGTGGTTGAGAAATTTCAGCGCGTTCGCCACGGTTCCAGCCTACGCCCTGCGGGTACGCGTGCGGATGGTCTTTTCCGAGTCCAGCATGCGCTTGAGGGCCATTTCCGAGCGGGTCAGTCCTTCCAGCGCCGCCGGGGTGCGGCCGGCGCGCGGCTCGTAGTCGTCCAGCACCTTGCCTTCGAGGTAGCGGTCGAAAATCACCGGGCAGATGTAGTGGGCGCGGGTCACGGCCGGGGTGTTGCCCAGGTCGTCGGCCACGGTGCGCACGCATTCCAGCAGCACTTTCTTGGCGCTCCGCTCGCTGCCAGCGGCCCCCGACTCGGCCAGGAACTCGGCGGCCAGCAGGGTGCCGCCCCAGGTGCGGAAGTCCTTGGCGGTAAAGGGACCGATCTGCTCGCGCAGGTAGGCGTTCAGCTCGGCGGCCTTGATGCGGCGCCGCGTGCCCTCATCCACCGCCTGAAACAGGTCGCGCCCCGGCAATTCCAGCAGTTTCTCGACGTTGGCGGCGATGGTGCGGTCCACCACCGCCTTGCTCTGCTGAATGCCGTGCTTGCCCTTGAAATTGAACATCACCGTGTTGCCCTCGACGCTGACATGCCGCTTGCGCAGGGTGCTGAGGCCATAGGTCTTGTGGGCGCGGGCGTAGGTGTCGCTGCCCACCCGGAAGTGCGCCACGTGCAGCAGCCGGATCATCAGCGCCATTACCTTGCGCGGGGGCAGGCCGCTGCGGCGCAGGTCGGCGGTAGTCAGTGTCCGCAGGTCGGCCAGGGTGCCGGCAAAGCGCGAGAGGCGCTGCCACTTTTTAAGAGCGCGGCCCTGCACGAAGTCCGGGTGATAACGGTACTGCAGCCGCCCCGCTGCGTCGCGGCCAAATGCCTGCAACTCGGCGTCCGCATCCGGCGAAACATACACGTCGCTGTACCCGGGCGGCACCGCCAGCGCGGCGATGCGCTCCAGCCCGGCCTGGTCGGTATAACGCCGGCCATCCGGGTAGAGATACCGGAACTTGCCGGGTTGGTTGCCTTCGCGGCGCAGGTAATCGTCTTGCAGGGCTTCGGTGCGGCTGGGCATAGACTCACAGGGTAGAAAAAAACCCCCGCTGCTGCGAGGGCCCCGGCCTTGAGCGTGGGTTGGGAGAAGCGGGGCGCGGGCCAGCTTGCCCGGCGCCGGCTCAGGGCAGCTGCTGGCCCACCCAGCGGGCCGGGTCCACCGCCTCGCCGCGCAGCCGCATTTCCAGGTGCAGGTGCGGGCCGGTGGAGTAACCGGTCGAGCCGACCTCGCCCACCTTCTGACCGCGTTTCACCGTCTGTCCAGGAGCCACCTCGATTTTGGACATGTGAAAGTACATGCTGAGCAGCCCTGCCCCGTGGTCAATCACCACCAGGCCGCCGCGCACTGGGTAAGTGGCAGCCAGCACCACCCGGCCGCGGTTTACCGCCTGCACGCGGGTGCCTTTCGGCGCTGAGTAGTCCATACCGTAGTGGTAGTTGATCTTGGCGCCGGCCCGCTCCCGCCGTGGCTGCCCGAAGCCCGAGGAGCGCCGCCCACCCTGAATGGCGTTGGTGAACGGCTCGGTCCAGACCGGTGCCCCGCGCAGCTCGTAGGCTTTCTCCACGGCGGCGGTTTCCTCGGCGCGGCGAGGGTCTTGCAGCACGCTGGCGATGCTGGCCGGCATGTTGAGGTTCTGCACCGGCTGCCCCAGCGGTCCCACCGGAAACTGCCCGCTGGCACTCTGGCTGCCCAGTTCTACTTCGTAGCGCACCGGGGCGCTCTGGCCCAGCACCACCCGGCCCAGAATCACCTGCTGTCCGCCCAGCTGCACCGGGCTGAGCCACTCGCCCGGGCGGCGCACGTCCTCGTTCAGCTCGGAGGGAAAGCGCACCCGCGCCCGCGCCGCATTTTCGCCGCTCAGCCGCAGCACGAAGGGATCACCTTCCTTGACCCGGGCCGGAGCCTGTACCTGCACACCCGGCAGGCTGGCGCTCACCGCCGGGCTGGGGGCAGCCGGCGCGGTCGCGCTGCCGGGCAGCTGCAACACCTGCCCCACGCTCAGCGCGCTGCCGCTGAGGTTGTTGGCGGCCTGCAGAGCGTCCACGGTGGTGCCGCTGGCCTGGGCAATCCGCCAGAGCGTGTCGCCGGGCTGCACGGTGTAACTGGCAGCCAGGGCAGGGGAGAACAGGAGCAGGGCGGTGGTCAGGGTGGCGGCTCGTTTCATGCGGGCCAGTGTAGTGGGTAGAGATGAAGAGGCGCTGACGCAGGCTGCTCCTGCCCCTCCTGGCCAGGCGTTTCAGCCTAGCTGCCGCTCTCCAAACGCCTGGCGGGCAATCCGGTCTGCCGTCTCTTCCAGCGAACTCTCCGGCCCGATGATCTGTTCCGCCGCAAAAGGCAACACATCCCGCTCCTGATACCACTGGCTCATCTGCTCTGCGCCGAACTCTGCCGCCTGGGGCCGGGCGGCGTGGCGGCGCACCGTTTCCTCAAAGGAGAGGTCAAAATAATACCAGTGCCCACCGAAGTCGCTGTGTAGCCGCTCCAGCATCGGCGCATAGTGGCGGCTTTGCAAAATGCCTTCCAGTACGGTGACATAGCCGGCGTCCAGGCAATAGCGCACATTGGTTTCGATCAGCCGGATGTTGTGGCCGTCTGGAATGTCGTGCTCGCGCAGCAGCACCCGCCGCAGATAGTCCTGCTCCACCCAGGCCAGCCCGTAGCCGTACCGCTGACGCAGCGCCCGCGCCACCGAACTCTTGCCGCTGCCGGAATTGCCGCGCAGCACGATCAGGGGCGGGCGTTTCACCTCAGATCACTTCCCGGAAGGCCACGCTCTGGCTGCGGTTTTGCAGTTCGCTTCTCAGGTATTGCAGGCGCGGGTGTTCCAGCCGTGGATCATTGGACAGGATGTGCTTGGCAAGCCTCCGGGCCTGCTCGATCACTTCGGCGTCATTGGCGAGGTCGCCCAGCCGCAGGTCCGGAATCCCGCTCTGACGGGTGCCCCGAATCTCGCCGGGACCGCGCAGCTTCAGGTCGGCTTCGGCAATCACGAAGCCGTCGGTGGAGCCTTCGATGATGCGCAGGCGCCCCTCGGTTTTCTTGGTCATCTCGCTGGCAATCAGCACGCAGTAGCTTTTGGCGCTGCCGCGTCCTACCCGCCCGCGTAGCTGGTGCAGCTGGCTGAGGCCGAAGCGCTCGGCGTTTTCGATCACCATCACGCTGGCGTTGGGCACGTCCACGCCTACCTCGATCACGGTGGTAGAAACCAGCAGGTCGAACTCGTGGGCGCGGAAAGCGTCCATCACCGCGTCCTTTTCGGCGGCCGTCATCTTGCCGTGCAGTAGCCCGGTGCGGGCTTCGGGCAGCATCTCGGCCAGGTTCTGGGCCAGTTCGGTGGCGGCCAGCAGTTCCAGGTTCTCGTTTTCTTCAATCAATGCCGTGACCACGTAAGCCTGGCGGCCCTGGCGAATCTGGCCCATCACGAAGCCGTAGGCCTGAGTGCGGTAACCGTCCTGAATCAGCTTGGTTTCCACCGGCGTGCGGCCCGGCGGCAGCTCGTCGATCACGCTCAGTTCCAGGTCACCGTAGGCGGTCAGCGCCAGCGAACGTGGAATCGGTGTGGCCGACATCACCAGCACGTCGGGGCGGGATTCCAGCAGCCGGCGGCGCTGCATCACCCCGAAGCGGTGTTCCTCGTCGATCACGGCCAGCCCCAGGTGGTCGAACTGCACGTTCTCCTGAATCAGTGCCTGGGTGCCCACCACGATGTCCACCTCGCCCAGCGCGATGCGGCTCTGCATGTCCAGCTTGGCTTTGGGCGTCATGGCGCCCACCAGCAGGCCTACCCGCACGTCCAGCGGTTCGAGGTAGCCGCGCAGGTTGGCGTAGTGCTGCCGCGCCAGGATTTCGGTGGGGGCCATCAGGGCGCCCTGGTAGCCGTCGCGCACCGCCAGATACAGGGCGCAGGCGGCCACTGCCGTCTTGCCGGATCCCACGTCGCCCTGCACCAGCCGCGCCATCTGGCGGTCGGAGCGCATTTCCTCCACGATTTCGCCCAGCACCCGCCGCTGTGCCCCGGTAAAGCGGAACGGCAGCGCTCCTTCGAAGCGGTCGATGTCTTCCGGGTGCGCCTGGAAACGCTTGCCCTGAAGCACGGCGTCCTCGCCCTGCAGCAGCATCCGCAGTTCCAGAAAGAGGTACTCGTCGAAGCGCAGCCGGCTCATTGCCCGCGAGAGGTGGGCTTCATCGGCCGGGAAATGAATACCCTGTAGGGCGTCGGCCAGGGTGGTCAGGCCGTACTCGCGCCGCCAGTGGGCCGGCAGGTAGTCGTCCAGCGGCGCGGCCTGCAGCGCCCGCCACGCCGCGCGCCGCAGAAATTCCTGACTGACCCCTTCTTTGGCGTCGTACACCCCCACGATGCGCCCGGTGCTGAGGCTGCCTTCGGCGCTGTCCAGACTTTCGAGGTGTTCGGCAGCCAGCTGTGCGGTGCGTCCGAACTTTTTGACTCGCCCGGTCACGATGACGCGGGCGCCCTCGCGCAGCTGCCGCTCCATCCAGGGCTGGTTGAACCAGGTGGCCTTGACCCGGCTGCCGCCTTCAGTTTCCAGGGTGGCTTCCAAAATGGTCATGCGTGGCTTGGGCGTGCGCTTGAAGCGGCTGACCACCACGCCCTGCACCGTGACTTTCTGGCCCTCATCCACATTCATCAGCGAGGGCAGCGCCCGGCGGTCCTCGTGGCGGTGCGGGTAGTAGTGCAGCAGGTCGCGCAGGCTGTAAAGGCCCAGGCCCTTGAGCTTGCGTTCGCCGCCGCGCCCGCTGTCCAGCCGCTCGATCGGCGCGTCGATGGGCAGCCGCAGCCCCCCCTCGCCGGCCGGCGCCGGGGGCACCGTTTCGCGGGTCTGCGCCTGGGCCCGTGTCCTGGCCGGTGAGCGCTCGCCGCTGGCTGCCCCCTTGTGAGCCGGCCGCTTCCCCTGGGCTTTTTCCTCCAGGGCTTTCAGCGCCCGCTCCAGCGCCTGTTCCCGCTCGGGCTCGCTCCAGCCCGCGTAGCCGTCGAGCAATTCACGGACCTGCGGAAAAGGGTTCGCCAGTGGCCCGCGCAGCAGCCCTTCCAGCCCGCCGGCCACCACGCGGTTGTGGCACCCGGAACGCAGTTCCAGGGTCAGGGGTTTGGCAAGGCGCTGAGCGAGTTCGGCAACGGTCGGCACGGGAAAAAGGCTAGCAGAGCCGGCCCTGCCTGAAGGTGCTCTCTCTTCCGCCCAGGAGCCGTGCGGTTACAATCGGGACCGGTGAGCAGCGGCGCAGGCTAGGGCCCGCCCCGAGGTGTGCCCCCGTGTCCCAGATTTTCCTCCGTTCCATCTGCACTTTTCCGGTCGAGCGCGGTCATAACCCGCTCGACATCGAACTGTGGGCGCAGATGTTCGAGGGCTGGTACCTGGAATATCTGCCCGAAGATCCCCCCACCCGCGACGCGGCGGAAGTGATTGAGCTGGTGCGCCAGGAGGACCGCGACGAGGTGCGTGAGGGCGCGCTGGTGTTTGCCCGCTGGCCGCAGTCCACCCACCCGGTGCTGGCGCTGGTCAACCTCTCGGCCGACCGGCGGCTGATCACGGTGCGGATTTTCGGCGAGCAGCTGACTGAGGTGCAGCAGCAGGCCGAGGCCGTCACCGCCCGAATGGTGAACGACCCCAGCTTGAAAGTAGGCCCCGGCACCCGGGTCAATATCGCGCTGGACGTAAACAGCCAGCGCATCGAGCTGACCAGCGGCCGGGTGCGGCGGCGGCGCGGCGGGGCCGTGCGCAATTTCTACGCCAACAACAAGTATCCGCTGAACGTGACCCTCAGTGTGCTGGTGCTGGCGCTGTCGTTCGTGGCGCTGACCACCCCGGCCGGCCCCTACACGCCAGTGGGCAAGCTGTACGACCTCTCGGGCCGGCTGCTCTCGGCGGTGCTGTTCAATACCCTGCTGATGCTCTCGCAGTTCATCTATTTTGCCCGCCACCGCAATGTGATCGAGTGGGAGCGGGCCTGAAATTCTTACCGGCGGGACCCGGTTACAGCCCCAGCCGGCGCAGATAGCCCTGGCAGGTCTCCCAGGTGTCCAGCGCCAGCCCGTCGTCCAGCGCTGCCGCTGAGGGCGCCGCCAGCCGGCAGCGGTTCCAGTAGCTGCCGTTCACACTCAGCTGGGGCGTGGACGCCAGAAACACACTGGTCTGTGCGCCTTCTTCCGGGGAGATGGCAAAGCGGTCCACCAGCTTCCAGAGCGCGGCTTGCAGGCTGGCATTGTTCCCGTTAAAGCCGCTGCGGACCACGCCGGGATGCAGGGCGGCGGCTGTCAGCCAGGGTTCACGGCGGGCCAGTTCACGGGTCAGCAGGACGGCAGCCAGTTTGGACGCGTTGTAGGCGGGCCAGGGCCGGTAACTGTGCCTCTGCTCCGGGTCGTTCAGGTCCAGCCGGCCCATCCGGTGCGCCTCCGATGCCACCATAATCATCCGTGGGTCCGGCGCGGCGCGCAGCAGCGGCAGCAGTTCGCGGGTCAGCAGGAAGGGTGAAAGCACGTTCAGCGCCCAGGTCATTTCCAGTCCCTCGCGGGTTTCCTGCCGGGGGTCGAAAATCCCTCCCGCATTGTTGATCAGGGTGTCCAGCAGTGGCTCGCGGCGGCGGATGTCGGCAGCGACCGCCGCCACCTGCTGCAGTTCGCTGAGGTCGGCCTGAAAGGTGGCTGCAGCGCCGACCTCGCGGGCCACTGCTGCCAGCTTCTCCGGGTTCCGGCCCAGCAGCAGCACCCGGGCGCCCCGCCGGCTCAGCTCGGCGGCTGTGGCCCGGCCGATGCCTTCGGTGGCGCCGGTAATCAGAATGGTCCGGCCGCTTAGGGAAGCATGTCCAGTCATCTCTGCAGCATAGAGTCTGTGCCGTTCGTGCGCCCCTCTCTGGCCCGGGTTCCCGCCTTATGCTGTGCGGTGATGTCCGCGCCTGACCCGCTCCCCCCTGACCTGCCTGCCCGCTCACGTTCAGCCCTGCGGCCCGGTTACCTCTGGTCCTGGCTTGGCGCCGGTCTGGCGGCAGGTGTGCTGCTGTCCAGCCTGCTGATTCTGGTGGGCTACGGGCCTTTTGGCGCGCTGGCGCTGCCGCTGACCGGCCTCGGGGCGTTGCTGGGGCTGTGGCGTCCGGGCCGCTGGCTGCTGCGGGCTTTGCTGGGCGCCGCCGCGCTGGTGTACGCTGCTGCGCTGTTTACCCCGCTGGTGCCACATGCGATGGCGGCCCTGACTGAGGCCCAGGCTCCGGCGCCCGCCGACGCCATCATCGTGCTGGGCGGCGGCCTGAACTGCGCCGAGGGCACCCCGGCACCGGCCAGTGCCGCCCGCCTCAGCCGCGGCATCGACCTCTGGCGGGCCGGGTACGCGGAAACGCTGGTGCTCAGTTCGCAGTCGGATGTGCTGTCGCCGGCCAGCTGCCCCCGCCTCAGCGACCTGGAAGCGGCCCAGCTGCGTCGCTGGTTCGCGGTCCCGCCCCGGCTGCTGACCCTACAGAACGTGACCGACACCGCCGACGAGGCGCGGCAGGCGGCTGGGCTGGAAGCGCAGCATGGCTGGAAACGGGTGCTGCTGGTGACCAGCCCATCGCACTCGGCCCGCGCCGCCGCACTGTTTCGCCGCGAACTGAAGGCCGAAGTCCTGAGTGTTCCGGCTGAGGAATGGAGTTTTTCTCCCAGCGGCCTGACCGCTTATGACCGGCTGCGCGGCCTGAACGTGGTGCTGTATGAAAGCTTGTCGCGGGTCAAGGCACGGCTGCTGCGCTGAGGCCGGCAGCGGGGCGCACATAAAAAGCGCGCAGGAAGAAAAAAAGGAGGGCCAGACCTTATCTCTCAGTCTGCCCCTCCTGGGCGGTCTGCGGCGGCGTTCAGCCTGCTGCCGCACCGCCGCGCGCCCGGACCACGCCGGCCAGCCGCTCGGCCACATCCATGATCTCGGTCTGGTCGGGGCCTTCCACCATCACCCGGATCAGCTGCTCGGTGCCCGAGGGCCGCAGGTTCACCCGGCCGCGGCCCGACAGCGTCGCTTCAGCCTCGCTCACGGCGGCCTGCACCTCAGCGTCGCCGGCAATCGCTTTCTTGTCGGCCACCGGCACGTTGATCAGGGTTTGGGGAAACATCACCAGTTCGTCGTACAGGTCGTCCAGGGTGGTACCCAGCTGTTTCATGCTGCCCAGGGTCAGCAGGGCGGTCAGTACGCCGTCGCCGGTAGGGGCCACATCCAGAAACAGCATGTGCCCGCTCTGCTCGCCGCCCAGGCTCAGTCCCTTGGACTTCAGCCGCTCGTGCACGTAGCGGTCCCCCACGGCGGTACGCTCCAGCGCCTTGGCTTCGGCGCGCAGCTTCACTTCCAGAGCCATGTTGGTCATGATGGTCGCCACCACGCTTTCCTCGCGGCGGGCGCGGGCGTTCAGCAGCAGCATGTGGTCGCCCTGCACCATGTTGCCGCGCGAATCCACCAGCAGGGCGCGGTCGGCGTCCCCGTCAAAGGCGATGCCCAGGTCGTATTCGCCCTCCGCCACGATCAGGCGCAGGTGGTCCATATGGGTGGAGCCGCAGCCCCGGTTGATGTTGCGGCCGTCGGGTGTGGTGTAAATGGCGAACACGTCGGCGCCCGCCGCCTGAAATACCTTGGGGGCGATGCGGTATGAAGCCCCGTTGGCACAGTCCAGCGCAATCTTGAGGCCGCTGAGGTCCGGCGCGTGTTCGCTGAGAAAATTCAGGTAGATCCGCTCGGCCTCGGCGTAGTTGGTCACGCTGCCCATGTCCACGCCGGTCACCGGCTCCAGGTCGCCCACCCGGTCAAGCATGGCCTCGATTTCCAGCTCGGTGGCGTCCAGCAGTTTCTCGCCGTCGAACCCGAAGAACTTGATGCCGTTGTCGGCCGCCGGGTTGTGCGAGGCGCTGATCACCACGCCGGCCTCGGCATTCAGGTAACGGGTCAGGTAGCTCACGCCCGGCGTGGGCAGCACCCCGAGGTGAATCACGTTCACGCCGCGGCTGGTCAGGCCGGCAGCCAGGGCAGCGGCCAGCATGTCGCCGCTCTGGCGGGTGTCCTTGCCGATCACCACGCTGGCCCGGCCCTGGGCGCGGCGGCTAAGCACCTCGCCGGCCACCTGGCCCAGCTTCAGAACCCAGTCGGCGGTCAGCGGGGCCAGGCCGGCCACCGAGCGGACTCCATCGGTGCCGAAATATTTCCGTTCACTCATGGGGGAGATGATACCCGCTTCACGCTCTGCTGGCCGCCGGTGCCCGGCAGTTCTTACTCTGGCGAGTTGTCCAGGGGGCTCAGCCCGCCCAATTGAAGGTCCATGCTCGGCACCCCCGGCGACACCCAGGAATTGCCGCGCAGCACGAAGCGCCAGGGCAGATGCCGGCCCTCTTTGATGCCCACCCGCGCTGTGACTTCCACCTGTTCCGGCGGCAGTGCCCCGGCCCAGTCTAGAAACAGGTCCGGGCGGTCCACCGGCGTGTGCGCCACCTGCCCTGGCACCAGCCCCAGCGCATACACCAGCTTGGCCGGGCCGTTGGTCAGGTCGCGCTCACGGGTGACCGGGCGGTGCAGCAGCATCTGACCCACGCCTTCCAGGGGTTCCAGCGCCCGGATCAGCACGCTGGCGCTGATGCCTTCTTCCCGGCAGCTGACCTGGAGCAGGGGATGCCCGTGCGCTGCCCAGAACAGCCAGTGCCCCGGCGCGATGCTCATCTCGGCGCTGCGGGCGGCATGAAAGCGCCCGGCGGTGCAGGCTGGGTCGCGGGGGCAGTCGTAGGCTTCCGTCTCCACGATGCGGCCGGCCATCTGCTCGCCGTAGCGGTCGGTATGCACCAGGGTGGCGCCCAGCAGTTCGCGGGCCACTGCCACCGGGTCACGCTGAAAGAAGCTGGCCGTGAGCCGGGTCACGCCGGTGCCTGCCACTGCCTGGGGCCCGAGAAGGACAGAATCATGGCCGGTACTCTAGAGCATCGGTCTGCGCTGCCCCCAGCCGCTCAGTAAACCAGTAGGTAGTAGGTCCAGTAAAAAGGCGCCCCCGCAGGAGCGCCCGCTGAGCTTAAGGCTCTTATTCCGCCACGCTGACGGTGGTGTTCATGTTGCCCTTGGTGGCGCGGGAGTAGGGGCAGACATCCAGGGTTTCTTCCATCAGCTGCTGGGCCTGGGCGCGGTCCATGCCGGGGAAGTGGCCTTCGAGGTGAGCGTTCAGCAGAAAAGACACGCTGTCTTTTTCCATGCTCACCGTGGCGGTGATGGTGGCGTCGGCCGGCAGCTGGATGTGGTGGCGGCGGGCCACCAGGCCCAGGGCGCCCTGGAAGCAAGCGCCGTAGCCGGCGGCAAACAGCTGTTCGGGGTTGGTGCCCTGGCCGTCGTCGCCGCCCAGCGCCTTGGGCACGCTGAGGTTGAGGCTCAGGCGGCCGTCTTCGCTCTGGATAGAACCGCTGCGGGCGCCCTGGACTTTGACGGTGGTTTCGTAAAGGTTAGCCATGCGGCCAGTCTAGTTCCGGGGCCGGAGCCGTAAGGTGCCGCATTAACGAAACCCTAATGCGCCACCGCTGTTGCAGGCAGGCATAAAAAAACCGCCCCCCGTAGGAGGCGACCAGAAATCTAAAGAATCAGTCTCAGCCGGCTGAGACACTCAGTTCGGCGTTCTGGGTGGCGCGAGTAATAGGGCAGACTTTCAGGGTTTCGTCCAGCAGGTGCTGCAACTGCTCGCCTTCCACGTCGCTGCCGCTGACCGTAATGTGAATCTTGAAGTCGTAGGCGTCGCCGTTTTCGTGCAGTTCCAGCTCGGTGCTCACCTGGGTGTCGGGCGACAGGCTGATTTCCTGGCGCTTGCTCACGATGCCCAGCGCCGCCTGGAAGCAGGCGGAGTAGCCGGCAGCCAGCAGCTGTTCGGGGTTGGTGCCTTCGCCGCCCTCGCCTCCCAGTTCGACCGGCAGGCTCAGGGGAAGATCAATGCGGCTGTCGTCGGTGGCGACTTTCTCTCCGGCGGCGCCATAAGCGGTGGCATGAGCGGTATAAAGTTTTGGCATGGCTTCAGGATAGGCTCCGGCCAGCCAGAATAAAAGCTGCCGGACTTGCTCCGCCCTTTATCAAAGTAGCATCAAAAGAGTATCCAGTACGGCAAAAAAAGCCGCCCGGTACGTGACCGAGCAGCTGAGGGAGAGGAGAAGCGAGGGGGCTTGCTCAGCCGGCCGCGATGTCGGCCAGAGCGTCTTTGTCCTTGAGGGTGATCTTGCCGTAGCCAGCGCTGATCACACCGTCGCGGCTGAGTTCGCCAACCACTTTGGTAACGGTTTCGCGCACGCTGCCGACAGCGGCGGCCAGTTCATCGTGGGTAGCGTAGATCATGGTTTCACCGCTGTCCAGCTGGGTGGCCAGGGCAGTGTCCTTCAGTTCCAGCAGCTCGGCGGCGATGCGGGCGCGCAGACGCTTGCCGACCAACCGGAAGATGCTTTCATAAGCGCGTTCCAGGGTCTTGACCAGATGGCCGGTGACCATCAGGTTGTCTTCGCTGCTCATCAGTGCCGGGTTGATCACGTCCACCGCCGAGTCGGTCACGGCTTCGGCAAAGTAGGCGCGTTCGGTGCCGCTGAGGGCTTCTTCACCGAAGTATTCGCCGGGCTTGACGTAACGCAGGGTCAGGCCATTGCCGTCGTCGTCCATGGTGTGAATCCGGATCAGGCCGCTCTGAACGCGGTACAGCATGTCGCTGGGGCCAGGGTACAGAATGACGGAGCCGGGGCGGTGGGTCACGGTATCCACGTAGTTGTCGCTCAGAGTCTTGGTTTCGGTCATATCGCTCTGGTGGGTCAGTTGAGTCATCGAGGTCTCCTTAAGAGGTCCTGTGAAGGTGAGAAGTGAAAGTTGGTGCGAAGGCGATTCTGGCGCTCTAGCTGCTTGCCAGGAATCATTCCTATCACTGACAACAGTGTACACCTACATCACATTCTTGTAAACACTTTTGTTGGGTCAAACGTGCTTCATGCCCTCTTAATTCTGCTGATCCCAGAATAACGCCTTCCAAAGTCGCTGTGAGACAAAGAAAAAGCTTCTGGGATGACTCTCTGCTCTGTGACTGCCGGTCTGGCAAGCGCAATCAACAGTGCAGACATAGTGACGGTGATCTCGATCTGACGCTGTGAAAAAGACCCCTGCAGGTGGAGGGCCTTTTCTTTAGGGAGAGGTGGGCGGATTTGTCCCCAAAGCTTATAGTTCGTCTTCCTTGCGGATGGGGAAGGCGCTGATCACACAGTCCTTGTCCGACAGGTTGATCACCTTCACGCCCTGAGCATTGCGGCCGGTGACCCGAACCTCTTCCACCCGGGTGCGGATGACCAGACCGCCCTGGGTCAGCACCATCAGTTCTTCGTTGCCGTCTACCCGGGCCAGCGTGACCAGCCGTCCGGTCTTCTCGGTCACGTCCAGGGTAATCACGCCCTGGCCGCCGCGGCCCTTGCTGGGATAGTCGCTCACCGGGGTGCGCTTGCCCAGGCCATGTTCGCTGACGGCCAGCAGTTCACTGTCGGTGTCCTGCGGAACCAGCGCCATGCTGACCACCCGGTCGTCGCCCTTGAGGCGAATACCGATCACACCCTGGGTGGCGCGGCCGGTGTCGCGCACCTCGCTGGCCGCGAAGCGCATGGCCTTGCCTTCCTGCGTCGCCAGCACGATATCGCTGCCGTCCTTCACGATGCCCACCGAGATCAGCTCGTCGCTGCCTTGCAGGTTAATCGCGATCAGGCCCGCAGAGGTGATGTTGCCGTAATCGGTGATGCGGGTGCGCTTGACCATGCCGTTCTTGGTGGCAAAGACGAACGAGCCTTCTTCGTCAAAGCCCTTGATGCTCTGCACCGAGGCGATGTTTTCGTCCTCGCGCAGCGAAGGCAGCAGATTGCGGATGTGCGAGCCCTTGGCGTCACGGGCGGCTTCGGGCAGATCGTAGATTTTCTCGTGGAACAGCCGGCCCTGGTCGGTAAAGAACAGCATGTAATCGTGGGTGGAGCCTACGAATACGCGGGTGTTCACGTCTTCCTCGCGCAATTTACCGCCGCGCGAGCCTCTGCCGCCACGCGACTGGGCGCGGTAGGCGTCCAGGGTGGTGCGCTTGAGGTAACCGGCCTCGGTCATGGTGATCACCATGTCTTCTACGGCGATCAGGTCTTCCTTGGAGATGTCCTCTTCCAGAGCCGTGATGGCCGAGCGGCGCTCGTCGCCGTAGCGGTCGCGGATATCGCGGATTTCCTTCTTGATTTCGCGCCACAGCAGCTTTTCGTCGCCCAGAATGGCGCGCAGGCGGGTAATCAGCTGCTGGAGGTCGTCGTATTCGCTCTGCAGCTTTTCGCGTTCCAGACCTACCAGTCGCTGCAGGCGCATGTCCAAGATGGCCTGGGCCTGCGGCTCGCTCAGCTCGAAGCGGGCCATCAGGGCGTCACGGGCTTCGGCGCCGGTGTTGCTGGCGCGGATCAGCGCGATGACCTCGTCAATATGGCCCAGCGCCTTGATCAGCCCTTCCAGGATATGGGCGCGCTCTTCGGCCTTGCGCAGCTCGTATTGGGTGCGGCGGGTCACCACTTCGCGGCGGTGATCCAGGAAATAACGCATGGTGTCGATCAGTGGCAGCACCCGCGGCTCGCCGTTCACGATGCTGAGGTTGATCACCGTGAAGGTGCTTTGCAGCTGGGTGTACTTGTACAGCTGGTTCAGGACCAGAGTAGGAATCGCGCCGCGCTTGAGTTCGATGACGATACGCACCGGCTCTTTGCGGTCCGATTCGTCGCGCAGGGCCGAGATATCGGGAATCTTGCCGGCCTTGTACATCGCCGAGATGGTCTGAATCAGGTTGGTCTTGTTGACCTGGTAGGGAATCTCGGAAATCACGATCTGCGAGCGGTTGTTCTTTTCCTCGATGCGGGCCTTGCCGCGCACCTTGAGGCTGGCGTGCCCGGTGGTGTAGGCGTCCTGAATGCCCTGCTTGGCAATCCGGCCGCCGGTGGGGAAGTCGGGGCCCTGCACGTGCTCCATCATCTCCGGCAGGGTGATGTTGGGGTGATCGATCAGGGCCAGCAGGCCGTTGCTGATCTCGGTGAGGTTGTGCGGCGGGATGTTGGTCGCCATGCCCACGGCGATGCCCGAAGCCCCGTTGATCAACAGGTTGGGCACGGCGGCCGGCAGCACGCTGGGTTCCTCGGTGGTTTCGTCATAGTTGGGCTTCATGACGATGGTTTCTTTTTCCAGGTCGGCCAGCAGTTCCTCGGCCAGCTTGGTCATGCGGGCTTCGGTATAACGCATGGCGGCAGGCGGGTCGCCGTCGATCGAGCCGAAGTTGCCCTGGGGGTGCACCATTGGGTAGCGCATGTTCCACCACTGGCCCAGACGCACCATCGCGTCATAAATAGAGGAGTCGCCGTGGGGGTGGTACTTCTTCATCACTTCGCCCACCACGGCCGCCGACTTGGCGTGCTTCTGGTTGGCGTAGAGCCCTTCGAGCATCATCGCGTACATGATCCGGCGCTGCACCGGCTTGAGGCCGTCGCGCACGTCGGGCAGCGCCCGGTCCACGATCACGTTCATGGCGTAGTTGATAAAATTGGTTTTGACTTCAGAGGTGATGTCAACGGGATGGATTCCGGTCATGCAAACTCCATTCTGTGCTGGGCCGGCCACGCCGCGCCGAGGTGGCAAACGGCGAAAACGGCCCAGCCGGGGCAGGCGGGAAGGCGGTACCGGGCGCGGCCCCGGGAGGCCCGGGCGCGGCGGTTATTCTGTAAAATTCTAACAGAACCACAAGAATTATGCTACTGGCGTAACGAGTCGCCTCCAAAGACTGACCGTATTCTAGCGCACTTGGCCCCGGAATACGCCGCAGAGCGGGTTCTGGGGCGCAGGGCTTCCGGGCGCGGGGTAGAGCACGCGGGAGCAAGGCCGGCACCATTTTTTCCGGGTCCGGACGTGACAACCATGACAGCTCACTTTCTCTATGATGCGGAGCAATGCTAAACGAACTCACACAACTGGTCAGGGACGTGGACGGCGCCTGGGCAGCCGCCATTGGAGGGCTTGACGGCCTGCTGGTTGAGGGCCACAGCGCCGCCGAAGTCAGCCTGGACCTGCTGGTGGCCGAGCACGCCGGGCTGCTGCGGGCCGCCAGCGACGCTTACGCCATGGTCGGCGGCGGCGCGGCACGCGAGCTGTATATCCGCGGCGAACAGCTGAGCGTGTTCTTGCAGCCGGTCAACGCTGAATTTTTCGTGTTGCTGGCCCTGGACAGCCGCGCCAATCTGGGCCAGGCCCGTCTGTACGCCCGCGCCACCGCGCAGCAGCTGGCAGGTGAGCTGTAATGGCGCCCCGTCTGGGCAGCCTGCGTGAATTGCCCGGTGTCTCGGCCGCCGCGCTGGTGGGCCGCGACGGCCTGCCGCTGGCCGCTGCCGGCGAAGGCGCCGACCTGCTGGCTGCCGAGCTGGCCGCGCTGCGTGAGTCGCTGGACCGCCTGGGCCGCCGGCTGGGTGTGGGCGAGGTGAGCCGGGTGGCCTTTACCATGCCGGCGCTGGAAGTGGTGGCCCTCAGCCAGGGTGACTACACCCTGGGAGCGGCGCTGGTGCGCGGAATGGACACTTCCGCCGCGCAGCAACGGCTGGCCGCGCTGATGGATGAGGTGCTAGCCCAGTTGCCCCACCTGGCACCGGCGGATGGGCAGGCCCAGAACCTGAATCCGAATCAGGGCCTGAATCAAAGTCAGGGCGAGGTGCCGGCATGACCCAGCTGCTGCTGGATTCCTTATTGGAAGGGCGCGGTATTCACGCGGCGGCACTGTATGGCAGCGATGGCACGTCGCTGGCCGAGGCCGGTGACGTGGGCAGCGGCCCGACCATTGCTAGCCTGCTGGTGCCGGCCCGCGCGATTGTGCAGACCTTGCAGCAGACCCTGAACGCCCAGGGCTGGAACGACCTGCTGCTGGACCTGGAAAGCGGCCCGCTGCTGCTGACACCCGGGCAGGACGGACAGGTGCTGGCAGTGGCTTTTGATGACCTGTCCAGCCTGGGTCGGGTGCGCCTGAGCGTGCGGCGGGTGCTGGAAAACCTGCCCGGCTGAGGCGCGGCTGGAAAGAGAGAGGAAAAGAGCAGGGGCCGCTTAATTCTAGGCGGCCCCTGCGCGTTATTTGATTTGCGGCGTCTGCTCCCGCTTTAGCGGCTGAGGTCCACTCCACTCAGCAGTTCGGGCAGCGGGAAAGAGGAGATGGGCGTGCGGGTGCCGCCCAGTGAGAACCATTCCTGGTCCACCATCCGCTGCTCGAAGTCGGTGCGCTGCTCGGGGCTTAGCCGGCCCATGGCGCTGCCGGGTCCCATCTAGGTGCCGTGCGCGGCCAGCGCAGCCTTTTTCTGCTCGGCGTAGGCGGCTACGTTCATCTTCACGGCGGCGGTTGCTTCGCTGATGCCGTAGCGCTCGGGTTCCAGTTCGCGGGTGGGGTCCATCATGTTCAGGTTGCGGGCCACCTCGCTGGAAAAGACGGTGTAGTACAGCCGCTGCGGGCCGCCGTAGGGGAGATGTCCGGTTGAGAAGAAAGCGCTCACCGTGGCCCGCTGCATTTGCAGGTGGTCCACGTGGCCGTAGCCGCCGTGGGGATCAAAGGTGATCAGGACATGCGGGCGGCGCTCTTCAATCAGGGCGCGCAGCTTGTCCTCGATATCCAGCACGTCCACGTTCATCAGGGCCAGCGGGTCGTCGTGGCGGGTGCGCTCGAAGCGGCCCGAGTCGTGGTAGCCCAGAAAGACCGGTACCGGAATCCCGATGGCCTGGCAGGCCGCCCGCAGTTCGGCCTCGCGTTGCTGGCCCAGGTCGGTGACGGTCATGCTGGGATCGGTCATCTTGCCGGCCTCGCCGCGGGTAGCGCACACCAGCGTGATTTCGGCGCCGGCCTGGGCGTAGGCGGCCAGCGTGCCGGCCACCGCAAAAGCTTCGTCGTCGGGGTGAGCGAAGACGGCCATGATGCGGGCGCCTTCGGCCTTCAGGGAGAGAGGTTGAGCAGAAGTCATGCCGCGCAGTGTAGCGCTGCGCCGGGCGGGCCAACGTGCCGGGCAGCCCCAGCCATAGGGCGCCGGGGTACAGTGCTGCTATGCCCAAGATCATTGCCATCACCTCGGAAAAGGGAGGCGTGGGAAAAAGCACGCTGGCGGTTCATCTGGCCGGAGCACTCAGTGAACGCGGCCTGGAAACGGTCCTGATTGATGAAGATGGCCGGGTGGGCAGCTCGCTGCGCTGGAGCCGGCGCGGGCCGGGGCTGCCGTTTCCGGTGCTGGACCCGGACGATGTCAAGCCCAAGCGGCTGGCCCGGCTGGACGCGGTGATCGTGGACACCGAGGGCCGCCCCCGCCGCCGCGACCTACGCGAGCTGGCCGAGCGGGCTGACCTGATTCTGGTGCCCAGCGGGGTTTCGCCGCTGGAGCTGGACGCTGCCCAGGAGCTGATGGGCTTTCTGGGCAGCGAGCCCGGCGCGGCCCGGCGCAGCATGGCGGTGCTGACCCGGGTGCCGCCGGTGGGCCGCGCTGCCGAAACCGCCCGCGAGGACCTGCGTGACCTGGGCATCCGGGTGGCAAACACGGTGGTGCGCCAGTACGCCGCTTACCAGAAAGCGGCCGAACAGGGCGTGCTGTGCCGCGACGTGCGCGATGAGCGGGCCGCCGCCTGGGACGACCTGCTGGCCCTGTCGCGCGAGGTGCTCTGATGTCCCGCTTCGGGTATCTGGACAGCGAGACTGGAAAAAAAGCAGCCAAAAAGGCGGCCAAGAAAGCCAGGAAACTGGACAAGGACGCCGGCCACGGCAAAAAGGGCAGCCGCCACGCCGAGGACCCGCTGGAACGCGGACAGGTGGAAGTGGTGTACGTGCGCCGCGAAACTATCCGGGCCGCCTGGCGCGAGCTGAAAGCGGAAGGCGGCGAAAGCCTCAGCGAGCTGGTGGATGATTTGTTGCTCGGCTGGCTGCAGGAACGCCAAGATGCACAGATGGCAGCTGCCGGCGGCCGGGCAACCGCGGAGGATGCAGCAGACGCGGAAGATGTGGAGGATGACCGCTAGATGCCTGAACTTGCCGGGGAGCGGCGGGTAGGCCGCTACGCTCCCAGCCCCACCGGGGCGCTGCATCTGGGCAACATCCGTACTGCATTGCTGGCCTGGCTGCACAGTCGCGCCTTGGGCGGCCAGCACCTGCTGCGCTTTGAGGACCTGGACACCGGCCGGGTCAGACCGTGGGCTTACGACGTGACCCGGCGCGACCTGGAGTGGCTGGGCCTGGACTGGGACGCCGAATACCGCCAGTCGGAGCGGCTGGAACACTACGCGGCGGCAGCAGCGCGGCTGGACACCTACCCCTGCACCTGCACCCGCCGCGAGATTCAGGCGGCGGTGCAGGACGCTGCCGGAGCGCCGCACGGCACCGAGCCGGTATATCCCGGCACCTGCCGCACTCACCCCCACGACCCGCAGCGCCCGGCTGCCTGGCGCTGGCGGGTGCCCGACTGGCATATCTGCGTGCAGGACAGCCTCAGCGGCGAGACGCTCTGCCAGTCGCTCCCGGCCGAGGTGGGCGACCCCGTGCTGCACCGTAATGACGGAGTCTACGCCTATCACCTGGCAGTGGTGGTGGACGACGCTGCTATGGGCGTCACCGACGTGGTGCGCGGCGCCGACCTGTGGCCGGCCACCCCACGCCAGGCCGCTTTGCAGCAGGCACTGGGTTTCCCCCGGCCGCAGTACTGGCACGTGCCGCTGATGACCGATTACCGTGGTGAACGCCTGGCCAAGCGGGGCGGCGCACCGGCGCTGCGCGACCTGCGCGACGGGGGCACTGTGACGCCCGGACGGGTACTCGCTGAGCTGGCCCGCTCGCTGGGCTGGGCGGTGCCGGCCGAGGTCACTGCCCCCGAACTGCTGTCGCTGTGGCGGGAGCAGGCGCGGCTGTAAGGCTTTTTCAGGGCCGTTTCGGCTGACCAGGGTGAAAGCTTGCAGCAAGTTACCTTTCCCTGAGCGGCAGTATGCTGGCACTATGAGATTCCTGCTGAATCTGATCTTGAGTGCCCTGTCGCTGTATGCCGTCACCCGGATGTACAGCGGAGTGAATTTCGCGCCCGGCACCGAGTGGCCGCAGGTGCTGCTGGCCGCCCTGGTGCTGGGGGTGGTCAACGCCCTGGTCCGGCCGCTGCTGGGGCTGCTCTCGCTGCCCATCACCATACTGACTTTCGGGCTGTTCACCCTGGTGCTCAACGGGCTGATGCTGTGGCTCACGGCCGAATTTACTGCGCTGGACGTGAATGGTCTGGGGGCCGCCATCGTGGGCTCGGTGCTGCTGAGCCTGGTCACCTGGGTGCTGAACGCCATTCTGGACGCCCTGGCGATTGACAGGACCCGCCGTCTGTGACGGGCACCTCACCTGCTGGCCTCTGGACCGTCACCACCCCCGCCGAGCTGCGCGCCGCCCTGAAAGACGCCCACCGCCAGGGGCAGAGTGTGGGGCTGGTGCCCACCATGGGCTTCCTGCACGAGGGGCACGCTGCGCTGATTCGCCGCTCAGCCGCCGAGAACGCGCTTACGGTGGTCAGTGTGTTCGTGAATCCCACCCAGTTCGCGCCCAGCGAGGACCTGAGCAACTATCCGCGTGACTTGGCCCGCGACCAAGCGTTGGCACAGGCTTCCGGCGCAGCGCTGCTGTTTCATCCACAGCCGCAGGACATCTACCCGGCCGGCCACGCCACCACGGTCAGCGTGGCGGGGCTGAATACTCGCGTCGAAGGGGCTTCGCGGCCCGGGCATTTTGATGGGGTCGCCACCATCGTACTGAAACTGTTACAGCTGGTGCAGCCGGCCCGAATCTATTTCGGAGAGAAAGACTGGCAGCAGCTGGCAGTGGTGCGCCGGATGGTGGCCGACCTGTTCGTGCCGGCCGAGGTGGTCGGTGTGCCGGTGGTGCGCGAAGCGAGCGGGCTGGCCCTCAGCAGCCGCAACAGTTATCTGTCGGCGGAGCAGCAGGCGCAGGCCGCGGTGATCTCGCGGGCGCTGCGGGCCATTCAGGCGGCCTATACGGCCGGCGAACGGGACACAGCGGCTTTGCTGGCGGCCGGGCAGGCAGTGCTGGCGCAGGAGCCGCTGGAACTGGACTACTTGCACCTGCTGGACGCTGAGCTGCACCCCTTGCAGGGTCAACTGAGCCCCGAACAGGCGGCCGGCGCGCGGCTGGTCTTTGCCGGCCGGCTGCATGGCGTGCGTCTGATCGACAATATGCCGCTGCTGGCAGCTGAAACTTCTTCGGACATCTAAAGACCGCAAGTTGCCCGGCACGGCCCGGGCAGCTGCGGCATACTGAACCGTGACCGTACTCTCATATGTGCGCTGGCCCCCGGGCACGGCGGGCATCCGGAAGCTGAGCGGTCCCCCGCAAGGAGTCTTATGTTCCGAATCGACGAGCTGCTGATAGAAATGATCAATGCCGGTGCCAGCGACGTGCACCTTCAGGCTGGAAGCCCCCCAATGGGCCGGATCCACGGGGATCTGGTGCAGTTCGGCTCCAAGGTGCTGCGCCCCGAGGATACGGCTGCCTATGCCCAGGCCCTGCTGAGCCCCGAGCAGTGGGAGGATTTCGAGTTCCGCAATGAACTGGACGCCGCTTACAGCCTGGCGGGACACGGGCGCTTCCGAGTCAACGTGTTCCGGCAGCGCGGCTCGGTGGGCATCGTGCTGCGGGTGGTGCGCGACCAGATTCCCGACTTCGAGACCCTGGGTCTGCCCCAGGAGGTGATGCGCACCATGGCCGAGTCGCCGCGTGGCCTGATTCTGGTGACCGGCCCGACCGGCTCCGGCAAAAGCACCACCCTGGCCAGTGTGCTGGACCACATCAACCGCACCCATGCCCGGCACATCATTACCATAGAAGACCCTATCGAAATCATGCACCGCAACCGCAAATCCATCGTGGTGCAGCGTGAGGTCGGCGTGGACACCCGCGATTTCCGCACTGCACTGAAATACGCCATGCGCCAGGACCCCGACGTGATCATGATCGGGGAAATGCGTGACAAGGAAACGGTGGAAGCGGCCCTGACAGCGGCGCAGACCGGGCATCTGGTGCTCAGTACCTTGCATACTCAGGACGCCCTACGGACCATCAACCGGGTGATCGATTTCTTCCAGCCGTACGAGCGGACCGAGGTGCGCAACCTGTTTGCCGAATCGCTGGTGGGCATCGTCTCGCAGCGCCTGCTGCGCCGCGCCGACGGGCACGGGCGCGCCCTGGCCACTGAAATCCTGCTCGGCACGCCGCTGGTGGTGGACAGCATCAAGGAAGAGGACAAGACTCCTCTGATCAAGGACGCCATGCTGGAAGACAACCTGCGCGGCATGCACACCTTCGACCAGCATCTGGCGCAGCTGTATATGCAGGGCGTGATCAGCATGGAGGAGGGCCTGGAAGCCGCCACCAGCTCGCATGAATACCGGCTGCTGGTCACCAAGGCCGATTTCGAGGGTGAAAAAGCTATCGAGAGCGACCAGGGCTACAATCGGCCCCAGGCCCACTCCCAGACTTTCGGCCGGCGCTAGAGCATTTGACAAAAGGCTGTGCCAGCTTTTTGGCGAGCGGACTGGTACAGCTCGCAGAGAGCGAGTACAAAACAAAGAGCAGGACGGACTTGCAAAGCTGCGGAGCAGAGAATGGAGCGGGTGGCGGTGATGTTCCGGCGCACGCGTAATTCGGAGAACTGCTCTAAAGCTCGGAAGGGCCGCAGCAGATACGGGAGGAGACACCAAAAAACTGTCTCCGTGTCCCTGAGCCGGCCCGCTATACTGAAATGCTATGACAGCTCCCAAAATCTCGATCACTCAGCGCGGTTACGACCGGCTGAAAGAAACCCTGCACTTCCTCAAGACCACCCGCCGCGAACAGATCAGCGAAAACATGGGCCGCGCCATTGAGGACGGCGACCTGCGTGAAAGTGCCGCCTACGACGAAGCCCGCATGGAGCAGAGCGAGAACGAGGCCCGCATCCGTGAACTGGAAGACCAGCTGGAGCGCGCCGTGATCGTGGCGGAAGATGCCGACAGCGGCGCTGGCCTGGGTGCCAAGGTCAAGGTCCGCAGCGGCAAGACCGAGCGCACTTTTGAACTGGTCGGCACCTTTGAGGCCGATGTGCGCGCCGGCAAGGTGAGCGACGCCAGCCCGATTGGACAGGCACTGATGGGCGCCCATCCCGGCGAACGGGTGCAGGTGCCCGGCCCCAAAGGCAACATGGAATTTGAGGTGCTGGAAGTCACTTACGAGTGAGCCTGCCGTGACCCGGTACCCCCTGTGCCGTGCCGGTTCCTCTGGCCGGAACAGCCGGCGCTGACCTGCGGAGAATGCTTTAGCTTTAAGCTGATCCGCAGGTTTGTTGTGTCCTGCTTGCTGCGGCTTCATCACGCTGCACAGGCTTTTTCCGTTTTTTCCGCCTTTTCGACTTGTTCTCTTTGGAGTGTCCTGCCATGACCCAGACCCCTGCCCTTTCTGACAGCCCCAGCGCCGGGCTGACCGACTGGCCGCGTTCCAGCGGCGTGCTGCTGCATCCCACCTCCCTGCCGGGGCCCTACGGCCTGGGCGAACTGGGGCCCGAGGCCCGGCAGTGGGTGGACTGGCTTCAGGAGGCCGGGCAGACCTACTGGCAGATTCTGCCGCTGGGCCCGACCGGTCTGGGCGACAGCCCCTACCAGACACTGGGTGCCTTTGCAGGCAACCCGCTGCTGATCAGCCTGGCCGAGCTGAAAAGCTGGGGCCTGCTGAAAGAGGAAGACCTGATGACTGGCCCCGAGCAACACCCCGAGCGGGTGGATTTCAGTGCCCAGACGGTCTGGCGCGGTGAGTTGCTGTGGGCCGCCTACCGCCGTTTCCAGGCGGGGGAAGGGCAGGTCAGCGCCGAGGAGTTCACGGCCTACAAGGCCGCCCAGGCCAGCTGGCTGGACAATTACGCGCTGTTCCGTGCCCTCAAGGAAGTGCACGGCGGCGCGCCCTGGTATGCCTGGGAAAGCCAGTACCGTGGGCGCGACCAGGCGGCGCTGACCCGTTTCCAGCAGGAACATTTCGATGTGGTGGAGCATATCCGCTTTATTCAGTTCCTGTTTGAGCGGCAGTGGCAGGCACTGCGGGCCTATGCCGGCGAGCGCGGCGTGCAGATTATCGGGGACCTGCCTATTTTCGTGGCGTTGGACTCGGCAGATGTCTGGGCGCACCAGGACCTGTTTGCGCTGGATGAGCAGGGCCAGCCCGAGGTGCAGGCCGGCGTGCCGCCCGATTATTTCGCGGCCGACGGCCAGTTGTGGGGCAATCCGCTTTACCGCTGGGACCGGATGCAGGCCCAGGGCTTCGACTGGTGGGTGGGCCGCTTTGCCCGCAGCCGCGAGCTGTATGACCTGATCCGGGTGGACCATTTCCGCGGCTTTGAAGCGTACTGGGAGGTGCCCTACCCGGCCGAGAATGCCCGCGGCGGCCGCTGGGTGCCGGCCCCCGGCCGCGAGCTGCTGACCGAGGTGCGCCGCCGCCTAGGCGACCTGCCCATCATTGCCGAGGACCTGGGCGTGATCACCCCGGCGGTGGAAGAGCTGCGCGACGAGTTCGAACTGCCCGGCATGGTGGTGCTGCAGTTCGCTTTTTCCGACGAGGACTTCTGGAACAGCCCCTTTTATCCGGCCAACATCGTCCGCAACCGGGTAGTCTACAGCGGCACCCACGACAATGACACCACTCTGGGCTGGTGGCGCACCGCCTCTGAGCTGGAAAAGCATCATTTCCGCTCCTTTACCAGCTCGGACCCCGCCGAGGAAGAGGTGCCCTGGCAGATGATGGGCATTGCCTGGCACAGCCGCGCCCGCACAGCGGTGGCTCCCCTGCAGGACCTGCTGGCGCTGGGCAGCGAGGCCCGCATGAATGTGCCGGGCAGCGCCACCGGGCACTGGGGCTGGCGGGTGGACGCTGCCGCCCTGACCCCCGAGCTGGCCGCCCGTCTGCGCGACCTGACCGAAGAATCCGGCCGCCTGAACAGTGCGGCCCCGGCCGCCCGCGACTGAGCTGGGTTGCCCGGGCCTGAGCCGGCCCTGTCAGCCAAAAGAAAAGAAGAGCAGGAGCCGCGCACACTGTCTAGCTGGTGCCGGGACTCCTGCTTTTTCTGCTCTTTCCCTGTGGTGGCCGGCCGGATGGTCTACCCTGAACCTCATGCGTTTCCGACTGCCGTCCGCCCGCCGCTTCGCCCCTTACCTGTTCGGCTTCCTGACCGTGCAGCGCCTGCTGGAACTGCGGGTGGCCCGCCGCAACGAGGCCTGGGCCCGGGCGAACGGGGCGCAGGAATACGGGCAGGAGCACTACCCGGCTTTTTTCGTGCTGCATCCCAGCTGGATGGCGTTGACCCTGTTGGAAGGCCGCCACAGCCGTGGCCGGGTCAACCTGCCGGCCCTGCTGGTGTTTGCGCTGGCGCAGCCGCTACGTTACTGGGTTATTCGCACTCTGGGGCGCTACTGGAACACCCGGATTCTGATTGTCCCTGGCGGGGAGCGGGTGCGGCGCGGCCCTTTCCGCTACCTCAAACATCCCAATTACGCCGTGGTGGCGTTGGAAATGGCCTCGGCGCCGCTGGCGGTCGGAGCCTGGCGCACTGCGCTGGCTTACAGCGTGCTGAATGCTGCGTTGCTGCTGCTGGTCCGCATTCCCGCCGAGGAAGCGGCCCTGCAGGAGTATGCCAAGCAAACCGGCCAGGCCGGCTAAGAACAGGCGGACGCCCACGCCGCCTGCCCTCAGGGTATTAGCGCTCCTGACGGTACCACTCGATCAGGGCGTTGGTGGAAGAATCGTGGTGCAGTTCCTGATCACCATTCAGTTCCGGCACGATCTTCTGCGCCAGTACCTTGCCCAGCTCCACGCCCCACTGGTCAAAGGAGTTGATGCCCCAGATGGCGCCCTGCACGAAGACCTTGTGTTCATACAGGGCGATCAGGGCGCCCAGGCTGCGCGGCGTCAGCTCGCGGGCCAGCAGGGTAGATGACGGGCGGTTACCTTCAAAGCCCTTGTGCGGCACCAGTTCCTCCGGCACGCCGCCGTCCGCGCGCACCTGCTCAGGAGTCTTGCCAAAGGCCAGCGCCTCGCTCTGGGCGAACACGTTGGCCATCAGCAGGTCCTGGTGGGTCAGGTCTTCTCCCTCCTCGCCGGCCGGCAGTGGGTTGAGGCTGCGGGCAAAGCCGATAAAGTCACACGGAATCAGCCGGGTGCCCTGGTGAATCAGCTGGTAAAAGGCGTGCTGCCCGTTGGTGCCGGCCTGTCCCCACACGATGGGGCCGGTGTCAAACGCCACCCGCTCGCCTTCCAGGGTCACGTGCTTGCCGTTGCTTTCCATGTCCAGCTGCTGAAGGTAGGCGGGAAAGGAGCGCAGGTACTGCGAGTAGGGCAGCACCGCCAGCGAGCAGGACCCCAGGAAATTCTGGTTCCAGATGCCGGTCAGCGCCATCAGCGCCGGCAGGTTCTGTTCCAGCGGTGCCTGGGCAAAGTGGCGGTCCATCTCGTGCATGCCGGCCAGGAATTCGCGGAACTGCTCCGGGCCTACGCTGATCATCAGGCTCAGGCCAATAGCGCTGTCCACGCTGTAGCGGCCGCCCACCCAGTCCCAGAAGCTGAACATGTTGGCGGTGTCTATGCCGAAGCGCTGCACTTCCTCCGCGTTGGTGCTGACTGCCACGAAATGCCGCGCCACTGCCGCTTCATCGCCCAGCGCGTCCAGCAGCCAGCGGCGGGCCGTGTGGGCGTTGGTCATGGTTTCCAGGGTGGTAAAGGTCTTGCTGGACACGATAAACAGCGTCTCTGCCGGATCGAGGTCCCGCACCTTCTCGGCAAAGTCGGTGCCGTCGATGTTGGAGACGAACCGCAGCGTCAGGTCACGGTCGCTGTAGTGTTCCAGCGCTTCGGCGGTCATTACCGGCCCCAAGTCACTCCCGCCGATGCCGATGTTCACCACGGCGCGGATGCGCTGGCCGGTAAAGCCACGCCACTCGCCGGAGCGGACTTTGGCGGCAAAGTCGGCCATCCGGTCCAGCACCGCATGGACCTGTGGCACCACGTTCTCGCCGTCCACCCGGATATCGGCGCCCCGGGGGGCACGCAGGGCAGTGTGCAGCACGGCGCGGTTTTCGGTCACGTTGATTTTCTCGCCGCGCAGCATGGCGTCCCGGCGCTCTTCCACGCCGCGCTCGCGGGCCAGGCGGAACAGGGCGGCCAGAATCTCGTCGTCTACCCGCTGCTTGGAGTAATCCAGGCGCCAGCCGGCGCCCTCGGCGCTCAGGCGTTGGCCGCGCTCCGGGTCGGCGGCAAACAGGTCCTTCAGGGTGGCGCGTGGCCCGGCAGCCAGGTTGCCGAGGGCCTTCCAGGCGGCAGTTTCGTTCGCTTGCATGCGCCCAGCATAGGACCGCAGGACTGCCCGGCGTGGTCAGCGGACATTAAGCTGCGTAAAGGGACCGGGCAGCGCGGCCTGGCAACCGGTCCGGTGAGGCCGATTCCCCTGATTATTCCATCGGCTCCATCCCACCGGCTTTACTCCACAGGGCTGAGGTCGAAATCCCACTCGAACGAGCGGCCCCAGGGCAGGTTGACCTGGTCGAGGCTGTATTCCCCGCCCAGTTGCAGCGGGAAATAGCCGGCGGCCAGCTCCATCAGTTTGGCCTGGGCGGCCGGGGTGTTCATTTCCGCTTCGGGGATGGCGGCCCGCAGCGCGGCGCGCAGGCGAGTGGAGTAGATCAGGTCGTTGGCGTACTCGCGGGCCAGCAGGGCCTGCTGTCGGGCCGGGTCCACGCCGCCGTCCAGCCACAGCTTGGCGTGTGCCAGCGCCGAGCCGAGGTTGTTACCGGGGGTGCCCCAGGCGGCCAGCGCTGTCAGGTTGGCGTCGCGCTTTAGGGTACCCAGGTCCTTCCACAGCCGGGTGTTGCCCATATTGACTTTTTCCACGTCCACCACGGCTACTGGCCCCCGGCGCAGCAGCGAGGAAATGGTCAGCGCCGCCTGGCGCGGGTCGCCGCCGTTAAAGACATAGACGGTCATGTCCGGCGTCTCGCTGCCCTGGGCTAGCCGGAAGCCGGCCGCCCCGGCGTGGTTTTCCACGCTGCGGGTCAGGGGGATGCCCTCATACTTGATGACTTCCTGCGCGGCCTTGGGGTCGGAATACACTGCCTGCAGTGTTTTGGGCGCCGGCGTCAGGGCGCGGGCATTCAGCAGGGCCAGCACCTCGTCGGCGCCGGGGTAGACTTTGACGTTGTCCGGGGCGACCTCGGCGGCGAAAGCGGCCAGTCGGGCGCCCTCGGCAGGGGCGGGGCTCCCGGGCAGGGCGTCGTCCCAGGCGATGTGCAGTTCCTTGAAGACGCCGGCGGCCGCCCAGCGGGTCATCAGCCGGGCCACCTCGAAGTTGCGCTGCCGGTCCACTGCGTCAGGGTGGCGCGGAATGGTGATAAAGGCGTAGATGGGCCGCCCGGTTTCGCGCTGCCACTGCGCCAGCGGCAGCAGCCGGCTGCGAATCCGGGCGGCCGTCTCGGTGCTTTTGCGCGACTGCACCAGCCCGCCGTAAGCCAGCGAATCCAGCGCCACGATCAGCGGTTCGTCGGCACGGCCGGCGCCCTCAGTGCGCAGCCATTCCAGCAGCCGCGCCGGGTCAGCGCCCTGCTGCGCGGTGCCCAGCAGTTCACGCGGCACCACTTTCAGCCCGTCACTTTTCAGGCCGGCAATAGCGGCGGGCAGGCGGCTGGTCGCAGGGCGCGAATCCATCGGAATCAGGGTCTGGGCCTGGGCGGTGCCGGCCAGCAGGGCCAGCCCGGCCGCCAGGGCCGGCAGCGAAAAAAGCTTGGTCATGCTGCTCAGCTTAAAGGGGGCACATGATACACATCTGAAGGGTGTGTCTGAAGGCCCCCAGATGGCAAAGTTCAGCCCCCGCACCAGAGGCCGGGGGCTGAACTGTAGAAATAAAGCAGGACAGGGAAGAGGTTAGTCTTTGACCACGGCGGTGTTCTGGTCACGCAGCCAGAAGTTGCGGCCGCTGCTGTCTTGCAGCCGCACGACCAACTGCACGTTTTCGCCGGGCAGCAGGCCCTCGGCCGGGCCGCTGGCCAGCACGGCGCGGCAGCCGGCGCCGCAGCTGCTGGGCTGCCAGCGGGCGTCGGCCCGCCACACGCCGCCCTGGGTGACCAGATAGACCGAGTGGGCGTTCAGCGGCAGCGAGCTGGCCGAGCTGTGGATTTTGACCTGAGTCGAGAGTTCTTCGCCGTTCAGGGTGGGGCGGGCGTCGGCCGTCAGGGTGCGGCCGGCCAGATTCAGCGAGGTGGGGGCGCGCAGCAGTTCGCCGGCGCTGGGTCCCGCGTTGCCCACCGTGCCGCAGGCGCTCAGCGGAAGTGCGAGCGCAGCGAGAAACAGGGCAGCCTTGGCTTTCATGTGAACCATCTTAGAACAGTCTGGTTAAAATTATCTGACACAGGTCTTGAGTCTTGCGGTTGGCTCCGTTTCTGGTCACAGTGGGGCCGTATATGAGAGCGGACCTTAATGCCGTGCGGGTGACGGCGGCCGGCCCAGGGCGTCACAATTGAACAATGTTTGTTTTGCCCCAGCTCCTGCTTGCCAAGACACGGTCCGGAAAGATGCCGTCTGGAGAGGCTCATGCCTGACCCCGTGCCCGCGCAGGCCGAGCTGGAGCAGGAGGTGTGCCGCACCGCCGAGCAGTACGACGCCGTGATTGTGGGTGCTGGGCCGGCGGGACTGAATGCGGCGCTGGTGCTGGGCGTCTCGCGCCAGCGGGTGCTGCTGCTGGACGGTGGTCCGCCCCGCAACGCGCGGGCACAGGAAGCCCACGGGGTCTTTACCCGGGACGGCATTCGCCCGGTTGAACTCAAGCGAATCGGGCTGGAACAGCTGGTGCCCTATGACGTGACGGTCCGCAGCGAGCCAGCCCGTCAGGTGCGTGAGATCGGTGACGGGTTCGGGGTGCAGCTGGGTACCGAATGGGTGCTGGCCCGCCGGCTGCTGCTGGCGAGTGGCATCCGCGACCTGCTGCCGCGTGTCAGTGGCTTGAAGGAGCGCTGGGGCCGCACCATCCACCACTGTCCCTACTGTGACGGCTGGCCCAACCGGCGCGCGCCGCTGGCGGTGCTGGGCAGCCATCAAGAAGGGCACCATCTGGCCCTCAGCCTGCGTAACTGGACCGAGCACCTGACCCTGCTGACCGACGGCCCCGACGAACTGACTGAGGAGCAGCGCCTGGACCTGCAGCGCCTGGGCATTGCCCTCGACACCCGGCCTATCCTGCGGCTGTCGGGCAAGGACACCGTCACAGTGCATTTTCATGGTGGGGAGACTCTGGAGCTGGAAGGCATTTTCCTGAATCCCACCCAGGACCAGCGCAGCCACCTGCCGGCCCAGCGACAAACTGCGGGTGGTCAACGAGAACGGCATGACCAGCCGCCGGGGCGTGTGGGCGGCCGGCGATATGACCGGTGCCCCACAGTACGTGATGAGCGCGGCGGCCAGCGGCATGGTGGCGGCGGTCAGCCTCAACTCCACCCTGATTCACGAGGACGTGCGCGAGTATGGCGCCGCCTTCCACGAGTCACCGGATGAAGACCCCGGTGTGGGCGAGGCATAAACTGACCCTATGTCCGCCGATTCCATCCAGCAAGCCTGGTCCCTGATAGAAGCTGGAGCCTACGCCCAAGCGGCGGCCCTGCTGGAACCCGACCCTTCGCAGGAGGCGCGGCACGTGCTGGGCTATGCCTACACCTTCGCTGGCCGCTTTGACGAGGCCCGCGCCGTATACCGGGAACTCTGGCAGGCCGCCCAGGGCCAGCCGGACGCGCACCGTTTCTTGCATCAGCTGGGCATGGTGGAGCGTGAAGCCGGCGACCCTGCCGCCGCGCTGGCCCTGTTCGAGCAGGAGCGTGCGCTGCTGGAGCAGGAGGGAGCTGGCGCTCTGGAACTCGCGGTGAACGGGTACGAGCTGGCAGTGTGCCGCCATGCACTGGGGCAGGAGCGCGCTGCACATGCGGCGCTGGCTGAGGCGTTTGCCCAGGCCGTCACTGCCGATGACCCGGCCACACTGGGCTGCCTGTGGCGTGCTGCCGGCGACTTCGCCAGGGCGGAGGACCGCAGCGAAGCGGCCCATGACGCCTACACCAACGCCCGAACCAGTTTCGATGCAGCGAAAGACAGCCGGGCAGTGCAGGAGATAGAGGAACGGCTGTCTGCGTTGGCTGCTGCGGACTCGGCCAGCCCGGAATTACCGGAGGTGCAGCCATAAAAGCCGTCCTGTTCGACCTGGATGGCACCTTGCACGACCGCTCCGCCACGCTGCGGCGCTGGCTGCCGGGCCACCTGCGGCGCTTTGGTTTGCCGCCGGAGTACGGTGCCCGCTTTCTGGAACTGGACGACTTCGGCTACCGCTCCAAGCGCGAGGTCTTTCCCCATCTGGTGCAGGAATTCGGGCTGTCCCAGAGCCCAGGAGAGCTGTTCACCGATTTTGCCGACCTGCCTCGCTGGGCTGTACCTATGCCGTACGCAACCGAAGTGCTATATGAATTAAAAAATAGAGGCGTGAGGCTGGCTCTGGTCACGAACGGCTGGTCGGAGCCTCAGCGCGCAGTTCTGGCTGTTTGTGGGCTGACCGGCTTTTTCGGGAAGATAGTCATCAGCCGGGAAGCTGGCGTGGCCAAACCCGACCCGCACAGCTATCAGCTGGCGCTGGATGCGCTGGGCGTGGCTCCGGCCGAGGCATGGTTCGTGGGCGACTCCCCGCGCAACGACCTCTGGGGACCACAGAGGCTGGGCCTGCGGGCCGCCTGGCTGCCAACCGGGCACCCATTAGGCGGGGAACGGCCGGACGCGACCTTACGGGACCTGCGGGACGTGCTGCACCTGCTTTAATGGCAGGCATGTCCGACGCCCCCAACGATGAGGAACTGCTGCGCGACTTTACCCGGATGGTGCCGGTCGGACGCGCTCTGGACAGCGTGCTGTGGCTGGAAGTCTGCACCGTGACCTGGCCGCTGCCGCACACCCCACAGGCTCGCTGGGAACCGCTCGAAGCGCTGCCGGCCTATGCCACCGCCGACGAGGTGGCCCAGGCCCGCCGCGCCGCGCTGGAGCGGCCCGAGTATTTTCGCCTCTGCCCCCGCTGCGGCCGGCGCATTCCACGCGGGGCGCTGCACGATGAAAGGCAGTGCCAGGGCCACGCCGCGCCGGAGCCGCAGACAACCCCGGACACCGCACCGTAACAGGCCGCCCGGCTGTTCTAGAGCATTTGACAAAAAGCTGGCACCGCTTTTTGACGAGCGAACTGGTACAGCTCGCAGAGAGCGAGTGCAAAACAAAGAGCAAGACGGACTTGCAAAGCTGCGGAGCAGAAAATGGAGCGAGCGGCGGTGCTGTTCCGACGCACGCGTCATTCGGAGAACTGCTCTAGGATGTCCTGCGTGACTGACGCTGTCCCTTCCGCCTCGCTGCCGGCTCTGGCGGCCCTGCCTGAGCTGCGCGCCGCGCTGGCGGCCCATCCCCTGGTGCTGTTGCAGGCGCCTCCCGGCGCGGGCAAATCCACTGGCCTGCCGCTGCAGCTGTTGGATGAACCCTGGCTGGCGGGACAGCAAGTGCTGCTGCTGCAACCGCGCCGGGTGGCGGTGCGCGGGGTGGCGGCGCGGCTGGCAGCCTCGCTGGGCGAAGCGGTCGGGGGGACGGTGGGCAGCCGGGTACGGTTCGAGTCGCACGTTTCGCCGCGTACCCGGCTGGAAGTGATCACCGAGGGCATCCTGACCCGCCGCCTTCAGCGGGACCCGGAACTCAGCGGGGTAGGCCTGGTCATTCTGGACGAGTTCCACGAGCGCAGTCTGAACGCTGACCTGGCCCTGGCCCTGCTGCGCGAGGTGCAAGGTGCGCTGCGCGATGACCTGCGGGTGCTGCTGATGTCGGCCACCCTGGACGAGTCCTTGCCTACCCGGCTGGACGCGCCATTGGTCCGTTCGGAAGGCCGGGCTTATCCGGTGGAGCTGCGTTACGCTGCGCAGGAACTGCTGCCCGGCGGCAACACTGGGCCGGCCGTGGCTGCCGCCGTGCGCCGCGCCCTGGCCGAGGAAAGCGGCGATGTGCTGGCGTTCCTGCCGGGCGTGGGCGAGATCCGGGCAGCTCAAGCGGCCCTCAGCGGGGCGCCCGCGCTGGTGCTGCCGCTCTACGGCGAGCTGTCCCCGGCCGAGCAGAGCCGCGCTGTCTTGCCGGACCCACAGGGCCAGCGGCGGGTGATTCTGGCCACTTCTATTGCAGAAACGTCGCTCACCATTGAAGGGGTGCGGGCCGTGGTGGACAGCGGCCAGCGCCGTTTCCAGGCGTATGACCCGGCGACCGGGCTCAGCGGCCTGCGCACCGGCCGGGTCACCCGCGCCGAAGCCGAGCAGCGGGCCGGCCGGGCCGGGCGCACCGGCCCCGGCGTGGCTTACCGGCTGTGGCCCGAGCGCACCCAGGCGCTGCTGGCCGCGGACCGCCCCCCCGAAATCCTGGCGGCCGACCTGGCCCCGCTGCGGCTGGAGCTGGCCGCCTGGGGCGTGACGGCCCGGACCGGGCTGGAGTGGTTGGATACGCCGCCGGCCCCGGCCTGGGAGGCAGCCGGCGAACTGCTGCGCGGCCTGGGCGCGCTGGACGCTGACGGCCGCCTCACCCCGGCGGGGCAGACCCTGCTGCGCTTTCCCACCCATCCCCGGCTGGCGCACCTGCTGGCCGCCGCGCGCGACCCCGCCCTGGCCGCTGACGTGGCCGCGCTGCTGGAAGAACGCGGTCCCCGGCTGGACGGCGCCGACCTGACCGACCGGGTCCAGGCCCTGCGCCGCGCCCGCGCCGCTGGCCGGCTGGACGCCTGGGCCGGCGCCGAGCGGCTCTCGCGGCAGTGGCGCCGGCTGCTGAACACCTCGGCTGATGATCGCCCGGCCGACCCCTATGCGGTGGGCGGGCTGCTGGCGCTGGCGTATCCCGAGCGAGTGGCGCTGGCCCGGCCGGAAGGCGGGGGCCGCTTCCTGCTGGCCGGCGGGCAGGGCGCCGAGCTGCCGCCGGGTGACGCTCTGGGCGGAGAGGCGGCGCTGGCGGTGGCCCATCTGGACGGCGTGGCCGAGAACCGCCGTGGCCCCGAAGGCCGCATTTTTCTGGCCGCGCCGCTGCACCGCGTGGACCTGGCCGTAGGCGCCGAGTGGCTGCCCCGCACCGAGTGGGACCCCCGCACCGGCCGGCTGCTGGCGCAGGAGGAACTGCGCCGCGGCGCGCTGGTGCTGGACACCCGGCCACTGGCTGTCAGCGACCCGGCCGCTGAAGCGGAGGCAGTGGCGGCCGCCGTCAGCCGCGAGGGATTGCATTTGCTCAGGTTTTCCCCGGCCGCCCAGGCCCTGCGCAGCCGGGTGGGATCGCTGCGGGCCTGGCATCCGGGAGCCGGCTGGCCTGACCTTTCCGACGCGGTGCTGCTGGCGGGCCGGGCCGCCTGGCTGGCCCCTTTCCTGGGCGGCATCCGCAGCCGCGAGGCGATGGGCCGCCTGGACCTGCTGCCGGCTTTGCAGGCACAGCTGCCCTGGCCACTGGCGGCGCAGCTGGACGAACTGGCGCCCACCCATCTCACGGTGCCCAGCGGCAACCGCGTGCGGCTGGAGTATGCCCCGGACGGCAGCCCACCGGTGCTGGCCGTCAAGTTGCAGGAACTGTTCGGCCTCAACGACACACCGACGGTCAACGGCGGCCGGACCCCGGTGCTGCTACACCTGCTGTCGCCGGCCCGCCGCCCGGTGCAGGTGACTCAGGACCTGCGTTCGTTCTGGCAGCACGGCTACTTCGAGGTGCGCCGGGACCTGCGCGGCCGTTACCCCAAGCACCCCTGGCCCGACGACCCGGCCAGCCACGCGCCCACCGCCAAGACCAAACGGGCCCTGGAACGGAAAGGGTAGGGAACGAAAAGGAAAGGGTAGCCGGCGGAAAAGCTAAGCTTTGCGCGCCAAGAACAGAATCCGTTTGAAAGCGTAAAAGATCCGTTCACTCGGAAAAGCCTGCTGGAGCCGTGCCAGATAGGCTGCTTCGAACCGCGCCGCGTCCTCTGCAGACAGGCGCGACAGGTAAGGGACCAGGGCGGTGCCGCGTACCCAGTCCAGCAGCCCCGCTGCCCCATTCAAAATCACCGGATAGATGCGGGCCTGAACAGTCATGTCCGCTGCTCCGAGACCGTCCAGCACTTCGGCGTAGGCTTCGGGAGTCAGCACTGGCGAAGCACCGTAGGCTGTCCCGAAGCGGGTGTAACCGCCCAGCTCGGCACTGAATTCGTCTGCCGTTTCCGAAAGCAGGCGGTGGCTGGCGTGGTCGTGGTTGGCCGGGACCTGCACCGCCAGCACGCCACCGGGGTTCAGGTGGGCCCACAGCCCGGCCAGCAGCGCGGGGTGATCCGCGACTCACTGCAGAGCCGCGTTGGAGTACAGCAGGTCGTACTCTCCCTGCAGACCCTGAATGGCGCCCTGCTCGAACCTGAGATTAGGGGCGCTGGGCCAGGCTCAGGGGCTGCTCTCCCGTACCGCAGCCCAGGTCGGCCACTTGCCGGTAGGCGAGCTCTGGGAGAAGAGCCTGCAGGTCGTGGGCCGGCTGCTCGCGGGCCGCGCGGAACTTGTGGTACTGCTGCGGGTTCCAGGTCATGCCGCCAGGATAGGGAAGGGAAACAGGCCGGTGTACATACTGGAGTAGTAACAACCTACTCCAGTCTATTTTTCTGCGGCTTTCCACGCCTCACGCTTCTCGCGCAGGCTTTGGCGCCAGCGGCGGTGGCGCTTCCAGCGCAGGGTATTGGCACTTTCGCTGGGGTCGGGGCGGTTCTGGTTGGTCAGGGTCATGCCAGCGCTGGCAGTCATCACAAACAGCAGCGCCAGCAACTGCGTCAGCGTCAGCTGCTCATCCAGCAGCAGCAGGCCCGCCATGGCGGCGATGGCCGGCTCCAGGCTGCTCAGCACGCCAAAGACCTTGGCCGGAATAAACTTCATGGCCTGCATTTCCAGGCTGTAGGGAATGGCGCTGCTCAGCAGGGCTACCCCCAGGCCGGCCAGCAGCACGCCCGGCCTGAACAGCGCCGTGCCGCCCCCCACCAGCGCAAAAGGCAGGGTCACGGCAGCGGCCACCCACATGCCGGCCGTCACGCTGAGGGTGCCCGACAGCTCGCGGCTGACCCGGCCCCCGAACACGATATACAGCGCCCAGAAAAACCCGGCCAGCAGCGCAAAAGCCATGCCCAGCGGGTCCAGGCCCTGCATCCCGCCGCTGCCCAGCTGATCCAGGGGCGCCATCAGGGCGATACCGGAAGCGGCCAGCAGCACCCACAGAAAGTCGGCCGGCCGCCGCGAAAGCAGCAGCGAGAGCGTCAGCGGCCCGGTAAATTCAATGGTCACCGCCACGCCCAGCGGCAGCCGGGAGAGCGCCGCGTAGAACACCAAGTTCATCAGGCCCAGTGCCAGGCCGTAAGGCACAATCAGACGCCACTGCGGCCCCGTGATGCGGCGAAAATCGGGCCGGAACAGCAGCGTGAGCAGCGCGGCAGCCAGCACCACCCGCAGTCCGGCCGTGCCCAGTGGCCCCGCCTGCGGAAACAGCCCCTTGGCAATCGCCGCGCCCCCCTGAATGGTCAGCATGCCGGCCAGCAGCATCAAGATAGGCGGAAAGCGGGGCGGGGTCGCAGGCGTCATAACCGCGATGCTAAAGCATTTGCCGCTCGCTTCTCTCTGTCTGCTGGCTGCCTTCTCTTCGGCAGCGGGCCGTGCTTGGTATAAGATGCGGAGCAGTGAAAGAGGCCATGCATGACTGATTCTCAGGGGCCGCCCCCCCAGTCCCCAATATCCCAGTCCCAACCACAATCATCCCAGCCACAGCCGCCCCAGCAGTTTCCTGACAGCGTCACTGGCGAGCGTCATCTCCAGAGCGCGTCTGCTGCACCGGCAACCCGCCGCAGCGGCATGGGACAGTTCTGGAAAGACTGGCTTGAACCCATCGTCTTCGCGCTGCTGATCACCCAGTTCATCGTCACTATGGTGATGGTGGACGGGGTCAGCATGATGCCCAACCTGCGCAACCACGAGCGGGTGATCGTGCCCAAGTACGAAAGCTGGCTGCACCGCGCCGGCATCGGCGAGTTTCACCGCGGTGACATCGTGGTCTTCAAGCCGCCACGGGCCGCTGCGGCAGTGGTGCCTACCCTGAACCGTGACTTTTATGGCCTGTGGAACTACCGCCCCTATCTGGTCAAACGCGTGATCGGCGTGGGCGGTGACCACATCCGCATTCAGGGCGGCGACGTGTGGATTAACGACAAGCCGCTGGACGCCCGTTTTACCACCGCCTACTGGCAGGAGCAGGGCTGCTGGGACCGGGAAAGCTCTATCGCTAATCAGGCCACTTCGTCGCAGCAGGGCATCATGCCCGATCAGCTGGAGCTGACGGTGCCTCAGGGCCAATATTTTGTGATGGGTGACAACCGCTCGGCCAACGGCTCGGAAGACTCGCGGGCCTTTGGCACGGTGCCGCTCAACGATATCGCCGGGCGCGCCGCTTTCGTGGTCTGGCCGCTGCAGCGTCCGGCCAAGTTGAACTATGACTGCGCCAACAACCGCGCCGGCGAGGCCAGCCCCGAGAAGGACTCGGCGCTGCGGACCCTGCCGCCGCCGCCCGCTTTCGGCGAACTCAGCCGCCAGCTGGGCGAGCCGGCCAAGAAGTAGGTCGGGGCAGCCAAGGCTCCGGCTCTCCTGGCAAATGTCAGCCCCCGCTTCAAGGCGGGGGCGTGTTATTGCGGGGGCCGAGTCAGCTGCCTCTCTGGGGCAGAGGGGTTATTCCAGCGGAGTAATCTCTGTCCATTCCTCGGTCACCTGATAATTGCCGGTGGCCACAAAGTCAGCGGCCAGCCGCAGGGTTTCTTCCACCCAGGCGTAATCGTTGCTGACCGTCACCACGGCGATCACCTCCCAGTCGTGGGCGTCCAGACCGTCCAGCCGGGCCGCCGTGACCGGAAAGCGCACTTTCAGTTTCTCCACCACCGGCTTGACCAGCGAGCGTTTTTCCTTGAGCGACCGGACCCAGGGCATCTCCAGCCGCAGGGTCAGGGTGCCCACGTATCCCAGGACACTCACAGGCTTACAGCATGCCGGCCAGGAAGCCCTGCGAGCGCACCTGCCGCACCAGATCCATCACGGTGTAGAGGCTGGGGTCGTAATGCACTTCAATCTGACCGGTGTCGGGAGCGGCTTTGCTGATACCGGGCAGCGACAGCAGGTGCGCGGCGACGCGTTCTCCGGCTTCGCGGTCCATACCGCGCACGCCCAGTAGGACTCGGGTGGGGTTCGTCATGGCTGCAGTATAAGAGGTGGGGTCTGGCGGGAGTCTGTCATTTCGCTGCTGCCTGCCCGGGGGCAGGGCCGCACAGCCGAGCGATTCAGCCGGGCAGCGCCGTTTCCTCGCGGCTGCCCAGGTAACGCACCCCGTAGTCGCCCAGCCGCCGCACGTCGCCGAGGTCGTCTGCCAGGTCCCAGCTGCGGTGAGGGATGAAATGCACCTCATAAACGGCGGTGTCGTAGGCGCTCTTGAACAGGGCGCGCAGCAGGCCGTGGTAAATCTCGCGGCGCATCTCGCCGGGCAGGGCCGGGTCGGTCAGCAGGGTGCGGACCAGCACGATGGGCTTGTCACCCTGCCAGACACTCTGGGCCAGCACCATGCCGGCCAGCTGGCCTTCACGCAGCGCGGCGAAGGAGTGCCCGGTGCGGTCGTAGAACTTCAGGGCGCCCAGGCTGGTGCTGAGCCGGCCTTCGCGTTCGCGGTCGGACCGAGCATCGAAGCCGGGGTCCAGTTCGCGCTGCGCGGCCAGGTCCAGGGCCGCCAGGGCGTCGTAATCTTCGGGAAGCAGCAGCCGGTAGGCGGCCACGGGAGCAGGAGCAGTATCGGACATCCCACGAGAGTAGACCATTCGGGCCGGCCGCGCAGCCGCCTGCTGGGGCGGGGGACAGCTGCCTCTGGGCAGCACCGGGCCAGCACGTTAAACTGACGATTTGTCAAATCTGGGATTGTGATTATACTGAGTTCAAAGAGAACTTTAGACAGCCGTGCTCAGGCGGGTAGCAGCCCCTAGCGCTGCCGGCGTAGCACTGGAAATGCTGTGCGGGACTGTGGTTTTTCTGCAGGCCGGTATTTCCCGAAAGGAAAAGATTTCATGACGCAAGATCACGCCCAGACCTATCTGTCCCGCCCCTGGACCGCTCTGTATGAACAGGGTGTTCCGCATGATTTCACCCCTTCCAACCGCGTGCTGACCGACCTACTGCGTGACAACGCCCGTGATTTCGGTGAGCGCCCGGCCGTGTCTTTTCTGGGCGCCACACTGTCCTACGCTCAGCTGTGGCAGCAGACACAGCAGCTGGCGACCGCCCTGCAAAAGTCCGGCGTCAAGCCTGGCGACCGCGTAGCGGTCATGCTGCCCAACCTGCCGCAGTTCATGGTGTCTTTTTATGGCACGCTGCTGGCCGGTGCCGTAGTGGTGAACACCAGTCCGCTGTACGTGGCAGACGAGCTCAAGCACCAGCTGGTCGACAGCGGCGCTACCACCTTGATCATTCTGGATTCACTGCTGCCACGCTACCTCGAAGTGCGCTTCGAGGTGCCGGTGGGCCGCGTGTTCGTGGCCCGCGTGCAGGACGCCCTGCCGTTCCCCAAGAACCTGCTGTTTCCCGTCAAGCAGGTGATTGACAAGGAATACGTGCCGATTCACTGGACCGATAAAATTCTGCCGCTCAAGGGCGTGATTGATTCCCAGCAGCCTACTCCGGCCCCGGTCACCCTGCGCCCCGACGACACCGCGCTGCTGCAGTACACCGGCGGCACCACCGGCGTGCCCAAGGGCGCCATGCTGACCCACCGCAACATGCTTTCCAACGCCGAGCAGGCTTGGTCGTGGCTGAGCGACCTGAAAAAAGGCGAGGAAATCGGTCTGGCGGCCATTCCTTACTTCCACGTTTACGGCATGACCGCTTCCATGAACCTGAACGTCTTGGGCGCCGGCCACACCGTGATGATTCCCAACCCGCGCGACCTGAAGATGGTGCTTTCAGAAATTGACCGGGTCAAGCCGACCCTTTTCCCGGCGGTACCCACCCTTTACAACGCCATCAACCACCACCCCGACACCCCCAAGCACGACCTCACTTCCATCCGCGCCTGCATCAGCGGCAGCGCACCCTTGCCGCTGGAAACGGCCCGTACTTTCAAGCAGATCACCCGCGGCGCCAACCTGGTCGAAGGGTACGGCCTGACCGAATCCAGCCCCATCACCCACGTCAACCCGGTCAACAGCGAACAGCGCGAAGGCTCCATCGGTCTGCCGCTGCCGGGTGTGGACGCCATCTTGATGGATGAAGACGGTCACGCCGTGGCGCAGGGCGAAGTGGGCGAGCTGTGGGTCAGCGGCCCGATGGTGATGAAAGGCTACTGGCAGCGCCCCGACGAATCGGCCAAGGCGCTGCGTGAATACCAGGGCAAGACCTGGCTGCTGACCGGCGACATGGCCCGCATGGACGAGGACGGCTTCTTCTACGTGGTGGACCGCAAGAAGGACCTGATTATCGCCAGCGGTTACAACATCTACCCCCGCGAGGTAGAAGAGGTGCTCTACGCCCACCCGGCCGCGCTGGAAGCGGCCGTGGTCGGTGTGCCCGACGAGTACCGCGGCGAAACGGTACATGCCGTGGTGGCCTTTAAAGAGGGCCAGAGCGCCACCGAGAAGGACCTGATCAAGTACTGCCGCCAGCACCTCAGCCCCTACAAGGCTCCCCGCTCGATCGAAATTCGCAGCGAGCTGCCCAAGACGGCCGTGGGCAAGATCCTGCGCCGGCAGCTGCGCGAAGAGAGCATTGCTGCCCGCCAGGCCGCAGCCGCTCAGGCGGCCCAGAAGAAATAACCTGCGACCTGACCCGGGCAGCCCGGGCCCGCGAGCCGGAGAGGAGCCGCCGCAGGGCGCTCCTTGCTCCGGCTCTTTTTTTGGAAGTTGTTTTTTGGGAGGCGTTTTGTATTGCTGCCCCACTGCGGGAGCGGCCCTCTAACCTGCCCTGACCCCGGGGACGGTAGACTGCGGGCAAATCGCTGCACAGCGAGACAAGGGAGAGACACTTGAGACTGTTGGGCAAATTTCTGAAATTCTTCTTTTCGTTGGTGCTGGCCCTGGTGCTGGCCGGGGCTGGCCTGGCCGGCGCCTTCGCCATGAAATGGGCAGGAGAACTGCCCGACTATCATCAACTGGACAACCTCACGCTGGGCGCCGAGACGCGGGTGTTCGCCCGTGACGGCACGGCGCTGGGCACCCTGGTGCCGCGCATCGGTGAGCAGAAAGTCAGCCGCACGCTGGTGCGCCTCAATGAAATCAGCCCTTTCATGACGGCCGCTGTAATTTCCAACGAAGACCGGCACTTCTTCGAGCACTACGGCCTTGACCCGGTCGGCATCGGCCGGCAGGTGCAGCGCATTGCCCAGGGCAAGGACGTGCAGGGCGGCAGTACCCTCACCAACCAGCTGATCAAGAACACCCTGCTGTGGGACGAGTTCGGTGGCCGCGCCACGCCGGACCGCAAAGTCAAGGAATGGATGCTCAGTGTGCAGGTCGAGCGCTCCTTTACCAAAGAGGAAATCCTCCAGAACTACCTCAACGCGATTTACTGGGGCGACGGCGGCCCGGTGGAACTGTACGGCATCTACTCGGCGGCGCAGTCGTACCTGGGCAAGACACCGCGTGAACTGTCGCTGGCCGAAAGTTCCTACCTGACGGCGCTGATTCCTAATCCTTACCAGCGTTACCAGAACTTCGAGCAGACCTACGGCTTTATGAAGCTTCTGCTGGACCGCATGCAGGAAGACGGCTGGATTACTCCGGAGCAGCATCAGCAGGCGCTGGCCGAGAAACTACAGCCCAAAGGCTGGAAAGTGCAGTACAGCAAACCGGGCGTGATCGCCAGCGCCAAGCTGGTGAACCCCAAGGCCAAGGAACTGCGCGACGTCACCACCAACCGGGCACCGCACTTCAATCAGCAGGTGGAGCAGGAACTTATTCAGTTGCTGGGCCGCGACAAGGTGTATGGTTCCGGCGGCCTGCGGGTGTACACCACGCTGGATATGAAGGTGCAGAACGCCGTAGAAATTGCCAGCCGCGAGGCCCGGCGACTGCCCTACGGCGCAACGATGGGCGCCGTCATCCTGAACCCCTACAACGGTGAGGTGCTGGGCATGATCGGCCAGAAAATCCGCGAGGGCGAGCCTCTACCCGACTGGAACAACGCCGCACAGGGCCAGCGTCAGATCGGTTCCACCATCAAACCGCTGCTCTATACCCTGGGCCTGAGCACCGGCCTGCGCCAGGACCACCGCGAGGAAGATCGCCCGGTCAGCTTCCCGTGTGACACCTGTAAAGGTGGTGTATACAGCCCGCAGAACTTTGAAGGGGCCACCACCTTCCGCAACATGACCATCCGCGAGGCGCTCGACCGCTCGCTGAACCTGGTCACCGTGCGTCTGGCCGACCGGATCGGGCTGGAAAAATTCTTCGGCAAGCTGGGCGAACTGGGCATTCCGCCCAGCGACGGCACCGGTCTGGCTGCTGCGCTGGGGGCCATCGAAACCACCCCGGTAAATATGGCTGCGGCTTACGCGCCTTTCGTGAACGGCGGGCTGTACTACAAGCCTCGCTATATCACCCGCGTGACCACTGCCCGCGACGAGGTGCTGTACGACGCCTCCACCGAGAACATCAAGCCGGTGCGGGTATGGTCGCCACAGGTAGCTTACCTGGGGCTGGACATGATTCACGGCGTGGTCAACGACCTTCCGCAGGAGCGCGGCGGTCTGGCCAGCGGGGCCAAGTTCGGTGACTGGTCGGTGGCTGGCAAGACCGGGACCAGTAACGGTCCCAAGGACCTATGGTTCGTGGGCACCACCCCGCTGTATACCGGTGCGGTGTGGGTCGGTAAGCAAGAAGGCGGCAACATGCCCATCAACTCCTACTCGGGCGTGATCAATACCCCGATCTGGAAGCGGATGATGGAAGTGGCGCACGCTGGCAAGACCAAGACCCAGTACCATCAGCCGCCGGGCATTCTGTTTGCCCCGCATCCGGACCAGCAGTGGCTGCCGGGCGTCAAGTTCGCTTACATCGACCCCAGCTACCAGGACGCGGCCACCGACACCGAGGGCCAGACCCTGCCGGCCCAGGGTGCGCGCTACAGAGAAACGGAATGGAACCCCAGCGACGCCAGTTCCACCGAGCTGGTGGGCCTTGACCGCCGCACCGGCCGTCTGGCGACCGAATTCACTCCGCCGGAGCAGGTCATCATGCGCCGTATCAAGACGGCTGACCTGCCTTCTTACTCGCCGGACCTTTCGGGCGGCCAGGGGCAGGGAAGTGGGGACGCTTCTTCCTCCAGCAGCCAGACGACGTCCGGAGCGGCGGGGCAGTGAGCCAGGAGCGGCCGGCCGCTGACGTTGCGGCTGGGGAGGCAGGGGCACCACGGGCGCTGCCCCGCCGCCTGGGGCTGACCGGCAGCATCGGCGCGGGCAAAAGCACCGTGGCCGCGCTGCTGCGGGAAGCTGGCCTGACCGTGATTGATGCCGACGCCCTGGCCCGCAGCGTCACTGACGACCCTGAGGTGCTGGCTGAACTGGCTGCCCTCTGGCCGGAAGTGGTCAGCGGGCAGGGAGCGGCGGCGCAGCTGGACCGGGCCGCCCTGGCTGCCCGGGTCTTCGCCGATCCCGCGCAGCTGGCGCAGCTTGAAGCCCTGACCCACCCCCGGATTCGCACCGCCACCCTGCAGGCGCTGCGGGCCGCTGCCGAACGGGGCGAAAGCTGGGTGGTGCAGGATATTCCGCTGCTGTTTGAAAAAAGCCTGGACCAGGAGATGGACGCCGTGTGGGTGGTGGACGCTCCGCTGGAACTGCGGCTGACGCGGCTGGCGCAGCGCAGCGGGCTGAACCGCGAACAGGCGTTGGCCCGCGAAGCGGCGCAGTGGCCACCCGAGCAAAAACGTGCCCGGGCCGATACCGTGGTTGAAAATGCCAGGAGTTTGCCGGACCTACGGGAGCAGGTCAGGCAGGCGCTGACTGCCCTGCTGGACACTGCCGGCCGACAGCCTTAAGGGCTATATGGGGCAAAAGGTCTTTTAGTCTAGCAGCCTGGGCTCCAAAATACCGTGCGCCCACCTGCTTCACGTTTTTTTATGCACCCCTATACTGTGGCCTTGAATTGCGCCAGCCCCATTTCACGGCAGGCGTTTTCAAAAGTTATGTGGGTCAAGCTGCCTTCCTCGTGACCGGAAGACCGGCTTTCCAGATGAAGAGGTGTCATCCATGGATAAAGATTTCAACGTCATTTCCGCTTCCCGCCAGACCAACATGCGTGACTTGCCCTCGCCCCGGCAGCTGATTGACGAGGTCTACGCCAGTGACGTGCTGACGCTGGACGATCTGCGCAGCCGCCTGAGCCGGCCGGTGTTCAAGAGCCTGCAGGCGACTTTCGAGCGCGGCGCCGACCTCGACGCGGGCATTGCCGATACGGTCGCTCTGGCGATGAAGAACTGGGCCATGGAGCGCGGCGCCACCCACTACACCCACTGGTTCCAGCCGATGACCGGCTCGACCGCCGAGAAGCACGACTCCTTTCTCAGCCCAGTGGGCGACGGCAAAGTCATCTCCGCATTCGGCGGCAGCGAACTGATTCAGGCCGAACCCGACGCCTCGTCCTTTCCTTCGGGCGGCCTGCGCGCCACCTTCGAGGCCCGTGGCTACACGGTGTGGGACCCCACCAGCCCCGCATTTATCAGGCGGCACGATGCCGGCGCAACCCTGTGTATTCCGGCCATTTTTGTGTCCTGGAACGGCGAAGCGCTGGACCAGAAGACCCCGCTGCTGCGCTCTAGCGAAGCGCTGAACCGCGCGGTGGTTCCGGCTCTGGAACTGTTCGGCGCCTCGGCCGGCACCCGGGTGGGTTCGACCCTGGGAGCCGAGCAGGAATATTTCCTGATTGCCGAGGAATTCTATTACCAGCGCCCCGACCTGATGATGGCGGGCCGGACCCTCTTCGGCGCCAAGCCGCCCCGCGGCCAGGAGCTGGAAGACCACTACTTCGGGCATATTCCTGACCGCGTGCTGAACTTCATGAGCGATGTCGAGACGCAACTTTATGCACTGGGCATCCCGGTCAAGACCCGCCACAAGGAAGTGGCTCCCGGACAATTCGAGCTGGCCCCGATCTTCGAGGATTCCAATGTGGCCGCCGACCACCAGCAGCTGACCATGCAGGTGGTGCAGGGCACTGCCCGCCGCCACCGCCTGGTGGCCCTACTGCATGAAAAGCCGTTTGCCGGTATGAATGGTTCGGGCAAGCACTGCAACTGGAGCATGTCCACCAACGCCGGCGAGAACCTGTTCGAGCTGGGCGAAACTCCGCACGAGAACCTGCAGTTTCTGTTCTTCTGCGCGGCCATGATCAAGGCGGTCGACGAGCATCAGGACCTGCTGCGAATCAGCGTGGCGAGCGCCAGCAACGACCACCGCCTGGGCGCCCAAGAAGCGCCGCCCGCCATCATCTCCATGTTCTTCGGCAGTGAAATGACCGAAATCTTCAAACGCATCGAGAGCGGCGAGGGCGGCCGCGGCGAGAAGAAGGGCCTGCTGGGCATGGGCAGCGCTGTGTTGCCCGACATTCCCCGCCATGCCGGCGACCGCAACCGCACCAGCCCGTTTGCCTTTACCGGCAACAAGTTCGAGTTCCGTGCGCCCGGTTCCTCGCAGAGCATCTCGATGCCTATTACTGTAATGAACCTGATCGTGGCCGATGCGGTAGAGCAGCTGACGGCGCAGCTCCGGGAGCGGCTGGACTCGGGTGAGGACCTCGACAAAGCCGTGGGCGAGATCGTGCGTGAAACCTACTCGCAGCACAAGCGCATCCTGTTCGACGGAGACGGCTACAACGAAGCCTGGCACCACGAGGCCGAGTTCGAGCGTGGCCTGCTGAACCTGCGCACCAGCTTGGACGCTTTCCCGTACCTGACCAGCCAGGAAAACGTCGACCTGTTCTCGCGCCACCGGGTGCTGAACCAGCGCGAGCTGGAAGCCCGGCAGGAAATCATGTTCGACATCTACTTCAAGACGGTGAACATCGAAGGCGAGCTGACCGAGACCATCGCCCAGACGGTGCTGCTGCCCGACACCCTCAGCTATCTGCGCGACCTGTACGCTTCGGGCGAAAGTCAGGCGGTCAAGTCGCTGATCAGTGAAGTGGAACAACTGACCGACGCTCTGTACAGTGCCCTGCAGGAACTGCGCCAGCACAACGACGACCTGGGCGGGGAAGAAGCCCACGACAAGGCCCACCACGTGCGCGACAGCGTGCTGCCGGCCATGCTCAAGGTGCGCCGGGTGGCCGATCAGCTGGAGCATCTGGTCAGCGACAAGCGCTGGACGCTGCCCACCTACCGCCAGATGTTGTTCGTGAAGTAAGTCTTTCTCTGGGGTGTGGCCTGTGGCTCTCCTGGCTCCTTGCCGCCGGGAGGAGCCGCAGGCCCTCTCTCTTTGGCGGCCCAGCGCCTTTTCGCGCTGCTGCCGGCGCTATAGGATAGGAACCTGTGTTTACCCTGATGAACAAACCCGTGGTCACGCCTGCCGAGCTGGACGCTGGCCTGGCCGAACTGGGACTGGACGGCACCCAGCATGTGCTGGCCCACGCATCGCTACGCTCCTTTGGGCGGCTGGACGGCGGCTCGCGCACCCTGGTCGATACCCTGCTGGGGCGCACGGCCACGCTGGCCGCGCCGGCTTTCACTTACGGCACCATGCTGTACCGTCCCAGTGACCCGGTGCACGCCCGCTTCAGCCGCGACCGGCGGGTCAGCCATGAGCTGGGCCGGCTGCCGCAGGAGATGGTGGAGCGCGGGGACGCCGCGCGGTCGTTTCATCCCACCCTCAGCTTTGTGGCAATAGGGCAGGAAGCTGAGTATGTGGCCCGCAGCCAGACGCTGGCTCAGCCTTACGGGCCGGTGGGGGCGCTTTACGAGCTGGACGGCTACTCGCTGATGATCGGCACCGAGTGGGACAGCAGCACCGCCGTTCACTACGCCGAGTATCTGGCGGGCGTGCCTTACCTGACCCGCTGGGCCGAGCTGGACGGCCGGATCGCCGAGATGGCTTTTCCCAATTGCTCGGCGGATTTCGGGAATCTGGCGCCTTATGTGCAGGATCTGGGCCGCCGGGTGCAGGTGGGCCGCTCCACCTTACAGCTTTATCCGCTGCGGCCGCTGGTGGACCGGGCGGTAGAGTTGCTGCAGCGTGACCCCAAGGCGCTGCTGTGCCGCTCGCGCTCGTGCCGCTGCCAGCAGGTGGGCCGCCTGATTGACCAGCAAGGCCTTCAGCCCCGGCCCCATCAGGCCGAGATCGGCCCCAGCCGGCTGGCCTGAAGAGGGCCTCTGGGCACGGCCAGCAAAAAGAAACAGGGCCACAGCGAGGAAACTTTCGCTGTGGCCCTGACTCCTCCAGTTTTCTTGGAGAAGAAAGAGGTGCGCCTTAGCCGCGGCGGTGGGTCAGCATCTCTTCGAGCTGCACCACCTTATGGCGGGGGCGGCCTGCTTCGGCGCCGAGGCTGGTTTCATAGCGGTCCAGTTCCTGCCAGTCCTCGTAGGTGTACACCGGGTGCTGGGCCAGCAGATCGGCCAGGGCTTCACGGCTGCCGGTGCGGGGCGTGAGGACGCCGCTGCTGACGTCCTGCAGCAGCAGAGCGACCGTATCGGCCGCGCACTTGCGGTTGGTGCCGATCACGCCGCTGGGGCCGCGCTTGATCCAGCCGGCGGTGTATTCCTGCTGGCCGCCCGTGACCCGGCCGCCCTGGTTGGCGATGGTGCCGGACTTCTCGTCGAACGGCACGCCCGGCAGCGGCACGCCCCGGTAACCTACCGAGCGCAGCACCAGCTGCACCGGCAGCTCCTCGAACTCGCCGGTGCCCTCGGCGCTGCCGCTTTCGGTCAGGCGGTTTTTCTGGATACGCAGCGCGCGCACCCGGCCCTGCTCGTCACCCAGGATTTCAGCCGGGGACACCAGGAAACGGAAATGCACTGTGCGCGGCACGTCCCGCTGCTCCAGCGTCTGGAAGCCGCGCAGCACTTCCAGGTTCTTTTTCACCACGTTATCGCCGATGGCGGCTTCTTCGGCCTCACTCACCTGAATTTCTTCCGGGTGCAGGTCCACGCCGGCCGCTTCCAGCTCTCCGAACTCGCGCAGTTCCTTGGTGGTGAATTTGGCCTGCAGGGGGCCGCGGCGGCCCAGAATATACACGTCCTTCACACCGCTGCGCTCCAGCACATTCAGCGCGTGCCCGGCGATGTCGGAGCTGTGCAGCTCGGCGGCGGTCTTGGCCAGGATGCGGCTCACGTCCAGCGCTACGTTACCCACGCCCACCACGGCCACGCCGCTCACCCGGCTGAGGTCCAGGTCACGGGTGGCGGCGTCGGGGTGGCCGTTGTACCAGGCCACGAACTCGGTGGCGCTGAGAGAACCTTCCAGCTCCTCGCCGGGAATACCCAGATGGCGGTCACTGCTGGCCCCCACCGCGTAGATCACGGCGTCGTAATGGGCCAGCATCTGCTCGCGGGTCAGGTCACGGCCAAATTCTACGTTGCCCAAAAAGCGTACCCGGTCGTCGTTGAGGGTCTTCTCGAAAGCTTTGGTCACGCTCTTGATGGTGAGGTGGTCTGGCGCCACGCCGTAGCGTACCAGGCCGTAAGGGGTGGGCAGGCGGTCATAGATGTCCACCTCCACCGGCACGTCGGCCTGCTTGATCAGGCTTTCGGCCGAGTAGATGCCGCTGGGGCCGGAGCCGATCACGGCCACCCGCAGCGGGCGTTCGGGGGTAAAGGCAGCAGAATCTTGACTCATACGCTCCAGTTTAGCGGCTGGGCCGGGACAGCGGCCGTGACCCCGGACCGGGTTCAGCATCAGCAGAGCACAAAAAAGGGCAGAAGGAATCCGAGACGGACCCTTCTGCCCCAGCCTTACGGGTTAGGCATTTACTTCTTGGGCGGGCGGCTGGGGCGCACTTCCACCCGGCTGGGCAACGTGCGGCGCGGCATTTCCAGCAGGTCCACCGTCAGCTGGGCGATGTCTTCCGGCTGAATCTTCCAGGCGTCGGCCTCGCTGGGGGTGTGGTCATTGAAGTAGGTCGCCACGCTGCCGGGCATGAACTGCGTCACCTTGATGTCGTCCTCGCGCAGGTCCAGCATCAGCACTTCGCTCAGGCCGTTCATGCCGAACTTGCTGGCATTGTAGGCGGCGCCACCGGCAAAGGGGTTCTTGCCGGCCAGGCTGGAGAGCAAGAAGATGTAGCCGCCGCCCTGCTTGGCGCTCCGGGTCAGCGCGGGCAACGCCGCCTTGACCGTGTAGAACGCCCCGCTGAGGTTGGTGTTTACCACCGTGTCCCAGTCCTCCACGCTCATGTCCTTGACGTTGGCGAACTTACCCACGCCGGCATTCACGAACAGTACGTCCAGCCCGCCAAAAATGCCCGTATGAACATCTACCGCTTCTTGCAGCGCCTGCGGGTTGCGCACGTCGCACACCACACCGCGCACCTGGCTGCCAATCTGGGCGGCGGCCCCGGTGACTTCCTGCTCGTTGCGGCTGGTGATGGTCACGCTGTAGCCCGCTTTTGCCAGCGCCTGCGCTACCGCGTAGCCGATGCCCTTACTGCCGCCCGTTACGAACGCGCTCTTGCCTTCTCCAACTTTTTTCTGATCCGTCATGCCTCCGACCCTAACGCGTCGGGGCCGCCGGCAACGTGGGAAATTGCCGAATTCCGGTTTAGACCCATAAAAAAAGCCCCCATGGAGGGGACTGGGGACGAGACACTTGAGTGACTCCCGGCAGGCTCAGGGCAGCTGCTTGGCCAGCTGATCGAAGATGTAGTTGGCGGCGTCGGCGCGGTGGTTGTAGACCTCCAGCACGCCGAAGTTCTGCGCCACATTCACGCTGCGGCCACTGGGCAGCTTCAGGTTCATGGCGGCCGAGAACTTGGCCCAGGGCAGCAGGGCGCCGGGGGCATTCAGCACCGGGGTGACCTGGATGGCGCCGGGAGTGTTCGCATTGGTGGTGATGGTGGCGCCGGGGTAGCGGCGCTTGAGGGCGCCGGCCGAATCGTTGGCGAGGGCCTTGACGACCGTCTGGTAGTCGCCGGCGCTGACCAGGCTGCGGTTGCCGTTGACCTGGGGGTTCAGAATCACGTAGGTGGCGGTGGCGGGGTTGATGTTGCCCCAGCTGCTCCCCTGAGCATGTGCGGCGGGCAGAACGGTCAGTGTGGCCAGGGCCACGGCGGACAGGGTCTTCTTCATGACCCCGAGTGTCGCACGCGCAACCTGACGGGGTATGAAAACCCGCTGAATCTGGTGATTGGCCGTCACAGCCGGGGCGGCGGTAGCAGTGGCTGGGGCGTAGCATAAGAAAATGCAAGAGTTGCTGACCACCCTGCGCCGGCTGCGTGCCCCGGGCGGCTGCCCCTGGGACCGCGAACAGACCCACGAGTCGCTGCGCCCCTACCTGCTGGAAGAAGCGGCCGAGGCGGTAGACGCCGTAGCCGAAGGCCCCGCCGAGCTGTGCAGTGAGCTGGGGGACGTGCTGCTGCAGGTGGCTTTTCACTCGGTGATTGCCGAGGAGCACGGCACTTTCTCCTACGCCGAGATCGAGCGCGGCATCGTGGAAAAGATGGTGCGGCGCCATCCGCATGTGTTCGGTGCCCACGCGCCACTGGCCCAGGCCAGCGAGGTGCGTGGCGTGTGGGAGCAAGTTAAGCGTGAGGAACGCGGCGGCCGCGAGAAGACGCTGGCCGAGCAGCTGCCCTCGGCGTTGGGGGCCCTGGAACGCGAGCGGCAGGTTCAGCATAAGACTGGCGCTGTCCCCGGCGGCCGTGCGGCGCTGTTGCAGGCGGTCACGCAGGCCCCTGAGACTGCCGAGGGCGTAGCCGAGGTGCTGGCTGCAGCGGTGGCCTGGGCACGGGCAGCCGGGGTGAACCCCGAGCTGGCGCTGCGCGACCACACGGCCCGCGCCTTACGGGCGGCAGAGGAGAGAAGCGGGAACACCGATGAAGCCACAGCTTGAGCCGGCGCTGGACCCCCTGGAAGAATCACTCCTGTATGACCCGGCGGCCGACCCCTGGGCCGCCTGGGTGGCCCGGCGCTCGCGGCATCAGCTGGACCTGCCCGATTTCCGGCGGGCGGCGGTGCTGGCGGCGCTGTCGCTGGAGCCGGTGCCGCGGCTGCTGCTGACGGTGCGCTCGGCCGACCTGCCCACCCATCAGGGGCAGGTGGCGTTCGCGGGCGGGTCGCTGGAAGCGGGCGAGACGCCGGTGCAGGCGGCGCTGCGGGAAGCCTGGGAGGAAGTGGGTTTGCCACCGCAGAACGTGACGTTGCTGGGCGAGCTGGACGACGTGTTTACGCCAATCGGCTTTCACGTGACGCCGGTGCTGGCGCGCTTCCAGTTTCCAGAGCAGCTGCGGCTCAACCCCGGTGAGGTGGACCGGCTGCTGCTCTGCTCGCTGGACGAACTGCGCCAGACGGCGGCGCCGCCCACACTGCGAACCCTGCCGGACGGCCGCGAGTACCCCATGTACGAGTATTTTCCGCGGGGGGTGCGGGTCTGGGGCATGACCGCCCGGATTGTGCATGACCTGCTGGAAGCGGGGGTGGGGTAGGGCGGCCCCTGGGGAGGGGGCCGGCCGGAATGGTCTAGGCTGGGCAGTATGCCAACATTTCTTCCCTACGACCCCGCCAAGCATGCCGAACTGCTGGTGGACTACTGCCTGTACGCCCAGCTGGGCGAACGCCTGCAACTTGCCAGCTCGACCCTGGCGCTGCCGCTGATGCAGGAGCTGTACCGCACGGTGCTGCGCCGCGGCGCCCGGCCGGTGATGCAGCTGGAATATCCCGGTCAGCTGGACGATTTCGCGGCGCTGGCTGCCGATGATGTCTTGGACCAGGTTCACCAGGGCGAGCTGCTCAGCATGGAGCAGATGGACGGCACCCTGCGCGTCAAGGCGCCCGAGGCCCCGCTGGCCGGCGACCCGAAGCGTCACGCCCGGCTGGTGGCCAGCGGCGCTCAGCTGGCCGCCGTGCGCTCGCAGAAAAAGTGGAGCCTGACCCTCTACCCGACCGAATTTGCCGCTGAGCAGGCCAATATGCCGCTGCCCGAGTTCGAGGACTTCGTGATGCGGGCGATGTTTCTTGACCGCGCCGACCCGGTGGCCGCTTGGGGCGAGATCCGCGAGATGCAGGCCGGCCTGATCGAGCGGCTGCGCCGCGCCGATCAGTTCCGCATTCAGAATGCCGGCACCGACCTGACCTTCTCGGTGCGGGGCCGTACCTGGTCCAACTCGGACGGGCGGCGCAACATGCCCAGCGGTGAGGTGTTCACCGGCCCCATCGAGGACACCGCCAACGGTTACGTGACCTTCAGCGTGCCCACCATTTACGGCGGTCAGTGGGTGCGTGGCGCCCGGCTGGAATTCCGGGACGGTCTGGTGGTGGACGCCCGCGCCGACGAAGGCGAGGACGTGCTGCTGGCCGCGCTGGACACCGACCCCGGCGCCCGCCGCCTCGGCGAAATCGGTATCGGGTCCAACTTCGGAATTCAGCGCCCGACCGGCAACATCCTCTTCGACGAGAAGATGGGCGGCACCGTCCACCTGGCGCTGGGCCGCTCCTATCCGGAGACCGGCGGCCTCAACGAAAGCGGCATTCACTGGGACCTGATCACCGACCTGCGTCCGGCGGCCGGTGGCGGCACCGTCAGCCTGGACGGTGAAGTCTGGCAGCGCGACGGCCAGTTCGTCTGAGATGAGCCGTAGGGGGAGGGGGCAGCTGCCCCCCTTCCTCCCGGCTTCAGCTGTTCAGGATCCGACCGGCTCGGGCTCTGGGGCTTCTTCCTCTTCTTCTTTGACTGCTGCTGCGCTGCTCTTCTCTGCCTTTCCGGCCGCCTGTTTGGCCCGCCGGGCCGCGGGTTTGCGGGCTGGGCGGGGGGCCCTGGGCGCTGCTTCCTCAGCTGCCGGCAAGGGGAGGGGGCCGGTGGCTGCTTCGCTGCTGCCCTTTTCCTCGCCGGCGGCCAGCGGGGCCAGCAGGGCGTCCAGGTCGGCCTGGGTCAGCTGCGCGGCGCTGGTCAGGCCACCGTCCAGCACGCCCTGGGCCAGCGCGGCCTTGCGGCTCTGCAGTTCCAGAATCCGTTCCTCCACGCTGCCGGCGGCAATCAGCTTGTATACGAACACCGGCTGGTCCTGCCCGATGCGGTAGGCGCGGTCGGTGGCCTGCGCTTCGGCGGCGGGGTTCCACCAGGGGTCCAGGTGAATCACCGTGTCGGCCGCCGTCAGGTTGAGGCCCACGCCCCCGGCCTTGAGGCTGATCAGAAACACCTCGGCCTCGCCGCTCTGAAAACGTTCGATGGCCTCGGCACGCCGGCGGGTCTGCCCGGTCAGCTTGCTGTAGGAGATACCCAGCTCCTTGAGGTCGGTTTCCAGCAACCCCAGCAAAGAGGCGAACTGGCTGAACACCAGCACCCGGTGGCCTTCTTGCACCATCTGCGGCAGCTGGGCCAGCAGCCATTCGCGCTTGGCGTTGTGCTGCACCTGCGCGGCCATGCTCAGCCGCACCAGCCGGGGGTCGGTAGCGGCCTGCCGCAGCTTCAGCAGCGCGTCCAGAATGGTCACGCTGGAGCGGGCCAGGCCGCGGGCTTCCAGCTCCTGGCGCACCCGGCCTTCCAGATTGACCCGCACCGTCTCGTACAGGTCGCGCTGGTCGCCTTCCAGGTCCAGCCGCACCACCACCTCGGTCTTGTCGGGCAGCTCACGGGCCACCTGCCGCTTGTCGCGCCGCAGCACGAAAGGCCGGGTGCGGGCCGCCAGGGCGCGCTGCCGGGCCAGATCGCCGGCTTTTTCGATAGGCGTGCGGTACAGCTCACCAAATTGCCGCTCGCTGCCCAGCAGTCCCGGCATCAGAAAGTGAAACAGCGACCACAGCTCGCCCAGGTGATTTTCCAGCGGGGTGCCGGTCAGCGCTAGCCGGTACCGGGCCTGCAAAGCCCGTGCGGCCCTGGCAGCGGCGCTGCGCGGGTTTTTGATGTTCTGTGCCTCGTCCAGAATTACCAGATGAAACGGCTGCTCCCGCAGGGCCTCGATGTCGCGCGGCAGCAGGGCGTAGCTGGTCAGCACCAGGTCGTAGTCCTCCAGCCGCCCAAAGTACTGCTGGCGGCCGGGGCCGTGCAGGGTCAGCACCCGCAGGCCCGGCGTGAAACGCTCGGCCTCGGCGCGCCAGTTGCCCAGCACCGAGGTGGGCGCCACCACCAGGCTGGGGCGGCCTTCGGCCCGGCCGGCGCGCTTCTCGGTAAGCAGGTGGGCCAGGGTCTGGACCGTCTTGCCCAGCCCCATGTCGTCGGCCAGCACGCCGCCCAGGTCGTACTCGCGCAGGAATTGCAGCCAGCCCAGGCCCTGGCGCTGGTAGGGCCGCAGCCGGGCCTGAAGGCCGCGCGGCGCCCGCACCGGGGGAATGCCACCAAAGTCTTGCAGGCGCCGGCCCAGTTCCAGCAGGTCCTGGCGGCCCAGCCAGCGCAGGCCCAGTGCCCGGTCCAGCTCGGCCAGGCGGCCGGCGTCCAGCACCGACAGCCGCAGCGAGGAACTGCTCTGGCGGCCCTGCAGGTGCAGTTCCACCAGCACGCTGAGAATGTCGCGCACCCGCCCGGCAGGGAGGGCCAGGGTGCGGCCGTCCGGCAGCGCGGTGAGCAGTGGGCGGTCATCCGGGAGGGCCGCCAGAGTGGCCGAATCCAGCAATTCCGGCTGACGTTCCAGCAGCCCGGTCAGCAGCGGCAGCAGGCTGTGGCGCTGCCCGCCCACCGTGACCCCCAGTTCCAGGTCGAACCAGCCGCCTTGGCGGCTTTCCTCGGCGGCCCCGTACCATTCCTCGATTTCTGCAAAGTGGTAGGGAAAGGAGGGGGCCAGGTCCACCCGGAAGCCGGCCTCTTCCAGCCGCGGGCGCACGTCCTGCAGGAAGTGGTACCAGTCGGCCGGGTCGGTCACGCTGTACAGCTGTTCCAGCGTGGGGTGCTGCGGCTGTGTAGCGGCCGGAAACAGCTCGCTCAGCGGGTGCAGGCCGCTGCCAGCCAGCTGCCGCTCTGCTTGGGCTTCGGCGTCTGGGTCGCGGCGGTAAAGGGTCTGGGCAGCGCCCTCCGCGTCTCCGTCCAGGCGCTGCCCGGCGTACTCGTGGTGCAGCTCGGCCACGGCCACCGGCTGGGTCTGGCGGTGACGGCCCCGGCCGGCCCGCACCTCGGTTTCATGCAAGGTCAGCACCGGCTGGTGCGGGGCCACTTCCGCGTGTTCCTGCATGGCCTGCGGGAGCGGCACCTCGCCGGCCCGCTCACCCAGCAGCTCCTGAAACTGCTGGGCCAAGAGGACACGGGTGGCGGCCGCCTGCTCGGGGGCCAGCGGCGAAAGGTCCAGCATCGCCTGCTCCACGGCGGGCGGCAGCAGGCCCAGCACCTCGCCCAGCTGCCCGTTTTCCCGGTCCAGATACCAGCGGCTGTGCAGCCCGAAGATCTGGCGTTCGTCCAGCCCGGCCGGCGCGCGCAGCTCGAACTGCTGCGCGCCGCCGCGGCGCTGTTTCCAGGCGTAGCGCAGGGGCCGGGCTGGGCCGGGGGCCAGCGGTTGAGCGTCGCCCCCGGCGTGCAGCCGGCCAGTGGCCAGCAATGAGGCCAGCAGGTGGTCGGTCAGCAGTTCGCGGCGCAGCAGCTGCACCGGCTGGTCGTTCAGCAGGGCCGGGTCGCCGTATTCGCTCAGGCCGCGCAGCAGTTCGCGGTCGCTGTCGGCACCGGGCGGCAGGGTGTCCAGCCAGCCACGGCGCCACTCCAGGCTGCCGGCAGGCGGCAGTTCCAGTGAATGCTCGGGCAGCAGCACGCCGGCGCGGGTGTAGCGGGCCTGCTCCACGCCCACACTCACCAGGTCGGGGCCACCTTCGGGGTTGGGAATCAGGTTCAGGCGGTAGCGCAGCGCCTGCCCGCGCCGGGGCGCCTCCGGGCGGCGCAGCCCCTGAAGCAAAGGCCCGTATTGCTCGGCGGTGGCCCGTGCCCGCGAGACCCGGCCCCGGCGTTTGCCGGAGGGGGCGGGTGCCAGAGCGCCTGCCTCGGCAGCCGGAGTTCCAGCGTCCTGCGTGCCAGCCGCGTTCTTACGGCGCTTTTTGCGGTGTTTGCCGCTGCCACCGGCAGGACTGTCGGCGGCCACTTCTGCCGGCTGGGCCTGGGCATTGCCGGGCTGGTTGTTGCGGGTCTGCCCGGCCGCGTCAGAGGGTTTGGCCTCAGCCGCTTGCTCCGGCCCGGTTGCCTGCTCCTGTTCGCCGCTGAGCAGCGCCTGCTGTGCCCGTTCCAGCTGCACACTGCCGAGCACCCGCGCCAGGTGGGCGCAGTGGACCTCACCGCACGAGCAGCGGCTCTCGGTGAGGTGTCCGTCACTGTCCAGCACGAAGCGCTGCGCGAACCAGCGTTTGCCGGCCCGCACCCGGGCGTTGCCCTTGACGCCCTGCTGCGGCATCCGGCGCAGTTTCAGGCCCTTGACGGCCCCTTCGGGCAGGGCCTGCGCCCCGGCCAGGGCCGCCGCCGAAAATTCCCTGAGGTCTACCCCTGTCATTCGACGCGCGTCAGGTCCTTGGGCAGCGGCAGGAACTCGATTTCCGGGTGCTGCTCGGCGGTGTAGTCCAGGTCGTATTTGCTTCTGAACAGCATCACCGGCCGGCCCTGATCGTCTTCCATCGTGCGGGCAAAGCGGGCCACGCTGCCTTCCTCGCCGGCAATCCAGCGCACCAGCGAATAACTCGTCACGCTCATCTCTACCTCCACCTTGTATTCCTCTTCCAGCCGCGCCTGGAACACCTCAAACTGCAGCGGGCCTACCGCACCCAAGAACGGCTCACGCGCCCCGTCAGTGGGGTAGAACACCTGCACCACGCCTTCTTCGGCCAGCTGGGTCAGGCCCTTCATGAATGCCTTGCGCTTGCCCACATCCTTGAGGTACACGCTGGCAAAGGTTTCGGGCGTAAAGCGTGGGAAGCTGGGCAATGCCACTTTGCCGCTCACGCTCACCACGTCGCCAATCTGGAACACGCCGGGGTTGACCAGACCCACGATGTCGCCGGGGTAGGCTTCTTCCACCTTTTCGCGGTCCTGGGCAAACAGCGTGTGCGCCTGCGAGAGCCGCAGCTTGCGCCCGGTGCGGCCGTGAATCACGTCCATCCCACGGTCGAACTCGCCCGACATCACCCGCATATAGGCGGTGCGGTCACGGTGCGCGCGGCTCATGTTGGCCTGCAGCTTGAAGATGAATCCGGCAAACTCCTCGGTGGGTGCCCGCAGGCCCTGGTCAGTTTCCACCGGCCCCGGCGCGGGGGCCAGCTGCACGAAGTTGCTCAGGAAGTGCTCCACCCCGAAGTTGTTCATGGCGCTGCCAAAGAACACCGGGGTCATTTCGCCGGCCAGGAAAGCGTCCAGGCTGAATTCCGGCAGGGCGCCTTCGATCAGTTCCACCGCCTCGGCCAGCGCGGCGGCCAGGTCAGCGCCGACCAGTTCGGCCAGCTTGGGGTCGTCCAGGCCGGCCGTCTGCACCGGAGCGCGGTGCTTGCCGCCGGAGGTGCGCTCGAAAGCCAGCACCCGCTTGGTCTGCAGGTCATATACGCCCTTGAAGTCGGGGCCGTCGCCGATCGGCCAGGTCAGCGGCACCGCCACGATGCCCAGCGATTCTTCCACCTGATTCAGCAGCTCGAAGGGGTCCAGCGCCGGGCGGTCCATCTTGTTCACAAAAGTCAGGATGGGAATACCCCGGTTGCGGCACACCGCGAACAGCTTCTCGGTCTGGGCTTGCACGCCACGGGCGGCGTCCAGCACCATCAGGGCCGAGTCGGCGGCGGTCAGGGTGCGGTAGGTGTCCTCGGAAAAGTCCTGGTGTCCCGGGGTATCCAGCAGGTTGATATGCCGGCCACCATACTCGAAGGTCAGCGCACTGCTGGAAATGGAAATCCCGCGCTGCTGCTCGATGCTCATCCAGTCGGACTGGGTGTGGCTGCGGCCCTGCTTGGCGGTCACGCTGCCGGCTTCCTGAATGGCGCCCCCGTACAGCAGCAGTTTCTCGGTGATGGTGGTCTTGCCGGCGTCGGGGTGAGAAATGATAGCGAAGGTGCGGCGGCGGTCAATTTCGCCCTGAAGTTGGGCGGCTTGGGTCTGGGTCATGGGTGTACTCCTGGCGTCACGGCTCCGCCTCGCCCCCTGCGGGGCAGGGAACACGGGGAGCGGAGAAAGAGGCTCCGGCGGGCTGGCGACTCTGAGTGGGTAACTCTGGACTGGTGATTCTGGGAAAAGCAGGCCCAGTTTCCGCGTCTCCGGCGTGCGGAGGCGGGAAAGGGACCAGGGCAAGAAAAGGACTCCAGGCCAGAGACTCAGGGTGGACCGGAGCGCAGCCAGCGCGGAGCAGCAGACATCGCCCCCAATCATAGCAAGGGCCGGGCCGCCGTGTCCGCTCTGCCTCTCGCGGCTCTGCTCCTGCACCGGCTTGGCCCTGTTTCCCGGCCTGGCCTTCTTTCAGCCCTTTCTTTCGCTAGCGCTGCACCTGATGGCCGGCGGCCTCCAGCGCGGTGATGGCCGCTGCCAGCTGCTGCCCGGCCACCAGCACATAGTCGGTATCGAAAGTGCTGACCGCAAAAATACCGATGCCGGCGTCCCGCAGCGGTTCCAGCACGCTGGCAAGAATGCCAGTCAGTTCGAAGGCAAAAGGGCCTTCCAGCTTCAGTGCCGCCCAGCCGGCCTGCGCACGCACACCGGCGGGCACCTGCTCGGCCGCGCACAGCACCGAAAGTTCCTCGGCGGTGCGGCTGACGGTCCAGAACGCTCCCTGGGTGGCCCAGGTGGGCAGCGGCGCAGCGGGGTCCAAGCGGCAGACGGCATAGTCGCCGCCCAGCAGGGTCAGAGTCAGGGCCATGCCTCACTCTAGGCGGCGGCTGGGCCTAGGGCCGCGCCTGGACCGAAAACAGCAGGGTAGGCTGAAGGCATGACTTCTACCGCTCCTCTACCTGTTTCTGAGCCTGTTGCCGCCCGTCCCGTCACTCTGATTACCGGCGCCACCGGCGGCATCGGCCGGGCCACCGCACATGCTCTGGCCCCGGACCACGACCTGATTCTGCAGGGCCGCAACCGCGCCGCGCTGGAAGCCCTGCAGCGCGAGGTAGAAGCGGCGCAGCCGGGCGTGCAGGTGCAACTGCTGGAGCTGGACCTGCTGCACCCAGCCACCTTTGCTGACGCGGTGGCCGATCTGCGCCCCCACCATCTGGTCCACAACGCCGGCGTGGCCGAGCTGGGCGCGGTCGCGGGGCAGCCGCACGACCGCTGGAGCTGGACCCTGGCCGTGAACGTGGTCGCCCCCGCCGAGCTGACCCGGCTGCTGCTGCCCTCGGTGCGGGCGGCGCACGGCACGGTGGTCTTTATCAACTCGGGCGCGGGCCTGCGGGCCAATCCCGGCTGGGCCAGCTACGCTGCCAGCAAGCACGCCCTCAAGGCCCTGGCCGACGCCCTACGGCAGGAAGAAGCCGCCAGCGGGGTGCGGGTCGCCAGCCTTTACCCAGGCCGTACCGCCTCCCCAATGCAGCAGGCCATCCGCGAGCAGGAGGGCGCCGAGTACGACCCGGCCGCATTCATCCAGCCTGCCACGGTGGCCGACGTGGTGCGCTACGTGCTGGCGGCCCCGCGTGACGTGTCGCTGGACGACGTGGCGGTGCGCCCTGGCCCCCACTAAGCCCATAGATCAGCAAAAAGGCCCGCCCAGCCCCGGCCTCCGCTAAGCTGTGGGGCGTGAATATTCTCGGCAAAATCACGGTGCTGCCCAAGCTCCCAGCCGCTATCGGGCGGCTGTCGGAACTGGCCTACAACCTCTACTGGAGCTGGCAGCCACGGGCCTGTGCCCTCTACCGTGACCTGGACCCAGGCATCTGGGAAACCTACGGTCACAACCCGGTCCGCAGCCTGCTGGAAGTCAGCAATGAGGACATGGAGCGCGCCGCCGCCGACCCCGAGTTCGTGCGCCGCTACGAGGCGGTGATGGCCGACTTCGACGCCTACATGTCCCGGACCGACACCTGGGCCAGCCGCCACGCGCAGGACCTGAAGCCGGTGGCCTATTTCAGCATGGAATACGCGCTGCACGAATCGCTGCCCATCTATTCGGGCGGGCTGGGTGTGCTGGCCGGCGACCACTGCAAGAGCGCTTCCGATCTGGGTCTGCCGTTTACGGCGGTGGGCCTGCTGTTCCACGACGGCTACTTCCGCCAGACCCTGGGCCGCGACGGCTGGCAGGAGGAAAAGTACGACCACCTGGACGTCACCACCCTGCCGGTGCGCCCCATCCACACTCCCGAGCGCGAGGACTTACGCATCTCGCTGGACATCGGCGGGCGCCGGGTCGAGGCGCGAGTCTGGCAACTGGTCGTGGGCCGGATCCGGATGTTGCTGCTGGACACTGACGTGCCCGAAAACCACCCCGACGACCGACTGCTCACCTCGCGCCTGTACGGCGGCGACCAGGAAATGCGGCTCAAGCAATACATGCTGCTGGGCATCGGCGGGGTCAGGGCGCTGCGTGCGGCCGGTGTAACTGCCGAGGTCTGGCACATGAACGAGGGCCACGCCGGGCTGCTGAACCTGGAACGGATCCGCGAGCAGGTGGAGCAGGGTATGGATTTCCGCACTGCCCACGAGCTGACGGCCGGCGGCACCCTCTTTACCACCCACACCCCGGTGCCGGCCGGGAACGATACTTTCTCCTGGGACCTGATCGACCGTTACCTGGGCGACTGGCCGGCGCGGCTGCACACCTCGCGCGAGCAGCTTTATGGCCTGGCCCGCAACGAGGCGATGGAACCAAACGGCCCGGCTTTCAACATGACCGTGTTCGGTCTGCGGATGAGCCGCATGGCCAACGGTGTCTCCAAGCTGCACGGGCGGGTCAGCCGCGAGATGTGGAAGGGCCTCTATCCCGACCTCTACCCCGAAGAAGTGCCGATCGGCCACGTGACCAACGGAGCGCACAATTTCAGCTTCACCAGCCAGCGCATGCGCGACCTCTTGAGCAGCGTGATGCCGCAGGACTGGGCCGAGCGCCTGCACGAGCCGGAGCTGTGGCAGAATGTAGAGAAGCTCTCGGACGCGCAGCTGGCCGAGGTGCAGCGCGAGATGAAGGCCGAGATGATCACCTTTGTGCGCGACCACCAGCGTGAAATGCTGCTGCGCAACGGGGCCGGGGCCGCCGAGCTGGCCTACACCGAGACCCTGCTCAGCCCCGACGTGCTGACCATCGGCTTTGCCCGGCGCTTTGCCACTTATAAGCGGGCCACCCTGCTGCTGCGCGACCGCGAACGCCTCAGCCGCATCGTGAACCACCCTGAGCACCCGGTGCAGTTTGTGTTCGCCGGCAAGGCCCACCCGGCCGACAACCCCGGCAAGGCGCTGATTCAGGAAATTTACCGCCTCTCGCAGCAGCCCGAGTTCCGCGGCAAGATCGTGATTCTGGAAAATTACGACATGCACGTGGCCCGCCGGCTGGTACAGGGGGTGGATGTCTGGATGAACAACCCTCGCCGGCCGATGGAAGCGTCCGGCACCAGCGGCATGAAGGCGTCGTTTAACGGCAGCCCCAATTTCAGCGTGCTGGACGGCTGGTGGGTGGAAGGCCACCGCGAGGACAATGCCAACGGCTGGCCTATTGGCGAGGAGCGCGAGTACGCTGATCAGGCCGTGCAGGACGACGCCGACGCCTTCAGCCTGTACTCGACTCTGGAACAGACTATCGTGCCGCTTTACTACAGCCGTAACGTGCGCGGCGACGCCGAGGGCTGGGGCCGGGTGGTACGCAGCGCCATCGAGTCGGTCAGTGCGCAGTTTTCCATGCAGCGCCAGGTGATTGATTATGTGCAGGGCTATTATCTGCCGCTCAGCCAGCGCCATGACCTGCTGGTGCCGGAAGGTGCTCGCCGCGCCCGCGAAATTGCCGAATGGAAGACCTGGATTGAGAACCAGTGGCCCCAGGTCGCCATCAGCGCTGCTCATACCCTGCCGGCCACCGCCGAGCCGGGCGCACAGGTGGTGATTACGGCGCAGGTAAACCCGGCCCGCATTGCCCCGGACGAACTGCGCGCCGAAGTGGTGCTGCGCCGCGGCCACCGGGTAGAGCGGATGCCGATGCAGCGGCAGGAAGGGGGCCAGTACTCTGCCACCGTCTCGCTGAACCGCAGCGGCATGTACGAGGTGGGCGTGCGGCTCTATCCGGCTTTGCCTGGCCTGAGCAACGATTTCGAGCTGGGCCTGATCAAGTGGGCTTGAGCGGCAACTGACCTGAGCAGGGGGCCGGGCAGCGATGAACCTGCCCGGCCCTCTAAGACTTAGTTTTCAGGGTTCAGCAACGACTCAGAACAGCAGTTCCACGTCGTCTTCGCCCTGCGCCGCCGGCTCGCCCAGCGGCAGGGCCAGGGTGAAGCGTGATCCCTGGCCGCGCTCGGACTCTACCCAGATGCGGCCCCCATGTTCCTCGGCGGCCAGCTTGCAGAATGCCAGGCCCATGCCGGTATCGAAGCGGCCGTGCAGGGTCAGGCGTGACTGCTCGAAGGCGGCGAACAGGCGCGGAATATCCTCGGCGGGAATGCCTTCGCCGTTGTCGGCCACGCTGAGGTGCAGCTCACTCCCCATCACCCGCGAAGACAGCCAGATCGAGCCGTGCTGCGTGGTGTGCTTTAGGGCGTTGCTCAGCAGATTGGCCAGCACCCGCCGCAGCATGGTGGGGTCGGCGCTCAGCGGCGGCATGGGACCGAGGTCAATGCTGAGGTGCCGGTCGCTCAGGCCGGCGCCTACGTCGCCCAGGGCTTGCTGCACCGTCTGGGCCAGATCGTCGCGGCTGAGCAGTTCGCGCTTGAGCTGCATCTTGCCGGCCTGAATCTTGCGGACATCCAGCATATTCAGCGACAGGTGCAGCAGGTGACTGGTCTCGTCGCGGGCCACTTCCAGCAGTTCCCTGGCGTCGGCCGGCAGCCGGGGGGCGTCTGCGACCACTTCCAGCAGGCCCAGAATGGCCGTGATGGGGTTTTTCAGGTCGTGGACCAGCATATGCACCAGCTGATCGCGGACTCTCTCCTCACGTTCCCAGCCTTCCAGCGCGCCCTCGACCTGCCGCAGCTGAAAGCGCTGTGCGCTGCGTTCGCCGGCGCGGCGCAGCAGGGCCTGTGCCTGGGTAGCCAGCAGGTGCGGGGGGGTATTCACCGGCAGCGCCACATCCGCCCCGGCTGCCAGCAGCGCCGGCCACTGGTCGGGGCGGTCCAGCAGCAGCCAGCCGGCGTTGTCCAGCCCACTGTGCCGCCGCAGCAGCGGCAACACTTCGGCCCAGTTCTCGGCCAGGCTGCCGCTCACGATCACCACCGCGCCGGGTTGCAGGTGCGCCGGCAGCTCCAGCAGGGCCTGAGCACCCGGCACCGTCTGCACGGTGACGCCTGGCAGCTCGGCCTGCAGGCGGCCGGGCAGTTCCGGCGGCCCGCCCAGCAGCAGCAGCAGTTCGGTGGGTCCAGGCGGGGGCCGCAGGGCCGCCTCAGCGGACAAGGTAACCCTGTTCCCGGAAGCGGGTCAGCCACAGCTCGATCTCCGAGAGCGGTGTGTCGTGCTCCAGCGCAAACTCGGCCGGTGTCACTCCCCGGATCAGGGCGGCCATCAGCGCCGGCGCCAGCCCGTAGCCGAACTCGGCATGAAACTCGCTGTGAGCAGCTGTAATCGGGCTTAGTACGTCCCGGCCGCGCAGGGTGGGCTGATAGGTGCTGTGCGCCCAGCCGGCCAGGTGGCGCGGCAGCACCAGCGGCTGCGGCGGCCCACTGACCGGGAAAGCCCCCTCATAAGGCAGGCCCGCGTCCAGCGTGGCGACCGCTTCGCCGCGGCTGTACAGCACGGCACCTTCCGGCCGAGCGTAGACTCCGCTGAACTCTGTGGTCAGCTCAAACTGCTGTGCCCCGCTGCCCAGGCCACTCAGCAGCTCGGCGTAACTGGCCGGCAGAGGATAGGCGTCCAGCGCTGCGCCGCCCTGATAGGTCAGAATCAGCTCGCCCAGCGCCTGCTGCCCCACGATGCTTTCGGCCGGGATAGGGCCGCCGCTCAGCAGCCGGTCGGCCGCTGCTGTCGCCGGCCGGCCGCGCAGCAACAGCACCCAGACGTTGTGGCCTTCGCGGTGGGCGTGCAGGTAACCGCTCCATTCCTGCAGATGCAGATACGACAGGTAAATGTAGAGGTCACAAAACTCGGTGTTCAGGCCCAGCTGCCCGGGCGGCACCTCTGGCAAAAAGCGTGCCAGAAAAGGTTGAACGTCCTGAAAGCGGGGGCGCAGGCGGGGGAGTTCGGTCGTAGCACTTCCGTCATTTGCCGCTGATACATCTGCCGGCGCCGCCTCGCTGCTGCGGCGGGGGGGGGGGGGGGGACGGGGGGCGGCCCTTCCAGGCATGGGTCTTTTCTCCAGGGCGTTCGGTACGCTTTTATCAGGTCAGTCTAACGCAGGAGCCCGCCGGCCCCTGAGCATAGTTGGGAATCCTGGCAAGGGCGCATAGGCGGCTATCAGACGGATCGTTAGGGCAAGTCGTTGTGTCTGTCTGCCTGCGCCTCACCCTCGGCCTGGGGGAGCGCCCGGAGGTGCTGGCGGTAATGCTGGGCCTTTTCCACATAGCGGTCGGCATTACCGAAGGAGGCGCCGACTGACCCGACCACCCGTGCCGGCACGCCCACCGCCACCATGCCATCGGGGACCACGTCGCCTTCGCGCAGCAGGGCACCGGCTCCCACCACGGCGCCACGGCCCACCCGCGAGCCGCTCAGCAAGGTGGCCCCCATGCCGATCAGGCTGCCCTGCTCGCAGTGGGCACCGTGAACAATGGCCCCGTGCCCCACGGTGACGTCCGCCTCCAGAATGCAGGGGTGCCCTTGATCGGTGTGCAGCACCGCGCCGTCCTGCACGTTGGAGCGGGGACCTACCCGGACCGGTTCGATGTCTCCGCGCAGCACTGCGCCGAACCAGACCGAGCTGTCCTCGGCCAGTTCCACCGAACCGATAACGGCAGCGGTGGGAGCCACGTAGGCGCGGGGATGCAGCTGCGGCATACGCTCATCCAGGGCGTAGAGCGGTCCTCTGGCAGCTCCTGCACGCTGCAGAGTCGCCCTTTGCTGCTCAGCCTGCCACAGCAACTGCTGGTCTTCGGCGAAGTTCAGCTGCTGAGCTGCCTGCGCCACTGTCACGAAGCCGCCGGCCTGAAAGGTCTCTTCCAGCCGCACGGTTTCGCTGCGCGCCTCCATCAGAAACCAAGTGAGTTCGCGTTGCTGCCCGCGGTTGTTGGTGTAACGGGTCGGGGGCAGCCAACCGAGTTCGGCAGCCTGAATGCCAGTTTCTTCCAGCACCTCGCGCGCAGCAGTCTGCACGGGCGTCTCGCCCGGTTCCAGGTGGCCCTTGGGAAAAGTCCAGCTGCCATCGCGGTACTGCACCAGCAAAACGGCGCCGGACCGGTTAAAAACGACCCCGCCGGCGCCCGGCTGTGTTCCGCCGGCGGCAGGGTGGGGGGCGGCGTGGGAGACATCCATATGGCCAGTATAGGCAAGTGCCTATAGTGCCCCGGGCGTCCCGGACTTCAGCCGCCGGGCAGAGAATCCAGAGCAGACCTTCACTATCTTTCACCCTGGCGGCTCTTCCATGCCATAATGCTTTTGTCTGAGTACCGGCCAAGACAAGTGATAGCTGCCCAAGGGGCAGATATCGGCCGCGCCGCCCAGATGCAAGGAGATTTATGCCTCAAGGACGAGTAAAGTGGTTTAGCGTGGAAAAAGGGTATGGTTTCATTGAGCATCCCGGCAACCCCGACGTTTTCGTGCACTACAGCGCTATTCAGAGCAACGGCTTCCGTAAGCTCAACGAAGGCGACGAAGTCGAATTCGAAGTTGGAGACGGACAAGGCGACCGTGGCCCCCAGGCCAAGAACGTCGTCGTGACCAACCCGGCTCCGGTTTCGGACAGCCGCAGCGAACGCTGGTAAGGTTTGTTCTGTCGCTGAACCACTCGGCCATTCCCACGCGGAAGAGCCAATAATAATGCTGGTTGTAGTGACAGCCGCCTCCTTTATGGGGGCGGTTTTTTTATGGCTTTCTAAGAAGAAGGTGGGGAGAGGGTATCTGGCCCCCTCCCCAGGGGTCAGCCTGCTGTAACCGGCTCGGGCGCGCTGGCTTCCTTTTCTTCCAGCACACTGGCCGGCAGCTTCACGTCCAGCCCCTGTGCGGCTGCCCAGGTGCCGAAGTCCTGCAGCCCAGCGCGGAACATCAGGGGGCGTTTTTCGCGCTTGCCCCATTTGCGTTTACCTGCTGGCAGTTCGGGGTCAGGCACCAGCGCCCAGTTCACGTTCATTGGCTGGAAGCCTTTGGGGTTGGCACTGGCCAGGTAATGCACCAGGCCGCCCAGCATGCTGGTCTGGGGCGGTACGCTGGGCGCCAGGCCCTGGGCCAACCGGGCCGCGTTCAGGCCAGCCAGCCAGCCGGTGGCAGCTGATTCCAGATAACCCTCGGTGCCGGCCAGCACGCCCGCCACGAACTTCTGCGGGTCGGCCTTGAGCTGCAGAGTATCCAGCAGCACATCCGGCGCGTTCAGATAGGTGTTGCGGTGCATCACGCCGTAGCGAACGATTTCGGCGTTTTGTAGCCCGGGAATCAGCTGCACCACTTCCTTCTGGTCACCCCACTTCAGCCCAGTCTGAAAGCCGACCAGTGACCACATCCGGCCCCCTTCGTCTTCCTGGCGGAGTTGCACGACGGCGTAAGGCCAGCGGCCTGTTTTGGGATTGTCCAGCCCCTTGGGCGACATCGGACCGAAACGGGGGGTGTCCACACCGCGCCGGGCGATTTCCTCGATGGGCATACAGCCTTCAAAGAATTCCAGCTTTTCCCAGTCGTGCGGGGTATGGCTGCGGGCCTGCTCCAGCGCGGTCATAAAGCGCAGATACTCTGCCTTGGTTAGGGGGCAGTTGATGTAGTCGGCGCTTTGCTCGTAGCGTCCGGCCCGCCAGGCAATGTCCATATCAATGCTGTCGATGTCGATGACCGGCGCGGCAGCGTCATAAAAGCTCAGGCGCTCGGAGCCGGTCAGGCGCTGCACGTCTTCGGCCAGCGCGTCGGAGGTGAGCGGCCCTGTGGCGATCACGCAGATGCCGTCCGGCACGCGTTCCACTTCCCCGGCGATCACTTCAATCAGGGGATGCGCCCGGATCAGGGCGGTGACGCGGGCGCTGAAAGCCTCGCGGTCCACGGCCAGCGCATTGCCGGCCGGCACCCGGCTCTGGTCGGCGCTGCCCACGATGCCCCCGCCTACCGAGCGCAGTTCGGCTTGGAGCATGCCCTTGGACTGCATCTCGCCCTCGCCGCCCAGGCTGGTCGAGCAGACCAGTTCGGCAAAGTCGCCGGAGCGGTGCGCCGGGGTCATTTTGGCAGGGCGCATCTCATACAGGCGCACATGCACGCCCTGCGCCGCGGCGCTCAGGGCAGCTTCGGAGCCGGCCAGCCCAGCGCCGATCACGGAAATTTCAGGCCTCGTCATTCTGCCCAGTGTACCGGCCCGCGTAGGAGTGCTGCGGCTGCAACGTTCACTTTTGGCTGCGGCGGGGTTTATCTTGCCCGGCGGCCCGGCAGGGTGACGGAGCTGTCAGAGCCCTAAACCTACAGTGGGCGGCAACATGAGTTCTGTTCGCCGCGCCCCGCAGCCCACCTCGCCGCAGGCCCCGGCCTCGCCGGCGGCGGGGCCGGCCAGTCTGCGGGTGCAGATCACGGCGGTGATCGCCCTGCTGGCGTTCCTGCCCAATCTGGTGGTCACGGTGATGGCAGGCCCGCGCTTGCCGGTGCTGTCTTTGGCGGTGTGGATGGTGCTGGTGGCGCTGCTGTCGGGGATGGTGGCCTGGCTGCTGAGCGGCGTGCTGCTGCGGCCCCTGATTCAGCTGCGGGCCGAGGTTGAACAGGGTGATTTCGGTGAGCCCAGGGCCGATGACCCGGCCGAGATCGCTGCGCTGCGCCGGGCCTTTGCCGGGTTGCTGGCCCGGCTCCGCACCGAGCAGGACCGCCGCAACGCTTTTATGGCGACCCTGGTGCATGATCTCAAGACGCCGCTGATCGCCACTGGGCACCTGGTGCACTCGCTGACCCATTTCGACCTGACGCCGGAGCAGAAGTGCGAGATCAGCGACAACCTGCTGGCCGAAAATCGCCGGCTGCTGTCCTTGGTCAGCCAGATGGCCGACGCCCACCGCTTCGAGCGCGACGATGTGCGCCTGAGTCCGCAGCCCACCGATCTGCGTTCATTGCTGGAGCGGGTGGCTGGCCGGCTGCCGTTGGCCCCTGACCGGCCGGTGACGCTCTCGGTGGTGGGGGAGGGGCAGGCAGTGGTGGACGCGGCTGTGCTGGAGCGGGCAGTCATCAACCTGGCCGACAATGCGCTGCGCTACGCCCACTCCCGGGTCGAGCTGGCGGTGACGCCGCAGGGCCTGCAGGTCCGTGACGATGGCCCCGGCCTCTGCGAACCGCTGGAGTTGCTGGCGCAGCCATTCAACAGCCAGCCGGCCCTGATCGCGGGGCAGCAATACACCGCCGGCACCGCTGGCCTGGGGCTGTTCATCGCCCGGCGCATCGCCGAGGCGCACGGCGGTCAGCTGGAGTACCTGAGAGTGCCGGGGGAACAGGGCCGGGGACAGACCGTCTTTACCCTGGCGCTGCCTGAGGTGGACCGGAATCTGCCGCTGCCGGCGGCACCGGGGCCGGGCCCCGCTGGCCCGCAGCCCCCGGAGGGTGCCCTGCCTTCATCATCTGGTCTGTCGGCGCCGGACTCCGGGCCGCAAAGGAGTGTCTTATGAGTCAGCCTGAGTTGCCCCCGTTGCGCCTCGCCGCGCTGGACCCCGAGCAGCGCCGTCCCGGAGAACGGGTCGGTGAAGCCGGATTCGTGGAGGCCGAACAGCCCTTACATCCGCAGGAAACCCGGCATCCACAGGAAACCCTGGTTCCTTTTACCCTGGTGATTGCTGACGACCACCCACTGTTCCGGATGGGCCTGAAATACGCTCTCTCGCACCAGGGCTTCGAGGTGGTGGCCGAGGCGGCCGACGGCGTGGAAGCGCTGGAGGTTTGCCGCCGGCTGCGGCCCACTGCCGCCCTGCTGGACGTGAAAATGCCTGGTCTGACCGGTATAGAGGTCTGCCGGAAACTGCGCGCCGAGTGCCCCGAGGTGCTGAGCATCCTGATCACCACCTTTTCCGAGCCGGCCATTATCCAGGCCGCGCGGGAAGCGGGCGCCAGAGGGTATCTCTCCAAAGAAACCGACCCGCCGGCCCTGGCCGAGCAGCTGCGCGAGATTATCCAGGACCCTGGCCGGGACCGGCTGCCCCGGGTAGAGGTGCCGCGGCTGACCTCCCGCGAGAGCGAGGTGCTGCCGCTGCTGGCCCAGGGCCTCAGCAACAAGGAGATTGCCCGCGAGCTGGGCATCAGCCCCGACACGGTCAAGGACCATCTGGCGCGGATGTACGGCAAGCTGGATGCCTGTGACCGCACCGAAGCGGTCAGCCGGGCACGTACTATTGGGCTGCTGGAATAGTCGTGACCTGCACGCCTGGAAACTCTGGCCGGCAGCACCGCGTACTTCTGGCATGACCCAACCCGAATCTGGCCGCTCCACCGAGCCTGCTGCCTCCCCGGAGGACGCCGGCAGCACCCGCTTGCAGGACTTCCTGCGCCGCACGGCTGAGCGCGATAATCCGGGTGACGTCTTCGAGCTGGAATCTCCCCGGATGCTGGAGGCCACCGTGAACGGCCGTATCTGGAGCAAGCTGGGCGCGATGGTGGCCTACAAGGGCGACCTCGCCTTTCAGCGCGAGGGCATGCTGGCCGGCGGCATGATGAAGGCACTCAAGCGGGCAGTAACCAGCGAGATGTCCCCGCTGACCCGGATTGAAGGCCGGGGTGTCTGCTACTTGGCTGACCAGGGCAAGCAGATCACGGTGCTGCGGCTGGAAGGTGACAGCCTGAACGTGAACGGCAACGACCTGCTGGCATTTGAAGACAGCATAAGTTACGACATCACCATGCACCGCCGGATGGCCGGCTGGGCCAGCGGCGGGCTGTTCAGCGTGCGCCTGAGCGGACACGGCCTGGCCGCGATTCTCAGCCACGGTCAGCCGCTGACCTTGCCGGTGCGGCCCGGCGAACCCGTGATTACCGACCCCAACGCCACGGTGGCCTGGAGTGATGGGCTCAGCCCCGACCTGAAAGTGGATCTCTCGCTGCGGTCATTGCTGGGGCGCGGGGGCGGCGAAACCTACCAGATGGTGTTTGAGGGCAGCGGCTTTGTGGTGGTTCAGCCTTATGAGGAAAAGCCGGTGCTGATCAGCAGCGACTGAACCTCAGCGGCACTGGAATCTCAGCGACGCCGTAAAAAAGCTGACGGAAACCCTGTGTTTGGGCCTCCGTCAGCTTTTCTATGAACCCCTGCCGGAGCGGGGCGAAGAAGGATGCTGCTCAGTCAGTGGCGGCGCTGGCGGCCGTTTCGCCTGCCGGCTGGGCCGCCGGGGAGAAGGCCGCTTCCAGCTCGGCCAGGGAGCGCTCGGCGGTCATGGCGGCGCGGGTGCCGGTGCCCACGCTGGTCGCCAGCTGGCGGTAGACCCAGTCGCTCACGTCACCGGCAGCGAACAGCAGCGGCACGCTGGTATAGATGTCGTCGCGCACGTCCACGTAGCCATCGGAGCGCAGCTGCACGGTGTCTTTCACGAAATCGGTGTTGGGCACGTGGCCGATAAAGATAAACACTCCGTCGGTCTCCATCACCTTTTCTTCGCCGGTTTCGAGGTTCTTCAGCCGCACGGCGTTCACCTGCTCGTCGCCCATGATCTCTTCTACGGCCGTGTTCCAGATGAATTTCATCTTCTCATTGGCAAAGGCGCGGGCCTGCGCAGCCTTGTTGGCCCGCAGGGTATCCCGGCGGTGAATCAGGGTAACTTCGTCGGCAAACTTGGTCAGGAAGAGGCCTTCTTCCATGGCGGCGTCGCCGCCCCCGACCACCACCACTTTCTTGCCACGGTAAAAGAAGCCGTCACAGGTGGCGCAGGTGCTGACCCCTTTGCCCCAGAACTTTTCCTCGCCCGGCACGCCCAGCCGGCGTGGCTCGGCGCCGGTGGTCAGGATCACCGACTTGCTCTGGTAGGTGCCCGAGTAGCCCTGCACGGTAAAGGGATACTCTTCCGTTTCGGTGGTGTGCTGAATGCTCTGCACCTCGTCCATCTCAATCACGGCGCCGAATTTCTCGGCCTGCTGCACCATCCGCTGGCTGAGTTCCATGCCGCTGATCGCCTCGGGGAAACCAGGGTAGTTCTCTACCTCCTCGGTCTGGGCAATCTGCCCGCCCGGCAGGCCACGTTCCAGGATCAGGGTGCGGAGTTCGCCGCGGCCGGTGTAGATGGCCGCCGTCAGTCCGGCGGGGCCGCCGCCCACGATAATCACATCGTACTGCTGGGGGTTTTGCGTCATGAAACCAAGGTAGCACTCCGCCCCCCCTGCGTCCGGGCGCGCGTCACAAAAGCCCGGCTGCCCGGCGGCTGCTTGCCTAATACTCATAAGTTGCACCTTGCATAGCTGAGCGAATAGCCGTGCTGGAGAAGAAATTCTCGTTCTTTTTGGAGCTGACTCAGAAGATGGTTGAGCCTGACTACGGGGAACAGGGTGTAGAGGGCCAGGCGTGCCGCCTCTTTCAAGGTCATCCCTTCTGAGCGATGCAGCATGGTCAGGCTCATAACTTGCACCTTGCATAGCTGAGCGAATAGCCGTGCTGGAGAAGAAATTCTCGTTCTTTTTGGAGCTGACTCAGAAGATGGTTGAGCCTGACTACGGGGAACAAGGCGTAGAGAGCCAAGCGTGCAGCTTCCTTCAAGATCAGGGCCTCTGAGCGGTACAGCATGGTCAGGGTGAAGGCCAGGAAGACCATCAAAATCCAGCGGTCCAGACCCCTGGCAGTTCGCAGCGCGAACTGCGCCAACCCAAACTGGTGCTTACCTTCCTTAAAGAAGGATTCCACCCCCCAGCGATGCGCACCCTCAGCAACGATCTCGTCCCCCTCCAGCAGTTCAGACGACACCGCGAAGAATTCGCGGTCCCCACGGTCCATCCTCCCCAGAGACAGCGTTTCCAGAGGCCAATTGGCGAGGTTGACATACCCTCCGTGCGGACAATCCGCCACTGTCACCCGCCCAGGATGATCCGTGCGTCGGTTGCTCCGCACACCCACCACGAACTCGAAACCTAGACGCTGCACGCCTTCCAGAAAAACAGCGGCTTCAAAGCCGCTGTCCGCTAGGACACGTACCCGGAAACGTTTCTTGATGAAGTCCGGCACCTCTTCCAGTAGGTCGAGCGCCAGAGTGACGGGCGTGCTGGTGTGCTTGCCCTGGTAGACCCGGTAAGAAATGGGGAACTTCAGTTCCCCATACTCGGCAAACAGGACGACCAGGTGGATGCCATGTCTACCGTTGTACACACTGACAAAGGGCAACTGAGTTCCCACCTTTTCCACCGTGGTCAGATCCACACTGAGCCGCAACCGAGGTCGGCGTTTGGAGTGAGCTACGTCCAACAAAATGCGCCACTGGATGTCCTGCGTCTCGTCCCAGCAACGGTCTGAATCCCAGTCATAGACGTTGAAGAAGCGACTCAGTGCACTGGGGCTGGCTCCTTCAGCCTGGCTGAACTTGGTCTTCTGACCTGGACTGTGGAAGAGGTGCAGCGAAGCCTCCAGGCTTCGCCGTTGGTACAGCGTCTCTGGAATATCCAGAACCTGCTGTGCGAAAATACGGACGCGCTCCCCTGAAGCCTGTTTGTACACACTTCCAGAATTTCAGCTCTGGGAGCGCTTTTTGTCCGCCTATTCAGGTGCAAGTTCTGAGTAATAGGGAGAGGCAACTTAATAAAAAGCTTCGGTTTCCAGCTGCTGCGCGCTGGCCTCTCTTTTGGGAAGGGGGCCATTCTCTAGAATGCCGGGGTGATTGTTTTCATCTCGGGCACCGTGCGCGAAGTGCGCCCTGGCAGTGCCGTTCTGCAAACCGGGGGCCTGGGCTATGAGGTCCACTGTCCACAGTCCACCCTGGCGCGGCTCAAGACCGGCGAGGTGGCCGAGCTGCACACCCGCTTCATCGTGCGTGAGGACGCTCAGCTGCTGTTCGGCTTTCATGATGCCGACAGCGCCCAGCTGTTCGACCTGGTGACCGGGGTCAGCGGCGTGGGCCCCAAGCTGGGGCTGGCGCTGCTCTCGGCCATGCCGGTGCCGACCCTGGCGCAGGGCATTCTGGACGGCGACGCCAAGCTGCTCTCCAGCGTGAGCGGCGTGGGCAAGAAAACGGCCGAGCGTCTGATTCTGGAAGTGCAGGGCAAGGTGCCCGCGCACCTCGCAGTGCCGGCCAAGGGCGGCGGCAAGCCGGTGATGATGAGCACCGCCGGTGCCGACGCCACCGACGCCCTGCTGGCACTGGGCTTCCGCGAGGCGCAGGTGCGGACCGTGGTGGCTTCTCTGCTGGCCGACGACCCCGAACAGACCGCCGACGCCCTGATTCGCCGCGGCCTGGGACAGCTGCGATGAGGCCGCTGTCTCCGCGTCTCCTGGCCGGCTCCACGGGCGAGCGCCCATGACCCAGAACAGCCCCAAAGACGGCGTTGATGTCGAGAACCAGGATATTGAGCAGGAGGATATTTCACTCAATACCGGCACGGTGAACCGTGGCCAGCTGACTTCCGAGGACCAGAAAGTCAGCTGGCTGGAACTGTTCTTCGACCTGATTTTCGTGACGTCCTTCGACCAGCTGGCCAAGCGGCTGGGCGACAGTTTCGCGCCGGAAAACATCCTGATTTTCCTGCTGATGTTCTCGGCCTTGTGGACCGTCTGGTCGGGCAACACCCTTTTTTTGGCGCGCTTTGGCAACCAGCACCGGATCTACCGCCTGGGCACGCTGGTGGAGCTGCTGACGCTGGGAGTGCTCAGCCTGACCCTGCGCGGCGACCTGAACGACACCGGCTGGCTGTTTTCGGCCGCCTACGCTTTTAACCGCTTTACCCTGGTCACCATGTACCTGCTGCTGGCCCGCAGCGAGCCGGGGGCAGCGCGGCTGGCCCAGCTGACGGCCGCCGGGCTGGCACTCTCGGGGGTGCTGTGGCTGCTGAGTATTCCCACCACCGGCACCCTGACGCTGGTGCTGTGGGCGCTGGCCCTGCTGGTAACGGTGGTGACGCCCCTGATCACTCAGCGCTATTACCACGACGCTCTGCCGCATCACGAGCACCTGCCCGAGCGGGTGGGACTGCTGCAAATCATCGCGCTGGGCGGCATCGTGACCGAGGCGGTGGCCGGTGGGCGCCAGCAGGAGATGGCGGCTCTGGATCAGGCGCCCACGCTGCTGGCCCTGATCGCCTGTATCGCGCTATTCCGGCTGTATTTCGACCAATCACGCGCGCTGCCAGTGCTGGTGGCGAACCTGCGCTCCAGCGGCAGCGCGGTGATGGCCTGGATGTACGCCCACCTGCCGCTGACCATCGCCATCATGATGCTGGGAGTGGGCTTTGGGCACGGCATCGCCTATGAGGACGAGCACCACGACCTGCTGAACCTGAATCTGGTGGCCTGGTCGCTGAGCGCCATCTTCGCTTCGCTGGCCCTGGTTCGCTACAGCGCCTCGCGGCTGATCAACGTGCCGTCGCTGGACCGCTCCATGCTGGCGCTGCTGGTCGGTGCCGCTGTCAGTGCCGCGCTGGCCCTCGGCCACCTGGGCACCCTGTCCCTGCACTTTGCCACCGCTCTGGTGACGATTGCAGCGGCGGTGGTCACGGCCACCGACCCGGCTTCGGCGCGGCTGGGCGCCACCGAGGAACGCATTCTGGAAAAACACGCTGGCGAGGACTGAGCCGCAGTTGCCCGGGTGCTCCGCAGCTGCCGGGGCGCCCGGCCCGCTATGCTGAGTGCATGTCCGCCGAGCTACAGTCACAGCCCCAGCCGCTGACCCATTCGGAATACCTTGTCCAGCGCGCCGAACTTGAGCGCCATAACCGTGCCTACTACGAGCAGGACGACCCCGAGATCCCCGACGACGAATACGACGCCCTGGCCCGGCGGGTCCGGGCCGCTGAAGCAGAGCATCCCGACTGGGCGGCGACCGGCAGCCCCACCGCCGCAGTTGGCGGAGCGGTCAGCAGCGCGTTTGAGGCTGTAGAGCACCCTACCCCGATGACCAGCCTGGACAACGCCTTTAACGATGAGGAGGTGGCCGGCTGGCAGGAGCGGCTGGCCCGCTCGCTGAACATGGACCCGGCCGGCGCCGACTTTCGTTACACCGGCGAGCTAAAAATTGACGGTCTGAGCGTGGACCTGTATTACCGCGACGGCCAGCTGCAGTGGGCCGCCACCCGTGGCAACGGCCGCACCGGGGAAAAGGTGACGGCCCAGGTGCTGACCATTCCTGGTTTGCCGCAGCAGCTGCCGGGCCTAGAAGGCGAGCTGGAGGTACGCGGCGAAGTGTACCTGGCCCGCGAGGATTTCGCGGCGTTCAATGCCCACGCCGAGGAACTGGGCGAGCCGCTGCTGAAAAACCCTCGCAACGGCGCAGCCGGCGCCCTGCGGCAAAAAGACCCTGAAATCACCCGCAGCCGTGGCCTCAAGGCCATCTTTTACGCGCTGGGCAAGCGCGACGGCGTTCCGGTCTGCACCCAGTGGGAGGTGCTGGAGTGGCTGGCGGCCCAGGGCTTTCCGACCAGCCCCTATTCCCGCCCGCTGGCCGACCTGAAGGAAGCCCTGGCTTATCACGCCGAGATGACGGCGCAGCGCCCGGATCTGCCTTTCGACGCCGACGGCACCGTGATCAAGCTGGATGATCTACGGCTGGAAGAGGAAGCCGGCTTTACCAGCCGTGCCCCCCGCTGGGCCATCGCCTACAAATTCCCGGTCGAGGAAGTCGAAACGGTGCTGGAAAGCATCACGGTGGGCGTGGGCCGCACCGGCAAGATCACCCCGCTGGCTCACCTTGAGCCGCGCCTGATTGAGGGCAGCACCGTCAGCAAAGCCACGCTGCACAACGAGGACTTTGTGCGGGAGATGGACCTCCGCATCGGAGACACGGTGGTGGTCCGCAAGTCGGGCGGGGTGATTCCGCAGATTATGCGGGTGCTGACCGACCGCCGGCCGGCCAGCGCAGAGCCGTTTGCCTTTCCGACTCACTGCCCCGAATGCGGCCATGCCCTGGTCCGCTCGGAAGGTGACGCCAATACTTACTGCCCCAACCCGGCTTGCCCGGCGCAGCAGTTCGAGCGCCTGAGCTATTTCGTCAGCCGCGAGGCGATGGACATTCGCGGTGTGGGCGAGCGCCTGATCCGGCAACTGCTGGCCGAAGGGCTGGTGCACGACGCCGCCGACTTCTACGCCCTGAGCGCCGAGCAACTGGCTGGTCTGGAACGCAGCGGCGAGAAGAAAGCAGCCAACATCTTGGCGCAGCTGGAAGCCAGCAAGACCCGGCCGCTGTGGCGAGTCATCAATGCGCTGGGCATTCAGCATGTGGGCGCCCGCGTATCGCAGGCACTGGCCGCCGAATTCGGCACACCCGAGCGCCTGCTGGCCGCCGACGTCGCCGCAGTGGCCGCCGTTCCAGGGCTGGGCGAGGTGATTGCCGAGAATCTGGTGGCGGCCCTGCATGACCCCGCCATGCAGAACCTGCTACATCGGCTGGCCGCGGCCGGAGTGCGCCCACCCGAAACGGTGCAGGAACGCGGCACTGCCCTGAGTGGCCTCAGCTTCGTGATTACCGGCACCCTCAGCCAGCCGCGCGAACACTATAAAGCCCTGCTGGAAGCCCAGGGCGCCCGGGTCACTGGCAGCGTGACCGGCAAAACCAGCTATCTCCTGGCTGGCGAGGACGCCGGGTCCAAGCTGGAGCGGGCGCAGCAGCTGGGAACGGCCATCTTGGACGAAGATGGGCTGGAAGCGTTGCTCACTGCGCGGCTTCAGGAGAACCGCTAGGCTACCGCTATGGATTTTTCCAGTACCGGGGCCTTTGGCCTGCCCAGTTTCCTCTGGAACATCGTCCTGTTCCTGAACGTCATCTGTCTGGTTCACGCGCTAATTACCCGCAACTGGCTGTGGGCGGCTTTCCTGGCGTTCGGGGTTTTCGTCTCGCAGGGCGGCCTGTTTGTGACGCTGTTTTACCTGTTCACCGAACTGCTGCCAGCCTTGCAGGGGAGTGGCACCCGCACCCGCCGCGCTGTCCGGCAGACCATGCAGAACGGTGTGGAAGCAGTCAAGCCGCTGGAAACCAAGATCACGGAGGCGCAGCAGGCCCTGACCCGCAGCGACACTCTGGCCCACCGCAGTCAGCTGGCGCACCTGCTGACCCGCGCCGGCCGGCTGGATGAGGCGCAGGCCACCTTGCAACCTTTGCTGGACGGCCTCTACCGCGACGACCCGGTGGTGCTGCTGGCAGCTGCCCAGCTGGATCTGGCCCAGGGACAGCCGGCGCAGGCCGAACAGAAGCTGACCCAGGTAGAGTTGCAGACCTCGGCAGCCACCCGCACCCAGGCCCTGACCCTGCTGGCCGAAGCCCAGACGCAGCAGGGCAACGTCAGCGGGGCCGAAGCCAGCTATCAGGAGGCCATGCAGGCCGCCACCACCGAGGAGCCGCGTGCCCGCTACGCCGAATTTCTGCTGCAGCAGGGCCGCCCTGAGGAGGCGCAGGCTGTGGTAGACCGCCTGCTCCAGATTGAGAATGAGGCCACCCCACTCTACCGCCGGCAGGAACGCGAATGGTTCGAGCTGGCTGGGCGACTGCGCCGGCAACTGCGCCGCTAAGAGCAAACCCGGCGGGGGAGACGGGGGCAATTCCACCTCCGCATTTTGAAAAGAGCCGAGCCGCCTAGCTTTTGTAGGGGCGGCTCTTTTGACTTTCTGACCTGGGCCATTCAGCCGGTCAGCAACGAGAAAGCCCCCACCACATAGGCGGGGGCTTTTGCACCTCGGTACTGCAGGCAGAACCTTACTTCAGTTCGACCTTGGCACCAGCAGCTTCCAGCTGCTCCTTGATCTTGTTGGCTTCGTCCTTGGAAGCGGCTTCCTTCACGGCGCCGCCCTTTTCAGCCATATCCTTGGCTTCCTTCAGGCCCAGGCCGGTGATGGCGCGGATTTCCTTAATGACGTTGATCTTGCTGGAGCCGGCATCAACCAGCACCACGTCGAACTCGTCTTTTTCTTCGGCAGCGGGAGCAGCAGCGCCGCCGGCAGCGCCGCCAGCAGCCACAACGGCTTCAACGCCCCAGGTTTCCTTCAGGCCGTCGATCAGGTCGGCGAGTTCCATGATGGTCAGTTGGCTGAGTTGGTCGATCAGAGCTTGTTTGTCGTATGCCATGGTGGTTTCCTCCAGAGATGAATTTGTTTGAGAAAGTGGGGATTAAGAAGCGGCGCCTTCGGCGTCCAGCTTGTCTTTGTAGGCTTCCAGGGTACCGATGAAGGTCGCCAGGTGGGTGGAGAGCACGCCGACCATTTCGGCCTGCAGGCTCTGCTTGCTGCCCAGCGAGGCCAGCTTGGTGATCACGGCAGTGTCTACGCGGTTGCCTTCGACAAAGCCGCCCTTGAAAGCGGGAATGCCGGCGTCGTTGCCCTTGGCCACGTCACTGAGGGCCTTGGCCACGCCAGCGGGGTCTTCACTGGCCAGCACCAGGGCGCTGGGTCCAGCGAGAATGTCGGAGAAGTCCTGTTCGGTGCTTTGCAGGGCCAGGTGAATCAGGGTGTTCTTGGCCACGATCATCTGGCCGCCCTTTTCACGGATATCCTGACGCAGTTTGGACAGCTGTCCAGCGCTCAGACCCTGGTAGTCCACCAGGTAGAACGATTCCACGCCAGTCAGGCTCTGCTGCAGGTCACTCAGGCTTTTTTGGTTACGCTCATTGGCCATGTTGACCTCCTTCGCTTGGGATGGGTGCGCTGCAATGTGCAGCGGGTAGGTCCAGGTGCGAGCACCTGGCATCTCGGCGGGATATTTAAACCTGGCAAGGGTCCCCGCTGTCTACGGTGCCGAAATTGAAGAGGTGCTGTTCGCACCGGGGTGCCGTTATTCAGGCAAAAAGGAAAAGAGGAAGGCTCAGCCCTGGGCCTGAGCAGCGGCACTGAGGCTCAGCTGAACACTGGGGCCCATGGTGCTTGTCAGGTAGGCGCTGCGCAGGAAAATCCCCTTGGTCGCGCCGGGACGGGCGGCTTCCAGAGCACGCACCAGGGCGGTGTAGTTGGCCGCCAGGGCGTCGGCTTCGAAGCTGGCCTTGCCGATCGGAGCGTGAATCACGCCGGTCTTGTCGTTGCGGAATTCGATGCGGCCGGTCTTCAGACCGCGCACCATTTCTTCCACGTTGGTACCGACGGTGCCGCTCTTGGGGTTAGGCAGCAGACCACGCGGGCCCAGCAGACGGGCCAGCTTCTGGCCAACCTGGGCCATCATATCGGGGGTAGCCACCACGGCGTCGAAGTCCATGAAGCCACCCGCGATGCGGTCGATCAGGTCTTCGCTGCCCACCACGTCGGCACCGGCAGCTTCAGCAGCGGCCACGTTGTCGCCACGGGTGATCACGGCCACGCGCACGTCACGGCCGGTGCCGTGAGGCAGGGCCACGGTGCCGCGCACGCTCTGGTCGCTCTTGCGGGGGTCAATGCCCAGGCGGAAGTGCACTTCCACGGTTTCGTCGAACTTGGCGTTGGCCAGTTCCTTAACCAGACCGGCGGCTTCGCTGATGGGGTACTGCCGGCTGCGGTCCACCTTGTCTTTCAGGGCGCGGTAACGCTTACCATGCTTAGGCATTGGGGCCTCCTTCGATGGTCACGCCCATGGAGCGGGCAGTGCCGGCCACGGTGTTGGCAGCGGCTTCGACCGAACCGGCGTTCAGGTCGGGCAGCTTGGTCTGGGCAATTTCCAGAACCTGATCCCAGTTCAGCTTGCCCACTTTGTTCTTGTTGGGCTCGCCGCTTCCCTTCGCCAGGCCAGCGGCCTTGCGGATCAGGTAGCTCATGGGAGGGGTCTTGGTGATGAAGGTGAACGAGCGGTCCGCGTAGATGGTGATTTCCACGGGGATGATCGCGTCACCCTTATCGGCGGTCTGGGCGTTGAACGCCTTGGCGAACTCCATGATGTTGGCGCCGTACTGACCGAGCGCGGGACCCACGGGAGGGGCCGGAGTGGCCTTCCCTGCGGGAAGTTGCAGCTTGACAATCCCTAAAACTTTCTTCATATCTCCTCCTTAGCTCCCCCGTGACGCCTGCTCATGTCCTTGGGGTGCTGGCGCTAAGTGCTGCGCAAGGCAGCAACTTTTTTAGTATGCCAGCCCGGGGGGCCGGGTGCAAGAGCCGGCCGGGCACGGGGCCCAGGACCTTACTTGCTGACTTGTGCGAAATCCAGTTCGACTGGCGTTTCGCGGCCGAAGATGCTGACCAGCACCTTGACCTTGGCCTGCGCCGCGTTCACTTCGCTGACCACGCCATTGAAATCGGCGAACGGTCCGCTCTGCACCTTGACCATATCGCCGGGTTTGACGTCGATCTGGACCTTGGGCGTTTCGACCTTGGGTGCGGTGCCCACACCGACCGAGACCAGCAGGCGCTGCACCTCGTCGGGCGAGAGGGGAACCGGGTAGGTGGCCGTACCCACGAAGCCGGTCACGCCATTGGTATTGCGGACCACTTCCCAGGATTCGCCCAGCTCGCCGGGGGCGTCATCGTCTTCGATATCCATCTGCACGAAGACATAACCGGGGAACAGCTTGCGCTCCACGGTTTCTTTCTTGCCGCCCTCTTTGAGCTCCACGGCGCGTTCGCTCGGCTGCAGGACCTGGAAAATCTTGGTGCCGTACATGCCCAGTTTGCGGGCGCGTTCCATCAGGTTCTGCTCAACCCGGTCTTCCTGGCCGATATAGGTGTGGACCGCGTACCATTCAATACTCATAACAACACCGCCTGAATCAAAGTGGTGAAGAGCAGGTCCATCAGGTAGACGATAATGGTCAGCGCCACCAGAAACAGCAGCACCGCCTGGGTTCCTTCCCATACCTGCGCGCGGGTCGGCCAGCTGACGCGGCTGAGTTCCTCGCGTGATTCCTGTAGATACTGGCTCAGATTCATTCACTCACCTCGCCGGCAGCCCGCTGGCTTCCTGCCTGAAACAGACGGAAAGCAGCGAGCCGGAGCCGGGAATCAGACCTTTTTCTCTTTGAAGGTGACGTGCTTCTTGGCTACAGGATCGTACTTGCGCAGCTCCAGCTTTTCCTGGGTGTTGCGGCGGTTCTTGGTGGTGGTGTAGTAAAAGCCCGTGCCGGCGGTGCTTTCCATCTTGATGATCATGCGGGGTCCGTCTTTAGCCATGTCAAAACTCCTTTCGCAGAACTCCGTTCCCGGAGCGCTGCTCCCAGCAGGGCGCTTGTTTCTGGAGCCGGGGCGCCAGAAGGCTCAAGCTGGTAAAATCCCGCCTGTCGGCGGGCTAACAACCCAGTATAAATCAAGCTGTTAGGGATGTCCACGAGGCTGGGCAGCAGCAAGGCGCGGGCCAGCGCTCCTGCTCTGCCTCTGCCCTCACTTGCCCTCGCCTGGCCCGCAGCCCACGGTTGCCGCAGGCCGGCGCTGTTACACTGGCCCGCGTGAAAGCTGACGCTCCCCCCCAGGACCTTGATCTTCTCTCGCAGCTCAACGAACAGCAGGCGGAAGCGGCCGATCACTTTACCGGCCCCGCGCTGGTGATTGCGGGCGCGGGCAGCGGCAAGACCCGCACCCTGATTTACCGCATCGCCCATCTGATTGACCATTACAGTGTCCATCCCGGCGAGATTCTGGCGGTGACATTTACCAATAAGGCCGCCGCCGAGATGCGCGAACGGGCCAGCCGGCTGGTGCCGGGCGCCGAGCGGCTGTGGATGAGCACTTTTCACTCGGCCGGGGTGAGGATTCTGCGCTCTTACGGCGAGCATATCGGCCTGCGGCGCGGCTTCGTGATTTACGACGATGACGACCAATTGGATATTCTCAAGGAAATCACCGGCTCGATGTCGGGCTTCGGGCCAGACACCAACCTGCGGGCGGTGCGCGGCGTAATCGACCGGGCCAAGAGCAACCTGGAAACGCCGGCCCACCTGGAAAGAAGCGGCGAGCCGTATCTGGCCGGACTGCCCCGCGAGCTGGTGGCCGAAACTTACCGGCAGTACGAGGCCCGCAAGAAGGCTCAGAACGCCATTGACTTCGGGGACCTGATTACCGAGACGGTGCGGCTGTTTCAGGAGGTGCCGGCCGTGCTGGAAAAGGTGCAGAACCGCGCCCGCTTTATCCATGTGGACGAGTATCAGGACACCAATAAGGCCCAGTACGAACTGACCCGGCTGCTGGCCTCGCGCGACCGCAACCTGCTGGTGGTGGGCGACCCCGACCAGAGCATCTACCGCTTCCGTGGGGCGGATATCCAGAACATCCTCGACTTCCAGAAGGACTATCCGGACGCCAAGGTGTACCGCCTGGAAAGCAATTACCGCTCCAGCGCCAATGTGCTGACGGCGGCCAATCACCTGATCGAGAACAACTCCGAGCGTCTGGAAAAAACCTTGCGCCCGGTCAAGGAAGGCGAGCACCCGGTGGTGTTTCACCGCGCTTCCGACCACCGTGGCGAGGGCGATTTCGTGGCCGACTGGCTGACCCGCCTGCACGGCGAGGGCCGTGACTTTGCCCATATGGCGATTCTCTACCGCACCAACGCCCAGTCGCGGGTGATTGAAGAATCGCTGCGGCGGGTGGGTATTCCGGCACGGATCGTGGGCGGCGTGGGCTTCTATGACCGCCGCGAGATCAGGGACATTCTGGCCTATGCCCGGCTGGCCCTGAACCCCGCCGACGATGTGGCGCTGCGCCGGATTATCGGCCGGCCGCGCCGCGGGATTGGTGACAGCTCGCTGACCCGGCTGCTGAACTGGGCGCAGGCCAACGGCACTTCGGTCTTGGAAGCATGTGCCCGCGCCGAACACGACGGCATTCTGGAGCGCGGCGCCGCCAAGGCTACCGAGTTCGCCGCCCTGATGGCTGCCATGAGTGAGGCCGCCGACAACTACGAGCCAGCTCCTTTCCTGCGCTTCGTGATGGAAACCAGTGGTTACCTGGACATGCTGCGCCAGGAAGGCACTGAGGGCCAGATGCGGCTGGAGAACCTGGAAGAACTGATCAGCGCGGCCGAGGAGTGGTCACAGGAAAACCAGGGCACCATCGGGGATTTTCTGGACGACGCCGCCCTGGTCGCCAGCGTGGACGACATGCGGGCGCAGCAAGAGAACAAGGGCGTGCCGGAAGATGCCGTCACCCTGATGACGCTGCACAACGCTAAGGGTCTGGAATTCCCGGTGGTGTTTATCGTGGGAGTAGAGGAGGGCCTGCTGCCCAGCCGCAATTCACTGAACGAACGCGGCGGCATTGAGGAAGAGCGGCGGCTTTTTTACGTGGGCATCACCCGCGCGATGGAGCGGCTGTTCCTGACCGCCGCCGAGAACCGGATGCAATACGGCCGCACCAACGCTGCCGAGGACAGCCGCTTCCTGGAGGAGATCGGCCAGGATTTCGAGACCTGGAATGCCTTTGGGCAGCCGGTGGATTACCGCCAGAAAAGCTGGAAGGATTTCCGTCCCAGCGCTGTGCCGCAGCCGGCCGCCGTCAAGAACACCAGCCCCTTGACCGGCGCGATGGCTTACCGGGGCGGCGAAAAGGTGCGGCATCCCAAATTTGGGGAAGGACAGGTGCTGGCGGTGGCCGGCGTGGGTGACAAGCAGGAGGTGACGGTCCACTTTGCCAGCGTGGGCAACAAGAAACTGCTGGTCAAGTTCGCCAACCTGCAGCCGGCCTGAGCCAAGCCTCCGGCGGCCCGCGCGCTAGACTCGGCCCATGCCGTTCGTCATCGTGTCGGGTCTGTCGGGAAGTGGCAAGAGTTCTCTGCTCAGGACGCTGGAAGATTCCGGCTACCTGATTACCGACAACCTGCCGCCAGCCCTGTGGCAGCACATGTACGAGCTGACGCAGGCGCAGGGCATCCTGGATGTGGCGGTCAGCACCGATGCACGCACCCGCGCTTTCCTGCATGACCTGGACGACAGCTTCGGTGGGCTGTCGCTCCGGGCGCCGGACATCCGGATGGTTTTTCTCGAAGCGGACGACGAAGTGCTGCTGCGGCGCTATAACCTCTCGCGCCGCGAACATCCCCTGGGAGAGAACCTGCTGCTGGACTTTGCCCGCGAGCGTGAGCTGCTGGCTTCGCTGCGGGCACTGGCAGATACTGTCATAGACACCACCGACCTGACGGTGCCGGAGCTGTCACAGCGGGTGGCGGGCCTGCTCAAGACTGACCAACGCTTCGAGCTGCGGCTGATGAGCTTTGGCTTCAAGCACGCACCACCCCGTGACGTGGACTTGGTACTGGATGTCCGCAGTCTGCCTAATCCCTATTACTTGCCAGAGCTGCGGCCGCTGACGGGGCTGGACCCGCAGGTGGCCGCTCACGTTTTTGCTACCCAGGACGCCGAAGAGTTTTATCAGCAGCTCAAGACATTTGTGGCAGCTGCGGCCGAGCGGGCTGAGCGGACCGGCCGGCATGGCTACTCGGTGGGTATCGGTTGCACCGGCGGGCAGCACCGCTCAGTGGCTGTCACCGAGCGGCTGGCCCGCGAGCTGACCGACCTGAACCCTGAATTGATTCTGCACCGGGATATGCCCAGTGTTGTGGAGGCGCCGTTGGGTGAGGGTGCTGGGGGGACTGTCCCATGAGGCAAAACCGCTTGCCGGGTCTCCCGGCCCGGCCTCCCGAGCCAGTAGGCAATCCGGCTCGAAACGGCCCGCAGAAAATGGCCGGTTCTGCCGGCTGGCTTGACCGCCTGCGCCGCTGGATGACCCCGGGGTTGCGCGTCAAGCGCTGGATGTTCCTGTTTGTGCTGGCGTCGGTCCTGGGAGCATTCGGGCTGCTGGCTTTTGCCTGGATGGGCCCTCTGCGTGGCGTGATTTCTGGAACGATCTATCAGCTGCAGCTCTGGCTGCTGCCGGGGATTTCCCTGCCGTGGGTGTTGGGGCTGGTGCTGCTGCTGGCTGCGCTGCTGCTGGGCGGCTACAGCATCCTGCAAATGAATCGTACCCTACTTAGGGCCGCCGGGATGGAGCCACGCCACGCAGCGCAGGAAATGTATGTACAGCACGCTCTGAGCCGTGGACCGAGAATCGTGGCGGTCGGTGGCGGCACTGGCCTCTCCAATCTGCTACGGGGGCTCAAATACTACAGCAGTAACCTGACCGCTGTGGTCACCGTAGCGGATGATGGGGGCTCCAGCGGACAACTCCGCCAGAGCCTGAACATGATCGCCCCCGGTGACTTGACTGATTGCTACGCTGCGCTGTCCACGCACCCGGCGCTCAGTCAGCTGTTACTCCACCGTTTCGGGCGTGGTGAGGGCTTAGAAGGGCATACCTTTGGGAACCTGCTGCTGGCCACCCTCAGCGAAGAACGTGGTGGCCTGGCGCCGGCCCTGGGTGACCTGCACGAGATTTTGCAGATGCAGGGCAAGGTTTATCCAGCGACCACGGTGCCAACTACTCTGGTAGCCCAGCTCAGTGACGGCCGGCGGGTCCGGGGAGAAAGTCGGCTGGCAGATGAACTGGGTGCGGCCACAGTGCAGCAGGTCATGCTGGATCCCCCAGACCTTCCCGCAGTCCCAGAAGTGCTGGCCGCTATCGCAGAAGCGGAACTGATTGTGCTGGGGCCAGGAAGCCTTTTCACCAGTATTCTGCCGGCCTTGCTGGTGCCTGGAGTGGGCGAAGCACTCCGACGTTCTCCTGCTCCGTTTGTCTATGTAGCCAGTCTGATGACCGAACCCGGCGAGACTGATGGACTCAGTCTGAGTGATCATTTCCAGGTGATTGCCAGGCATCTGGGCCGGGCGCCCGACTGGCTGCTGCTGAATGATCAGCCCTTACTGCCCGGTATGACAGAGCACTATGCCCGAGAAGGTGCCGAACCGTTAGCACTTGGGAGCCGTCAGCAGTATCTGCAAAGCCGCCTACGTTATGCCCCTTTACTAGATAAGCAAGCAGCTCCCCTGGTCAACCACAACCCAGAATTACTCTCTAAAGCCTTGATGCAGCTTTACAGTGAGGCTGTCCAGCAGCAACGACAAGAGGAACCTTTCCGCAGAAGATAGAGGTTCCAAGAATAAAAAAAGCCCCCATTTCTGGGGGACTTTTTTATGGAAGTGAGGCTTAGAAGAACAGCTTGAAGCCGGCGCGGGCACCGAAGCCCAGGCCCTTGCCGTCGCCGCCAGCGGAGGTCTGAGCCACGCTGGTGTTGCCGCTGAAGAAGTACTTGCCATTGGCTTCAGCGAACACGCCTACATTAGGGGTCACCTTGATGTCAGCGCCGCCCAGCAGGTTACCGTAGATGTCGGTGGAGTTCTTGACGGTGTTGCTGTTGGCAGGGGTGCCGGCCTTGTTGGCGTACACCACACCTACACCAGCGCCGGCGTAAGGCTGAACCGCACCAAAGTCGAAGCCAGTGGTGGCGTTCACGTCAGCAGCGATGGCATTATCGCGACCGGGGATGTATTCCACGTTCACGCGGCCACCCACCGGGCCGTACAGGTTGCTGCTGCCCACGGTACCGAAGAAGCTACCGCAGTAGTTCACGCGATCATTGGCTTTGTTAGCGTTGGTGTTGTTCTTGCCCAGGCTGACATTACCCAGAGTGTTCATGCAGCCTTCGGTCTTGGTAGGGGTGTAGTTGGTGCTGTTGGGGTAGTAACCGCCACCAATGCCCACGTACATGTTCTTGGTTGCAGGGGTCACGGTGGTGTCGGGGGTACCGATCACGATGTCACCGTTATCGGTGTTATCGCTGGGCACCACAGGAGCCGGGGTCACAGGAGCAGGAGCGGTGGCGTTAGCACCTTCCAGCTGAGCGATACGGGCTTCCAGAGCGTCAATGCGGCTCATCAGAGCGCTGTTGTCGCCGGTGTTGCCCATATTGTTGATAGCGGATTCGATCGAATCCAGACGGGCCTGCTGCTCAACGGTCAGGCGTTCCACATCGGTCAGGCGGCTGCTGATGGCGGCCAGCTCGGTGCTGACTTCCTGCATGCCACGGGTGATGACCAGCAGATCCTGGTCGCTGACGTTGGAGTTGCTCAGCGCGCCGCTCTGCAGCAGACGGTGGAAAATCATGGCAGCCTGGTAACGGGTCAGGTTTTCGTTGCCACGGAATGTGCCGTCAGGGAAGCCCTGGATCAGACCGGCCTTGACGATAGCTTCGACGGCGTCGCGGGCCCAGTGACCGGCAGGCACGTCGGTCAGCACCACGGAGCCGCTCACAGGAGCAGCAGTGGTGGTCGTGGTGGGAGCAACGTACTGGGTGTTATCGGCATAGCCGCCACCGGCCTGGGCGCCAGCAGCACCAACGGTCATGGCCAGGGTGGCCGCAATAATGGTTTTACGCATAACTTTCTCCTTGTGCACAGCCGGTTTGGAAGTATCGTTACTTGCCAGCCCGGCCGGTGCCTAAGCAGTACCCTAAAGCGGCATTCTCATGGGAACGTGAGAAATAAACTTAAATCCTCAAAAGGTAAGGTCCTGCTCAGTGCATGGCACCGTATAGGGTCGTCTCACTGCACCTCTAGTATAGCATCCCTTAAGCCCCCAGGAAAATACTTGCGCACCTTCCCCTATCTTGGGGAATTGACAGCAAAGCATCAGCTGGCCGTCAGCTTTAAAAAAGTTCCGGATCACACAACAAACTCTGCTCTGTTATTCCTGTTCCGTTCCGCTGGCGAAGAGTTGACCCTCCTGACTGGAAAGCGCAATCCGGGCCAGCGGCAGGGTGGCCGGCCCGAAGACCGCCTCACCGGCCTTGAGAGGATCAAACACTGAGTAGTGGCAAGGGCAACCCAGCTGTGGATGCTGCCCTTCGGGTGTGCGGTAGTTGTAGGCTAGTGCCAGAATTTCCAGGTCGCGCACCACCACCACCGGGCAGCCCTGGTGAGTGCAGCGCCGCGAGAAAGCAGCGAAATGCTGGTCCCCAATGCTGAGCCCGCCCAGGGTCGGTTTTGGAAGCCGTAAGAGGACCGCCGGTGCGCCCTGATAGGTGAATTCCAGGCTGTCCCAGTCGGCTGCCAGATCGCTGACGCGGGCAATAGCCTGACGCGAGCCGGCCACGAAAGCCGGTTCTCCAGGCGTCTTCTTGCGGGTCAGGATGCGGCCGGCGCGCAGCCCCAGCCAGCCGAACGTGCCCAGGGTCCCGGCCACCGGCACTGCCCACCAATAACTGAGCAGGGTGCGTCGGCTGATCTGCCGGAAGCGGCGGGGCGGTTCTGGAGCTGGAGGGGGAGAAGCCGCCTCGCTCATGGCTGCCCCGCTCCCGCCTGCCCCTGGGACGGCGCTGCATTCGAAGAGGGCACTTCCGCGGGCTGGCCGCTGCGGTCTTTGCCGTTGCCACTCAAGCTGCCGGCGCTTTCGTTGTTGCCCTGGTCCCGAGGATCGCGGGCTGGGCTGGCCGGATTGCCGGCTGGGGCGCTCTTGTCCTGGCCCCCCGGCTGCCACTCGGCCAGTAGGTCCAGCAGAACGTCCAGCTTCTTGCCCTTGAGTTCGGGGAAAGCGGGCATGGCTCCCTGGCCCTTTGTGATGACCTGCGTCATGGCACTGCGAGTCAGCGTGGATTCGCGCAGCGATGGCCCCAGGCCGCCGTTGCCGGCTGGGCCGTGGCAGCTGGCGCAGCTGGCCGAGTAGATGGCCAGCGCCGGACTGGACGAGTTCTGGGAACTGCGGATTGAGCTGATCAGTTCGTCGGCGTCGCGGCCCTGGGGGTCCAGCTCACGGTAGCGTTCCAGCGCTGCCAAAGCTTCTTTGTCGGCTCCGAATTTGACCAGCGCGTAGCCGAGCAGCAGTTGGGATTCGGGGTCCTTGGGGGCCAGCTGCGCCGCTGTGCGGATCAGGGCGAAAGCCTGCCCGGCTTCTTCCGCACTGAGTGGCTGACCACCCATGCTCTCGCGGTTCAGCAGCAAGGTGCCCAGGCGGCGCAGCGGTTGCGGCTGGCGGGGGTCCAGCTTGAGCGAGTCTGTGTAGGCTCGCAGCGCCTCGGTGTAGCTGCCCTGTTCAAAGGCGGCGTCGCCCCAAGCATTATAGCCCGCCGTGGTGTGCTGAGCCTGGGCTGCTGTCCGCAGGCCCGGGAGTTGCTGTGCCGCCGTCACCTGGGTGGCTTCGGCCTCACCGATGCCCAGTTTCTGCCAGACGGGGAAGATGGTCAGGGCACCGGCCAGGGTCAGCGCCAGGGCAGCACCCCAGCCCCAGCGGGCCAGCCGGGCCGACCGGCCCTGGCGCTCTGGAACCGGGGGCGCCGCCGGCAGTTCGTCCAGCTGGCGCAGTATCCGCGCGGCGCGGCCTTCCAGCGACAGCCGGGCCAGATCATTCTCGGCCGTGTCGGGGAGGGCGCGCAGCTGAGCATAGAGGTCATCTCGCTGCGCTTCCAGCTCGCTGCGGCGGCCTGCCAGCGGGTCCTGGACCGGCCGGGCAAAGGGCAGCACCACCAGGGCCAGCGCGGCCAGCAGCATCAGCAAAAGCAGCAGCATCAGGGCAATGCTCATGTTGGGCCGCTCCGGTCTTGGGTGTGGTGCGGGGCCGGCTGCGCCAGGTCACGCTGAACCTGTTCCAGATAGGGTTGCAGGTCGGGGTCCTCGGCCGCCGGGCTGTCCTGGGCTGTAATGGTTGCCGGTGCCGTACCGGCGCGGCCTTTCAGGGTACTCAGCAGCCACCAGGCGCCGGCACCCAGTGCCAGCAGTGGCCCGGCCCACAGCACCAGATTGGCCCCCTGCTTGGGCGGGTCCAGCAACACGAACTGCCCGTAGCGTGAGGCGAAATGGTCGTAAATCTGCCGGTCACTCTCGCCCTGCGCCACCAGCCGCGCCACCTCAGCGCGCATCTCGCGGCTGATGTCATTGGAGCTTTCGCTGATGGATTCGCCGGTGCAGATGGGGCAGCGCAGGGTGTCCTGCAATTTCTCGACCCGGGCCTGTTGCTGCGCTGACAGCGCCGGGGCCGCCGGCGCAGCGGCCAGGGCCGGCGCGCCCAGCCCCAACAGGGCGGCCAGCAGCAGGCTCCGCAAGGGACGTGTACCGCAATTCACAGCGGCTCCACGCCAATGGTCTTCAGGCCGGTGTTGAGGCGTTCGCGGTCCAGGCCACCTTTGTCCTTGTAACGAATCACGCCGTCTTTATCGATAAAAAATGTCTCGGGAATGGCGGCCACGCCGTAATCGATAGCGGTGTTCAGGTTGGGGTCGCGCAGGTTGGGATAGGCCAGCGCGTATTCCTTGATGAAGTCGCGGGCATTCTGCTCTTTCTTTTCCTCGAACAGAACACCCACCACCGCCAGCCCCCCGCTGCCCTGCTTTTCGCTGAGTTCGCGGAACAGCGGCGCTTCCCCGCGGCAGGGCCCACACCAAGAGGCCCAGAAGTTCAGGACCACCGGGCGGCCGCGCAGTTCGCTGAGGCTGACCTTGGAGCCGTCCAGGCTCACCAGCTGAAAGTCGGGGGCCGGTTTGCCCACCAGCGGCCCGCCGGCCGTCTCGTTGCGGCTGGGCGAGAACAACGCCGCGCCCAGCGCCGCCACCAGCCCGAAAGCCAGCAGCGGGGGCAGCCATTTTTTCCAGGCCGGGCCGGACTGAGGCGTGCCGGTGCTGGAAGCGGGGTCGTGCGGGGCAGGTTGGGTCATGACAGTCCTTTCAGGGGAAGGCGGGGTGTTGGGGGAAGGAGATTAATCGGCGGCGGGCGCGGGATGCAGGCCAGGGCGCGCCGCAGCCGGTTCCGGCAGGCGCGGCCGGCGGGGCGAAACCAGGGAAATCCCGGTGCCCAGCATCATCACGGCGGTGCCCCACCACAGCCAGGCGATCAGCGGGCTTTCGATCAGGCGCACGCTGGCCCACTGGCTTTTTTCGTCGAAAGCGGTAACCACCAAGTAGGTGTCGCCCAGGAAGCTGTAGCGTACGGCCGGCGCAGGAAAAGCCATGTTGCCGGCCTGCTGGTAAAAGTTCATCCGGGCTTCAAAGGGCCGGCCGTCAATCCGCACGTCGGCGATCAGAGCGTGGCCGTCGCTGCGCTGCGCCGCGCGGGTGCCGGTCAGCTCCAATTGTTCGTGCAGCAGCGTCTTGGGTTGGTTCAGATTGAGCGTGGCCTGGGCGTCTTGGCGGTACACCGTGGAGAACACGATGCCCAGCGCCACCATCACCAGCCCGATGTGGGCCAGATAAGCCCCGTAGCGCCGTGGCTGCGAACCGATCAGGCCCACGAAGCTCCCGCCCAGGCCAGCGGCCTGACGTTCCTGCCACTGCCGGGCAATCAGCAGGCCTAGGCCGACCAGGTTATAGGCAGCCAGGGCGATGGTGGCCAGCACACCGGGATGGCGAATGCCCAGCGCCGCGGCAACCAGGGCCGCTACTCCGCCGGCGATCAGCAGGGGCCGTAGCGCCTGCCACAGCGAGGCACCTTCTGCGCGGCGCCAGGGCAGCAGCGGGCCGATGCCCATCAGCAGCAGCAGCCCCAGGCTGAGCGGCACCGCAAACGCGTTGTAAAAGGGCGCACCCACCGAGGTGTCGCGGTGGCCCTGGGTGGCCTCGATCAAGGTGGGGAAGAGGGTGCCCAGCGTCACCATAAAGGCGAACACCAGAAACAGCCAGTTGCCGGCCAGGAAAGCCCCTTCGCGGCTGACCACGCCGGGCAGTTCGCCCTGGTCACGCAGCCGGGGCGTGCGCCAGGCAGTCAGCGCGATGCCACCCAGCAGCAGCACCGCCAAGAAGCCGAAAAACACGCCGCCCACCGGCCCGCCGGCAAAAGCGTGCACACTCTGCACGATGCCCGAGCGGTTCAGGAAGGTGCCCAGCACCGTACTGGCGTAGGCCAGCACGATCAGCCAGACATTCCAGCCTTTCATCAGGCCGCGGCGCTCCTGAATCTGGATGGAGTGCAGGAAGGCGGTGGTCAGCAGCCAGGGAATAAAGGAGGCGTTTTCCACCGGGTCCCAGGCCCAGTAACCGCCCCAGCCCAGGGTTTCGTAGCTCCACCAGCCGCCCGAAACGATGCCCAGGGTCAGAAAACCCCAGGCCACCAGGGTCCAGCGCCGCACCGTGCTGACCCAGTGTTCCGAAAGCCGCCCGGTAATCAGCGCGGCGACCGCGTAGGCGAACGGCACCGACAGACCCACAAAGCCCAGGTACAGCAGCACCGGGTGAACCGCCATCATCCAGTGGTTTTGCAGCGCCGGGTTGGGCCCCGCACCCTGCGCCGGAATGGTTGCCAGCGGGGTAAAGGGACTGGCGATGGTGGTGCAGACCCCCAGGAAAAACAGCAGGCTGAACAGCATCGCCCCGAAGACCCAGGGCCGCAGCGCATCACGCCGGGCGGTGCGGGTCAGAATCAGGGCGTAGAGCGACAGCAACCACAGCCACAGCATGATCGAGCCTTCCAGCGCGCCCCACAGCCCGGCGGTGCGGATCCACAGCGGGCTGGTGCTCATGGAGTGCTCGGCCACGTAGCGCACGCTGAAGTCGCTGCCGATCATGGCGGTCAGCAGCGCGCCGATGCTGATGGTAACGAACCCGAAGACGGCCACGATGGCGCGCGAGGCGCTCTGAGTGGCGCGCGGGTCGCCGGTGCGCCCGCCCACCACGGCCTGCCACAGCCCGCCGACGCCGAACAGCAGCGCCAGCAGCAGGCTAAGTTGCCCCAGCAGTGCCAGCGGACTCTGGGAAAAACTGAGGGCGTACCAGCTGAACAGGTCCACTATTTGCCCGACTTCTCGTCTTTGCCCAGCAGCACTTTCAGCTGGTCGATATCGGCCTGATTCTGCGGTACCCGGTATTCTTCCGAGTGCTTGACGATCAGTTCGGTGGCCTGGAAGACACCGCCGGACTGGTCGTCAAAGCGGCCACGCACAATGGCGCCCTGACCCTCTTTGAACATGTCGCTGACGGCGCCGGTGTAGTGCACCGGGTAAGTCACGCTGCCGTCGGTCAGGTCAAAAGTGAGTTCCAGGGTCTGGGGGTTGTAGTGCGCGTGCTGCACCAGCCCGCCCAGGCGCAGCGGCCGGCCCTGCAACTGGGCCTGGGCCTGCTGATATTCACTGGGGGTCTTGAAATATTCCAGGCTCTGGCCCAGCGACCCGAAGGCCAGCACGCCGGCCAATGTCAGCAGCGCCCCGCCGCCCAGCAGGGAGGGCAGGGGGTTGCGGCGGCGGCGGCGGGCGCGGGGCAGCGGCGTAGAAGCATTGGATTGGGTCATGGCATCACCTCAGGGATTCGGAAGGCGGGGGGATGTGGCCCGGCTCTGGCTGCGGGGCATGCCGCAGGGCGCGTTCCTGGGCCCACTTTTTCTCGGCCCGGAATTGCCGCCACAGCCACAGCAGGTAGCCGGCCAGCAGACCGAAAGTCACGATATAGACGGTCACCACATAGATGACGTGTTCAGGATGCTCCACGGGCCACCTCCAGGTCCTGGGCCGCAGGCAGCTCGGCCAGCAGCTCGTCTTCCTCACGGGCGTCGGCCAGCTCGGCCACTTTAGCGCGCACCCGCAGTAGATACAGATACATGAAGGTAAAAGCGACGACGCCTACCGTCAGAATCCAGCCGTAAATGGGCGAAGCGGCAAAATCAGGGTTGCCCAGCAGCTTGAGAGTCTGGGTCTGGTGCACGCCGCGCCACCATTCCACCGCCATGTAATTGACCGGCACGTAGAGGGTGCCCATCAGGCCGATCACGGCGGCCACCCGGGCGCGGCGGTCGCGGTCGTCGGTCAGGCTGCGGATCAGCAGGTAACCGCCGTAAATCACCAGGCTCAGAGCGGTGGTGGTCAGCCGGGCGTCCCACACCCAGTAGGCACCCCAGGTGGGTTTGGCCCACAGCATGCCACCCACCAGGGTGGAGATGGTAAACAGCACCCCCAGCTCGGCTGAGGCCAGGGCCAGGCGGTCGAACTTTAGGTCACGCTTGAGCAGATACAGCAGCCCGAACAGTCCGGTGCCGAAATAGGCCAGGTAACTCAGCCAGGCCGAAGGCACGTGGATAAACAGCAGCCGCACCAGCACGCCCTGGTTCTGGTCGGCCGGTGCACCGAGCCCCAGCGCGAGGGTCGCCAGTAGGCTGAGGACCGTGGCCCAGCCCAGCAAAGGGGTCAGGCGGTCGGGACGGGAAGAAGCAGAGGTATAGGTCATAGTCAGAAAAAAGTCCAAGTCCAGTCCGGAGAAAATGGGCCCGTCTGCCGGGAGAAAGCGGCCAGCAGGGCCACAGGCAGCGTCAGGATGTCATGTCCGGGTTAAAGGGTGGCAAGGGGGAGGAACAGGTATGGAAAGAGAGAAAGGCAGCCGGAAACGGTTCTGAGCCAGTGACTTCAGGTCGACTCTTCCAGGTCGGTGGCTCCGGGCTCAGCGCCTCCAAGGATCGGCTGCAAAGTCTAGCGTTAACAGAGCATAGGCCGCCGGCGCGCGGCAAGGAAAGGAGTCCCACCACCCTGGCCGCTGGAAGGCTGGGCGAACTGAAAGAAGGCACTGCCCTCTAAAGGCCCCGCTCAGGATGCGCCGCCCGGCACTGCCTAGACTGGGCGGGTGAGCCGCTTTTCCTCTCCCGTTCGCCCGCGCCCTTTCTCGGTGCCGCCCCAGGCGCCGCAGCCGCAGCGCCCCCGTGCCCTGTCGGCCGCGCTGGTTACTGCGCTGCTGGTGGGCCTGATCTGGGTGCAGGAAATCGTGGACCATCTGCTGCCGGGCCTGCACCTGGACAGTCTGGGCATCCGGCCGCGCCAGCCGGGCACCTGGTGGCATGTGCTCACCGCGCCTTTTTTGCACGGCGGCTGGGGCCACCTGATCGCCAACACCGCGCCGCTGGCAACCCTGGCCTTTATGTCGGCGGTGCGGTCGGTGGGCCGCTTTCTGGCCGCCACGCTGATTATTGCCGTGGTGGGCGGCACCCTGATCTGGCTGTTTGGGCGCGGCGGCAGCGTGCATTTGGGCGCCAGCATCCTGATTTTCGGGTACTTCGCCTACCTGCTGGGGGTGGGCTGGTGGGAACGCACCCCGGCGGCCATCGCGGTGGCCGTGATTGCGGCTGTGCTGTACGGCGGCATCCTCTGGGGCATTCTGCCGACCGATCCGCGCATCTCCTTCGAGGGCCACCTCTTTGGCTTTATCGGCGGACTGGTGGCTGCCGCCCTGCTGCACCGGCCCAGGCCCCCACGCCGGGCACTTTGAGGCTCCGGGTCAGTCCAGCGTTACCGGGCCTTCCGGTGTCCCAAAGGTGGCCTGCAGGCCCGGCTGGGGCGCTGGCTGCACCGTGATGACTGCGCCGTGCTCGGTCCCGGCCCAGGGGTGCAGGCGCTCGGGGCGTGGGCCGCACAGTTCCAGCCTTTCCAGGCAGACGCCGCTGTCTGGCAGAGTCTGCGCCGGCGAAGGGGTGTCCCAGGCAATCAGGCTGGGTTCGGGACCACCGCCGGGCAGCGAGCCGTCCGGCGGCACCGTCAGCTGCCAGCGGCTCTGGCCCCGGGTCAGTGGTATGGCCGCGGGATGCCCGGCCAGCGAGGGCACGGCGGCCACCCAGTGAATCAGGCGTGGCCGCCCGGCAATGCGCGCCTGCATGGCCGGAGTATCCAGCTCGAACCAGCGCGGCGTGGTCGGTGCCGGGGCAGCCGGGTCGGCGGCGATCACTTCCAGGTAGCAGCGGCTGTTGCCGGCAAGGCTGAGGCCCAGCAGCCGGTTGTGGGTGCCGAAGCGGGGGTGTTGCCCGCCCGGCTGCAGCGGCACGCCCAGCTGCGCTTCCAGCCAGGCTTGGCCCGAGGCCAGGTCGGCCGCGGCGAATACCAGATGGTCGGGGGCCCAGCCGGCCGGCGGGGCAGCGAAAGCTGAAGCAGTCATACCGCAGAGTAATCTGCCAGGACACCGTCTATAAAGATTCTTATCTGCCGCCCGCATCCGGTGCCATTTCGCCTATGGTGGAAAGAAGATGAAACTGTATACCAAGACCGGCGATAAAGGTGAAACCGGCCTGTACGGCACCGACCGGGTCAGCAAGGCGCACCCGCGGGTGGAAGCCTACGGCACGGTAGATGAACTCAACAGCCTGCTGGGAGTGGCGCGGGCGGCCCTGCGCTACCAAGCAGGTCAGCAGGGAGAAGGGCAGGGACAGCAGCCACAGGAGTGGCAGGCGCTGGACCACGACCTCGAATATCTGCAAAATGCTCTGTTCGACCTGGGTGCCGACCTGGCGACCCGCTCCGGCAGCCGCTATCAGGACAAGCTGGTGCGAATGGACGACGAGGATGTGACCACCCTGGAAGCGATGATCGACCGTTACCAGGAGTCGGCGCCGCCGTTTACCGGGTTCGTGCATCCCGGCGGCACCCTGGCGGCCGCACACCTGCAGCTGGCCCGCGCCGTGGCCCGCCGCGCCGAGCGCGAGACGATTCGCCTGGGCGAGCTGGAAGAGTACAACCATGCCGCGCAGATTTACCTCAATCGCCTCTCGGACCTGCTGTTTGTGATGGCGCGGGCGGTCAATACCCAGGCCGGCATTTCCGAAGAAGGCTGGCGGGTGGGCGGCCGCCGCTAGGCCACTGCCGCCCCCACGCCGCGGGTGCGGGGGCCGGATTACGGCAGCCTTTAGCCTGCTTACCCCCCCTGGCTGCCGGGCCTAGACTGGCCGGTATGTCGAGTCAGGATTCTGCCGCTACCCCCTTTCCGCTGCCGCTGAACCACGAATTCCTGCAAAAGCTGGCCGGCGCTGATCTGGTGCGGCCCGACCACCTGCTGGGCGCTCACCCGGTGACCGAAGGCGGCGTGGCCGGCGTGCGCTTCGCCGTCTGGGCGCCGCAGGCTCAGGGCATTCACGTGGTCGGGGACTTCAACGGCTGGCAGGAAAGCCACCCGCTGGACCGGCTGGACCTGGGCTACTGGGGCACCTTCGTGCCGGGCGCACAGGCCGGGCAGCTGTACAAGTTCCGCATCCAGGGCGCCGACGGGCGCACGGTGGACCGCATTGACCCCTTCGCCCGCGCGTTCGAGGAACCGCCCGCCACCGCCAGCATCATCTGGACCGATGACTACCGGTGGCAGGACGCCGAATGGATGGCGCAGCGCAGCGCCCGCCGGGACGGCCCGGTCAGCATCTACGAGGTACACGTAGGCTCCTGGCGGCTGGACGACCAGGGCCGGCCGCTGGGCTACCGCGAACTGGCGCACCAGCTGGCCGATTATGTGGAGCAGATGGGCTTTACCCATGTGGAGCTGATGGGCGCGATGGCTCACCCTTTCTACGGCTCCTGGGGTTATCAGGTGACCGGCTACTACGCCCCGGCGGCGCGCCACGGTACTCCGGAAGACTTCAAGTATCTGGTAGATTACCTGCACGGCCGCGGCATCGGCGTGCTGCTGGACTGGGTACCGGGGCACTTCCCGACCGATGACCACGCCCTGGCCCGCTACGACGGCGCGCCGCTGTACGAATACGCCGACCCGCGCAAGGGTTTTCACTTCGACTGGAACACCTACATTTTCGACTACGGCCGCAACGAGGTCGTCATGTTCCTGATCGGCTCGGCGCTGCGCTGGCTGCAAGATTTCCACCTCGACGGCCTGCGGGTGGACGCGGTGGCCTCGATGCTGTATCTGGATTTCTCGCGCACTGAATGGGTGCCCAACATTCACGGTGGCCGGGAAAACCTGGAGGCCATCGCTTTCCTGCGGCGGCTGAATGAGGTGGTGCACCAGATGGCCCCCGGCTGCATGATGGTGGCCGAGGAAAGCACTGCCTTCCCCGGCGTGACCCACCCGGTGCCGCAGGGCCTAGGCTTCGATTACAAATGGGCGATGGGCTGGATGAATGATTCGCTGGCCTACCTGGGCACCGACCCGCTGTTCCGCCGCTACGAGCACCACAAGATCACTTTCTTTAACGTGTACCGCAGCACCGAGCATTTCGTGCTGGCCATCAGTCACGACGAGGTGGTGCACGGCAAGAAGCCGCTGGTGCTTAAGGCCCCCGGCGACTGGGAGCAGCAGCGGGCTAACCTGCGCGCCTTTTACGGCTACATGTGGACCACGCCCGGCAAGAAACTGCTGTTCATGGGCCAGGAATTCGCCCATTCGCAGGAATGGAACCATGACGTGGCACTGCCCTGGGAAAAGGCTGCCTGGCCCGACCACGCCGGCATGGCCGAACTGGTGCGTGAGCTGAACCGCCTCTACAGCGAGCGCCGCGACTGGTACGCGGACGATGTCGAACCGGCCGGCCAGGAGTGGCTGAACGGCGACGACGCCGAGAACAGTGTCTTCGTGTATCGCCGCTTGGACCAGCAGAGCGGGCAGTCCTGCGTGGTGGTGCTGAACATGACGCCGGTGTACCGCCAGAATTATCACCTGCCGGTGCCGCAGGCCGGGCAGTACCGTTATCTCCTCAACACCGACGAGGGCCGCTTCGGCGGCTGGAGCCACGAGGTGGGTGACCCCCGCGCCTGGGAGGAACCGCTGCTGGGTCAGCCGGCCCGGATGTCGCTGAACCTGCCGCCTCTCAGCGCCCTGGTGCTGGAACTGGCCGAGGCGGCGCCGGCACAGGAACCGCAGCAACAAGGCCAGGAAGTGCAGGACTGAGGCGTGGCGGCCTCGCCCTCGCAACCACCCCGGTTGCCCCAGGAACAGGAGCCTTCCGTCCCGGCACCGGGTCCCGACCTGCTGTGGCAAATCAGCGCAGTGCTGTTGCTGGCGGCCGGGCTGGGCCTGCTGTCTCCGGTGCTGGGCGGCCCTATGCCGCCGGTGGAGGCGGTCGCAGCTCTGCTGGGCCTGCGGCTAGCGCTGCAGGCCTGGCGGGCGGTGCGGCTGGGGCAGGCCCGTGAGCAGCTGCCCTCGCTGGCGCTGACGGTGGTGCTACTGGTGTTGCTGCTGTAGCAACCCGGCCGCAGCTGAAGCGGGCCCTCTGAACCCGGCCAGGCCCTGAACCTCATCTTTGCTGGGGCCTGGGCCGGCCATCGCTTAGACTGGGCCTCATGCAGGTTGTCCTCGCGGTGTTGGCGCTGATTGTCGGCGGTCTTTATTTCACGGTCGGTCTGCGGCTGGGAGCGGTTACCATGATGCCCACCCAGATGTATGCCGCCAAGGGCAAGAGCCTCTACACCTTCCGCACCAGTGAAGAAGGCAACCGGGTGGGGGTGGAGGGCACCTGCTTGGCCACCAAGGGCAGCGCCAACTTCTACATGCTGGGCGCCAATGGTGCTGTGCAGCAGAGCGCAGCCTGCGTGCCGGGGCGGCCCTGGGAAATCCGGGTGATGGCCGGCGGTCAGCCGGGGTTTTACCACCTGCAGGTGGAATACAACAATTTCAGCGGCAAGATCGACCTGAGCGAGAAGCGGACCGGAGGCCACTACTGAGGCGCCGGGAAAGCGGGCAGCCGCCGGACGGGGCAGGGAAGGCGCTATGGTAGGGGCCAAATGCTGACTGTCGTAGAGCACCCCCTGATCAAGCACAAACTCTCCCTGATGCGCGACGAGCGCACCGGGGTCAAGGAATTCCGTGAACTGGCCGGCGAACTCAGCCTGCTGCTGGCTTACGAGGCCATGCGCGACCTGGAAACGGTGCCGGTGCAGTTTTCCACTCCGGTTCAGAGCGGAGAATTCCCCATGCTCAGCGGCAAGAAGCTGGCGCTGGTCGCCATTTTGCGCGCCGGGCTGGTCATGACCGAGGCGATCACCGACCTGATTCCGGCGGCCAAGGTGGGGCATATCGGTATGTACCGCGACCCCGAAACCCTGCAGCCGGTGGCTTACTATTCCAAATTGCCCGAGGACATCGGCAGCCGCCGGGTCTTCCTGACCGACCCAATGCTGGCGACCGGCGGCAGCGCAGTGGCCGCCATCGACAAACTCAAGGAAATGGGCGCCGAGCGCATCACCCTGATGTGCATTCTGGCGGCTCCGGAAGGCCTCGCCGTGGTGCAGGAGGCCCATCCTGACGTGGACATCCTGACGGCCGCCGTGGATCAGGGCCTCAACGACCACGGCTATATCGTGCCGGGCCTGGGAGACGCCGGCGACCGGATCTACGGCACCAAGTAAGGGGCTGGACATGCTGGAAACATTGCAGAGCATAGCGGGTGATCTGGGTATTGCAGACCCCTTCGGGCGCGGCTTTCTCAGCGTCATCCTGACGTTCGTCACGGCCCTGGTCTTTACCTGGGCCTTTATTCCGCGTCTGCTGCGCTTTGCCCTGGGAAAAGGCTGGGCCGACCAGCCCAACGAAAGGCGGCTGAATGTCCGCCCGCTGGCCAATGCCGGCGGTTTGGCCATTTTCGCCGGCTTCGTGGTGAGCCTGGTGGTGGCCTGGGCGCTGCGGCCCATCATCATTCAGGAGGTGAACATCCAGGTGCTGGCTATCCTGCTGGGCGGCTCCTGGCTGGTGCTGGTGGGCTTTATTGACGATCAATTCGGGCTCTCGCCGCTGGTGCGGTTGCTGGTGCAGACTCTGGCCGCCGCCCTGCTGATGGTCAATGGCCTGATGATCGACTTCAACGCGATTCCCTTTCTCAGCGTGGTACCGGACGGTCCCAACGGGCCGCTGAGCATCCTGACCACCTGGCTGTGGATCGTGGGCCTGACCAACGCCGTCAACCTGCTGGACGGGGTGGACGGCGTGGTGGGCGGCGTGGCCTTTATCGCCAGCGTGGTGCTGCTGGTCACGGCGGCGCAGTTTCCTGACCGGGCGGCGGCTGTCATCCTGCTGGCGGGCCTGGCCGGCTCGACCCTGGGATACCTGCGCTACAACTTCAACCCCAGCCGCATCATCATGGGCGACGCCGGCAGCACCCTGCTGGGCTTTACCCTGGCGGCAGTCAGCCTGCTGGGCACCGTGACGGCCACCGCCTCAGCCAGTGTGCTGCTGCCGCTGCTGGTGCTGGCGCTGCCCATCGTGGACACCACCCAGGTGGTGCTGGGCCGGCTGGCCCGCGGCATTCGCAACCCGCTGGCCCACCCCGACAAGACCCATATTCACCACCGGGTGCTGGCCCGCACCGCCAGTGCCCGCAAGACGGCGCTGACCCTCTGGGGCGTGGCGCTGGTGTTCGGCCTGCTGGGCATGGCCGTGCAGGGCGTGCAGCCGGTGCCCATCATGGTGACCGGACTGGGCATCATAGCGATGCTGGCGCTGGTGGCTTCGGTGCGGGTGCTGGCTTACCGCCGCGAGCAGGCCAGCGCAGCTGCGGTGTCGGCGGCTGGCCAGAACCCGGCTCAGCAAGGAATCGCCCAGCAACAAACTACGCAGGCAGACCAGAAGGAGAAGCACTGATGACCGCTCACCAGAAGCCCCGCGTTGTGCTGGCGTTCGGCACTCGCCCCGAAGCCACCAAGATGGCCCCGGTGTACCGGGCGCTGCAGCAGCGCGGTGACCTTGAGGCCCTGATTCTGTCGACCGGGCAGCAGCGCGAGATGCTGGACAGTGCCATGAGCGTGTTTGGTCTGCGCGCTGACCTGGACCTGGAGGTGATGACCGACCGTCAGACCCTGGCCAGGCTGACCGGCAAAATCGTGCCACAGGCCGGCGAGCGGCTGCGTGAGCTGGGCGCCGATATGGTGCTGGTTCACGGGGACACCTCCACCAGTTTCTGCGTGGCGTTGAGTGCTTTTTATGAGGGCGTTCCGGTGGGTCATGTGGAAGCGGGCCTGCGTTCGGGCGACCTGCAGGCTCCCTTTCCCGAGGAGGCCAACCGGCGCCTGACCGGCGTGCTCTCGGCGCTGGATTTTGCCCCGACTGCCGCCAGCCGCGCCAATCTGCTGCGCGAAGGCAAGGCGCCGGAAGGCATTTTTGTGACCGGCCAGACAGCGGTGGACGCGGTGCGCGAGGTGGCCGGCCGCCTGCCGCTGCGCCCCGAATGGCAGGCCCTGAAGTCGCATGGGCAGCAGCTGGTTACCGTGACCATGCACCGCCGCGAGAACCTGCCGCATATGCGCGAGATGGCGCAGGCCCTGGCGACCCTGGCAGCCGAGCATCCTGGGCACACCTTCATCTATCCGGTGCATCTGAACCCGGCGGTGCAGGAGGCGGTGCGCCCGGCGCTGGAAGGCCTGCCGAACTTTATCCTGACCGAGCCGCTGGACTACGCCGAGATGGCCCCGCTGATGGCCGCCAGCGACCTGTTGCTGACCGATTCCGGGGGGTTGCAGGAAGAAGGCGCGGCGCTGAAGGTCCCGGTGGCAGTGCTGCGCGACGTGACCGAGCGACCCGAGGGCGTGGAGGCCGGTGTGCTGCGGCTGGTCGGGACTGATCCGGCCCAGATTCTGGCGCTGGGCCGCGAGTTGCTACGAGGTGGCCCCGAGCTGGAAGCGATGCGCCGGGCGGTGAATCCTTATGGTGACGGCAAAGCTGCCGGCCGCATCGCTCAGGCGGTGGCCTGGCACTTCGGGCTGGACCAACGCCCCGCCGACTGGACGCCCGGGCAGTGACGGCGGGTCAGACGGCCCCCAGCACTGAACTGTGGGCCGGTCCGCCCCCGCTGGCCGTGGTGCTGAACCGCCGCGCCGGACTGGGCCGCGCCGAGCGCGCCTGGCCCCGCCTGCAGGCCGAGCTGAAAGCCCGCAAGCTGGAATTCCGGCTGATTGAGAGTGCTGGCCCGGCCGAGGCGCTGGCTGCCGTGCAGGCCTTGCCCGCCGGCTGGGCAGTAGCGGCAGTCGGCGGAGACGGCACGGCGGCGGCGGTCCTGCCGGCTGTGATTGAACAGCGGCGGCCCCTGCTCTTGCTGCCGCTGGGCACCGGCAACGACTTTGCCGGGTTCTTGGGCCTGAAAACCGGCCAGTACCGCGCTGCTCTGGACGGCTTGAACCAGCCGCCCCGTGCCGCCGATGCCCTGCGGATCCGCTACGGCGCTGCCGGGCAAGCCGCTGGAGAAGCCTACTCGCTCAACGGGGTAGGCATGGGATTTGACGCTCAGCTGACGGCCAATCTGCCGCTGGCACCGGCTTGGACACAGGGCACCTTGCGTTACCTCTGGGCTGCGCTGGCGACACTCCAGCAACTGACGCTGCATCCTTGCCTGGCCGAGCTGGACGGTCAGCCGCTGGCTAGTGGGCTCACGTTGCTGTGCTCGGTGATGAATGCCAGTTCGGTGGGCGGCGGCTTTCAGTTCAGCCCTCACTCTGACGTGTTCGACGGCCAGCTTAATCTGCTGGTGGCCGGCGAAATTCAGCGCCGGCAGATTCCTGCGCTAATTGCTCAGGTGCGGGCCGGGCGGCATCTGGGCCACCCGGCGGTGCGTTACGCCGCCGGGCGAGTTGCCGAGTTGCACTGGCAACACCCGGTGCAGCTGCATGTGGACGGTGACCTGAAAGGCGCCCACTCCTGGCTGCGGGCCGAAGTGCTGCCGGGCGCTGTCAGGCTGCTGAACCACCCCCACCCCGGCTGAGGCTGGGGCGTCAGTTCTGAGCGGCGGCCCGCAGCTTCTCTACCAGAAGATTGGCGTCGTCCAGCACGTAAGCGGCGCCTTCCAGGTCGGGAGAGCCACCGGCCCGCAGCAACACGCACGGCACGCCGGCCTTGGCTGCAGCTTCGGCGTCGAAGCGGGTGTCACCCACAAAGAGCGTCTGGTCCGGGCGAAGGCCGGCCTTGTCCAGCGCGGCCTGGAGAATATCGGGTTCGGGTTTGCTGGCTTCGGCCTCGTCGGACCGCACCCGCTGGCTGATCAGGTTGCTCAGGCCGGCGTGGTCCAGTAAGGCGTCCACGATTTCGTCCTCGCCACTGGAGGCCAGCACCACCGGTAGGCCCTGCTCCCGGGCCCATTCCAGTAGAGCCCGGGCACCCGGCAGCACCGGCAGGTCAGCGATCATCGGCTTGAAATGGTCCTGCCAGCCCTGAGTCAGCGTCTTGCCCAGCTCGCTCTGGTCACTTTCGCCGGTCAGTTCGGGCACCAGCTGGTCGCCGCCCATGCCGATCAGGGGCCGCACCTCGCTCTCCTCGCGGGCGATGCCCTGGTCGGCCAGCGACTGCACCCAGGCGCGGGCGTGGGCGTCGTTGGAACCGACCAGGGTGCCGTCGAGGTCGACCAGCAGGGCCTGAAGATCGTCGATGGTGGGCAGGGAAGCGTCCTGTGGTTTCAGTTGCATACGGGCGTCACCCTAGCCCGGCTTCCGGGACGGCATCAGGAGGCAAGCGCCATTCCGGACTTTTGCGAAGAAGCCCTTAAGGCCGGCCAACAACACAGAACGCCGGCACCCATGAAGGGGAACCGGCGCGGTTGCCCGGATGTTACTTCGCCACGATATTCAGGATCCGGCCCGGTACATAGATCACCTTGACGATCTGCTTGTCTTCCCAGAACTTGGCGATGTTGGCGTCGGCGCTGGCGGCGGCCAGGGCGTCTTCCTGGCTGGCCGTCTGGCTGATCTCGATCTGGCCGCGCATCTTGCCGGTCACCTGCACGCCGATGGTCACCGTGTCGCGCACGGCCGCCGTTTCGTCCACCTGCGGCCAGGGCTGGGTGTGTACGCTGCCTCTCTGATCACTGTTTTCCTGGCTGCCGCGCTCATGCCAGACTTCCTCGGCGATGTGCGGCACGACCGGCGCCAGCATCAGGTTGAAGATGTTCAGGGCTTCTTCCCAGGCGGGCGTGCCGTACAGGTCAGAGCGGCCGGCCTTGACCAGCACGTTGGTCAGTTCCATCAGCGCGGCGATGATGGTGTTGAAGCTCATCCGCTCAAAGTCGCCGTCCACCTTCTTGAGGGTGGAATGCACCGCAAAGCGCAGGTCCGCTTCGGTCATGTTCTCATGTGGGCCGGACGGCTGACCACCGAAGAACAGCGTCCATACCCGGCCCAGCCACTTGGCGGGGCCGTTGATGCCCTGCGGGTCCCAGGGGCCGCCCATTTCCCAGGGCGCGATAAACATCAGGTAGGTGCGGACCGTGTCGGCGCCGTACTCGGCCACCAGATCGTCGGGGTCCACCACGTTGCCGCGCGACTTGGACATCTTCTCGCCGTCTTCGCCCAGCACCATGCCCTGGTTGCGCACCCGCGCAAACGGCTCGGTCCGCTCGGTCAGGCCCATGTCGTGCATCACCTTGGTCCAGAACCGGCTGTACAGCAGGTGCAAAATGGCGTGTTCGATGCCGCCGGTATACAGGTCCACCGGCATCAGAAATTCACGGGCCGGGTCGAAGGGGCCGCCGTCATAGTCGGGCGACAGGTAACGGTACATGTACCAGCTGGAATCCACGAAGGTATCCATGGTGTCGGTATCGCGCTCGGCGGAGCCACCGCAGTTGGGGCAGGTGGTCTGCACCCACTCGCGGTCCAGTTTCAGCGGGCTCTGGCCGGTGGGGGTAAATTCCACATCGTCCGGCAACCGCACCGGCAGCTGCTCGTCCGGTACCGGCTGCGGGCCACACTTCTCGCAGTGAATGATGGGAATGGGCGTGCCCCAGTAGCGCTGGCGGCCCACCAGCCAGTCGCGCAGGCGGTAGGTGGTCTTGGCGCGGGCAATGCCCAGCTCTTCCAAGCGGGCCACCACCTGCGCGATGCTGGCCTTGCCGCCGGGCAGGCCGTCGAACTCGCCGGAGTTCACGATGACGCCTTCGCCGGTGTAGGCTTCGTCGCCGTCCACGTCCAGCGGAGCGCCGCCTTCAGGGCGGATCACCTCGCGGATAGGCAGCCCGAACTTCTTGGCAAAGGCGAAGTCGCGTTCGTCGTGCGCCGGCACCGCCATGATCGAGCCGGTGCCGTAAGTGACCAGCACGTAATCGGCCACCCAGATGGGCAGCTGCTCACCGCTGATGGGGTGGGTGGCATAGGCGCCGGTCCAGACGCCGGTTTTCTCGCCTTCCTGCTGGCGTTCCACGTCGGTCTTGCGGCCGGCAGCGGCCACGTAGGCTTCCACCGCTGCCCGCTGCTCATCGGTCGTCAGTTCGCTGACCTTGGCATGCTCGGGGGCCAGCACCATGAAGCTGGCGCCCATCAGCGTGTCGGGGCGGGTGGTGAACACGGTTTCGGGGCCGGCCGGCGTGCCGAAGGTCACTTCCGCACCCACCGACTTGCCGATCCAGTTGGTCTGCATCAGCCGCACGCGCTCGGGCATGTCGGTGGCGCTGAAGTCCAGCAGCTGCTCGGCGTAGTCGGTGATTTTCAGATACCACTGGCTGAGGTTGCGCCGCTCCACCGGGGTGCCGCAGCGCTCGCAGCAGCCGCCCACCACCTGCTCGTTGGCCAGCACAGTCTGGTCCTTGGGGCACCAGTTGACCAGGCCGCCTTTCTTGTAGGCCAGGCCGCGCTTGAAGAACTGGGTAAAGAACCACTGGTTCCAGCGGTAGTATTCCGGGTCCGAGGTGGCGAAACTGCGGGTCCAGTCGATCATGGTGCCCATTCGCCCGAACTGGCCCTTCATGTGTGCGATGTTGTCGTAGGTCCAGGTGCGCGGGTTGATACCGCGTTTGATGGCGGCGTTCTCGGCCGGCAGCCCAAACGAGTCGAAGGCCATCGGGAACAGCACGTTGTAGCCGCGCATCCGCATCCAGCGGGCGTGGGCGTCGGGCGCCACGTTGGCGTACCAGTGCCCAATATGCAAGTTTCCGCTGGGATAGGGAAACATGGTCAGCGCGTAGTGCTTCTCGCCAGCGGCCTTTGGGTCGAAGGTGTAGAGGCCGCTTTCCTGCCAGCGGGCCTGCCACTTTTTCTCGGTGACGTGGGGGTTATAGCGTTCGGGCCGGGGTTCTTGGATGTCTGGTCTGGTCATGGTTGGCTCCTGTGCAGTTCCTGAGAGGCACCTGAATAAAAAAAATCCCGCCCTGACAAACAGGCGGGACCCGGCGGCTGAGCGGTAGGGCTAGTCGCGGGGTCCTGGATGCCGTAGGGCAGAGAGAATCACGGCTTCAGTGTACGGCATTGCGCCGCCTGGGGGCTACTCTGAACTTCCGGCTCTGGACCTCTGCCCCTGGACCTCTGAGCCCAGGTCCGGAAGCAGCCGGCGGTCACTCCCCGGCCGCACCGCTGGCCGTGGCGGGCACAGTCTCATCAGTGTCGGCTGGAGCTGTGTTCTCACCGTCGCTGGCGGGGGCTGCTGGCGCATTTTCTGCCGGGGTCGCAGGTTCTGCCGCTGTGCCCTCGGTAGCTGCGCTGTCTGTCGCGGTAGCTGCTGTGCTGCCACCTTCCTCCTGCGCTCGCTGCACCGCGGCCGGGTTGCCCACCGAATAGCCGTCGGGCAGCTCCTCGGGCGGCAGGCCCCACATCGAAATGATGCCTGCCGATACCTCCTGGAAGATGGGGGCGGCCAGCGTCGAGCCCTGGTACACCCCGCTGGCCTCCTTGGCGCCGTGCACCATCACCGCGATGGTGATGCGGGGGTCGACCGTCTGGCAGAAGCCGGCATAAGTGGAGTTGTACTGGCCTTTCATGTAGCGGCCATCGTCGCCGGCCATCTGGGCGGTGCCGGTCTTGCCGGCGCAGCTGTAGCCGTTGATGCCGGCGGCGTGGTGAATGCCTTCCAGCGCCGTTTGCAGCATCGGCTTGATCTGCCGCGCCTGCGGGTGGGTCAGCACCTCGCGCCGCTGCCCGTACTCGCTGCCTTCCACCAGCTTGGGCGGAATGTACAGGCCGTCGTTGGCCAGCACGTTGTAGGCGGCCGCCAGCTGCAGGGTGGTGCCGCTCATGCCCTGCCCGAAGCCGCTGGTGGTCCTGACCAATGGATCCCACTTGTTCTCGTTCTGAAGAACGCCGGTTTCGGTGCGGACCGGGCCCAGATCCACGTCGGTGCCGTAGCCGTAAGCCAGCAGGTAGTCGCGCAGTTTGGTGCCGGGCAGCCGCTCCACGACATGCGAAATCCCCACGTTGCTGGAATAGCGCAGGACGCCGGTGGTGGTCAGCTTCGCCGGGTGCTGCACGGCGTCTCCGATGGTGCTGCCCGAAGATTTGTCGCCCACATAGCGCCGCATCGGGGTGTCGAATACGGTTTCGGGCGTCAGCGCGCCCTCGTTCAGCGCGGCGGCCACCGTCAGGCCCTTGATAGGCGACCCCGGCTCAAACACGTCCAGCAGTGGCCGGTTGCGCCAGTCGCTGGGCTGGTAGTCGCGCCAGTGGTTGGGGTCAAACGGCGGATAGCTGGCGTCGGCCAGAATGCGGCCGGTCCGGGTTTCCAGCACAATCACGGCGCCCGAGTCCCCGCCCGACTTGGGAATCCGCCGGGCCAGGGCAGCTTCGGCCTGCGCCTGGATGCGCGGATTCAGCGTCAGGGTGATGTTTTGCCCACTTTCAAGCTGCGGGTTGTAGGCATTTTCGATGCCTTCCAGGCCCTTTTGGGTGCCCATCATGCCCACCACCTGCCCAGCCAGCGGGCCCTGCGGATAATGCCGCTCGCCGCCCACCGAACTGGCCAGCACGGTGCCGTCGGCGGCCAGAATAGAGCCGCGGCCCTGCACCACCGAGTGCGAGAGGCTGCTGGGGGTGGACCATTCCAGCTGAGCGTAGCCCCAGGCCAGCCCCAGAAAAATCAGGGCGGCGATGGTCTTGAGCAGCCGGGCCCGCTGCCGGATCTTTACTTCCATGCTTGTGTTCTCCTTTGGTGGCCGGCGTGTATACAGGCCAGCAGGGTGACCCTGCTCACTGCGCCGGCTGCTCGGTGCCGCTCGGCTGTTCAGTATTGGCTGGCTGTTCGGGTCTGGCCGGCTGGTCTGGCTGGCTGGGCTGTGGTGTGGCTGAAGGCGCAGCTGCCGGGACCGGCTCCGCGTCCGTATTCGCCCCACCGCCCTGACCCCATTGCAGCTTCAGCCGCAGCGGCGCTTCGCTCGGCGCGGCCGGTGCTTTGGGCGTGGGCACCCCCTGAATCTCGGTGCTGCGCTTGAGCGAGTCGGCAAAGCGCAGCATCCCTGCTTCCTCGGCCCAGCGGGCAATTCGCCCGGCGCTGCCCAGCGACTGCACCTCGGTAGAAAGGGCGTCACGCTGCTTGACCAGGTCCTCTTTGGCCGTCATGGCGTCGCGCAGCCCTGGACGGATGCTGGCGGTGTTGACCCGCAGCCCCACCATCAGCAGGGCCAGCAGCACCCAGAGGCTCAGCAGCCGCAGCGCCCAGCGGCGCCACAGGGTTTCGTCCAGCCAGCGGGACGGAGCCCGTGCAGCGGCCGGTTGTGCCGTTTGGGCCGGCGCGGCCGGCTGAGGCGCCGCAGCTGCACTTTCAGCGCTGCCCCTTTCGCTGAGGCCTTGGTTCTGGCCGGGCCCGGGGAGGGCCGTCATGCCGGCGCCTCTGCCACTTCAGCCACCCGCAGTTTGGCGCTGCGCGAGCGGGGGTTGCCCGCCTGTTCCTCCTCGCTGGCGACGATGGGGCGTTTGGTCAGCGGGGTCAGGCGCGAGCTGCCCAGCAAAAAGCGCTTGACGATGCGGTCTTCCAGCGAGTGAAAGGAGATCACGGCCAGGCGCCCGCCGGGGGCCAGCAGCGCCTCGGCGCCTTGTAGGCCGTCCCGCAGGGCGCCCAGTTCGTCGTTCACGGCAATTCGCAGGGCCTGAAAAGTGCGCCGCGCCGGGTGAATCCCTTTGGCAAAGCCCGGATAGGCCCGCTTGATGATGTCGGCCAGGGCAGTGGTGGTTTCAATCGGGGCGCTCTGCCGGGCCGCCACGATGGCGCGGGCCAGCCGGCGCGAGTGCTTTTCCTCGCCGTACTCGTAAATCAGGGCGGCCAGCTCGGCTTCCTCCAGCCGGTTGACCAAGTCGGCGGCGCTGGGTCCACTCTGACTCATTCGCATATTCAGCGCCGCTTCGCTGTGGTAGGAAAATCCGCGCTCGGCGTCGTCCAGCTGAAAGGAACTCACCCCGATATCCAGCAGGATACCGTCCACCTGCGTAATGCCGGCCCCTGCCAGCAGCGCCGGCATATCGCGGAAGTTGCCGCGCAGGGTCCGCAGGCCCGGCAGGTTTTCCGCCTGGACCCGCTCCAGCGCGTAAGGGTCCTGGTCAATACCGATCACCTCGGCGCCGCGTTCCAGCAGCAGCCGGGTGTGGCCGGCGCCGCCCAGGGTGCCGTCCACGATCAGGCGTCCGGGCGCTGGCTGAAGCGCTTCCAGGACTTCCTGGGGCAAGACAGGCAGGTGGCTGAGCGCCGGAGTGGCGGTTTCTGGGTTAGCGGCGGGGGGGGTGGGGGCTGTGGGGTCCTGGGTCATGAGGTCATCCGGTGGGAAAGAGGGCGAAAAGGAAGGGTCATAAAGTCAAACGGTCAGGGTCTGTAGTAGCCCTGTGGGCAGGGCCCCGGCGCTGAAGGTTCCGGCGATGGCGGCATGCCAGCGCTCCGGGTTCCAGAGTTCCAGCCGGCCCGGGGCGCCCACCACCACGGCCTGGGTGTCCAGCGCGGCGAACTGCCGCAGGCTGAGGGGCACACTGATGCGCGACTGTCCGTCCAGCCGGCCCTTGAAGGCCCCTGAGTAAAAGAACCGCACGAACGCCCTTGAGCCGGCGTCGGTGATAGGCAGGCCTTCCAGTTGCTGCTCCACCCGGCGCCACCCGGGCAGCGGAAAGACATACAGGCACCCTTCCATTCCCCGGGTCAGAATCAGACCGTCCTCCACGAACTCACGAAAAGGCGCTGGCAGCACCAGCCGGCCCTTGTCGTCAAGGTTGTAGTGGTATTCGCCGTAAGGCACGTCTTCTGTCTTCTCCAGTTCAGCCAGGCCGGGTGGGGCAGGGCGCCCCAGCTGCCGACAGTGTAGCAACCCTTTTCCCCGCTTGCCCACCATTTCCCACCCAGCCCCCTTTTAGAGGTGCCAGATTCTACCGTTTCCCACCAGCCTTTCCAGCAGCTGCTCAGGGGCGGCCAGCTGTGGGCGTGGCTGCCACCCGGGAAGTATGGCGCCCGGCATGGCATTGCGGTTCAGCGCACAGCCTGCTGCAACCAGCGACCGATCAGGTCCAGGGCGGCCGGGTCCAGCGTGGTGGGAATCTGGGCATATTCCTGTGGCAGGCCGCTGCGGGCCGGTTGCAGCAGGTGGTTGAGGCCGCTCAGCTCGTGAACCTCGCTGCGGGGGCCGCTCAGCAGCCTGCGCAGCGGGCCGGCGCCGGCCACCGGAGGCACCTGCAGGTCATGTGACCCGAAGACGGCCAGGGTGGGTACGGTGGGTACCCGGTTCGCCCGCAGTGCTGGGCGCGGGTCATAGGCCAGAAAGTCCTGTAGATAGGGTGACTGCACAAACGCCCGTGAGTGCAGCCAAGCCTGCTCGATTTCGCTGCTGGGTAGGGGCGCGGTCAGCAGGCTGGCGTGATGCCCGGCCAGCGCTTCGGCCTGGGCGGCCGCCCGCGCTTCAATCTCGGCCTCTCCCAGCCCCTGTGCCTGAAGCTGTGCCCGCAGTTGCAGGTCCAGCAACTCGCTCCCCGGCACCGCCGGGCTGCCCAGCAGCACCAGAAAAGCCGGCGGCGGACTGAGGCGCTGCGCAGCCTGGGCTGCCACCCAGCCGCCTTCGGAATGCCCGATCAAGCCCACCCGGTCGGCCTGCACGGTACGCAGCCCGCGTAAAAAATCCACTGCCGCCTGCGCGTCGCCGCTCAGGTCGCTGTAGCGTGAGTTGTACAGGTCGCCGCCCGAGCGCCCGGTGCCGCGGTCATCCAGCCGCAGCACCGCAAACCCCTGTCGGGTCAGCCGGTCGGCCAGCACCAGAAAAGGCCGGTGGCCGTGCAGGGTGGAGTCCCGGTCCTGCGGGCCACTGCCGCTGAGCAGCAAGGCCGCCGGAAACGGCCCTGGCCCGGCCGGCAGGGTCAGGGTGCCGCGCAGCGCCGTGGCCCCTGCGCCCCATACCGTGACCTCCTGGGAGCGGTAGGGCAGTGGCGGGCGTGGCTCCTGCGGCCGGGCCGGTAGCGTCACCACGCCGCGCCAGAGTGTCAGCGGCGAGCTGAAGCCGCCTTGCTGAAAGGTGCCGCTCAGCACGGTGGCCGCGCCCGTGCCGCTGCGGGTCAGTTGCAGCCGGGGCTGGCCCGGCCAGTGTTCCAGCTGAACGCTGAACGCCCCCCCGGCCGGGTCGCTCACGACCCGCACCGCCGCGCCCCGGATGCCCTGGTCGGGCAGCCACAGCTCGGCGCTGTCCCCTTGCAGGTTGTCCCCTTGCAGGTTCAGGCCCACCGGCACCTGCCGGCCTCTTTGGGCAATGGTGCCGTGCCAGGCCTCGGCCGCTTGTGCCGGAATCGCCGGGGAAGGCTCGCTTGCTGCCAGGGAGGGAAGAGAAGGAACAGCGGTCTGCGCGGCCGCAGCGGCCGGCAGGTTGAAGGCCAGGGCGGCCAGCAAGGGAGGCAGGAATCTGAACATGGTGGGGGAGAGGTGGGGCACAGCGCCGCCGGCCGGGTGACCGGGCGCTCTTCACCCTCCAGTGTACCTGTTGACCTTCTGCCCGGCTGCGGGAGCCGGGAGTTACTGGGCCAGCGCCCGGCTCAGCCGCTCCAGCGCCTCACGCAGCACTGGGCGCGAGGTGGCGAAATTCAGCCGCACAAAGCCCTGGTAGAGCTCGGCTTCCTGTGGGATGGTAAAGGTGGCGCCGTCGTTCAGGGCCACGCCCTGCTTAATCAGGTAACCCTGCATTCGCTGGGCCTGGGGATGGGCCCGCAAGTCCAGCCAGGCCAGGTAGGTGGCTTCGGGGGGGTAAAACCGCACCAGCGGTTCGCGGGCAGCCCACTCGCTGACCAGTTCGCGGTTGCCGTGCAGGTATGCCAGCACCTCAGCCAGCCAGGGCTGAGCGTGGGTCAGGGCCAGTTCCCAGGCGCTCACGTTAAAGGCCGAAACCTGTCCCAGCAACCCGCCCACGGCGCTCTGCACCCGCGCCAGCAGTTCCGGGGTGCGGCTCATCATGGCTCCCGAACCGATGCCGGCGATGTTGTAGCTTTTGCCGGGACCGGTCAGCACCAGGGTGCGGTCGGCAGCCGCCGGCAGCGAGGCGAAGGACCGGAACTCGGGCGAGCCGGGGTAGCGCAGGTCGGCGTGCAGCTCGTCCGAACAGACGATCAGGTCGTGCCGCTGCGCCACTTCGGCCAGCCGGGTCAGCTCCTCGGCAGTCCAGACGCGGCCGGTGGGGTTATGGGGATGGCACAGCAGCAGCAGCCGGGTGTCCGGGGTCAGCGCCAGCTCCAGCGCTTCCCAGTCAATCTGCCAGCTCTGGCCGTCGTCCAGCAGCGGTGCGCTGTGCCACACCCGGCCCTGATTCTGCACCGCCATGTGAAAGGGCGGGTAGGTGGGCGTCAGCGCCACCACCCCTTCGCCGGGCGCCGTGAATGTGGCCACCGCCGCGTAGAGGCCCTGTACCACCGAGGGCATCAGCCGGATTCCCTCGCCGCTCAGGTCCGGCACGCCCTGCTCGGCCAGACGGCGAATCAGCAGCTGCCGCAGCCGGCTGTCGGGGCTGCCGGTGGGGCTGTAGCCCAGTGGGGCACGCAGCCGTTCTTCCAGGGCAAGGCGCAGTTCCTCCGACACCGGCAGGTCCATGTCGGCCACCCACAGCGGCAGGGCTTCGGCGGGGTAGGCCGTCCATTTCAGGCTGAGGGGATGCCGGATGTTTTCGGCGTGCAGGGCGTCGAAGCGGTGGGGACTCTGGGAATCGGAAGCCATACCCCATCATAGGCCCCGGCGCCGGGGGCCTCCCGGCCCAGGTACACTGTGGGCCATGATAGCGATCATTGGCGCCATGGACGAAGAGATCGGCCTGCTGCGAAACCTGCTCGAAGAAGCGACCGAGGACACGGTGCTGGGCGTGACCCTTTACCGTGGCCAGCTCGAAGGCGTGCCGGTGATGCTGACCCAGGGCGGAATCGGCAAGGTCAACGCGGCCAAGACCGCCACCGTGCTGCTGCTCCAGGGCGCCACCAGCGTGATCTTTACCGGCGTGGCCGGCGGCGTTCACCCGGCCATGAAGGTGGGCGACCTGGTGGTCAGCACCGACCTGATTCAGCACGACGTGGACGTGACGCCGCTGGGCTACGACCTGGGCACCATTCCCGGTGAACCGGCCAGCTGGGCGGCCGACGTGCATATGCGTGACCTGGCCCTGACGGCCGCCGAAGCGGTCAGCGCCGTGCAGGTGTACGAGGGCCGTATTGCCAGCGGGGACCAGTTCATCGCCTCGGCCGAGGGCTCGGCCCGCCTGCAGGCTTACGGTGCCCACTGTGCCGAGATGGAAGGCGCGGCTGTGGCGCAAGTCTGCGCGGCAGCGGGGGTGCCCTTCGTGGTGATCCGGGCCATCAGCGACACTGCCGACCACGAGGCCCGGGTGGATTACCCCACCTTCTTCCCGCAGGTGGCCCAGCACGCGGGCGCGGTGGTGCGCGGCATGGTGCGCCGCCTGGGGGCCGAACAGCTCTTTGCCCGTGGAGGCTGAGCCGGGCCCGTCCGGGACGCGGCCCCGCCTGATTCTGGAACATCCCGACTTTTACGCCCTGCACAAGCCGGCGCTGTGGCTGACCCATCCGGTGCAGTCACACGGCAGCAGCCGCGCCCCGGACGTGGTCAGTTACTGGCAGGCGCAGACCGGCGAGCCGGGACTGGGGCCGCCCCACCGGCTGGACCGGGAGACGTCCGGCCTGCTGCTGCTCAGCCGCGACCCGGAGTCGGCGCGGCGCTTTTTCGTGCTGTTCAAGCAGCACCTGGTGTCCAAGACCTACCAGGCCATCGTGCGCGGCGAGCCGGCCTGGAACGAGCGCGAACTGGACGCGCCGCTGGGTGAGCTGGGCCTGGGCGGCGGCAACCGGATCATCATGCGTCAGGCGGTGGTGCCGGATGGCCGCCCGGCAGCTACCGCTTTCCGGGTGCTGGAACGCCGCGCCGGCCACAGCCTGATCGAAGCGCGGCCCCGCACCGGCCGGCTGCACCAGATTCGGGCGCACCTGTATCATCTGGGCCTGCCGTTGGTGGGCGACAAAATCTATGGCCCCGAGCGGGACGCTTTCCTGGAATTCCGCGAAACCGGCCAGACGCCGGAACTGACCCGCCGGCTGGGCATGGCCCGGCAGGCCCTGCACGCCGCCAGCCTGCATTTTCCCTGGGACGGTGCCCAGGTGCGGCTGCGCGACCCGCTACCGGCCGACATGCAGGCGTTCTGGGACGGGCTGGCAGGCGCCTGAACCATGCCTGCGCTGCTAGAATCGGCGCTGTGTCTACCCCGATTCAGCTGATTCCTGCCACCGACCCCCAGGCTTACAACGACGTTGTGGCCGCCATGCCTCTGAGCAGCCCCCTGCAGGGCTGGGGCTACGGCGAGGCCCGGCGGGTGCTGGGCCAGCAGCCCGAGCGTTACCTGCTGCGGCGCGGCGAGGAAACGGTGGGCGCGGTGCAGCTGATCCGCAAGCGGCTGGTGCCGGGCTTTTCCACCCTGTACGCGCCGCGTGGCCCAGCTATTCTGGACACTGACCTGCTGCCCGCTTTCGGCCAGGCCGTGCAGGCGGTGCGCCGCCCCACCGACGCCCTGCTCAAGATCGAGCCCCCGCTGATGATTCCGGCCAACGACGACAGCCACCCCATTCCGGGGGCCTTCGGTCCGTTCGAGCGGGCCGCCACCGAGCAGCCCGAACACACCATCATCAAACACCTGGGCCCCAGCGAGAAAGACCTGTTCTCCGACCTGCACTCGATGGCGCGCCGCAACGTGCGCACCGCTGAAAAGCGCGGCGTGATTACCGGCCGCGACACCGACTTCGAGGGCTTCTGGGAAATCTTTACCGCCACCAACGAGCGGGCCAAGTTGGGTTCTTTTCCCCGTGCCTACTACGAAACCATGCTGCGTGAGGGCAACCGCTACGGCGGCGAGAGTTATTTGGTGCTGGCCCGGCACGAGGGCCGCGCGCTGGCCGGCGGCTTCTTCCTGGCGCTGGGCGACACCACCTGCTACCTCTATGGCGGCAGCGTGCGCGACGAGCGCCCCACCGCCGACGGCTCGCCGCGCAAGGACGCCAAGGCGCCCGATTCCTTCTACTGGAACGCCCTGCTGGACGCCAAGGCTCACGGCTACCGCATCTTCGACTTCTGGGGCATTCCCCGCGAACTCGACGAATCTAAGCACTCTTACGGCGTGTTCAAGATGAAGCTGAAGTTCTCGGAAGAGCGGGTCTGGTTTCCTGCCTACGACCTGCCGCTCAACGCCGCTGCTCCGGTCATCACCAAGGCGCTGCGCTGGCGCAAGACCCAGAACAACCTGCGCAAGCGCGGCACCGCCGAAGACGTGCTGTGAGCCTGACCTGAGCTTCTGCTCTGAAATGACGCGGCAATAACAATAAAAAGAAAAAGGCCCCGGCAGAGAGTCGCCGGGGCTTTCTCAGGTGTGAGGGGCGCGGGGGAGAGTCCTTACTCGGCGGCGTCCTGACTTGCGGCAAAGCTGATGATGTACTTGCCTGTGCCCTTGCCGTCGTAACCACTGGCCGCGACATAGTAATCGCCGTCGGCGGGGACTTCAAAAGTGATCAGCGAATCTTGGTCGACGAAGTCGTCGTTGGTGGCCAGGACCTTGCCATTGGCGTCGAACAGGCCCAGCAGCAGGTCGGGCTCGCCCTTCTTGTAGCTCAGGGTGTCCACCACCAGGTGCTGACCGGCCTTCAGGCTGACCCGGAAAGCGTCGATGTCGCCGACCGGATCAACCGTGGCGTCAAAACTCTGGCCCATGGCCGCCTTCACGGCCCGGCTCCAGTTCACGCCGCTGAAAGTATCTTTGTCGACCTTGCCGCCTTCGTTCTGTTCGGGCGCGGTGCCCTGCCACTGCGTCAGCGTCAGCAGGTACTTGTTGAACGCTCCGCCATTGGCCTGATCGGTTACTTCGATAAAGTAGCGGCCGTCTGCCGGCACCCGGAAGGTCAGCGCCGAATCTTTGAGGTCGGCGCGGAAGTTGGCGTTGCTGGCCAGTTCTTTGCCGCTGGCGTCCAGCACCCGCAGGCGCGTGTCGGGTGCGCCCAGCGTGGTCTGGGTGGCGATAAAGGCCTGCTCGCCGCCGCGGCCCTCGAAAGCGTAGAAGTCCTTGTCGCCTTCACTCAGCACGGCGTTGACAGCCGCGCCGTAAGTGATGGCATGCGCCTGTTCCAGCGTATCGTTGGGCTCGTTGGCGTCACGCGGCAGCCGCACGTCCAGCCGCACGGTGCCTTGCTCGCCCAGGTGAACAGTGTCGCCGGGGTTCAGGCGCACCTGCGCCACATTGCTGCCGGGGGTGATATTGGTCAGAATCGGGCGCGGCCCGCTGGCAAACAGCTGGTACTGGCCGGCGTCAATCTCGTAGAAGCTGGCGTGTCCGGAGGGATATGCGAAAGCCCCCGAGGACGACTGCCCGTACAGCAGCTGATCCGGGCGGCGCTCCGAGCCTTTCATGGTCACGCCCACCAGCGGAATACCGACTTTGGGGTTCTCGGCCGCCACGAACCGCATGTCCAGGCTGGCGCCCTTGACCACCTTGCGGGGTGCGTCGTCCAGGGCCATCTGCACAGCCCGGTCGGTCCGCACGATGCCGTAGCCCAGATCGGTGTTGTAGCGGCCACTGGGGTTGTAGGCGGTGTCTTCCAGAATGTGGCGCACCTGCGCCGGAGTCAGGTTCACGCGGCCGACCGTGCCGTCGGCGTTCTTGTCGGCGGCGGCGGCCAGAATCAGGGCGGCCGCACCGGCTGTGGCCGGGCCAGCGAACGAGGTGCCGTTCACGTAGGCGTATTCGTTGTTGCTGGGGTCGTTGATGCGGCTGCGGGTGCCGGTCACCCAGATGTTCTCACCGGGCGCGGCTACGCTGAGGTGACTGCCCCGGTTGGAAAAAGTAGTGCGGGTATCGGTCGCCGTGGTGGCCGCCACCGAGATGACGCCGGGCACCCAGGCTCCCGAGGACGCGCCGGTGGTGGGGGTGTTGCCCGCCGAGGTCACGAAGACCACCCCGTGCTGCAGTACGTACTGAATGCCTTCGCGCAGCACCTGGGCGTAGTTGTCGCCGCCAAAGGAATAGTTCACGACGTCCACGTAACCGTGGTGGCCGGCCGGGGTGTCGCTGTCGCCCTGTTCGCCCGGGGCTTTGCCGTCGGGGCCAGTCACGGCCCAGACAAAAGCGTTGGCCGAATCCCAGTAGGAGGCGCCGGTGCCGCTGTGGGTGATGGTCATCGGCACGATGCTGGCGCCCGGGGCCACACCCGCGCCGCCGATGCCGTTGTTGCCCACCGCCGCGGCAGTGCCGGACACCCAGGTGCCGTGCTGGCCCACGCCGTCGTGGGGGGTTTCGGGAGTGATCAGGACCTTGTTGGGGGCGTCATAGCCGGGGTAAGCGATGTTGGCCGCCAGGTCAGGGTGGTGGCGGTCAATATCCTCGTCGGCCACCCCGATGCGGATGCCTTTGCCGGTGGTGGTTTTCCAGGCGTCGGCGGCGTTCATGTTGCGCAGGAACCACTGGTAGCCGATTTCAGGGTCGTTCATGCCGCCGTAGAGGCTCTGCGCGCCCAGCGGCTTTGTTGCCGTACTTTCCGGCTCGGCCGGCTTGGTGGCGATGTAGTTGGGTTCCGCGTAGGTGACGCCCGGAACCGAGCGCAGCAGGCTGGCGGCCTTTTCCAGGGTCCAGTCCTGTGGCACCTCGATCAGAATGGCACTCAGCGGGCCGCTCTGGTCAATCAGGCGGGCATTCAGCGTGCTCAGAACCTGGTTCACGTCGCTGCCGGGCTCCAGGCCCACAATCAGCTGCTGGCCGACATGGTCGCTGCCCGGCTGCACGGCGGGGGCCGATTTGCCGGGTGCGGGCGCCGGCTGGTGGGCGGCCGGTTGCTGTCCGCAGCTGGCCAGCAGCAGCGACAGTCCCAGGAATCCAGCGAATCTCTGGCGGTGATTCATCATTGTCCTCCTCCGGTCACGAATTCGTTCACCGGTCCTGATTTGGCGGCATAGAGGCCGTATACGTTGAAGTAATCAGCGGCGATAGCGACGGCGTTGCCAGCCTTATTGGTGGTGATTGAAGCCAGCTGCCATTCATAGGCGTGGTTGGGCTGCAGCTGCGGCTGGCTGGCTGCGCCGTCGAAGTTGTACACCGCACTTTGCTGGTTCACGACGCTTTTGCTGGTCCAGGCTCTGGTGTAGCCTTCAGCCTGCACGCGGTCCAGCACGATAACGCTGCTCCGGGTGACATCACTGGCGCCCTGACTGGTCCAGGTAAAGGTGGGGGTCAGGCTGACGCCGGTCTGTGCCTGGGCTGGCGAGACCAGCTGCACGCTATAGCGGCTCAGCGGGGTGGTGCTGCCCGCTTCGGATTCGGCGGCTGCACCGTCTGCCGCATCACTGACGGCACGTACCTTGTAGAACACTTCCCGGCCGGCGGCCAGCTGCGGACTGGTATCGCGCATCATGAACCGGTCGCCGCCCTGGGCCACCTGCTTTGGTGCTGACGAGAACACCTTGGTAAAGTTCAGGTTGTCAAACGACCGCCACAGCTCGAAAGCGCGCGGCAGATCCTTGCTGGGATAGCTGAAGCGCACATCCACCCACAGCGAAGCGCCTTCGGGCGCGGCCAGAGGCGTCAGATCCTCACGGCCCAGAACGCCGGCTTGCAGGCCGCTCAGCTGCGCCATCAGGGCTTCGCGGGCGGCAGGCTGCAGGCTCTGTGGACCAAAAGTCAGGTTGTCGGCAAACGTGACCGCGTAGGGGCTGACCTTTTCGGGGGCCACCGCCGGCTTGATGTTCTTGGCCGAAAGCACGTTCAGCGGCTGAATCAGGTGAACTCTGTTGTTGTTCAGGTCGTAGGCCACCACATGCAGGTTCACCTTGCCCTGATAAAGCGCCAGATCCGAAGCCTTGAAGCTAAAGGAAGTGGTGCCGTCGCGCGGATTGCCGAACAAGGTGCGGGTCAGGCCAGCATTCAGGTAGCCGCTGGTGCCGCCGGGCACTTCCAGAGTGGCGATGCCGGTCTTGAAAGTGTTGGTTTCCGGGCTGGCTGCCTGAACGGTAACGCCGATGGTGATGTCCTCACCGTAAGTCTCCAGAGGCTGCCCAGGCTTCAGCGGTTCCCAGTTTTTGGGGTTGGCGGGGTCACCCCGCAGCACACTCAGGCTCATGCTCGGCGCTGCCGTGGTGGCCGTCTGATCAAACACCGGCCGCAGGATTTCGTCAATTTCGGTGGTTTCGGCTGTGTTTAGCCCTGCCACGCGGGTACTGGCGTATCCCGGCTTACTGATGTTGACTTCGGCCAGCCCTTTGGGTGCGCTGACCGTGAAGTGACCACTGGCGTCGGTCTGGGCGCTGCCGCCCCCCTTGACGGTTACGGTAGCACCGGCCACCGCCTGCTGGGCGCGGCCCTCGGCCACCGACCCGGACAGGGTCATCATCTCGGCTGTCGGCTGATCCGGCTTGCTGGGTGAGCCTCCGCACGCGCTCAAGGCTGCGGTCAGACCCAGGGCCATTGCTGCATATCTTCTCTCCATATTCCCTCCTCTTTAGTATGAAAGTGAAATGATATTAGCATAAAGCAGCTTTGGAAGCGCATTTATATAAATTTCTGCACCCGGTCCAAAATGTAACCTTTACCCAGGATGGGATGAATAGACAACCTGCTGAACTGTCCACTAGCCTGTAGCCATGGACAATGTGTATCCCGTTTTGCTAACCATCCACAGCTGGATTCGCTGGCTGGTGCTCCTGACGGGGCTCTGGGCGCTGATCAACGCCTTTATGGGCATGCAATCGCATGGCCCCATGACCTCCCGCGCTCCCTTTTCGGCCTTTATGGGCAGCCTGCATGTACAGGTGTTGCTGGGTATCGCTCTGTTTGCGGTGATGGGCATGAGCGGTATGGCGCCTTTCCCGGATGGCCCCCGCTCGAGCTTTGGCTGGGAACACCTGGGCATGGCCCTGATTGCGGCTGTATTCGCTACCCTCGCCAACCGCGCCAGCAAGCCTCCCCGCGGCGCCGTGCCCCCAGTCACCCCGGCCGCCGTCCGTGCAGACGGCACTGTGGCTCCGGCCCCCGCCGCCGCGCCGCTGGCAACCAACGACGCCGCTCGCTGGCGCAATACCCTGATCTGGACGGTGCTGGCCTGGATTCCGCTGCTGCTGCTGATTCCTTGGTGGCGCCCCATGCTGCGGATGCTGGGCGCACAGTAAAATAGGAAAGTCATAAAAAAAGCCCCCAGCGAAGGAGGCTTTTTTATAGGCTGAAGGTTTAAAGCGTTGTGCAGCTTTGCATTACAGGGAATACGTATTGTGAGTAAGCAGGGTTCATTACAGTGTTTCCGGAGGCATCAACAGCTCGAATACCTAAATTGGTATAGCCAATAACGTTTACATTAGGCAAGTTAGGAGCTGGATTAACCACAATGCTCAGAGGTGCCAAGACATCTTTACCGAAAGTAAAGGGAATAGCCGCTTGCCCACCCTGATTGATATTGGCGACCTTATAGGTGGCCAACTTGAATTCTTTGCGAGTCTCTGTGCCGCGAGCCCACAATTCTAAGTATTGGGTACCAGGAAGCCACTGCACATTGGTGGTGACTTTCGTTTCACGATCGTCACATATCACATAATGTCCAGAAGTAATCACTTTGTCAGTACCGGCAATCCGCACGTCATGCGACAAGGTGTAGTTAGTCGTAGGAGGTAAGTTGTCATTTACGCCAGCTCCCCCACAGCTTGCCAGCACACCGGTCAGGCCCAGGGCCATCAATGCAATCTTTTTCATATCGCTATCATGCCCTGCCAAGCTGACGCTTAAATGACTGGGCGTTTAAAAGACGTGAGGAATCCTCAAATGTGGGAATGGTCTCAGGGTCTCATCCCCCGTCAGGTACGGCGCTTTAGGGTGTGGGCATGATGAACTGCAAATGGCCGGCCTTGCTTCTGGCCCCGGCGCTGCTCAGCGGCTGCACCGTGCTGGGCAGTAGCCTGACGCCTTATACCCCTCTGGAAGCCCGCTACAGTGGGACTTATGAGGGCCAGCTGAAGGGTCTGACCGGCGAATCGGCCGCCCGGCTGGTGATGACGGTTTCGCAGAAAAACGGGCAAGCGGCCGGCGTACTGACCAACCTGCGCAGCAACAAGAGCTATACCTTCAGCGGCGAATTTATTCCGGTGGGTGAGGGCGACGGTTCACTGAGTGCCCGGTTGTTTGAAAAAGGCAACCGCCACGCGGCCAATCTGACCGCCAGCCTCAGCCTGAATGGCGGCACCGCTCAGCTGCAGGGACAGGTGCGCACGGTGGTGCTGGGGCAGCAGGTGATGAACTTTGACCTGACTCTGCACCGGGTCAGCGAGCAGGGCCAGCCGGCTACGCCTGTGCCCACGTCTGCGCCCGCATCGCTGCCTGCGGCCAGCACCTTCTGAGCCTCTCTGGCAACTAAAGGTGGCGGCAGCGGGCAAGTACCGACTGTTTTGCAGTCACAGGCGCTAAGATAGGACTCTTGCCGGCTCCGGTGCCTCTGGCCAGATGAGCCAGGCCCGGGCCCCCGGCCAGCTGCGGCCCCGGAATCCATCCGGTCAGCCCCGAGGAGAAAAGATGAAAGCACATGTCGTTACGTACGGCTGCCAGATGAACGAGTACGACACCCACCTGGTGCAGTCACAGCTCGTCAGCCTGGGCGCCGATCTGGTTGAAGATATGGACAGCGCCGATTTCGTGCTGCTGAACACCTGCGCGGTGCGCGGCAAGCCGGTGGATAAGGTCCGCAGCGTGCTGGGCGAGCTGCGCAAGGCCAAGCAGCGCCGCCCGCTGGTGGTGGGCATGATGGGTTGCCTGGCCCAGCTGGAAGAAGGCCAGCAGATTGCCCGCAAGTTCGAGGTGGATATTCTGCTGGGCCCCGGCAGCCTGCTGGACATCGGCAAGGCGATGGAGAGCAACGAGCGTTTCTGGGCGCTGAACTTCCGCGACGACCTTCACGAGCATATTCCCCCGGCGCCGCAGGGCAAGTTGCAGGCTCACCTCACCATCATGCGTGGCTGTGACCACCACTGCACCTACTGCATCGTGCCCACCACCCGTGGCCCGCAGGTCAGCCGCTCGCCCGACGACATCCTGCGCGAGCTGGATATGCAGCTGGCGGCCGGCGTGCGTGAAGTGACGCTGCTGGGCCAGAACGTGAACGCTTACGGTGTGGACCAGGGCGCCCGCCTGGCCGGCTACCCCAGCTTTGCCGACCTGCTGCGGCTGGTGGGGCAGAGCGGGATTGAGCGCATCAAGTTCACCACCTCGCATCCCATGAATTTCACCGAGGACGTGGCCCAGGCGATGGCGGAAACCCCGGCTGTGTGCGAGTTTATTCACCTGCCGGTGCAGAGCGGCTCCGACCGGGTGCTGCGGCGAATGGCCCGCGAGTACAACCGCGAGAAGTACCTCACCCACATTGCCCAGATTCGTAAGCACATGCCCGATGCCGTGCTCTACACCGACATCATCGTGGGCTTTCCCGGCGAAACCGAGGAAGATTTCCAGCAGACCCTGAACCTCTACGACGAGGTGGGCTACGACAGTGCCTATATGTTCATCTATTCGGCCCGCCCCGGCACCCCCAGCTACAAGCACTTCACCGACCTGCCGCGCGAGGTCAAGACCGAGCGGCTGCAGCGCCTGATTGCCAAGCAGAAGGACTGGAGCATGCGCAAGTTCGCCGCCAAAGTGGGCACCGTGCAGGAAGTGCTGGTCCGCGGCGACGCCCACACCCCCGGTTTCCTGGAAGGCCACACCCGCGGCCAGCACCCCACCGTGGTGCCCAAAGCGGTGGGCGCTGACGGCGCTGGCATCTATCAGGTCAAGATTGACCATGCCACGCCACATATGCTGTACGGCAAGATTGTGGACGCTCAGGGCCGGCCGCTGGAGGAATTGCCCCAGTGGACCCCTGAAGCGGCGGCCCTGAGCACCCCTTTGCAGATGATCTGAGCTTTTGCCGCCTGCTGGGCCGGTATACGTCCACAATCAAAAAGCCCCAGCCAGAGCGGCTGGGGCTTTTTGATTGTGACGCGAAGGAAAAACTTCAGCTGTGGTCGGGCATCGAAGCGGTCACTTCCGGCTGCACGCCGGCTTCAAAGCGCTTGAAGTTCTCGCGGAACATGCCGGCCAGCTTCTTGGCGGTGGCCTCGTAGGCTTCCTTGTCGGCCCAGGCGTCGCGGGGGTTCAGTACCTCATCCGGCACACCGGGAACGTGGGTGGGAATGCTCAGGCCGAAGTAGGGCTCGGTGACGAATTCCACGTCGTCCAGCTTGCCTTCCAGCGCCGCGTTGATCATGGCGCGGGTGTGGCGGATGCTCATGCGCTTGCCTTCGCCGTACTGCCCGCCGGTCCAGCCGGTGTTCACCAGCCAGACAGCCGCGCCGTGCTCCTTGACCTTCTGGGCCAGCAGTTCAGCGTACTGACCGGGGTGACGCGGCATAAACGGTGCCCCGAAGCAGGTGCTGAAAGTGGGCTGCGGCTCGGTCACGCCCTGCTCGGTGCCGGGAATCTTGGCAGTAAAGCCGGAGATGAACTGGTATTCCATCTGCTCCAGCGACAGCCGCGAAATGGGCGGCAGCACTCCGAAAGCGTCGGCGGTCAGGAAGACCACGTTCTTGGGGTGGCCGGCGATGCTGCCCGGCTGGATGTTGTGAATCTGCTCAATAGGGTAGGCGCTGCGGGTGTTCTCGGTCAGGCTGCCGTCGTCCAGGTCGGGCACACGGTTTTCGTCCAGCACCACGTTTTCCAGCACCGTGCCGTAGGTATGGGTGGTGCGGTAGATGTCTGGCTCGGCTTCGGCGTTCAGGTTGATGACCTTGGCGTAGCAGCCGCCCTCGAAGTTGAACACGCCCTTTTCGGTCCAGCCGTGCTCATCGTCCCCGATCAGCCGGCGGCTGGGGTCGGCGCTCAGGGTGGTTTTGCCGGTGCCACTCAGGCCGAAGAACAGTGCCACGTCGCCGTCCTCGCCCACGTTGGCTGAGCAGTGCATCGGCATCACGCCGCGCTCAGGCAGCAGGTAGTTCAGCACCCCAAAGATGCCTTTCTTGTTCTCACCGGCGTACTGGGTGCCGCCCACGATGATCATCCGGCGGCCGAAGTTCACCAGAATAAAGGTGTCGCTGCGGGTGCCGTCCACGGCCGGGTCGGCCTTGAAGCTGGGGATGTTGAGCACAGTCCAGTCGGGCTCGAAACCCTGGCGTTCCTCGGCGCTGGGGCGCACGAACATGTTGTTCACGAACAGCGAGTGATAGGCCATTTCCTGAATGAACCGCACCTTGATGCGCTGCTCGGGGTCGGTGCCGGCATAGAGGTCCTGCACGAACAGTTCCTTGTCCTGCGCGAAGGCCAGCATCTTGTCCAGCAACTTATCGAACACGTCGGCGCTGATCGGCTGGTTGAACCCCTGCCACCAGACCATATCGCGGGTCTGATCGTCCTCCACGATAAAGCGGTCCTTGGGGCTGCGGCCGGTCTTGTTGGTCTGAACCACCAGGGGACCGCCCTGGGCCAGCTGGCCTTCGCCCCGGCGCAGCGCGGCTTCATACAGTTCGGGAACCGTAGGGTTACGGTGCACTTGGCTGGATTTGAGCAGGTCGTCGATGCGGGATTGTGATGCAGTCATAGAATTTCCTCCGGGGGTTGCCCAGCAGCGGCCGCACGCAGTCTCTGAAGGTTCAGCGCCGGGAGCGTCATGCTGGGAAACTGTACCTGTGCCAGGAACCCAGCGCCGGGGCCTGCCTGTGCGCTGTCAAGAGACTGCACGGCTTATGGAAGCCTCTTTTCGCAGCCTGCTGCTGAACTGATGCTTCTATTGTGCCGCAAGTGTGTCCAGATAACAAACCGACTTTTGTCACGCTGTAGGTACGGCCAGGGGCGGCGAAGAAGGGCAACAGACAGTAAAAACCCCGCCTTGTGGGCGGGGCCTTGCCATTTGAAAGGAAAGAGGATTTAGAGATCAGGCGTTCGGGGTGTTGCTGACATTGCCGTTGCCGTGTTTGTCATCCTTGGCCTGGCTGCCCTTGTCCTGATCGTTCTTGTGGTCGCTGCCCTGATCAGCCTTGCTGGCCGTAGCGCCGTCACCCATGCTGGCCGGCGCCTGGGTCCCGGTCTTGGGGTTACCGCTGTCCTTGGAGGCGTCGCCGGTCGCGGCCACGCTCTTGTTGGCGGTCGGAGCCGGCTGGGTGCTGGGCTTGGGTCCTTCGATCCACAGTTCGCCCACGCTGGCCTTGAAGGAGCGGCCTACCCGTTTCAGATGATGACGGGCGTCGGGCGAGACTTTTTCTACGCCTTCCAGCACAGCGGTGCGGGCTTCAGGAAAGCGGGCCAGGGCCACAGCGCCGGCGCCCAACAGCCCCAGCAGGACAGTGCCGCTGCTCAGGCCACCGCCCTGGGAGCGGGCCTGACGCTTCTGCTTGCGCACGTCCTTTTCGAACTGCGCGAATTCACGTTCAGCCATCTTCTGCAGCGGGGCCACCTTCTTGTCAATGGCGCGTTCCAGCTTGGCAGCGTTCCACTTGCGCTTGGTCTGGCGCAGTTCGCGCTCCGCTTCGCGGCGGGCACGGCCCAGGTCACGTTCCATGTGGCGGCGGCGGTCTTCGAGCTCGTCACCGCTGCGGTTCAGGAAGCCCAGGAAAGCGCCCTGGAGATCGTCCAGCTGGTCTTCGCCCTGGCGGGCAACCTGGCGTGCTCCCTTGCGCACCTTGCGGGCTTTTGCCTCGCCCTGATCGGCCAGGCCACGGGCGGCGCTGCGGGCACCGTACAGGGCGTCGTCTCCCTGATCCAGCAGCTGCATACCGGCGCGGCGAGCACCCCGGCGAGCCTGGAAGAGGGCGCCTTCACCCTGATCCGCCAGGTCGCGGGCAGTGCTGCGGACACCGCGGCGGGCACCGTGCAGGGCATCTTCGCCCTGGTCCAGCAGCTGCATGCCGGTGCGGCGGGCGCCCCGGCGAGCCTGGAACAGAGCGTCTTCGCCCTGGTCAGCCAGCTGGTGGGCACCGTGACGGGCCTGGAAGAGGACATCTTCACCCTGGTCAGCCAGGTTGCGAACAGCGCTGCGGGCGCCGCGGCGCACTCCATGCAAGGCGTCTTCGGCCTGCTCGGCGCCGTCCTGCCAGCTCTGCTGCACGTTGTCCACCAGGCGGCTGGCCTGTGCGGCGGCGTCGCTTACGGCCGGCACCACTTCTTCTTCCAGCAGGTCGCGGCCCTGATCGTAGGCAGAGCGGGTGGTGCCCACCACGCGGTCACGCAGGTTGCGGTCCAGCAGCAGCGCTGCCAGGCCACCCATCAGAACCAGGTTCGATGCGGAGATTCCAGATTTTTTAGCCATGTCTATCAACTCCTTTAACGCTGCCAGTCTAGACCATCATTGTGCTGGGGCGTTGAATCTCTAAGCTTCTTTTTAAGCGTTTCTTTCCGGATGAGGCAGCGCCGGCCCGGCCAATGTGACCGCCGCGTTGCCGCGGGAGGAGGCCCCTACGTTAAACTGTGAGGGTGAATCGCCCTGCGGCCCTGACCCCTTCTCTGACCCGTCTGGAAGTGCAGTCGCTGGCCACCATCGAAACGCTGGAACTGGAACTGGGCGGCGGCCTGAGCGTGTTTACCGGCGAGACGGGCGCCGGCAAGAGCATCATTGTGGACGCCCTGGGCCTGCTGCTGGGCGAACGCGCCAAACCGGACCTGATTCGCCGCGGCGCCGAGCAGCTGCTGGTCACCGGCTTCTGGGACGGGGAAGACGGCGAGGCCATCAGCTCGCGCCGCGTCAGCCGTCAGGGCCGCTCGGTGGCCCGGCTGAACGGCGAAGTGGTGGCGGTGCGCGAGCTGTCGGGCTGGGCGGCCGAGCGCCTGACCATTCACTGGCAGCACTCGGCCGTAACTCTGCTCTCGCACGCAGCGCAGCGCCGGCTGCTGGACCTGCGCAGCGTGGCAGCTGCAGAGGCGTACAGCGCGGCCTACGCGGCCTGGCAGGCGGCAGCAAACCGGCTGGAGCGCCTGCGCACCGGTGAGCGTGAGCGGGCGCGGTTGCTGGACCTGCTGGAATATCAGGTGGACGAGATTCGTGCAGTGGCGCCGCAGCTGGGCGAGGAGGAACCCCTCACTGCGCAGCTCTCTCGCCTGACCCATCAGGAGGCTATCGCCGGCGCGGCGGCTGGCACCCTGGACCTGCTGGCCGACGGCGAGGTCAGCGCCGAAGGTCTGATGCAGGCGGCCATCAAAACCCTGGCCGCCGGCGCCCGGCATGATCAGGCTTCCGAGGACCTGTTAGGCGAGCTACGCACAGCGCTGGACGGGGTGGCCGCCCTGATTCCCGAGCTGCGAGACATTGCCGAGGCCAGTGCCCCCGACCCCGAGGAAGTCGCCAGAATCGAGGAGCGGCTGGCGGCCCTAAGCCGCCTGAAGGCCAAATACGGCCCCGAGCTGAGCGACGTGCTGGCTTTCGGGGACGCGGCTGAGGGCGAGCTAAACGAACTGAAACAGGACCAGGCAGACGCCGGCGACCTGGAAGACGAAGTGGAGCGGCGATTTGCGGCCGTGCAGCAGGCCGGGCAGGCGCTGGATCAGGCCCGTGAGGCGGCGGCCGGCCCGCTGACCGAGAGCCTGCTGGCCGTGATCCGGCAGCTGGGAATGCCGCACGCCCGGATGGAATTTGCCCTGACCCCGTTGCCACAACCCGCCGCCAGTGGACTGAGTGACGTAACCCTGCTGTTCAGCGCCAACCCCGGCGAGAATATGGGCCCGCTGGCTGAGGTGGCTTCGGGCGGCGAGCTTTCGCGGGTGATGCTGGCCATCAGCACGGTGGTGGGCGCCGAGACGCCGGTGGTGATCTTCGATGAGGTGGACGCCGGGATCGGGGGCACGGCCGCAGTGGCGGTGGCCGAGCAGCTGGCGCAGCTGGGCCGGGAGCGGCAGGTGATGGTGGTCACCCACCTGGCCCAGATTGCGGCCCGCGCCGACCATCATTACCGGGTGGAAAAAGAAGTGATAGACGGCCGTACGGTCAGCCGGGTGCGACGACTGGACCAGACCGAGCGCGAGGCCGAACTGGCACGGATGCTGGGTGGACAGACCTCCGGGGCTGCCCTGGACCACGCCCGCGAACTGCTGGCCGGCGGCGCTGTGACGGCGGCCAGCGGGCGCCGTCGCTCTGCCCGGTCACGACAGGGTTAAAAGTGGTTCGTGGATGCCGTCATACGCCTGGATGGCAGTCAGCTAAAGGTGCTGCTAAGCACGCTTCAGCTGGCCGTCACCTGGGCGCCCTATGCTGAGCGTATGACTCGCAAGACTGGAATGATGATGGCCGCCCTGAGCGTGGGCGTTCTGAGCGGCTGCGCCGCGACCGGCCCCTCCGGCCTGTCGGTGCACGAGGCGCTGGTGTATGGCGGCGGGCAGCAGCGCCTGGCCTGGGTCTATGGCGACTTGACCCCGGGCAAGGAAGCCCAGGTCAGTATCGAAGGGCAGCCGGTGCGCCTGACGGGGCCCGGCCAGGCTGGCGGCGCCCTGCTGGTCAACGGCAGCTCCACCTACCGCGGCACCCTCGATACGGCGGTGAATCAGCCCAAGGTGGTCCGGAATGCACGCGGTCTGTTCGATGTTTCCAGCGCCGGTGGCATCACCGAGCTGTACTACACCGACGGCCGCAGTTGGTTGCGGCTGAATGCCACCGCTGGCTCCGGCATCAGTGCCCGCCCAGCCAGTGGCCTGCAGGGCGCCGGCGACCTGACCGACTCGGAAGCGGCGGCTCTGTCGCAGGCCCTGTCCGGCCAGGGCGCGCTGGCAGTGGGCGTATTGTCGCCCAGCAGCATTCCTGACCGCCGCCTCTCGGTGGAACCCCAGCCGCAGGAACACCGCCTGACCGCCCTGAGCGTGGCACGGGTGGAAGGTGCGGCAGCTCCTAGTCCCGCTCCCACCACGCCGGCCCGTCCCGGCACCACGCAGCCTGGAGGCACCGTGAACTATTCGGTTCTGGATCAGGGAAATAATGCCGCTGCCAGCGGCCCGACCGTTCAGGTGGCGACCACCGCTGCCCAGGCCGAGGCACTGTACGCCCTGGCTTACGGCCGTCAGTCCTCGCGCCCCAGTGCTCCCAGCGTCACGGGCCGCACCCTGGTAGGCATCTTTATGGGCACCCGCGCCACCGGGGGTTACTCGCTGGAAGTGCGCTCGGTCAGCATGAACGGTGGCCAGGCTACGGTCGAAGTGCGCGAAAAGACCCCACCTGTTGAAGCCTTGACCACTCAGGCGCTGACCAGTCCCTGGATCATCGTGCAGCTGGATGGCCGCTTCAGCGACGTTCAGGTGCAGGGCCTGGGCCGCAGCGCCGGTATCAGCGGCTCGGAAAGATAACCTCAACTTATAATGACTGGCCCGCCCCTGTGGCGGGTTTCCTTTTGCTACTGATCTATTGCGCGAATTACATATAAAAGAGGGAAGTTATAATAGCAGCTATGCCCCCTTCTGCTGCCGCCTTCCCACCGCTGCTGGGCCTGCTGGGCTACGGACCGGCCACCGCACAGGCGGACCGGCCACCGCACAGGCGCTGCGCGATCTGGGCTATCTGGCCCTGCCGCTGCCGGCGAGCGACCTGAGCGAATCTCTGGCTGCGGCGCAGGTGCTGGGGCTCCGTGGCGTGCTGATTCATCCAACCTATGAGGAGCAGGCTCTGCTGACCGTACAGCCCGATGAGGCTGCGCAGCAGGCCAGACGGGTGGACGCTGTCGCCCTGCCCAGCGGTCTGCTGGCCGCCGGTTCCCAGGGTACCCACACCCTGGCCGAAGCCCTCAGCGACGTGGTCGAGGCTGCCCGCTACGTGGCGCAGGGTGTCAGTGCGTTGGTAATCGGCCACGGCTCTGATCTGGTGAATGCCTTGCCCCTGACGCGGCTGGGGCTGGCGCAGGTGGGCTTTGCTGCCGACAGCCTGCCGGCCGCCGAACGACTGAAGCGAGAAGTGCCCGCCGTCACAGCTGCATACGTCCTGAGCCGGCGCGACCCCGCTTTGCAGACCCTCGCCGAGCGTGCCAGCCTGATTGTGGTCACTGGGGGTCTGCTGCCGGCTGGAGTCCTGCAAGCGCATCACACCCTGCTGGACCTGACCGGTCGGCTACCGGCCAGCGCGGCTGCTCACCGCCTGGAACTGAGTGACCTGCCGGCCCTGCGGCTGGCGCGGCAGCTGACGTATCTAACCGGGCAGCAGCATTCGCCCGCTGGGCTGGCCGCGCTGGCACAGGCGGTTCAGAGCGAACGGGGCTAAAACGGGGCTAAGCAGTGGCTACAGCTTAGAGCTGCCGGGCCAGCGCCAGCGCTTCCAGCAGACCGCCTTGATCCACATGGCTCACCTGATGCCGCGCCGCTGCTTTGACGACCGGCTCGGCGTTGCCCATCGCCACCGGGTGACCCACCACCGCCATGGCCTGCAAGTCGTTTTCTCCGTCTCCAACCATCATGCTGCGCTCCAGCGACAGCCCGTAAGTTTCGGCAATCCGCCGGATGGCACTGCCTTTACTGATACCCGGTGCCGTCATGGACACGAACAGTGTTTCGGTCATGCGCGGGCTGCCGGCCGGATGCAGCGCCACTCCAGCCGGCGTGATGGCCTTCGCCGCCTCCAGTTCATCAGGACGCACCAGCCACTGGGCCCGGACCAGCGTACCTGTCAGTTCCTGCGGCCATAGGGGAGGGAAGGGGACCCCCAGCAGCGCGGCGTGATCGCGGGCCTGCGCGTCTCGCAAGGTCGAAGCGTAGCTGAGGTCGCTATAGATTTCCAGCAGGTATCCGCTCTGCTGGGCCGCTTCCAGCAGCGCCGTCAGGGCGTCCTGCGGAAAGGGGCTGCTCAAGCTCTCGCCGTCGCTGACCCGCACCACCGAAGCCCCATTCTGAAACACGTGCCAGCCGTCCGGCTGCATTCGCTCGGCATACTCCCGCGCTTTGCCGAAAGCCGGCCGCCCACTGCACAGCACCAGCCGGATGCCGGCCGCCCGGGTTTCTTCCAGCGCTGCCCAGACATCTGCCCGCACCTCGTTGTCACTGCCGACCAGCGTGCCGTCTACATCAATACAGACCAGATCTAACATCCCGACAGTGTAGGGCAGCCGCTGAGATTCGGTCTTAGTAAGCTTATTACATAATAAGGCGTCATTTAAAAGAAGCCCTCCCCACTACAGCAGGGAAGGCCCAGTGTTGCCCTCAGCTCTGGCTCAGGGGAACATCCGGTTCAACATCCGCGGGAACGGAATTGCCTCGCGGATATGGTCAATGCCGGTGACCCAAGCCACGAAACGCTCCAGGCCCATGCCGAAGCCGGCGTGCGGCACCGTGCCGAAACGGCGCAGGTCTAGGTACCAGTCGAACGCTTCCAGAGGCAGCCCGGCGTCCTCAATCCTGGACTTCAGCAGGTCGTAGTCGTGGATACGTTCGGAGCCGCCGATGATCTCGCCGTAGCCTTCCGGTGCAATCATGTCGTCGCACAGCACCACCCGGGGGTCTTGGGGATCCGGCTGCATGTAAAAGGCCTTGAAAGCCGCCGGGTAGCGTTCCACCATTACCGGCCGGTCAAAGTGAAAGCCCAGAATGGTCTCGTGCGGCGCGCCGAAGTCGTCGCCCCATTCCACCGGCTGCACGTCCGGCTGCACGTTGTCCGGCAGGTCACCTTCCTCAATGTGCCGGCGGATAATCTCCAGTGCTTCGGTGTAGGTGACGCGGGGATAGTTGCCCTCGGCGGCTGGCTCCAGCTTGGAAATGTCGCGGCCCAGCAGTTCCAGCTCCTGGCGGCACTCGCTCAGCACCCGGCGCACCAGGAACGACACGAAGCGCTCTTGCAACGCCATGTTGTCCTGATGAGTGGCGGGGGCCACTTCCGGCTCCACCATCCAGAATTCCAGCAGGTGCCGGCGGGTCTTGGACTTCTCGGCGCGGAAGGTGGGCCCGAAAGTGTAGACCTTGCCAAAGGCCAGCGCGCCCGCTTCGGCATGCAGCTGCCCGGTCTGCGAGAGATAAGCCTTGTCCTCACCGAACAGGTCGATCTCAAACAGCTCGGTGGTGCCTTCGGCGGCGTTGGGCGTAAAGAAAGGAGCGTCGAAACGCACAAAGCCTTCCTGACGGAAGAACTCCACAATACCGCTCTGCACCGAGTCGCGAATCCGCATCACAGCCCAGGGGCGGCGGTGCCGCAGGTGCAGGTGCCGGTGGTCCAGCAGAAAATCAATGCCGTGTTCCTTGGGGGTAATCGGGTATTCGCCCACCACCTCGGCCAGCGGGGTCAGGCTCCGCACGCTGATTTCCACGCCGCTGGGTGCGCGCTCGTCGGCCCGCACCTCGCCGGTCAGCTCCAGCGACTGCTCCTGGCTGAGCCGCTTGGCCGCCTCAAACACTTCCTCGGAAACGTCACCCTTGAACACCGTGCCCTGCACGAACCCCGAGCCGTCGCGCAACTTGAGAAACTGAATCTTGCCTTTGCCGCTTTTGCCTTGCAGCCACGCTGTCAGCGTGACCGTCTCACCGATATGGCCTGGGAGGTCAGAAATTTGCATCTCTGCAGTATAGGAAAAGGCAGGGGAGGCAGTGAGAAAGCCGGGGAACTGTCCCAGCCGTTTTCTCACTGCCTCCCCGCTGGGAAAGCTTTACTGCAGCGCTTCGTTCATCGCCAGCACGTCGGCCGCCTTGAGGCTGGCGCCACCCACCAGCGCACCGTTCACGTTGGGCTTGCCGCAGATTTCCGCGATGTTGGCAGGCTTCACGCTGCCACCGTACAGCACCCGGATGCCGTCGGCCTGCCCAGCGTAAGCGTCCCGCAGCGCCTCACGGAGCGCGGCGGCCATTTCCTCGGCGTCGTCGGCGGTGGCCGTCTTGCCGGTGCCGATGGCCCAGACCGGCTCATAGGCCACCACCACGTCAGCACCCACGCCTTCCAGCGAGCCCCTGAGCTGCTGCAGGGTGTAGGCCACGTGCTCGCCCTTCTCGCGCACGTCCAGGCCTTCGCCCACGCACACAACCGGGGTCAGGCCGCTGGCCTGCGCCTGCGCGGCCTTGGCCGCCACCACCGCATCGGTTTCGCCGTGGTACTCGCGGCGCTCGGAGTGGCCCACGATAGCGTAACGGGCGCCGATCTCTTTCAGCATCGCGCCGCTGATCTCACCGGTGTAGGCGCCGCTTTCATGCTCGCTGATGTCCTGGGCACCGAAAGCCACGCTCTGTGGCAGCTCGGCGGCCAGGGTGGGCAGATCGATGGCCGGGGCCAGCACCGCCACTTCGGCGTAGGTCTGGTGCAGCCCGCTGCGGAGTTCCTCGGCCCAGGCTTTGGCCTCGGCGGGGGTCTTGTTCATTTTCCAGTTCAGGGCCAGTAGGTTGTTCATGTCGTCTCCTCAGATGGCGGCGCGGAAAAAATAGGTGGTGCGGTGCCGGATTTTGCCGCCTTCAACCCGGTACACATCGGCGAAGCGCTCGTTCAGGTCGGCGCCGTCCCGGCTCTTGCCGGTGAACACGCCGCGCGAAATAACCACGCCCTCACCGCTCGCCACGTCCTCGACCTGATGGGCTCCGGAAATGATGATGCGTTCGTCGCGGTAAAAGGTGGTCAGGCGTTCCAGCCCTGCCAGCGGCTCATAGCCGGGCCGCTCGTAGACGGCGTCCGGCGCGAACACCTCGCCCAGCGCCCCGAAGTCGCGGCCGTCAATAATCTCGAACAGCCGCCGTACCAGGGCGTGGGCTTCGTCCAGCGGGACCTGGTTTCCCACATCGCTCACCGCATGGCCTCAACGCCGGGCAGCTGTTTGCCTTCCAGCAGTTCCAGGCTGGCGCCGCCGCCGGTAGAAATGTGGCTGACCTTGTCCGCGTAGCCGCTCTTGTTGATGGCGCTGACCGAGTCGCCGCCGCCGATCACGGTGTAGGCGCCCTGAGCCCCCAGTTCGCCCACCGCTTTGGCCACCGCGTTGGTGCCGGCCGCAAAGGCTTCCATCTCGAACACACCCATCGGGCCGTTCCAGAACACGGTTTTGGCGCCCTGCAGCGCTTCGGTGTAGGCGGCGCGGGTATCGGGGCCGATGTCCAGGCCCATCCAGCCGTCCGGGATTTCGCCGGCCGGCACCACCTGCGTCTGGGCGTCGGCAGCGAACTTATCGGCGGCCACCGCGTCACTGGGCAGCAGCAGCTTATCGCCGTATTTTTCCAGCAGGCTCCGGGCATAGTCCAGCTGGTCGTCTTCCACCAGGCTGCTGCCGATCTGGCCGCCCTGTGCCTTCAGGAAAGTGAACATCATCCCGCCGCCGATCAGCATCCGGTCCACCTTGGGCAGCAGGTTCTCGATCACCTTGATCTTGTCGCTCACCTTGGCGCCGCCGATAATCACCACGTAAGGGCGCTCGGGGGTGCCGGTCAGTTTGCCCAGGGCGTCCACTTCGCGCTGCAGCAGTAGGCCGGCGGCGTGCGGCAGTTTGGCCGCCACACCGCTCACCGAGGAGTGGGCGCGGTGGGCGCTGCCAAAGGCGTCCAGCACGAACGCATCGGCCAGGGCGGCCAACTTGTTATTCAGCGCAGCGTCGTTCTTTTCCTCGCCGCTCTCGAAGCGCACGTTGTCCAGCAGCGCCACTTCACCGGGCTTCAGGTCACGGACCGCCGCAGCCACTTCAGCGCTGCCGGGCAGGCCCTCAACAAACTGCACCGGCCGGCCCAGATGCTTTTCCAGCACCGGGGCGATGCCCCTGAGGCTGTATTTGTCCTCGTAGCCGTTCTTGGGCCGGCCCAGGTGGCTGGCCAGAATCAGGGCGGCGCCGCCGTCCAGCAGCTGCTGCAAGGTGGGCAGCGAAGCGGTGATACGGGTGTCGTCCTCCACCTTGCCGTCCTTGAGGGGCACGTTGTAATCCACGCGCACCAGCACTTTCTTGCCGCGCACATCCAGGTCATTCAGGTTCTGCATCTTTCACCTCATGAAAAACGGCCGGCAGCAGACGGCAAAAGCCACCTGCCGTCAGCCGCCGGTCGGAAAATTTACTGGCCCTTGCTCTGCACCAGCTGGGTCAGGTCGGCAATGCGGTTGGAGTAGCCCCACTCGTTGTCGTACCAGCTGAAGAACTTGACCAGGTTGCCCATGGCCATGGTCAGGCCACCGTCGATAATGGCACTGTGGGGGTTGCCCTGAATGTCGGTCAGCACGATGGGATCTTCGGTGTATTCGATGATGCCCTTGTGCGAGCCTTCGGCAGCCTTGCGGAACACGTCGTTGACTTCCTCGGCGGTCACGTCACGGCTAAGAATCACGGTCACGTCGCTGATCGAGCCGGTGGGGGTAGGCACGCGCAGCGAGGTGCCGTCGAACTTGCCCTTCACGGCCGGGTACACCTGAGCCACGGCCTTGGCGGCGCCGGTGGAGGTGGGGATGATGTTGATCGCGGCGGCGCGGGCGCGGCGGGGATCCTTGTGCGGTGCGTCCAGAATGTTCTGGTCGTTGGTGTAGGAGTGCACCGTGGTCATGATGGCCTTTTCGATGCCCAGGGCTTCGTCCAGCACCTTCATGGGCGCGGCCAGCGAGTTGGTGGTGCAGCTGGCGTTGGAGATGATGTGGTGCTGCGCGGGGTCGTACTGGTCTTCGTTCACGCCCAGCACGATGGAGATGTCCTCGTTCTTGGCCGGTGCGGTGATGATGACCTTCTTGGCGCCGCCCTGCAGGTGCTTGCTGGCACCCTCACGGTCGGTGAAAAAGCCGGTGGACTCGACCACGATGTCTACGCCCAGATCGGCCCAGTTGATCTTGGCGGGATCACGCTCAGCCAGCGCCGTGATCTTCTTGCCGTTGACGGTCAGCGACTCGTCGTCGTAGCTGACTTCACCGTCGAACTTGCCGGCGGTGGAGTCGTACTTGAGCAGCGTCGCCAGCGTTTTGTTGTCGGTCAGGTCGTTGATGGCGACCACGTCCACGCCGCGGGACTGCAGGATACGGAAGACCAGACGGCCGATACGGCCAAAACCGTTGATACCTACTTTCATGTTTCCTCCTGTGAGGGCGCTCCCTCCACGGGACCGGGATCTGTACCACATGTCAATTTTCGGGGAGAGCGGCCCCTTGACTAAGAGTGTACCCGACAATGTTCAGACAGAGGTCACTTGCGCCTCCAGGCCATTCAGAGCTGCGCGGGGACAATCTTCACCGCGCCGCACCCTACACTTTGCCCCAATGCGCCGCCTGCTCCTGCTGTGTCAGCCTCAGCTCCGCCGAATCCGGCGGCGGTGGCGTCAGCAGCGAAGGCAGGTGCTGGGCGCGCTGCTGGCACTCCTGGCTGCTGGCACTCCTGGCCGTGCTGGGCGGCGCCGCCTTTCAGCTGCGCAGTGGCGACGGCCTCAGCCCCGAGCTGTACGCGGCGGCGCAGGCCCACCCTCTGGCCGCGGCCGAACATGCTGGCCCGCACCACGGCGATCATCAGGGCCAACACAGCGGGCATGACCACGGCGCCCACTGTCCTTTTTGCGTGACCCAGGCGTTCGGGGAGGCGGCCAGCCCCCTTATGTTGCAGCTGCCGCCCCCGGACCCCCTGCCGGCCGCACCGCTACAGCAGCAGGCGGCTGCCCGCGCCCTGCCGCGCTGCGCCGACGCCCGCGCGCCTCCTCTGGAAAAAGAACCGACGGCCCAGCTGCCTGCTCTGAGCGACAGCACTCGGCTTTCCGCCCTTTCTTTTTTCCTTTAAGGAGCCCACCATGAAACGAACCCTAACCCTTTTGTCTCTGGCCGTCCTCAGCGCTGGCAGCGCCCTGGCGCACACCAGCTTGCAGGTGCAGTCCGCACCGGCCGGCAGCATCTACCGCGGAGTGCTGCAGGTGCCACACGGCTGCGGGGCCGCCGCGACCCGCACCGTCCGGGTGCGGATTCCGCAGGAGATGTACGGCGTCAAGCCGATGCCCAAGCCCGGCTGGAGTCTGAAGACGGTCAGCGATGATCAGGGCGTCCGCGAGATTGTCTGGTCAGGCGGCAACCTGCCCAGCGAGTGGTACGACGAATTCGTCTTTCGCGGCGCTCTGGATCCTGACCTCAAGCCTGGCACCGCGCTGTATTTCCCCGCTGTGCAGGAATGCCGGGGCAGCCGCGCCGAATGGACCGATACCTCCGGCCACGAGGACGCCGAGTTCCCGGCTCCCCGGCTGACCGTTACCGCCGCCCCGGCTGCACCGGCCGGGCACCACCACTAAGGAGAACTGCCGATGCCTTCCCTGAAACGTACCCTGGCCCTGCTGGCTGCCCTCGGTCTGCCGCTGGCCGGCGCCCACACTTCCATCACCGGCATGCAGCCGGCCGCGAACAGCGTGGTCAGCGCTCCTGCCAGCGTCACGCTGCGGTTCGATGAACCGGTCAACCTGCGCTACTCCATCTTCAAGGTGTACCCGCTGCCGGCTGGTCAGAGTGCAGCCGAGCTGACCCGCCGGGTGATCACGGCGCGCGGTGACGAGGCTGCCCGCGCCGACCGCTATCAGCCGCGCAGCGGTCATTCGCAGGGCGTGACGGTGCCGCTGAAAGCTGGCCTGAAACCGGGGCAATACGTGATGATGTGGCGCCTGATGTCGGCCGACGGCCATCCGGTCACCGGGCAGTCGGTCTTCCGGGTCCGTTGACCGCAGCCCTGACCCTCCCCGGCCCCGAGCTGGGGCTGGCTTTCGGGCAGGCGCTGGGTTTGGCCCTGCTGCTGGGCGGCACCTTCGCCCGGCGGCACTGGCCGGGTCAGCTGCCGCTCGGGGTCCCGGCGCTGGGGTTGGCGCTGCTGGCCCTGGGCGGCCTGGGCGCCGCAGCCTGGACCCTGGTACAGTTCGGGGCGCTGACCCCGGCCGACCTGTGCAGTTACCTGCTGGAGGAGCCGGCCGGCCGCGCCCTGCTGCTGGCCCTGGTTGGCGGCCTGGCCCTGCTGGCAGCCGAAGCGGGCCGCTGGCGCTGGCCGCTACTGTTGCTTCCGGCCGGGGTGCTGCTCTACGGCCTGGGTGTTCAGGGCCACGCCGCCCTGGGTGGCTTGTCCACCACCGCCATGCAGATGCTGCACTTGGCCGCCATGAGCGTGTGGCTGGGCGGGGTGCTGGCCCTGGCGCTGGGACCGGCGCAGCCGCGGGAACAGCTGGACCGCATGACCGTTCCTGCGCTGCTTTGCCTGTTGCTGCTGGCCTTCACCGGCAGTTACGCCGCGCTGGTGAACGGCGGTAGCCTCGCTACCTTGCTGTCTTCGGCTTATGGCGCAGTGCTGGCCGGCAAGTTGACCCTGGTGCTGGCCGCCGTCTCGGCCCGCCGGCTGGCTGCGCCAGCGGCTAGCCCGTGCCCTGCCGCCCCGCCCGGCCCTGCGGCTGGAACTGGCGCTGTTGCTGCTGGCGCTGCTGGTGTCCACCTGGCTGGGCGAGACGGCGCCGCCTGTTCATCTGCACTGACATTCTGACGCTCAGCCCCCGGCCAGACACCGGGGGGGCACTTTTTTACTCTCAAGTGAAACTATACACTTGGTAAGCTATAAAACCTTTTTTTCACAAGTCTTTCCTGCCTTGCCTCCCGTACAATAGCCGGCATGTCTCACTCGCTGCTGGTCATGAAATTTGGTGGCACCAACATGCAGGACGCCGCCGCTATTCGTCACTCCGCCTCGCTGGTGGCCCGCTCGGTGACGCGGGGGGCGCGGGTGGTGGTGGTGGTCTCGGCCATGGCCGGGGTGACCAACTCGCTGCTGAGCATCGCGGACGCCGCCGAAACCGGCGACATTGCTGCTGCCAACGACGCTCTGGCCGAAATCCGTCACCGCCATATGGCCGCCGCCGGCGAGCTGGGTGGCCGGCCTGACAGCGCCACCGTCCGTGAACTGCGTGAACTGCTCGAAACGCTGCGGCAGGCCATCTACGGGGTCTATCTGCTGCGCGAACTCAGCCCCCGCTCGCGCGACCTGATCGTGGCTTTTGGCGAGCGCCTCAGTGCTCCGCTGATGGACCTGGCCCTGACCGGCCTGGACCTGCGTTCGCACCACCTGACTGGCGGTGCTGCCGGCATTCTGACCGACCGGCATTTCGGCGGAGCCCGCCCGCTGCCGGGCAGTGCCGAGCGCATCCGAGACCGCCTGGGCGGGCTGCTGGACGCCGGCGTGACCCCGGTGGTCTCGGGCTTTATGGGCGAAACCGAGGGCGGCTCGGTGACCACCCTGGGCCGCGGCGGCACCGACTACAGCGCCACCATCCTGGCCGAAGCCCTGCGCGCCGATGAGGTCTGGGCCTGGAAAGACGTGGACGGCGTCATGACCGCCGACCCCCGGGTGGTGCCCGACGCCCAGAACATCGCGGTGCTCAGCTACGGTGAGGTGATGGAGCTGGCCTATTTCGGGGCCAAGGTGCTGCACCCGCTGGCGGTGACCCCTTTGCAGGACAGCGGCATTCCCCTGCGGGTCAAGAGCGCCGCCGACCCCGATTTCCCCGGCACGCTGGTGCAGCGTGAACCCGGCAACGTGCCGGGGCACCCGGTCAAGGCAGTCACCGCCATCCGCAATGTCAGCCTGATCAACGTGACCGGCGCCGGGGTGCTGGGCGTGCCGGAGGTGGTGTCTAGCCTGTTCGGCGCCATCGCCCGCGAGAACATCACCCTCTTGATGGTGTCGCAGAGCAGCTCGATGAGCAACGTCTCGCTGGCGATCCCGGAAGCCGACGCCGGCCGGGCGATGGAAGCGCTGCAGCTTTCGGCCAGCGGTGACCTTTCCTTTGACCAGCAGACCGGCAAGGCGGTACTGGCCATCGTGGGCGGCGGCATGCGCGGGCAGCGGGGCGTCTCGGCGCGGATGTTCACGGCGCTGGCCGAGGCCGAGACCAACATCCTGATGATTTCGCAGGGTTCCAGCGAGCTGAACGTGTCGGTCGCGATTGAGAATGACGAGGTGGACCGCGCCACCCGCGCCGTTCACGCCGCCTTCGGGCTGGGCGCGGCCGCCGGAGCCTAAGCGGCGGCCTGCCGCCCTAGCGCAGGGTCTTGAGGCGCTGCTCAGTCACGTTGGCAGCGCCGGGTCCGGCCTCGGTCACGGCCCGGATGGCCCGGATTTCCGAAGCGTCATTGTAATTGCCCAGCTTGATGCCGTTCAGGTACACCGAGGGTGTGCCGGTCACGTTCAGGCTGCGCTGCAGCCGGTCGGCGCCTGCCATGATCTGCCGGCTGTGGTCCTGGCCCAGGCAGCGGTCCAGCGGCTCTGGGGCGGCCCCGGCGCCCAGCGCATAGTCACGGAAGCTACGGCGGGCCTCAGGGTCCGTCTGCCGGGTCCAGGTGTCAAAGCCTTCATTCAGCCGGTCCGAGAACTCCCAGAAGCGGCCCTGCTCGGCGGCGCACTCGGAGGCCTGCGCGGCCGGCAGCGCCAGCGGGTGAAACGACAGCGGGAAGTGGTGGTAGTTCAGCTGGTAAACCCCCGGCTTGCTGCGCCACTCGGCCATGCTGACGCTGTTCCACAGCTGATGGCAGTAGGGGCACTGGAAATCGCTGACCAAATCCAGCCGGGCCGGGGCGTTGCCTTGCCCCAGGGACGCGCTCTCTTTCGGGAAAGCGCTCTGCGGGTACACCTTCAGCGCGGTGTAGGCCTGCCAGCCGTCCTGACGCAGCCGCACATTCGCCACGCTGCCGCCGCTCTGGTCCACTTCCTCAAAGAGCCGGGTCGCCGCCTGCTGCTGAAAGCCGGGGTCGTCCAGCACCTTTTTCAGATCCGGCACTGCCGTTTCCGGCGCACCCCAGGCCGACAGAATGGCCCGCGCCACCCCGTCGGTGTCGCTGCGGGGCGCCGTGACATATACCCCGATGACCCGCTGCCCGATGCGGTCAAGTTCGATGCGGGTCTGGCCGCGCGTCAGCAGGTCGCCCTGGGCCTGAAAGCCCTTCAGCAGCGGCTGCGCGGCAGTGGCCTGCGGCGTGTGCCAGAGCTGGGCTTGGGCGCCGCCGCCGGCCAGCAGCGCAGCCAGCAGCGATGGCAGAAATGGAAGTCTGAACCTCATGGCTCCCAGTCTAGCGGCCCCGCCCCCGGGACCGGGCCACAGCTGCAGGCACAGCAAAAGCACCTGCCCCAGGTGGAGGGCAGGTGCTCGTAGGCAGGTCAGCCGGGCCGCCAGACAGGGGCCATTGAACCGGGTTCCCTCCGGTTCTGTGGGTCAGCGTACTGACCACAACTGAGAGGTAATGTTGAGCGCCGGGTTGTCCTGTGCCCTGAATTCCAGCCTGTTCCTCTGACAGTTACAGGATAAAAGTCCTTATAAGCTTTACAAGTTGGCCAATACAAAAAGCGGCCCTCCTAGGGAGCCGCTTCTGCTGAGTTGGGGAAAAGCCTCAGAGCTTTTTCAGCCAGGCGGTGCCGCCTTCGACCTCGGCGCCGAAGCCCTCACCGGGGCCGTAGCTCACCTCGCGGGCCAGCACCTCACCGGCGATGAAGTCTTGCCAGGCCTGCGCCGCTTCCAGTGCGTCGCCGCTCAGCTCCAGGCCGAGCTGAATGCGGTCCGATACCTCGAAGCCGGCGGCCTTTCGGCCTTCCTGAATGCCGCGCACCAGGTCGCGGGCCAGGCCTTCGAGAATTAGCTCACGGGTCAGCTCGGTATCGAAGGCGACCAGATAACCGCTGTCCTCGGCAGCGGCCATGCCTCCGGGGGCCGAAGCGTCAATCAGGAGTTCGTCGGCGTTCAGCTCGAACTCGCCCAGGCGCGCCACGCCGCCGCCCTGTACGGCCTTCACCACGGCGGCCGTGTCGGCAGCGGCCAGCGCCGCTTTCAGCGCCGGCAGCTGCTTGCCGTACTTCTTGCCCACCACCGGCAGGTTGGGGCGTAGCGAGTAGGTCACCAGGTCGGCGCCTTCGCCGAGGTACTCCACCGCCTTCACGTTCAGCTCTTCAAGCACCTGCGCCTCGGCGCGGCGCACGGCCGCTTCCAGCTCGGCGCCGGGCAGGCGCACCTGCACTTTTGCCAGCGGCTGCCGGGCGCGCAGGTTGTACTGCCCACGCACGGCGCGGCCCAGTTCCACCACTTTCATCACAGCGGCCATGCTGCGAGTCAGCTCCGTGTCCAGCCGTTCGGGGCGCAGCTGCGGCCAGGCCTGCAGGTGGACAGATTCGTCCTTGCCGCTCAGATTCCGGAACAGCTCGTCGGCCAGGAAAGGGGTAAACGGCGCGGCCAGCAGGCTCACCGTCAGCAGAGCTTCGTGCAACGTGGCGTAAGCGGCGGTGTCCACCTCGGCCCCCTGCTCCGTCCAGAAGCGGGCGCGCGAGCGGCGCACGTACCAGTTGCTCAGCTCGTCCACGAACCCGGCCAGCGCCCGGCCGCCGCCGCGGGCGTCGTAGGTGTCCAGCGCCTGCGTCACGTCGCGCACGGTTTCTTCCAGCCGGCTGAGCAGCCAGCGGTCCATCTCGGGGCGCTCGCTCACTGCCGGCGCTGCGCCGAGGTCGGGCCGGTCCAGATTGGCGTACAGCACGAAGAACGAGTACACGTTCCACAGGGTGCTGACAAAGCCGCGCTGCGCCTCGGCCACCAGCCGCTCGGAGAAGCGTTTCTGGTCGCCGGGGTCGCTGGCGGTGAACATGTACCAGCGCACGCTGTCGGCCCCGTAACGGTCGAACAGCGGCAGCGGCGCCACCACGTTGCCCTTGGACTTGGACATCTTGAGGCCCTTTTCGTCCACGATGTGCCCCAGCGAGATCACGTTGCGGTAGGCCGGCTGGTCGTACAGCATGGTGCTGATGGCGTGCAGTGAGTAGAACCACCCGCGCGTCTGGTCAATCGCCTCGCAGATGAAGTCGGCCGGGTAGTGCCGCTCAAAGGCTTCGCCGCCGCGCACTGCCTGGCCCTGGTCGTCCAGCAGCAGGCCCCACTGCGCGTAAGGCATCGCGCCGGAATCGAACCACACGTCCAGCACTTCCGGCACCCGGCGGTATTCCTGGCCGCCTAGGGTAAAGGTGACATCGTCAATGTAAGGCCGGTGCAGGTCCAGCGCCGAGAGGTCGCGCCCGGTCAGGGCTTCGAGTTCGGCACGGCTGCCCACCACTTTCAGGTCACCCTTTTCCGACACCCAGAACGGCAGTGGCGTGCCCCAGTAACGCTCGCGGCTGATGGCCCAGTCCACGTTGCCTTCCAGCCACTTGCCAAAGCGGCCGTGCTTGATGTTCTCCGGCACCCAGTTGATTTTCTCGTTCTGGGCCAGCATCTCGTCCGCCACCTGCGAGGTGCGGATATACCAGCCCTTCTTGGCGAAATACAGGATGGGGTCGCCGGTGCGGTCGTGGAAGGGATAACGGTGCTTGAGGGTACCGGCCCAGAACATCAGCCCGCGTTCCTTGAGGTCGCGGATCAGGCCCTTGTCGGCGTCCTTGAAGAACTGGCCTTTCTCGTGGGTCACCTGCAGGATGCCGTGGTCATCCACCCCGAAGACAAGCGGCACGTCGTAGTGGCGGGCCACTTCCATATCCTCGGCGCCGTAGACCGGGGCCTGGTGCGCCACGCCCGAGCCGTCGGCCGCGTTGACGAAGTCGGCCATCACCACGAAGTGCATCACCGGGCGGCCGTCGGGGCGGCGTTCGTGCAGCTCCCGCACCGCGCCGAGCTGCGGGGCCACTTCGGGGAAGGGCGGCTCGTACTCCACGCCTTCCAAGTCGCGGCCCTGGAAACGGGTCAGCACTTCCAGCGGTGGCTGGTCCTTGTGCAGGCTGCTCAGGCGCTCCACCGCTTCCTCGGCTACGATCAGTGGTCCCGCCGCGCTGCGGGCCACCACATAGGTCAGCTCCGGGTTCACGGCGGCCAGGGTGTTGCTGGGCAGGGTCCAGGGGGTGGTGGTCCAGATCAGGAGGCTCAGGCCCTGGCGGTCCTCGCCGCTCAGGCTGCTCAGCGCGGCGTGGGCCCGCTCCGGCAGGGTGTCCCACAGCACCGGAAAGCGCACGTACACGCTGGGGTCGTCCACCATCCGGTAGGAGTCCACCTCGCCCAGCTCCGCCTTGGACAGCGTGCTGGAGATTCTGGGGCTTAGCGGCACCACCTTGTAGTCCTGGGCCAGCAGGCCCTTAACGTAGAGCCGCTTGAGCAGGTTCCAAACCGACTCCACGTAGTCCTGGTTGTAGGTGATGTAAGGATCTTCCAGGTCCACCCAGTAGCCCATGCGTTCGGTCATGGTGTTCCACTCCTGGATGGTTTCCCACACCGAGGTGCGGCACAGCCGGTTAAACTCCTCAAGCTCCTCGCGCGAGGCGCCGTGGTTGCGGCCCTGCAGCCCCAGCTTCTTTTCCACGCTGATTTCCACCGGCAGGCCGTGGGTGTCCCAGCCGCCCTTGCGGGTTACGTGGTAGCCCTGCATCACCCGGTAACGGGGAAACAGGTCCTTGAAAGCGCGGGCCAGCACGTGGTGCAGCGCCGGCACGCCGTTGGCGGTGGGTGGGCCCTCATAAAAGACGAACTCGCCCTTCTCGGCGGGCCGGCTCTGGGTTTGCTCGAAGACCTGCTCGTCTTTCCACTTTTGGAGAATGCGGGCTTCCAGACCGGCGTAATCCGGCTGAGACGGCACCGGGGCAAAGGCAGGGGCAGATTTGGGGGCGGGTGGTTGGGTCATGGGGAAGGCTCCTTTCGCGGCAGGGGAGAAGCGTTGGGGCGTCCTCTGCAGGGGCGCGGTACCACCCAACTTCGCTTTTTTCTGCCTCCAGGCGGGGCGCAGAAAAAGAGCCTTCGTTGCAGCCCTCTGACAGGGGGCGTCCGGGTGGGTCTAGTCTCCGGGGGCCCTTCTTGCCAGGTCCGGATTTCTTCCACCGGCGCGGGAGGGGATGGTTCGGGGGTCCGCGCCGCAGCGCCGGGCTCACACCGTCCCCGGCTCGCTGCGCTGCGGCGATCTTGCGGTCCCTACTGGCCTCACGGTCGCCTTGATTTGCCGTCCACTCTAGCAGAAGCTCTGACCCTTGGGCGGTGAGCAGCGTGCCTCAGGGTGTGTTTGCCCCGGCCTCCGGGGAGTAAACTAAAACCAGACCCAAACTTCCCCCCGACAACCCGTCAGCAAGGAGAACTGCATGAAATTTTTCATCGATACCGCCATCATGGACGAAATCCGCGAAATCAACAGCTGGGGCGTGCTCAGCGGCGTCACCACCAACCCCAGCCTGATCGTCAAGTCCGGCCGCGACTTCCGCGAAGTGGTCAGCGAAATCGCTGAACTGGTGGGCGGCGCCATCTCGGCCGAAGTGACCGGCGAAACCGCCGAAGAGATGATCAGCGAGGGCCGTGATATCGGTACCTGGTCCGAGCACATCGTGGTCAAGCTGCCGCTGACCCCCGCCGGACTGCAGGCCTGCCGCACCCTGACGGACGAAGGCATCAAGACCAACGTGACCCTGTGCTTCAGCGTGCCGCAGGCCCTACTGGCCGCCCGCGCCGGCGCCACCTATGTCAGCCCCTTCGCGGGCCGGGTGGATGACATCGGCTGGGACGGCATCGAGCTGATCCGCCAGATCAAGGAAGCCTACGTGCTGGGTGACATCGACACTCAGGTGCTGGCCGCTTCTATTCGCCACCCGCAGCACGTGGTGCAGTCGGCCCTGGCCGGCGCCGACGTGGCCACCATTCCTTACAAGGTGTTCAAGCAGATGGTGCAGCACCCGCTGACCGACGCGGGCATCGCTGGCTTCATGAAGGACTGGGCCACCCTGGGCACCCGGCAGGAGAAGCAGGCGGAATGAGCCTGACCTTTCAGAGCCTGCGCGAAAAGATTCTGCCGGAGCTGCACCTGCTGGCCGCGCAGGCCGGCATTCAGGACTACCGCAAGCTGAAAAAAGACGACCTGATCCTGCGGCTGCTGGAAGCCCAGGCTGATCAGGGCGGGCAGCAGCTGGCCGAGGGCTACCTGATCGTGGCCGAGGACGGCTACGGCTTTCTGCAGACCGACCTGCTGGACGCCGGCAGCCGGGTGGCGCTGGTCACCTCCGGCCTGATCCGCGACTTTGCGCTGCGGACCGGTGACCAGGTGATCGGCCTCTCGCGTCCGCCGCGCGATACCGAGCGTTACCCCACCCTGCTGAACGTGCAGGCGGTCAACGGCGTGGACCCAGAAACGGCCCGCAGCCGCCCCCGCTTCGACGACCTGACCCCCACCTTCCCCGACCGGCAGCTGGTGCTGGAAGACCCCGGCATGGACGACGGTATCTCGCTGCGGGTGGTGGACCTGCTGGTGCCGATCGGCCGCGGGCAGCGCGCCCTGATCGTGGCGCCGCCCAAGGCCGGGAAAACCACCCTGATGAAGAAGATCGCCAACTCCATCGTGAAGAACTATCCGGATATTCACGTGATGGTGCTGCTGGTAGACGAACGCCCCGAGGAAGTGACCGATTTCCGCGAGAGCGTGGCCGGCGCCGAGGTGATCGCTTCCACCTTCGACGAGCCGCCGCAGCGCCACGTGCGGGTGGCCGAGTTTGTCCATGAGCGGGCGCGCCGCATCGTGGAAGAGGGCGGGCACGTGGTGATCCTGCTGGACTCCATCACCCGCCTGGCCCGCGCCAATAACCTGGTCACGCCGCCCACCGGCCGGACCCTCTCAGGGGGGCTGGATTCTAACGCACTGCACTGGCCCAAGAAGTTCCTGGGCGCCGCCCGCAACACCCGCGAGGGCGGCAGCCTGACCATCCTGGCCACCGCGCTGGTGGAAACTGGCTCGCGCATGGACGACGTGATCTTCGAGGAATTCAAGGGCACCGGCAACGCCGAACTGGTGCTCAGCCGCCGGCTGGAAGAACGCCGTATCTTCCCGGCGCTGGACATTCTCAAGTCTGGCACCCGCCGCGAGGAACTGCTGCTGGACCAGCCTGTGCTGGACAAGATCTGGCTGCTGCGCAAGGTGATCAGCGACATGGACCCCGCCGACGCGATGGAAATGCTCACCGCCCGGATGGGAAAGACCGCCAACAACGCCGAATTCCTCCAGCAGCTGACCGGACGTGGCTAGACCCCGGCTGCCGGCTTTCGAGCCCCGCTACTGCTCGTTCGAGAGTGGCGGCGGGCTGCTGCACTGGCGTGAATACGGCAGCGGGCCGCCGCTGGTGCTGGTGCACGGACTGAGCGGGTCGCGGCACTGGTGGCGCAGCAACTTGCCGGCCTTCTCGGCCCATTTCCGGGTGTATGTGATCGAGCTGACCGGGTTCGGCTCGGCCTGGCGGCACCGGTCGCTGGGGGTAGAAGGCTCCGCCGACCTGATCGGTGCCTGGCTGGAAGCTCAGAACCTGCAGGACGTGACCCTGGTGGGGCACTCAATGGGCGGGCAGATTTCCACCATCGTGGCCTCACGGCACCCGGAACGGCTGCGGGCCCTGATTCTGGCCTGCGCTTCAGGTCTGCTGGACACCGACCTGTTCCGCGCCGCCCTGAACCTGCCGCGCGCCGCCGTGACCGGGCGGGTCAGCTTCCTGCCCACCATTCTGTTCGACTCGCTGCGGGCCGGACCGCTGAATCTGGTGCGTTCCACCCGCGACCTGCTGGGGCACCCCACCCGCGAGATGCTGCCGGCCATTCAGCTGCCTACCCTGGTGATCTGGGGCGAGCGCGACGCACTGGTGCCGCCTGACTTGGGCCGCGCCCTGGCAGATGCCCTGCCCAACGGCCACTATGTAGAAATTCCCCACGCCGGGCACGTGGTGATGGTGGACGCCCCCGACCGCTTTAACCGTGAAGTACTGAAGTTCCTGAGCAGTCTGGACCGCTAAAGTACAGCTTCCCTGAAAACGAGAGCCCCGACAAGGGGCCTTTTTTCATGCTCGAGATTAGTTTGCGAATTATAAAATAAAGATAATAGAAAAAACAAACCAGCGGAAAAAGCGCCTCAGCGGCGTCCTTCCTCCGCCTTCCACTCCACCCCCCAGCCCGGCCCGGCTGGCAACTGCAACCGCCCACCTTGCCAATCCAGGCCTGACACCGGGTCCGAGGCCAGCAGCAGGGGAGAGTCCAGATCCACCCAGTCGCACAGCGGGGCCAGCATCGCCGCCGCCGCAATACCCAGTGACGACTCGATCATGCAGCCGATCATCACGCCCAGGCCGTGCAGTCGCGCCAGCTCCAGCGTTCGCAGGGCCTGCAGCGGCCCGCCCAGCTTGGCCGGCTTGAGATTCACCCCGTCGAACGCTTCGGCTAACGCCGGCACACTACCCACCGCATGCAGGCTCTCGTCAGCAATGAGAGGCAGGCGCGCCGCACGCCGCAGGGCCACGTGCCCGGCCAGGTCGCCGGCCGGCAGCGGTTGCTCCAGAAATTCCACCCGGTACTCGTCCAGCACGTCCAGCATGCGCCGGGCCTGCGGCAAGGTCCAGGCCGCATTGGCATCCACCCGCAGCGTCACTGCCGGCGCCACCTCACGCAGGGTCTGCAAAATGGCCTCATCCTGCGCGGTGCCCAGCTTCACTTTCAGGATGCCGTGCCCCCGCGCCACCGCCGCTTGCGCCTGAGCCGCCATCTCCGGCAAGGCGGCCAGCCCGATAGTGTAACTGCTCTCGGCCACCTCGCCAGCTGGCAGCCCCAGCAGCTCACGGACCGGCCGGCCCACGCTCAGCGCACAGACTTCCAGGGTTGCCATTTCCAGGGCACACTTGGCGCTGGGATGCTGGCCCAGCGCCGCGTCCAGCCGGGCCGCCAGGGTACGGAACCCCCAGGGATCGTCACCGGCCGCCGCGCGCAGCTAGCTCTAGCTGTTCCAGGGCTGCCGGAACAGTGGCGCCGGTCTCACCGTAAAAGGCGTTGGGCGCTGCCTCGCCCCGGCCGGTGACGCCGTCCAGGGTCCAGTCCACCCGCACCCGCTGATAGGTGGAATGGGTCCAGCGAGCGATACCGAACGGCTGCGCCGTCTGCAGTTCAAAAGGGGTCCAGGTGATCATAGTCAGCTCCATTCAGGGCGGCCGAAGCCCAGCAGGTCACGTTCCAGCAGCCGGCCGTACTCGCCGCTGCCCAGAGTATCTACAGTAACCGCCATCTGGTAAGAGGTGGCGTTGAGAAGGCATTCGCTGTCCAGCATCAGACCCACGTGCCCAGGGAAAAATGCCAGGTCGCCCGCCTGCGGCAGATCCACCGGCAGCAGGGCAGAGCGCTGCGGCCCGGAGTCGCGCGGCAATGCCAGACCGTACGCGGCATGAAGCACCTGCATCAACCCGGAGCAATCCACCCCCCAGGCCGAGCGCCCGCCCCAGCGGTAGGGGGTGCCCACAAATTCCAACCCCAGCTCGGGCAGGGAAGAGGGCAGCGGCCGGAATACTGCACGGCTCACCCAGCCAGCCGGCCAGAGCAGGCGCTCCCAGCGGCGGCCTTCTTCACCTTCCACCACCTCGCCCGACCGGCGGACCCGGCTGCCCAGGCTCAAGCGCCCCAGCAGAGGGGCCTGCGCCGCCGGGGCTGCGTAAATGTGCCCCCGCAGCGCCGTGACCAGAGCCCAGCTGCCAGCCGGGACTGTAACCGCCTGCACCCGTGCCCAGCCCTCGTAACCGTCCGCAGCGAGCCGGACCCGCTGCCACTCGCCAGCCTGCTCCAGCACTGTCAGTTCCTCACCCAGCAGCACTTCCGAGACTGTTTCGGCCTGTTCTGCGGGCTCGGCATACAAGAAGGTCTGCCGGGGGGCGCGCATCAGCCGTGTCCCGTCTTGAGCACCTGGGCGATCTGAGCCGGGAGTTCCCAGGCCAGCACGTCGAACGCTGCCGAGGCCACATCGTACGGCACCTTATGCAGGGTGACCTGCGGATCCGCGCCGGGCAGGCAGTCCACCACCGCCACGTCCGCGCCCGGCTCGCGGTTCAGCGAGAAACCCACCGAGCCGGGATCCAGAAAAGTCACCTCGCCCACCCGGCGCAGAAAAGGAATATGGGTACCGGCCGAGACGATCAGCCGGGCCGGAAACTGCGCGGCCAGCACCTGCAATTTTTCCTCGGGGCCGGCCAGGTCCAGTTTCTGCTCGGGGTCGTGAGGACTGCCGTGGAAAAAACGGATGCGGCCCTGCGGAGTCCGGATCCGCCCGCCTACCGGCAGCGAGCGCAGGTAATCCAGCTGAGTGGGCAGCAGCATGCCACGGGTCCAGCCGATCACCTGCTCGGCCACCCCATGCCGACCACTGCTGCTGCCCAGCGGCAGGGCCACCCGCAGGTCGCTGGAGCCCAGGCATACCGAATAGCCCCGCTGCTGCACAAAGTCAATCACCGGTCCCGGGTTGGCGCCGTAGCCGACCAGGTCGCCCACCACCACCACCTGATCCACCACCTGGGTCTCCAGAAACTGCGCGGCCGCCGTCAGCGCCTGAATGTTGGCATGAATGTCGCTGATAAAAGCCAGTCGCACGTCGGCTTCATCTTAGCGCAGTCCCCAGCTGCCGGGCGGACAGGATGCCGGGCATGACTGGGTATGATGTGTCGGTGCGACTTCCCTCCCTTGCCGGCGCTCTGGCCGCCGGCCTGCTGACCGGCCTGGCCACCCTGACCCCCGTGCCCTGGCTGAGCCTGCTGCCGCTGGCGGCGTGGCTGGGTCTGGCCGCGCAGCGAGACACCGCCCGCCGGATGGGCTGGGGTGCTTTCGGCTACGTGGGCGCGCACCTGTGGTGGGTCACGGTGCTGGCCGCGCAGATCTTTGGTTTCCCCCCGGCCGGCGCCCTGGCCCTGATTCTTTACGCCACCGAAGCCCTCTTTTTTGCGGCGCTGGGCTGGGCGGTCAGCCGGCTGTTCTCCAGCCCGCGCCGCCGGCTGTGGGCGCTGGCCGGCGGCTGGGTAGGGCTGGAATACCTGCGGTCGCTGGGCACCCTGGCTTTTCCCTGGCCTACTCTGGGCTACATCTGGCTGGATACCCCGGTCATTCAGACCGCCGACCTGGGCGGCGTGCTGCTGGCCTCCTGGCTGGGCGTGGCGCTGGCCGCCGCGCTGGCCGACTGGTTCTCCGGGCATCAGCGCCGGCCGCTGGTCCTCAGCCTGGGCCTGCTGGCGCTGGCGGCCGGCTACGGGCTGACCCGTACTCCTGGCGAGGGCCCGGTCGCCCGCGCCTTTCTGACCCGGACCACCGTCAACGGTTTCGAGCGGTTGGACCAGGGCCGGCTGCTGCCCAGCTTGCTGGAAGCCAGCCGTAGCCGCGCCCCCGGCGAGCCGGTCATCTGGTCCGAAACCGCGCTGGCCCGTGACCTGGGCGACCTTGCGCTGTTCCCGGGCCCCGGCATCAGCGGCGCCGGGCGGGCCTCTGGCAGCGAGAACAGCGTGCTGGCCATTGACGCCAGCGGCCAGGTGGTGGGGGAGAACCACAAGGGCCGCCCACTGCCGTTCGGAGAAACCTTTCCCTTTCAGACGGTGCTGCGCCCGCTCTACACTCAGCTGAGCCTGCTGACCGGCTTCGACCTGCTGGACAGTCTGCAGCCGGCCACACGGATGGTGCCGCTAGACCTGGGCGGCATTCGCTACGGCGCCTATATCTGTTACGACTCGGTCTTCGGCTGGCCGGCGCGGCAGCTGGCGCGGCAGGGCGCCGAGGTGCTGGTCAACGTGAGCAACGATTCGTGGTTCGCGGCCGCCGGGGTCCGGCAGCACTTCGAGATGGGCCGGGTCCGCGCCATCGAGAACCGGCGCTGGGTGCTGCGGGCAGTGCAGCGCGGCTGGGCCGGCAGTGTGGACGACCTGGGCCGCCCACGCCAGGTCGTTCAGGACGGACAGCAGGGTTTCTCGGTGCAGTACCGGCGCCTGCACGGTCAGACCGTCTACCAGCGCGCCGGAGACCTGCCCGCGCTGCTGCTGGCCGCCGCCTTGGTGGGCCTGGCCTGGCGGGGCGAGAAGGGCCACTGGACCAGGAAAACGCGCCAAGTCTCAACTTGAAAAGGCCGGTTTCATTGCAAGGAGCTTGATGACAGGCTGCTAACATGACCCCCCCTCAGTCTGCTGCCACCCGGCTCTGGACCCGCAATTTCACCATCTACTGGCTGGCCAGCCTGCAATCGGTCTTCGGCAACGCCCTGACGTCCGTGGTGGTGGCGGTGCAGGTGTATGACCAGACCGGGCAGCCCAGCGCGATGGGGGTGACCCTGGCACTGGGCATGTTGCCGGCGCTGCTGAGCCCGCTGGCCGGCGTGGTGGTGGACCGGGTGCCGGTGCGGCCGCTCCTGATTGCCGGCGACCTGCTGCGGGGCCTGCTGGTGCTGAGCCTGGCCGCCGGGCTGCTGGGCGGGCAGGCCGGGCCGGGCTGCTCTGGCTGAACGGTGCAGTGCTGCTCAGCGGCCTGATCACCGCGGTCACCTCGCCGGCCACCTCCACGCTGCTGCCGCGGCTGGTGCCGCCCGAGCAGCTGGCCCGCGCCAATGGCCTGATGGGGATGGGGCAGCAGGGTGCACAGCTGGCTGGCCTCTTCCTGGGCAGCGGCCTGGTGGCCCTGCTGGGTCAAGGCCAGACCCTGCTGCTGGACGCGGCCACCTTTCTGATCAGCGCCGCCGCCCTGGGGGTAATTCAGCTGCCGGCGCGGGTGAAGGCGCCGGTGAAAGAAGGCTTCTGGCAGGCTTTTCGCTCCGGCCTGCAGGTGCTGGGAAGGCACCCCGGTTTCGCCATGATTCCGCTGCTGGCTTTTGTCCTCAACATCGCCTTTGCCCCGATGCAGATGCTGTTGCCCAAGCACCTGGCCAGCTTCGGCCTAGGCGGGAACTTTTACGGGGTGGCCCTGGGCACTGTGATGGGCGGCATGCTGCTGGGCAGCCTGAGCGTGACCGCCCTGGGCCAGCGCTTTGGCCCGCAGCAGGCCCTGCCGCTGGGGCTGCTGGCCGCCAGTCTGGCCCTGGCCGTGATGGCCCAAAGCCGGGTGCTGGCCGCCTTTTTTGCCGCTCTGGCCGTGCTGGGCGCCGGCGTAGCCCTGACCAACACGGCCATCGCCTACCTGGGGCAGACCCTGATTCCAGAGGAATTCCGCGGGCGGGTCTTCGGGCTGATCTCGGCCACTGCGCAGGCCGGAATGCCGCTGGCCATGCTGCTGCTGGGCCCCTGGGCCGATACGGCCGGCAGCCGGGTGCTGTGGTCCGCCGGTGCAGCGGTAATGCTGCTCAGCACCGGCGCCTGGCTGTATGTGAGCGCCCGCAGCCGGCCGCAGCCAGGGCTGACCGCTTCCGCCGCCTTGACCGAGGCGGAGTCAACTTGAAGATTTCTCTTTTTCTCCAAGTTGAGAAAACCCATACTAAGGCGTCTGAGAAAGCCGCCCCGGCGGCGCCCCTCTGGGGGGAGGGGTTTGTTCTCGGACCTTGTGGCTTCATCTGAGCCGAGCAGGAAGGGCAGCGCAAAAGAGACGCTGCGCCGGCCAGTCTAATGACCGAACCCGCAGGGGCGCTCCAAGAAACGGAGCCGCCCCTGCTTTTTGGTCTGATTTACCTCCCTTACCTAAGGTCGTTTAGGTAAGGGAGAGGCTGGATGCAGGCTGGCTCAGGTCTGCAGCTCCGCTTCGGTCTGGGCCGTGAAGAAACGCACCGCCCGCGGCAGCACCCGCGCCCGGAAAGGTGTGGTCTCCACATGCAGCTCGCCGTCGAACTGCAGCGGAAAAGGATCGTCGGCCGTCACTTCAATTTCCTGGGCGCCGAACACTTCCAGGTTGTCGTCGAAAGCCGGGTCGCCCAGGCGGAACTTGACCTTCAGCGAGTCGAGCAGGTTGGCGCCCAGGCGCAGCACGTTGCCTTCGCGCAGCAGAATCACCGTGAAGCGGCCATCGCGGGGGCTGATGTCCGGGGTAATGGGAATCCGCCCCGGCACCAGGCCCAGGTTGGCAACCATCACCCCAATGCCCCGGAACGACTGCACCGGCCCGCCATCGGCACGGATATGAAAGGTGGTAACCGGCGGGTTGATCTGCCGCAGCGCTGCCATCACATAGGCCATGGTGCCGAAGTGCTTCTTGAGGCCTTCGCTCTCGCGGATCATGTTGGCGTCTGCACCCGCGCCGGCCAGCATGGCAAAGCCCCGGCGGCGCTCGGCCGGGCCGTAGCCGGTGACCAGCTCACCCAGGTCCAGGTCCAGGGTCTGCCCGGACAGCAGCAGCTCCAGCAGCGCCTGCGGATCGTCGGGAACCGCCAAGTTCAGCGCGATCAGGTTGGCGGTGCCGGCGGGAAAGGCCAGCAGCGGCACCGACCACTTCTGACGTGCCAGCGCGTAGGCCAGCGAGCTGACGGTGCCGTCGCCCCCGGCCCCGATCACGGCGGCGTAGTCGGGCAGGTCGTGGATGAAGTCGTCCATCGGGCGCTCGCCTTCCAGGGTCCGCTCGGTCAGCGGCACACCCCGGCCGCGCAGCAGGTTGAGCAGCTCCGAGAGCGTGCTGCCGGCACTCCCCTGACCACTTCTGGGGTTGCTGATGACCAAGACGCCTTTTTCCAGCAGCTGCGCGGCAAAACCGGAAGCGGAAGCGGCCGCAGGCGCGGCGGTGGATTGACCTGACATCATGTTCCTCATTAAACTGCCACTGTAGAGGAGATCCCTATGAAACGTGTCCTGATTTCTTTATCCTTCCTGGGCAGCCTGGCTGCCTGCGCCCCTACCCAGCAGACGGCCCTACAGGCCACGGTGACGCCCGTGCTGATCAAGACCTCGGCGTCGGTGGCCCGCGGCGGCACGCTGACCTTGCAGGGCCGCTACCTGGGCGGCCCCAGCAACGGCACTGTGCGGCTAACCAACGCCGAAGGCCGCGGCGGTTACGTGTTCCCGGCCAGCGCCGTGCAGAGCTGGACCGACAGCCAGATCGTGCTGACTATTCCTCAGGACGCTCCGGTCGGCGGCAACTGGCTGTTCGTGGAAGTGGACGGCCAGCGCAGCACTGGCCTGCAGTACTCGGTGCAGCAGCCGGCCGCCGTCTCCCCTGCGCCGGTGGCCGCCTCCGCGGCCACTGCCCAGCCCTGAGCTCTCCTTCAACCTTCTTCTTTTGGCCGGTTCCCGAGCGGGAGCCGGCTTTTTTCGCGCTGCCGCCAGGGTGGCTGATAGACTCGGCGCTGTATGACTCTACAGCGCCCCAAAGGAACCAAGGATCACCTTCCGCCCGGCAGCCCCGGGCTGAGCCTGGACATTCAGGCCAGCGCGCACGCCCATGTGCAGCGGGTGGCCGCGCAGGTGCTGGAACGCGCCGGCGCCCGCCTGACCGCGACGCCCCTTTTTGAGGACGCGGCACTGGTCAAGCGCGGCGTGGGCGGGAGTACCGACATCGTCCGCAAGGAGATGTTCACCGTGTATTACGCGGGCGATCACGGCGGCTTCGTGCTGCGCCCCGAGGGCACGGCACCAATCGTGCGCTCTTACCTGGAAAACGGGCTCAAGCAGCTGGGCTCACCGCTCAAGCTGTGGACCCACGGCCCGATGTTCCGCGCTGAAAATGTGCAGCAGGGCCGGCTGCGGCAGTTTCATCAAGTGGACTACGAGTGCATCGGCTCCAGTGACCCGCTGGCCGACGCCGAAGCGATCGCCCTGATGTGGGAGATCGTGACCGAACTGGGCCTCAGGGGCGTGAGCATTCAGCTGGGCTCAATTGGGGACCCGCAGGACCGCGCCGCCTACAACGAGTACCTGCGTGAACTGTTCGCCCCGCACCTGGACGCGCTCTCCGACGACTCCAAGGAGCGCCTGGAGCGCAACCCGATGCGGATTCTGGATTCCAAGAGCAGCTCCGACCAGGCATTGATCGCCGAGCTGGGCGTGCGGCCGATGCTGGACTTTCTGGGCGAGGACGCCCGGGCGCACTTTGCTGCGGTGCAGGAGTTCCTGCGCGAGTGGGAGGTGCCGTTCGAGATTGACCCTTCCATCGTGCGCGGGCTGGACTACTACCGCCGCACTGCCTGGGAGCTGCACCACCAGGGCATCGGCGCCAAGTCGGCGCTGGGCGGGGGCGGGCGCTACGACGGGCTGGCGCAGGAGCTGGGCAGCAAGGCCGAGGTGCCGGGCATCGGCTGGGCTTTCGGCATTGAGCGCATTCTGCTGGCGATGCAGGACGAGGGCCTGAGCGTGCCCGAGCCGGCCGGCCCGCTGCTGTATCTGGCCGCGCTGGAGGGGGCACAGGTGCCGCTGGCCGCGCAGCTGGCCCGGCAGGCCCGCGCCGTGGGCGGGGCCGAGTTCAGCTACCGCAAGCGCGGCGCCGGGCAGGCTTACAAGGAAGCCGCGCGGCTCGGGGCCCGCTACGCCGGCGTGATCGGCAGCGAGGAAGCCGCCGCCCACGCCCTGAAGCTCAAGCATCTGGGCAGCGGTGAAACGAGCACCGTGCCTTTCGGCGAGCTGAACACTTTTCTGATGACCACTTTCCAGGGGGAAGACTCATGAAACGAACCGCACTGATCGGTGAACTGAACGAATCGAACCAGGGTCCCGTGACCCTGCAGGGCTGGGTCAGCCGCCGGCGCGACCTCGGCGGGCTGATTTTCTTTGAGCTGCGTGACCGCTCCGGCACCGTGCAGGTGCAGGTAGACCCCCAGAGCAGCGCTTTTGCCCAGGCGGACCGGCTGCGCAGCGAGTATGTGGTGACGGTCTGCGGGCAGTTCCAGCAGCGCCCCGAGTCTCAGCGCAAAGGCGGCCTGGCCGACTTCGAGGTGCTGGCGGACGCGGTGGAGATTCTCAACCGCGCCAAGACCCCACCGTTCGAGCTGGACCGGGGCAGTGAAGTTTCCGAGGACCTGCGGCTGCGTTACCGTTACCTCGACCTGCGGCGGCCCGAGATGCAGCAGAACCTGATGCTGCGCTCCCGGGTGTGGGCGGCCATCACCGAATTTATGGCCGAGCACGGCTTTATCAACGTGGAAACGCCGATGCTGACCCGCTCGACCCCCGAAGGCGCGCGCGACTTTCTGGTGCCCAGCCGCCTGAGCGAGGGCGAGTTCTACGCGCTGCCGCAGAGCCCGCAGCTGTTCAAGCAGATGCTGATGATGGCCGGCTACGACCGCTACTACCAGATGGCCCGCTGCTTCCGCGATGAGGACCTGCGCGCCGACCGCCAGCCGGACTTCACCCAGCTGGATATGGAAATGAGCTTTGTGGAGCAAGAAGACGTGCTGGAGCTGAATTCCAGGCTGCTGGCACACATCTTCCGCACCGTGCTGGGGCGCGAATTGCCGCTGCCGCTGCCCCGCCTGACGTATCAGGAAGCGATGGACCGTTACGGCTCCGACAAGCCGGACCTGCGCTTCGAGCACGCCTTCGTGGATGTGACCGACCTGTTTGCGGGCGGCGAGTTCAAGGCATTTGCGGGCGCCGAGGCAGTCAAGGTGATCGCCGCACCGGAACTGACCCGCAAGCAGATTGACGAGCTGGAGCGCATCGCCAAGCAGAACGGGGCCGGCGGCCTGGCCTGGCTCAAGCGCAGCGGCGAAAGCTTCAGCGGCGGGATTTCCAAGTTCGTGGGCGGCATCACCCCGCAGCTGCTGGAGCGCAGCGGCGTGGAGGACGGCGGCACGCTGCTGTTCACCGCCGGCGCCTGGCGCACCGCTGTAGAGGCCCTGGGCGCCGTGCGGCTGGCGCTGCGCGACCTGTTTGACTGGGCGGCCGGCGGCCCCGAGTTCGCGCCGCTGTGGGTGACCGACTTCCCGCAGCTGGACTTCGACGCCGAATCCGGTACCTGGACCTATATGCACCACCCTTTCACTGCCCCGCACCCGGACGACGCCGCGCTGTTCGGCAGCGAGCGGCAAGGCGAGATCCGTGCCCAGGCCTACGACCTGGTGATGAACGGCTTTGAGATCGGCGGCGGCAGCATCCGTATTCACGACCCCGCCACGCAGCGGCAGATGTTCCAGGCCATCGGCCTGAGCGAGGAAGAAGCGCAGGAGAAGTTCGGCTTCTTCCTCGAAGCGCTGGACTACGGCACGCCCCCCCACGGCGGCGCCGCCTGGGGCTTTGACCGGCTGGTGATGGTGCTGAGCGGTGCGGCCAGCATCCGCGACGTGATCGCCTTTCCCAAAAACAACCGTGGCCAGGACCTGCTGGCCGGCGCGCCCTCTCCGGTGGCCCCCGCGCAGCTGGACGAACTGGGCCTGAAAGTTCAGCCGCAGGACTGAGCGCCCACCCCACTGGCCCTGCCCCCGGCAGGCAGGGCATTTCTTCTGACCAGGTTTGTGAAAAAAAGATTTAAATTTTCCTCTTGTGAAAATAGGAGCCAGGCTACTCAAAAGCGCCGGCTGTTCCAGAGATTTGGCGCGCTGGGCGCTAGACTGGCCCGGTGAAGCTGTCCGAACTTCCCGTGCTTCCTGTGACTTCCGGCGTGTATATCTTCCGTCAGGGAGGAACCCCGATTTATATCGGCAAGGCCAAGAACCTACGCAGCCGGGTGATGCAGCACTTCAAGGCCGGCGGCAAGAGTGGCAAGTTCACCGCACTGGCCGACGAGCTGGAATTCATCACCACCGCCAACGAGGTTGAGGCGCTGGTGCTGGAAGCCAACCTGATCAAGCAGCACCGCCCGCACTACAACGTGCTGCTCAAGGACGGCAAGCATTACCCCTTCCTCAAGCTGACCAACGAGGAATTCCCGATGCTGATCGTGACGCGCCGGGTGCTGAACGACGGCGCCAGCTACTACGGCCCCTACCCCGACGCCAGCGCGGTGCGGCGGGTCAAGCACCTGATCGACACCATGTTTCCGCTGCGCAAGAACTCGGGCCTGCCCATGAAGCTCAAGGACCGGCCCTGCTTGAACTACCACATGGGACGCTGCCTGGCGCCCTGCATTCAGGCGGCCGACCCGGATACGTACGCGCAGGTGGTGGACGACGTGAAGTCGCTGCTGGAAGGCCGCGCCGCCCCGGTGGTGCGGCGGCTGAAAGAGGAAATGGCGGCGGCGGCCGGCCGGCAGGATTTCGAGATGGCCGCAAGGCTGCGCGACCGGATTCAGGCGGTGGAGAAACTGTTCGGCAACGAGCAGCACGCTTTTCTCTCCGAGGCGGCCGATCTGGACTTTCTGGGGGTGGCGCAGGCCGGCGAGTACGCCATGGTGCAGCTGTTCCGCATGCGCGGCGGCCGGGTGATCAGCCGCGACAAGCGCTTTCTGACCGGGGACGAGACCAGCACCTCCGCGGAAATCCTGACCGCTTTTATGCAGGACTACTACACCCAGGCCACCCACCTGCCCCCGCTGGTGCTGTTGCCCGAGCAGTTGGAGGATATGGACCTGTGGGCCGACTTTCTTTCCGAGCGGGCCGGGCAGCGGGTCAGTGTGCGCCTGCCGCAGCGCGGCGACAAGGCCGACCTGGTCGAGATGGCGCAGCGCAACGCCGGGCACGGCCTGGAATCCGAGCTGGCGGTGCTGGAACGCCGCGGCGATCACCCCGGCCTGGACGCCCTGTGCGAGGTGCTGGCCCTGCCCGACCGGCCCTGGCGCATCGAGGGCTACGACAACTCCAATCTGTTCGGCACCCATATCGTCTCGGGAATGGTGGTGCTCGAAGGCGGCCGCGCCCGCAAGAGCGAGTACCGCCGCTTCAAGGTGCGCGGGCTGGACCATCCCGACGACTACGCCGCCATGCATCAGACCATCTACCGGCGCTTTACCGGGTCGCTCAGCGACAAGTTGCCGCTGCCGGACCTGCTGCTGATTGACGGCGGACGCGGTCAGGTGAACGCCACGCTGGACGCCCTGAAAGAAGCCGGCGTGCAGGTGCCGGTGGTGGGCCTGGCCAAGCGCGAGGAGATTCTGGTGCTGCCCAGCCCCTACGGCGCGCAGTGGTGGCTGGGCAGCGGCACCGTGGTGGGCGACGGCAAGGAACTGATCCTGCCGCACACCCACCCGGCGCTGCGGGTGCTGATTCACGCCCGCGACGAGGTTCACCACTATTCGGTGAGCTACAACCGCAAGCTGCGCGGCAAGGCGATGACGGCCAGCATCTTCGACGATCTGCCGGGCATCGGCCCCAAGCGGCGCGACGCGCTGCTGGAACACTTCACCAGCCTGGAGGAAATCCGCGCCGCCGACGTGCAGGAGATTGCCGCCGTGCCGGGCATGGGCCTGAAAGCGGCGCAGTCGGTCAAGGACTTTCTGCAGACCCGGCTCTAGCCGCTTATTCCCCGTACGGCTCGGCCACAAAGGCGTACATGCCCGGCCCGGTGTGCGCCCCGATCACAGCGCCGATGGACTGGGTGCGCCCCGCGCGGATGTTCAGCCCCGACGCCTGCATCAGTTGGCGCAGCTGGGCCAGAATGTCCTGCGCGGCCTGCTCGGCGCGGGCCCGCCGCACCGGCCGCAGCTGCCCGTCGTCGAAGGCGATCACTGGGCGCACGCCCAGCAGGTTGCCCACAGCATACTGCACGGCGCTGACCCGGCCGCCGCGGCGCAGGGCGTCCAGGTTGGGAACCGTGAATTCGCCGTACTGCCGCGCCAGGGTGCGGCGGGCGGCCTGCTCTACGTCCTCCAGGCGGCTGCCCCGTGCCGCGCTGCGCGGCCAGCAGCACCGATGAGACGCCGCTGTCCACCACCCGGATACGCTCGGCTTCGCCCAGGGCCGTTACGGCCTGCCGGGCGTGTGCCACCGTCTGCGAGATGCCGGACGAGATATGCACCGACACCACCCCCTCGTAGCGCTCCAGCAGGTCGCGGTAGCAGCGGCGAAACACCTCGGCCGCCACCGGGCCGGTGCTGACCGGGGTGCCGCGTTGCAGGTGGTCGAAGACCTCGGCCGGGCGTACGTCTTCCCAGTCGCGCAAGTAGACGCTGCCCAGCTGGACCTGCAGCAGCAACATCTGCACCCCCAGCTCACGCAGGGCCGCCGGGGGCAGATCACAGGTGGAATCGGTCAGCACGGCGATCATGCTGCTTATCCTAGAGCAGCGCTGAGGCGGCCACACGCTCCTTTGTGCGGCGGAGCTTTGCCCTAGACTGGCCGCATGACTTCTCCGCTGGATATTGCCGTGCTGTGCCACACCGGGGCCGGCGGCTCAGGGGTGGTGGCGACCGAGCTGGGCCTGCTGATGACCGAGCTGGGTCACGCCGTGCATTTCGTGGGGCCGGCGGTTCCTTTTCGCCTGGCCACCCGGCGCTGCGCCGTGCACGGGCCCTATTTTCACCAGATCGGCTCGTATGCCTATGCCCTCTTCGAGCAGCCTTACCCGGAACTCTCGGCCGCCAACACCCTGACGGAAGTGATTCTGGAACAGGGGGTACAGCTGACCCACGCCCACTACGCCATTCCGCACGCCACGGCGGCGCTGCACGCCCACGCCATCACCGGGCGGGCGCCGGTGGTGACCACCCTGCATGGCACCGACGTGACGCTGGTGGGCGCCGAGCCGGCTTTTTTTCATACCACCCGCCACGCCATCGAGCGCTCGCACCATGTCACCGCCGTATCGCAGTTCCTGGCTGATCAGACCCGCGAGGTCTTTCAGACCGACCGCGAGATCGAGGTGATTCATAATTTCGTAGACAGCCAGCGCTTCCGGCCGGTGCATGACCCGCAGCTGCGCGCGCAGTTTGCCCAGGAGGATGAAGCCCTGCTGATTCACGTGAGCAACTTCCGCCCGGTCAAGCGGGTGAATGACGTGATTGATGTCTTTGCCGGGGTGGCGGCCGAGCGGCCCGCCCGGCTGCTGATGGTGGGCGACGGCCCCGAGCGGGCGCCGGCGCTGGAGCGGGCGCAGCGCCTGGGCGTCGCTGACCGGGTGGCCTTCCTGGGGTCTTTTCCGGATATCGAAACGGTGCTGGGCCTCAGCGATCTCTTTTTGCTGCCCAGCAGCAACGAGAGCTTTGGCCTGAGTGCCCTGGAAGCCATGAGCTGCGAGCTGCCGGTGGTGGCGACCCGCGCCGGCGGCATTCCCGAGGTGGTGGAACACGGCGTCAGCGGGCTGCTGGCCGGGGTGGGCGACGTGGACGCCATGACCCACGCGGCGCTGGAGATTCTGGGCGACCCGGCCGTCCGGACGCGGATGGGCCAGGCGGCCCGGCAGCGGGCGGTGGAGGTCTTTCATCCGGACCGGATTGTGCCGCAGTATCTGGCGGCTTACCGTACCACTCTGGAGCGCTGGGGCGGCTGAGCCTGCTCTGTCAGGGGCTCAGCCGTGAATTCAGCGGCTGACCACTGTAGGGCCTGAGCTGAATGCTGGGGCCCAGCACCAGCTGCCGAGCGTTCCAGCCGGCCTGCAGCTCGGTCTGATAACCGTGGGCACCGCTGACCCGCACCGGCCGGTCCACCCAGACCAGAAACAGCGGTTGATCGCCGTCTCGCAGCCGGACTTCGCGCAGGGGCTCGCCGGGGTCCGGCTGCCCGTTGTGGTTGCTGTCGCTGAAAGCATAAGCACGCAGCTCCTGGCCGCTGCCGCCCCCCGACACCTCAACCGGGGGCAGCAGGCCGGGCCAGTTCAGGCTGCTGGCCTGCAGGGTGGGCGCGGCCGCAGGCGGCGCGCTGAGGGTCACCTGCCAGTGGCCCTGCGGCGCGCTGGCGCTGCCCAGCAGTTGCTGGGGCTGGCCGGCAGGGCTCACGGTCCAGATGCCTACGCTCAGGCTGGGCGGCACTTCTCCACTCAGTTGGCCCTGCAGCACCATCGGGGCCGCTGTCCCGCTGCCCAGCAGCAGCGCCGCCAGGCCAGTGAGTGCCGTTCTCATCACGTTCATATGACGAGGCTAGCACGGCCTTTGCGGCCCTGCCTGACGGGACCTTGAGCGATGCTGCGGTGCCAAAAAAAGGCCCCTCAAGTGGGGGCCTCTTTTCAGTGTAGGTTCTGCCTTACTGGTTCAGAGCAGTCTTGACCAGGTCGATGATTTCGGGCATGGTGTCGGCCACCGGCACGTTCGCGGCCTTGAAGGCGGCGAGCTTGCTTTCGGGGGTGCCCACGTCGCCCATGATGATGGCGCCGGCGTGGCCCATGCGCTTGCCCTTGGGCGCGCTGCGGCCCGAGATGAAGGCCACGACAGGCTTCTTCATGTGGTTCTTGATGTAATCGGCGGCAGCTTCTTCGTCGGCGCCGCCGATTTCACCAATCACGACCACGGCGTCGGTGCCTTCGTCGGCTTCGAACATCGGCAGCACGTCAGAGAAAGTGGTGCCGATGACCGGGTCCCCGCCGATACCGACGGTGGTGGAGGTGCCCATGCCTGCGTCGTTCAGCAGCTTGGCCGCTTCGTAGGTCAGGGTGCCGGAGCGGCTGATCAGGCCGATGCGGCCGGGCTTTTCATAGATGCGGTTGGGCATGATGCCCACCTTGCATTCGCCGTTGGTGACCAGACCGGGGCAGTTGCCGCCGATCAGGCGCACGCCCTGGCCGCCTTCGGCCTTGCTGTGCGCGTCGAGTTCCTTGACTTCCTGCACGGCGCGCATCATGTCCACGGTGGGCACGCCTTCGGTGATCAGCACGATCAGGGGAATGCCCGCGTGTGCGGCTTCCAGCACGGCGTCAGCGGCGCCGGCCGGGGGCACAAAGATGATCGAGACATCGGCGCCGTGCTTGGCCTTGGCTTCAGCGACCGAGTTGTAGATCGGCCAGCCTTCGAAGTCCATGCCGCCCTTGCCGGGGGTCACGCCGGCGACCACCTGGGTGCCGAATTCCTTCATCGCGCGGCTGTGCTTGGCGCCTTCGGAGCCGGTCATGCCCTGCACGATCACTTTGCTGTCTTTATTTACCAGAATTCCCATTACTTGCCCTCCGCTGCGTTCGCTTCCTTGGCCGCTTCTTCAGCTGCTTCGAACATGGTGGGGTACATCTTGATCAGGTCGCTGTTCTTTTCGTTCAGCAGCGCCTTGGCTTCGTCCTCGGCGGTGCCGGCGATGCGCATGCGGACCGGCTTGGTCAGGATGCCTTCGTCCAGCGCGCGGATGACGCCCTTGGCAACTTCGTCGGCGCGGGTGATGCCGCCGAAGATGTTGATGAAGATGGCCTTGACGTCGGGGTCTTTAGACACCAGCTTGACCGCGTTGTACACCACGTCGGCCTTGGCGCCGCCGCCGATGTCGAGGAAGTTGGCCGGCTTGGCTCCGGCGCGGTTCACCACGTCCAGGGTGGTCATCACGATGCCCGCGCCGTTGCCCAGCACGCCGACGTTGCCGTCTTCGAGCTTCACGTAGGCGAAGCCGTACTCGCTGGCTTCGACTTCGAGGGGGTGCTCGGCCGACAGCTCACGGTAGTGGGCGATGTCCTTGTGGCGGTACATCGCGTTGTCGTCCACTTCGAACTTGGTGTCCAGCGCGATGGGGGTGCCGTCGGCGTCCACGAACAGCGGGTTGATTTCGACCAGCACGGCGTCGCGCTCAAGCGCGGCCCGGCTCATCTTGACCATCATGTCGGCGATCTTGTTGAGGTTGCCCTTGAAGCCGGCCTTGATGGCGACTTCGCGCGCTTCGTAGGGGCGCAGGCCGGTGATGGGGTCCACGCGGTGACGGATGATCTTTTCGGGGGTCGCGGCGGCGACTTCCTCGATTTCCATGCCGCCCTCGGCCGAGGCCATCAGGGTGTAGCTCTGGACGTTGCGGTCCACGATCATGCCCACGTAGTACTCGGTGCCCGCGTCGATGTCCACGGCCTTGGTGACCAAGACCTTGTTCACGGTCAGGCCCTTGATGTCCATGCCGAGGATGTTCCCCGCGTTTTCCAGCGCTTTTTCTTCGCTGGGGCTGTACTTCACGCCGCCGGCCTTGCCGCGGCCGCCGACATGCACCTGTGCCTTGACCACGACCGGCTGGCCGTACTCCTGGTAGATGGCCTGCACTTCTTCGGGGGTGGTGGCGACTTTGCCTTCCTGCACGTTGACGCCGAAATCACGCAGGATTTCTTTGCCCTGATACTCGTGTAACTTCACAGTCTTCCTCCTGTGGAAAAGTGGGAAATAGTTTGGGTGTCCCGATTCCTGAGTATAGCCTCTCATCTGCTGGCCCGGCCGTTGTTCCCGAACTGGGTACAAAGTGACGTGTTAGCGTGGAGAAATGGAAAAAATCGAACAGGTGAGAAGTGCTCTGGCCGGCCGCGGCCTGCAGGCCCTGTGGGTGACCGATCCGGCCAACGTGCGTTATCTCAGTGGCTTTACCCATCCCGACGACGGCCGGGTGCTGGTGACGCCGGCAGAAGTGCTGCTCTACACCGACAGCCGCTACACCGTTCAGGCCAAGGAAGACGCCGAAGAAGGCGTGCAGGTCGTGATTGCCTCGCCCCTGAGCGCGCTGGAGCAGGCAGCGCCCAAGGTGGCCGGGTTGAAGGTGGGCATCGAAGCGGCGAACCTGACCGTGGCGGGCCTGGAGCGGCTGCAGTCGGCCTGGCAGGCCCAGTTCCACCCCACTGAGGGGCTGGTAGAAGAGCTGCGACTCTACAAGACGGACGCTGAAATCAGCGGTATCCGCGCCGCGCAGGACCTGGCCGACCGGGTGTTCGGCGAGGTGAGGCCCATGATCAAGGCCGGCGTGCGTGAGCTGGACGTGGCGATTGCGCTGGAGCAGGGGCTCCGGCAGGCCGGGGCCACCAGTGCGTTTGACGTGATCGTGGCCAGCGGGGTGCGGGGTGCGCTGCCGCACGGCGCCGCCAGCGACAAGGTGATTGAGGACGGCGACCTGGTCACGGTGGATTTCGGGGCCAACCTGAACGGGTACAACTCCGATATGACTCGCACGGTGGCGGTGGGTGAGCCCAGCGCGGAACTGCAGCGAATTTACACTGCCGTGCTGGCGGCCGAGGAAGCGGCGGTGGCAGCCATTCGGCCCGGTATGCAGGCAGGCGACCTGGACGCGGTGGCCCGCGACCTGCTGGCTGAGCATGGCCTGGCCGAAGCTTTTGCTCACTCGCTGGGGCACGGCGTGGGCCTGGTGGTGCATGAGAACCCCCGCCTGGCCCGTGGCAGCGAGGACGTGTTGCAGCCAGGCATGGTTATCACCATTGAGCCGGGCGCCTATATCGAGGACCTGGGCGGTGTGCGGATTGAGGATCTGGTGCTGGTGACTGAGAGCGGCTATGAGGTGCTGAGCCACTCGCCCAAGGAACGCTTCTGAGGCGTCTCTGAAACTGACTCGCTCCTTGACGCTTTGCCGCCCGGCGGGCGGCGGGATGTTAGGATAGTTCAGGTTTGATCCCCGTGGCGGCGGCCAAGTGGCTGCCCCCCCGGCCCCAAGGAGGAAAAGAAATGACGACCGAAACTGCTCTGCTGACGCTGGATACTATCGCCAAGTACCTCAAGGAACGCGAAGTCCAGCTGGAAATGGACCAGAACCCCGAGACCAACCAGCGTTTTATCCGCATGGGCTGGCGCTTTGAAATGGGCGACGCTGCCGTGCTGGTGTCCGTGAACGACGGCCCCCAGAACACCAGCCGCCTCGAAATCACCTGCGTGACCCAGAAGACCTATGAAGGCCGCCTGGCTGAAGTGATGGAAATGCTGAACCAGCGCAACCGCGAACGCGCTTTCAGCCGTTCGATTGATCCTCAGGGCAACGTCTGGCTGGAATACGTGGGCTTCTACCCCACCCTGGCCGAAATGCCCCAGGAAACCTTCGATACCCTCTTTGGCGGCGTGCTGATGCACTTCCAGGACGACTACGCTGCGCTGGAAGGCGTGCAGCTGCAGCCTGAGCAGCCCCAGGCCTGATTCAACCTATGAGATCCGGGCGGCCCGCGTGGCCGCCTTTTTTTGTGAAGCCGGGCTTACTGCCGCTGGCGCAGTGCCTCGTAGAGCACCACGGCGGCTGCGGTCGAGACGTTCAGGCTGTCGGCCTCGCCGCGCATCGGAATGGAGATGGCGGATTCGTCGCGGCGCCAGTGGGCCGGCAGGCCCTCGTGCTCGGTGCCCAGCAGCAGGGCCACCCGGCCGCTCAGGTCTGCTTCCCAGAGCGTGCGCGGCGCGTCGGGGGTGCAGGCCACCAGCGAGTAGCCTTTGTCCTCCAGCCAGGCTAGCGCTTCGGCTTCTTCAGCTTGCAGGAGCGGTACATGAAAGACGCTGCCCTGTGAGGCGCGGATCACATTGGGGCCGTAGGGGTCGGCGCCGCGTCCCAGCAGCAGCACGCCGCCCAGGCCGGTGCCGTCCACCGTACGCAGGATGGCGCCCACGTTGCCAGGTTTTTCCAGGCCGTGCAGCACCACGATCAGGGCGCCTTCTGGCAGCGTCTCCCAGCTGGCGGCAGGCGGGCGGCTCAGCAACAGAATGCCGTCCGGGTGCTCGCGGCCGCTGACCTTGGCGAAAGCGTCGCGGCTGAGTTCGGTGACTGTATTTGCTGGGAGCTGCGGTGCCAAGTCGGCTGCTTCGGGGCTGAAGAATGCGGGGCAGAGATACAGCTCGCTGGCTGGCCAGCCGGCGGCCAGGGCACGGGCTGTTTCGCGGGCGCCTTCGATCAGGACGGTGTTCTCCCCTTCCCGGGCGCGCCGGCTGCTGCGCAGGCGAACCAGGCGCTTGACGGCTGGATTTTGCAGGGAGGTGATGACGGTGGACATTCCTGACACTATGCCGCATCGGGGGGCGGCGGCTGTTTGATTATTTTGAGGAAGTCTGTGTTTTTACATGTTTGTTTTTGTAATTTAAAACTTAAAATTGACTGAGTTCATGTTCTACTGAGCGGGTATCAGCTGGCGCTAAGCTGGCGGCCATGAGTACTGCATTTATCGGCCTGGGAGCGATGGGCTATCCCATGGCCGGACACCTGGCCCAGCATTTCGATACCCTGGTCTGGAACCGCACTTTTGCCCGCGCCGAAGCGCACGCCGCCGAGTTTGGCAGCGAAGCCCGCCCGCTGGAAGAACTGGCCCAGGCCGACGTTCTCTTCTCCTGCCTGCCCACCTCCGCCGAGGTCTGGGAGGTGCTGCGGGCGCTGGACGGGCAGCTGCAACCCGGCACCATCTGGGTGGACTGCACCAGCGGCCACCCCGCCAAAGCCCGTGCCCAGGCGGCCTGGCTGGAGAAGCGCGGCGTGCAGTTTCTGGACGCCCCTGTTTCCGGTGGCACCAACGGCGCCGCAGCCGGCACCCTGACGGTGATGGTGGGCGGCGACCCGCAGGTGCTGGAGCGGGTGCGCCCCCGCCTCGCCTTTGCCGGCAAGGTGGTGCATGTGGGGCCTACCGGCGCGGGCTTTGCGGTGAAAGCCGTCAACAACGCCCTGCTGGCCGTGAACCTCTGGGCGGCGGGCGAGGGGCTGGCCGCCCTGAAAGCCGGCGGCGTGGACCTGGGCGCGGCGCTGGACGTGATCAACGCGTCGTCAGGCCGCTCCAATGCCACCGAGAACCTGATCGGTCAGCGGGTGCTGACCCGCGAGTTCCCGGCCACCTTTGCGCTGGGGCTGCTGGCCAAGGACGTGGGCATCGGGCTGGATGTGGTGGCCGAGCAAAAAGGCGCGGCGCCGCTGCTGGGCGCGGCCGGCGGGCTGTACCGCGCTGCCGAGCGGATGGTAGGCGCCGGCGAGGACCATACCGCCGCGCTGAAGCTGATAGAACAGATGAACGATGTGGAGCTTTCATGACTGAACCCCAGTTCACGGTGGTGACCGATGGCGGCCTGGACGCCTACCCCGGCCTGAAGAACGTGGTGCCGGTGGCCCCGTTCTCGGTCACCTTTGGCAATGAGACTTACGCGATGCACGAGCTGCCCCGCCAGGAGCTGATCGACCGGATTCTGGCCGGGAACCCTCACCCCAGCACCTCGCAGCCCACCCCGCAGGCCTGGCTGGACGCCTACCGGCAGGCCGCCGCGCAGGGTGCGCGCAAGATCGTGGCGCTGACCATCAGCACCGGCCTTTCGGGCAGCGCCAACGCGGCCGAACAGGCCCGCGAGCTGTCGGGGCTGGATATCCAGCTGTTCAACTCGGGCAGCCTCAGCGCGGCGCAGGCCTTTGTGCTGCATGCCCTGATGACCGCCGCCGAGCGCGGCGAATCACTGGAAACGGCGCTGCGCTGGGCCGAGCAGGTCCGCGACGAAACCGAGCTGTATTTCACGGTCGAGACGCTGGATTTCCTGCAGCGCGGCGGACGCATCGGCAAGGTGGCGGCTACCCTGGGCGGGTTGCTGAACCTCAAGCCGGTGGTGACGGTAGAAAAACCCAGCGGCATCTATACCACGGCGGCCAAGGCACGCGGCTACAAGGGCGGCATCCGCGAGATCGCTGCGCAGATCACCCGCCGCTACGGCGAAGGCACCCCGGTGCGGCTGGCGCTGCTGTACGGGTCTCACCCGGAAGACGCCGACGCACTGCGTGAACAGATTGCTGCGTCGCATCCCATCGTCTGGGCCGAGAGCGGCCCGGTCAACGGTTCGCTGATGGTGCATACCGGTCCGCGTGCCGTGGGAACAGCGGCGGCGCCGGGAGCCTGGCCTTGGGAACGCTGAACCCGCTCAAGGTTCAGGTGGTGGGCGCGGCGCACCCGCTGGCCGCCGAGTGGCTGCGCTGGACCGCCTGGCACCCGCAGCTGAGCACCGTACAGTTGGTGGAACCCGGGCAGACCGGGCTGTCGGCCGAGGACCTGCACCCGGGCCTGTTCGGTCGGCGCAACCTGGGCGTGGTGGACGCCCCCGGCGCGGCCGACGTGACTGTGATCTGCCCCGGCTGGACCGGCGAGCTGCCCAGCGACGCTGGACAATGGGTGGACCTGCGCCCCGGCGCTGCCGGACAGCCGGTGCTGCCCGAGCTTCAGACTCCGGCCAGTACCGCGGAGGCGCCGCTGGCTGCCCTGGCCCCGGACGTGCTGGCTGCCGCGCTGGCGCTGGAACCGCTGCTGCGCGGCCGGGTGGTGTCGCCGCGCGAGACCGTCGGGGTGTCGCTGGACGAGGCCGGGCTGGAGCAGCTGCGGCCGCTGCTGACCGGGCATTTCCGGCTGGAACCGCTGCTGGCAGGCGGTGAAGATGTGCAGCTGCAGGTGCCGCTGTTCGAGGGCTACTCCGAGCACGACGCGCTGGCCGCTTACCGGGCCGAGTACCGCTCGCAGCCGTGGGTGAGAATTCGCCGCGAGGCGGAGCCGGCTCTGGGCGTGAGCGGCAGCCCGGCCTGTGAGCTGCACCTGCGCGTACTGGAACGCGAAGACCCTGAGATCCCGATTCCCCTGCTGGGCGTGCAGGCCCGGCTGGACCCCTGGCCGGCGCTGGCCGCCCGGGCCGCCGCCGCGCTGAACCTCGCGCACGGCTGGCCGGCGCTCAGCGGACTGGTGCCCTAAGGCCCTGCAGAACTGTCATCCGCTTGACACTCGGCCCTGAGCAGCTTACACTTGCCAGCATGTTGCCGACGGCGAACAACCAGAATAATGACGATTCCCGCTAGGGGACGTCTTCGCCGTGTGCGCCCCCGCTTTCCGAGTTTCCGGTAGCGGGGGTTTTCTTTATCCACTTGCTTTTTGCCCCCGCCCCATGCTCAGGAGGACCACCCATGACCACCCCTACCGATACGCCAGCGCAGTCCCAGACACCCGCTCAGACCCTGCCCCGCACCTTTATCCGCGACCTTGGCGGCCTCGCCGGGCAGGAGGTGCGGCTGCGCGGCATGATTCTCTCGCGGCGCGACCTCGGCGGCCTGCAGTTTGTGACCCTGCGCGACGGCAGCGGCGCCGTGCAGGGCGTGGGCGACGGCCTGGAGCTGAACCTGCCGCTGCCCGAGAGCAGCGTGGAAATCGTAGGCACAGTGACGCCCCACCCCAAGCGGGAAGGCGAGGTGGAAGTGCGGATGCAGGCTATGCGCCTGATCTCGGCGGCGGCCGAGGCGACCCCGGTGGAGCTGCCCAAGCTGAACCGGGTTCACCCCGACACGCTACTCAACCACCGCGCCGTGACGGTGCGTGGGCTGAAGGAACGCGCCGCGCTGCGGGTGCAGGCCGAGCTGCTGGCTGGCTTCCGTGAGGCGCTGAACGGCATGGGCTTTACCGAAATCAGCACGCCCAAGATTGTGGAGGCCGGCGCGGAAGGCGGCGCCAACCTCTTCACGGTGGACTATTTCGGTGAGCCGGCCTACCTGGCCCAGAGCCCGCAGCTGTACAAGCAGATGATGGTGGGCGCCTTCGAGCGGGTGTTCGAGGTGGCCCCGGTGTTCCGCGGCGAGCAGCACAACACCAGCCGGCACCTGACCGAGTACCTCAGCCTGGACGCTGAGCTGGGCTTTATCGATTCGGAAGAGGACGTGATGGACGTGGAAACCGAGGTGCTGCGGCAGATGCTGGCGCGGGTAGCCCAGCGCTGCGCCCCCGAGCTGACGCTGCTAGGTGCCACGCTGCCGCAGGTGCCCGAGCGGATTCCGCGCATTCCGCTGCTGGAGGCCCGCGCGCTGGTGGAGCGCGAGTTCGGTCATGCGGTGGGCGGCAAGGACCTCGACCCCGAAGGCGAGCGGCTGCTGGGCGAGTACTACGCCCGCGAACACGGCAGCGAGTTCGTGTTCGTGACCCGTTTCCCGCGGGTGGCCCGGCCTTTTTACACCTACCCGGAAGGCGAGGTGGACGGCGTGCCACTGACGCGCGGCTTCGACCTGCTGCTGCGCGGCCTGGAAATCACGTCCGGCGGACAGCGCATCCACGACCCGCAGATGCTGGCCGAGAGCATCGAAGCTTATGGCCTGAACCCCGACTCGCTGCGCGGATATGCCGAGGTGTTCCGCTACGGCATGCCCCCGCACGGCGGCTTTGCCATCGGCGCTGAGCGGCTCACCGCGCTGCTGCTGGGCCTCAGCAACGTGCGAATGGCCCGCGCTTTCCCACGCGACCGTACCCGGCTGCAGCCCTGAGCTGTTTGCGGCCTGAGTGCAGAGATTCCCCGGCCTGCACAGTCTTCATGCTGGCGGAGGCAGCTGCGGCGCAAGAGAAGTGCAAGGAAAGTGCCTTTAAGATGAGCTGAGCTTTCTCATCCCCCACGCTTTTGCGGGCCACCGAATTCACCGGGCCCCTTGCTGAATCTTTTCTTTCACCCGATTTCCCCGAAGGATCCCCATGACTTACGTTCTGATTGCCCTGCTGATTGTCATTGTCGCCTTGGCTGCCCTGTGGCTGCGAAGTGGGTCCGCCAGCCGCGCCGAGGCCGAGAGACCCGTTCCTGCTGCTCAGGTGCCTTCTGCCGGGTGGGAAGCGGCCACTCCCGCTCCAGCCGCCTCCAATCAGGCCGACTGGGCCACCCTGGAAGGTGAGGGCGCCGTGCGGCCGGCGGTGGACGCTGGGCTGCTGGCCAGTGCCCGGGCCGGCGTCTCGCAGGAGATTCCCGACGAGGTGCTGGAGGAAATGCTGCTGGACGCCACCCCGCAGCGGGCAGCGCAGCTGTTTGCCGGCGTCTCCCCCGACGTGATGGCCGACCTGACCGCCGGACAGACCCAGGGGGTGCATTTCGAGGGTCAGGCCCGCGCCGAGGACCTGGCGGCGCTGAGCAACCTGGGCAGCGCCGTGGACGACCTGGACATCTGGGATTTCGGCGACGATGAGGAGGAAAGCGGCGCTAAGATCAAGGCATGACCGAAGAACTGGCCACAGCAGAGCAGCTGGCCCGTCAGGCCGGTGAGTTGATCCGGCGCCTGCGCCAGCAGGGCCTGACCGTGGAGCACAAGACCGGCGCCGATGACCCGGTGACCCAGGCCGACCGGGCCGCCTCGCAGCTGCTGATGCAGGAGCTGGCCGCCGCTTTCCCGGCAGACGGCCTGCTTTCCGAAGAAGAGAGCGATAGCCGGCAGCGTCTGGACAGGCGGCGAGTCTGGTTGATTGACCCGATTGACGGCACCAAGGAATACACCGAAGGCAGCAGTGACTACTGCGTGTCTATCGGACTGGCCGAGGCAGGCGAGCCGGTGCTGGGCGTGATCTACGCACCCGAGACGGATGAGCTGTTCTCGGGTGCCGCTGGGATGGGCGTGCGGAAAAACGGGCAGCCGGTCTCGCTGCGTTCAGAACAGCCCTATATCGTGGCCACCTCGGTCACGGAAACCGGCCGCGAGCTGAAGGACCTGCCGCTGCCGGGCATGCGGCCCAGCGGCTCTACGGCCCTGAAGCTGGCCCGAATTGCGGCAGGCGAGGCGGATGCCACCTTTACCATGTCGCCCCGCGCCGAGTGGGATATTGCCGCTGGGCACGCCCTGCTGCGCGCGCAGGGCGGCGACCTGACTCGGCGTGATGGCCGGGCGGTGCGCTACAACCAGCCCAAGCCTTATCTGGAGCAGGGCCTGATTGCCGGCGGGCCGGAAGCCATCGCCTGGTTACGGGCCGAGCTGCTGCGCTTAGGGGTCCCTACCGCCGTGCTGGCTCTGGACGCCGACGCCCAGGGCCAGCGCCGGCACGTGCGCCGCGCCGGTGAACGCGAGCTGGCCTGGCTGGTGACCGGCTCCAGTGAAAGGGGCGAAACGGCCGTGCTCGGCAGCGGCGGCAACGCCTTTCATCTGGAACGGCTGACCCGTGACGTGCGCCGCGCCGGTGACTCGCTGCACTGAACGTTGCTGAACTTTCGCGGCGCAGCCGGCCGCCTATAATGTCGCGCGTGCGCCTGAGCAAGCTCTCTACCCTGAACTACCGCAACCTGGCCCCCGACACGCTGGACTTTCCGGCCGGGGTCACGGGCGTGTGGGGCGAGAACGGGGCCGGCAAGACCAACCTGCTGGAAGCGGCTTATCTGGCACTGACCGGCCGTACCGAGGCGGGCCGGCTGGAAGAACTGGTGCGGGCCGGGCAGACCGAAGCCTACGTGCGCGCCGATGTGCTGGAAGGCGGCAGCCTCAGTGTGCAAGAGGTGGGTATCGGGCGCGGCCGGCGGCAGCTGAAGGTGGACGGCGTGCGCGCCCGCACCGGCGACCTGCCGCGCGGCAGCGCCGTGCTGATTCGCCCGGAAGATTCCGAGCTGGTGTTCGGTTCGCCTTCCAAGCGCCGGGCCTATCTGGACTCGTTGCTGGGCCGCCTGAGCGCCCGGTATGCCGAGCAGCTCAGCCGCTATGAGCGCACGGTGTCGCAGCGTAATGCCGCCCTGCGCGAAGGTCAGGACTGGGCGCTGGACGTCTGGGACGGCCCGCTGGTGACTCTGGGCCGCGAGATCATGGAATTCCGCGAGCGGGCGCTGGTACGGCTGGAAGAACTGGCCCGGCAGGCCAACGCCGAGCTGGGCAGCCGCAAAACGCTGGAACTCCGGCTGCTGGAAAGCACCGACCCGGAAAGTTACGCAGCCACGCTGCACTCACGCCGCGCCGAGGAACTGGCCCGTGGCGTCACCCTGACCGGCCCGCACCGCGACGACCTGGAACTGACCCTGGGCGGCCTGGGCGCCGGCACCTATGCCAGCCGCGGAGAGGGACGCACCGCCGCGCTCTCGCTGCGCTACGCCGAGCTACAACTGCTCAGCGAGCGCTTCGGGGAGCCGCCGGTGCTCCTGATTGACGACTGGACCGCCGAGCTGGACCCGCAGCGCCGGCAGTTCCTGCTGGACCTGGCCGCCTCGGTGCCGCAGGCCATCGTGACCGGCACCGAGCAGCCCCCCGGCGCCCGGCTGGTGCTGCAGGCCGCCGCCGGCCGCTTTACCGCGCAGGAGGTTCTGGCATGAGTAACGGAGACAGCAACAAGCCCTACATCCAAAAGCCCAGCTACCGCACCCGCGCCCGCAGCGGCCGGCGTGAGGGTGACCTGCGCAGCGTGGGCGAACTGATGGACGCCACCCTGGGCAAGAACCGGCTGGGCTTCGGGGTACGCCGCGCACAGGCGCTGTTACTATGGCCGCGGGCGGTGGGGCCGGAAGTGGCCCGGCTGACCCGGGCGCGGTCGTTTCAGTTCGGGACGCTGCACGTAGAAGCCCGCGACTCGGCGGCGGCGCATCACCTCAGCATGCAGCGCCACCATTTCATGCACCGGCTTAATGAGCTGCTGATCAGCACGGCGCCGGCCGGAGTGACACCCGAACAGGTCACCGAGATTCGTTTCGGCACCGGCTGGACCGCGCCCGGTGGGGGGAACCGCCGCTCGCTCGCGCCACAACTGCCGCCGCTGCCCCCTGAAGAGCAGGCCCGGGCCGAGCAGGCAGCGCAGGCGGCCGGCGAGGAGTTGCACGACGTGGCCCGCGCCGCCGCCGAGGCAGTGGCCCGCTCGCGGCGCTGGCGCGAGCAGCAGGGCTGGACCCCCTGTCCAGTCTGCGGCGAACCCGACCCGCATCTGCCCTGCCGCGCCTGTGAACGCACCATGCGCGATCCGGTGGTGCGCCGCGCCGCCGATGAGCTGATGCGCCGGCCCGAAGCGATTCTGGGCCTGGAAGACCGACTGGGCCCCAGCGCCGAGCAGGCTGCGTATTTCCTGGCGGTGCAGGGCCTGGAAGGCCGGCTGAAGGTGCTGGCCCTGGAATGCATTCATCTGGGCAGCGCCGCGGAGTACCACGAGTTCTTCGAGGAACAGTGCGGGCACCTGCTGGCCGTCATGGGCCGCAAGCCCCTGAGCGATGTCACCGCGGCCGACTATGACCAGCTACCCGAGCAGGTGTTGCAGGTGCTGAAAGCGGGGCGGGCGGCGGCCCGGCGGCGCTGACGGCAGAGCTGCTGAAAACTGACCTGATCAACGCTTGAGAGGAGGCAGGAGGGCTATGGTGAAAGCATGGTTGCCTCAGCCTCAGCGGTCCCTTCTTCCGTGCCCTCCGGGCATCAGCCGGCCGTGCCGCGCCGTCTGCGCTGCGGCGTGCTGACCGTCAGCGACACCCGCACGCCCGAGACCGACCGCAGCGGGGCTTTTCTGGTACAGGCCCTGCAGGAGGCCGGACATCATGTGGAGGGCTACAGCATCGTGCCCGACGAACGAGACGCTATTGAGACGCAGCTGCGGGCCTGGCAGGCGGCCGGCTTCGATCTGCTGCTCAGCACCGGCGGCACCGGCATCACCGGGCGCGACGTGACGGTGCCGGTCATCGAAAGTCTGCTGACCAAGCCGCTGCCCGGCTTTGGCGAGCTGTTCCGGATGCTGTCTTATCAGCAGGTGGGCGGCGCCGCGATGCTCTCGCGGGCGGTCGGCGGGCTGGCCGGGCGCACGCTGCTGTTTGCCTTGCCTGGCTCACGCGGCGCGGTCGAAACCGGCTGGGAGCTGCTGCAAGGCCAGCTGCAACACCTGGCTGCTGAGGCGCAGCGGCAGGGCCAGCCCTGATGGACGGCAGCCTGCTGGCCACGCCCTTTCTGGAACGGCTGAACATCTGGTTTCTGGCCGCCTGGGGACTGCTGGCGCTGTACTGGTTGGCGCGGGTGGCCTTTGCGGCGCGGCGCCGGCAGCGGCCGGCCGTATCGCTGTGGAGCATTCCGGGGCTGTTGCTGCTGCCACTGGCTCCGCTGCTGGAAGTGCCGGCGCTCTTCGGCATCGGCGCGGCGCTGCTGCTGCTGGCCGAGTGGTGGCCGCGCGCCTTCGTGCCCGCACGGCAGCGGCCCGAGTGGGGCTGGGGTCTAGTGCTGACGGTGCTGGGCGGCGCAGCATTACTGGCCGACCCGCCCAGCTTTCTCAGCCTGAGCGGTGGCGTGGCCCTCTCGCTCTGGGGACTGGCCCGGCTGCTCAGCGGTCTGTTGTGGCGCCCGGCGCGACCGCCGGCCCGCTGGCTCCCGCCCAGCACGCTGGGCAAGCGGGAAGCGCCTACCTTCGGCACCGAGGTGCGCTGGCAGGTCCGGCAAGTGCCCGACCCTCCCGAGCTGAGCGTCACCGTGCGTCAGCATGACCTGCTGCTGCGCAACGATAGCGGCCAGGAGCTGCTGCTGCGTGGCTGGGCCCCGGCGCACCGCAACGCCTTTCTGGCGCTGGATAAGCGACTACCCCCGGCGGCCGAACAGCGCCTGCGCCGCGCCCCGGACCAGAGCGGCGTGCGGGTGTGGTACACCCCGGCCGGCAGCAGCGAGGTGCGGGTGTTGCGGGCCGACTGGCAGGCCCCGGACCCGGCGCAGGAGCGGGTGCTGAATTAGCTTGGCCCCGGGACAACCCTCATGCGGCCAGCGGCGGCCAGCGCGCTAGACTGCCGGTTATGGTTGAAACCGCCAGCGCCCCTACACTCACGGTCGCCTTTGTCGCCGGGCTGCTGTCTTTTCTCAGTCCCTGCGTACTGCCGCTGGTGCCCTCGTATCTGGGGGTGATCGGCGGCACCCGTGCGCCGCTGGTCCGTGCCCTGGGTTTTATCGCCGGTTTCGGGCTGGTCTTTATTGCGCTGGGTGCCACTGCCAGTGCACTGGGTGCCCTGCTGGCACCTCACAAGATGTTGCTGGGCCGCCTGGCCGGGGCGCTGATCGTCTTTTTCGGACTAGTGATGCTAGGCGTGATCCGGCTGCCGTGGATGATGCGCGACACCCGCCAGATGAGCGGCGCGGACCGCTACGGCCCAGTGGCGCTGGGGGCTGCTTTCGCGTTCGGATGGAGCCCCTGCCTGGGGCCAGCGCTGGGCAGTATTCTGGGTCTGGCGGCCAGCACCAGCTCGCTGCCGCAGGGCGTGGTGCTGCTGATGACCTACACCCTGGGCCTGGCGGTGCCGTTTCTGCTGGCTGCGCTGCTGTGGGACCGCATCAACCTACGTGGTCTCAACCGCTACACCGGCATCTTCGAGAAGGTGGGCGGGGCCATTCTGGTGGCGGTCGGCCTGCTGATGCTGAGCGGTTACTTCACGGTGCTGTCGTCTTTCTTTTATGAGGTGATGCCGCAGTGGCTCAGGGTCTGACGCCCGGTGGCCCCCACCACGCCGTGCAGCTGCGCGGCCTGTGGCTGCGGCTGGGCCGGGAGGTGATTCTGCGCGGTATTGACCTAGATATTCCCCAGGGGCAGCACGTTACGCTGCTGGGGCCCAACGGGGCCGGCAAGACCACCCTGCTGCGGCTGCTGGCCTCGGCACTGCGGCCCACCCGCGGCGAGGGCCGGATTCTGGGCTATGACCTGCACGACGCCGCCGCCGTGCGCGAGCAGGTCCACCTGATGCCGGTGGACGCGGCACTCTACCCGGACCTGACCTGCCGTGAAAATCTGGAATTTGCCCTGAGAATGCACGGGCAGCCACTGGACAGTGCGGGCGCGGCCCTGGCGCGGGTGGGGCTGGCAGCGGCCGCCGACCGGCGGGCCCGCTTTCTTTCGGCAGGAATGCGCAAGCGGCTGGCGCTGGCCCGCGCCTGGCAGCTGGGACGCCCGCTGACCCTGGTAGATGAACCGTTCGCCAACCTGGACGCAGCCGGGCGGCAGCTGGTGCTGGAGCTGCTGGGCGAACTTGGCGCCCGGGGCTCCACCCTGGTCATTGCAGCCCACGAACCGGAGCTGGCTGCCCGGCTGGCGCCCCGGCAACTGCACCTGGAGGCCGGGCAGCTGCGCGAGGTGGCCGGGTGAACGCCTGGCGGGTGGCCTGGGCGGTGGCGGCCAAGGACCTGCGGCTGGCGGGCCGCACCCGTGACGCCCTGCTGGCAACAGCTTTTTATGTGGCGCTGGTGTTGCTGGTGCAGGGCTTTGCCCTGGGAGCGCCAGACGGCCGCAGCCCCGGTGCCACAGCCAACCTGGCGGCCGGAGCGGTGTGGACCGCGCTGACCCTGGCCTCGGCGGTGGCGGCGGGCCGGGCTTTCTCGGCCGAGTCGGAAGCCGGCGCGCTGGAACAGCTGCTGCTCTACCCTGCTCCGCCGGCGGCCATCTATCTGGGCAAGCTGCTGGGGGTACTGTTGCCACTGCTGCTGATTGCCGCCGTGACCCTGCCCACCGGGCTGATGCTCTTCGGGGCGCTGGGGGCTGGACAGGTGATGCCGTGGCCGGGATTTTTTGCGGTGTTGCTGCTGGGCATTTTTGGCCTGAGCGCTGCCACCACCTTCTATGCCAGCCTGACCGTCAACCTGCGGGCCCGCGAAGCAATGCTGCCTGCCCTGGCTTTTCCGCTGCTGGTGCCGTTGGTGATTGCCACTGTGCGGATCACCTCGGTGCTGCTGAGCGGTGGCTGGACCGACGAGGCGGTGTCCTGGGTAGGCTTCCTGTTGGCGTTTGACCTGGGGACGGTGGTGCTGGCGGCCTGGCTGTTCGGATACGCGTCGGGGGGTTGAGAGAAGGAGCTTAGTCTCCTCCTTCAGCCTTTATTTTGTAATTCGAGTAGCAAACAGTAGCGGAGAAAAAAGGGGCGCTGGCCCCTCCTTCTGCACTTTACTTGTCTTTATTTCAGCGCGCCCTGCTGGTAAAGGTATTCGGCAATCTGCACCGCGTTGAGAGCAGCACCCTTCAGCAGCTGATCGCCGGCCACAAACAGGTCGATGCCACCGTCAAACACCAGGCTCTGGCGAATGCGGCCCACCTCCACGTCGTACTTGCTGGTAGCGGTCAGCGGCATGGGATACAGTGCCCCAGCAGTGTCGTCGCGCACTTCCACGCCGGCCGACCCGGCCAGCAGCTCGCGTACTTCCTGCGGGGTAGCGGGCCGCTCCAGGTCCAGGGTAATCGCCTCAGCGTGGGTGCGGAAAGTGGGAATCCGCACGGCTGTGCAGCTGATTTTCAGCGACTCGTCCCCGAAAATCTTGCGGGTCTCCCACACCACTTTCATCTCCTCTTTGGTGTAGCCGTTGTCCTGAAACACGTCGATGTGAGGAATCACGTTAAAGGCGATGGGATGGGCAAAAGCAGCGGGCGCATAGGACTCGCCGGCCAGCTCCTGACGGGTCTGCTCGCGCAGTTCCTCAATGCCTTTTTGCCCGGCTCCCGAGGTGGCCTGATAGGTGCTGACGATCATGCGGCGCAGGCCATAGCGCTGGTAGATGGGGTACACGGCAACGGCGGCAATGGCGGTGGTGCAGTTGGGGTTGGCAATGATGCCCTGATGCTTCAGTGCTGCCGCGCCGTTCACTTCAGGCACCACCAGCGGGACCGCCGGGTCGTAGCGAAAGGCGCTGGAGTTATCAATCACCAGCGAGCCGCCGGCCACCCATTTGGGCGCCATGGCCTGGCTGAGGCTCCCACCAGCCGAAGCCAGAATGACGTCGGCGGGGATGGCCCCTTCGGGCATGGCCTGCACGGTTAGTTCGCCGTCCCGGAACGGCAGCCGGGTGCCGGCCGAGCGGGGGCTGGCATAGAGTTGCAGCTCATCAATGGGCAGCTCGCTCTCCCCGAGGACTTTCAGCAGTTCGTGCCCGACCGCGCCGGTGGCTCCGACAATCGCAAGTTTCATGCTGCCCAGAGTAGAACAAAGCGCCCCGGCCACAAAAGGTGCGCCGGTCCATAACGGGCGCCCCGGCCGGTGGCCTAGACTGGGGCCAATGTCCAACACGCATTTCGTCTTTTGCCTGCCGCTGCACTCCGGGGGTCTGTCATGACCGGGCCTGAAACCACCGTGCTGCCTGCCGAAATCCCGGCAGACGCGCCTGAACAGAGCGCCGAGCAGACCACCCTGCACATCGACTTGGAAAACCGCGAAGAAGCCCTGGCCCTGCTGGGCACCGGCGATGAGAACCTGCGGCTGATGCGCCAGCTGCTGCCGGCCCAGATCCGGGCACGCGGCGGCACCGTGCAGATCAGCGGCACGCCGGCAGAGGTCGAGGTGGCAGAGCGGATGGTGCGTGACGCGCTGGACGTGGTGCGCCGCGGCGGCGAACTGACCCCGGACCACCTGCGCCGCAGCGCCCGCCTCAGCGGCGAAGGCCGCAGCCTGGCCGCCGAGACCGAGGTCAAGGGCCTCAGCCTGCCGCGTGGCCTCAAACCCAAAACGCCCAGCCAGAAGGAATACCTCGAGAAGATAGAGAGCAGCGACATCGTGTTCGGGGTGGGCCCGGCCGGTACCGGCAAAACCTATCTGGCCGTGGCGATGGCGGTGCAGGCACTCAAGACCAAGAAGGTCAAGCGCATCATCCTGACCCGGCCGGCGGTGGAAGCCGGCGAACGCCTGGGCTTCTTGCCGGGCGACCTGCAGGCCAAGATTGACCCTTACCTGCGCCCGCTGTATGACGCCTTGTACGACATGCTGGACCAGGAAAAGTTCGAGTCGTACCTGCAAAGCGGCGTGATTGAGGTGGCCCCGCTGGCCTTTATGCGCGGCCGCACCCTCAACGACGCCTTCGTGATTCTGGATGAAGCGCAGAACACCACCGGCGAGCAGATGAAAATGTTCCTGACCCGAATGGGCTTTTCTTCCAAGGTGGTCGTGACCGGCGACGTGACCCAGATTGACCTGCCGCGCCACGTCACTTCCGGGCTGGCCACCGCCAAGCGGGTGCTGTCGCCCATCGAAGGCATCGGCTGGCACGAGTTCACGGAGGTGGATGTGGTGCGTCACCCGCTGGTCGGCCGCATCATCAAGGCGTATCAGGCCGCCGAAGACGCCGAGGAAGACCGCCGCGCCGCCCGCCGGGGAGACTTCGCCAGCATCCCCGAGGAAACGCTGGACCAGCCGCAGCCTGCCGGCGAAAGCTGAAGAATCTGCTGCTCCTGTTAAGTAGCTCCTGCCCGGCCGGCGGGAGCCTTTTTGTATTCCCGCTCCTGCCAGAAGACAACCAACAAAAAACCGCCCCGGAGGGCGGCTTTAGTCACAGCGTGATGCCTTACTTGGCAGCGGCGTAGCGGCGGGACACTTCGTCCCAGTTCACCACGTTCCAGAACGCCTTGAGGTAATCGGGGCGGCGGTTTTGGTAGTTCAGGTAATAGGCGTGTTCCCACACGTCCACACCCAGGATAGGGGTGCCGCTCACGCCGGCGACGGCTTCACCCATCAGGGGGTTGTCCTGGTTGGCGGTGCTCACCACGGCCAGCTGTCCGTCCTTGACGACCAGCCAGGCCCAGCCGGAGCCGAAGCGGGTCTTGGCGGCGTCTTCAAACTTTTCCTTGAAGGCGTCGAAGGAACCAAAAGCGCTGTTGATGGCGTCCATCAGCTCACCGCTGGGCTGGTTGTTTTCACCGTTGCCACCGGTCATCACGGTCCAGAACATGCTGTGGTTGGCGTGGCCGCCGGCGTTGTTGCGCAGGGCGCCCTTCTTATCGGCAGGCACGCTGTCCAGGTTCTGAATTACGTCCAGCACGTCGCGGTCGGCCCATTCGGTGCCTTCCAGCGCCTTGTTGGCGTTGTCCACGTAGGTCTGGTGGTGCTTGGTGTGGTGAATCTGCATGGTCTGGGCGTCGATGTGCGGTTCCAGAGCGTTGTAATCGTAGGGCAGTTTGGGAAGTTCAAAAGCCATATTCAGTTTCTCCTTTCGGCAGAGCTAAGGGATATTTCTGCCTGTTCCTTTCCAGTGTAGACCCGCAGAGGGCCTGAGGGCCAGGAGCTTTCAGGGAGGCTTAAGCCTGCAAAGAAGAATGCCGCCGGGGCAGTGCGCTATGGTAGGCAGCGTGACCACCGAAGCTGGACCCCAGGGCAGTCGGGCTGCCATTCGCCTTCTCCAGGGCTACCTCTGGCACCCCCGCGAACTGGGCATTGATCTGGACGCTTACCTGCCGCGCGAGCTGGACGAGGCCAACGTCCTGTGGGATGAGATTGAGCCGCCTTTCGCCTTTTTTGATAACGGTGAGCCGGCAGCCGGGCAGCTGTTTTATCAGTTCACGGTGCTGCGGGTATATGACGAGCGCCCCAGCGCCGAGGAACTGCACCGCGACGCCCAGGCGGCCAGCCAGGCGCTGGACCCCCTGCTGCAGGCCACCCCTGCCGGGCTGGGCTGGCAACTGATGGAAGACCTGCGGGAACTCTGAGATGCGCTGGCTGGACCTGCTGACCGAGGGCGACCCCCATCCCCGCCGCTTTGACGGGCCGGAGAGCCTGCGCAGTTACCTGCTGAAGATCGAGCGTCTGGACGCCGAGGCTGCCGAGCAGCTGCTGGCTAAAGGCCGGATAGACCCTCCCCTCCACCGCCGGGGGCTGCGGGTGCAGCCTTTTCCTGCAGAGCCAGAGCGTGACACCTCTACGCATGAGTCCGGCGCATGACGGCTGAATATCTCACCCTGCTGTCCGAGCCACCGGCCGAATGGTGGGCCGAGCTGGAAGCGCAGGGAGAGCGCAGTGATGTCTGTGTGCAGCGGCGGGCCGGCGAAAGCGCGGGGCAACCCTGCTGGCGCCTGACTCTGCAAGGCGAAGCGGAGCAGGTAGGGCAGCTGCGAACCTGGGCGGTGCGCCGCTGCTGGGAACTGGGCCTGAAACTCTTTACAGTCTGAGGAACACCCCGGGGTAGAGTACAGGGCTTTGCGCCCTGCAAGACCATTGTTCTTATCAGCTGCGCTAGCCTGATGCCTATGCAAGACAGGCCCCGTAGACTTCGCCGCACCCCGGCCATTCGCCGGATGGTTCAGGAGATTCAGCTTTCTCCCGCCGACTTTATTCATCCCATTTTTGTCCATGAAGGGCAGGACGTCACTGAGATCAGCACCATGCCCGGCGTGATGCGCCACACCTACGCCTCCGCCGCCGAGCAGGCCCAAGAGGCTCAGGCGCTGGGCATTCCAGCCGTGGTGCTGTTCGGCATTCCGGATCACAAGGATGCCGAAGGCACCCAGGCGTATGCGCCGGACGGCGTCATTCAGCAGGCCACCCGCGCCATCAAGGCCGCCGCGCCAGATATCGCTGTGATTGCCGATACCTGCCTGTGCGAATACACCGACCACGGCCACTGCGGGCATCTGGTGCAGGACGGCACCCAGTGGACCGTGGACAACGACCCCTCGCTGGAACTGCTGGCCCGCACCGCCGTGTCGCAGGCCGATGCCGGCGCCGACATCATTGCCCCCAGCGCCATGCTGGACGGCCAGATTGAGGCGCTGCGCAGTGCTCTGGACGCCGCCGGCCACGCCCGGGTGCCCATCATGAGTTACGCCGTCAAGTACGCCAGCGCCTACTATGGTCCTTTCCGTGACGCGGCCGGCAGTGCTCCCAGCGTGGGCGACCGCGCCACCTACCAGATGAACCCGGCCGGCGGCTACCGCGAGGCGCTGCACGAGGCCCGGCTGGACGTGGCCCAGGGCGCCGATTTCCTGATGGTCAAGCCGGCCCTGGCGTATCTGGACGTGCTGCGGCTGCTGCGAGATGAGTTTGATCTTCCGCTGGTGGCCTACAACGTGAGCGGCGAATATTCGCTGATCAAGGCCGCCGCATTGGCCGGTTACATGGACGAGCGCCGCACCGTGCTGGAAACACTAGGCAGCATGAAGCGGGCCGGCGCCGACACCATCCTGACCTACCACGCGCTGGACGCTGCTCGCTGGCTGAAGGAGGGCTGATGAGCGGGAACACCAATCCTATCCGCATAGACTGGGTGCCCACCTCGCTGTGGCCGGGGCGCCTGGGCCTGACCTTCGCGCCGGGCAAGAAAGGCCCCAGCCTGCTGCAACCGGGCGTTGAGCACAACCGTGACCTGGCCGAAGATTTCAGGACACTGCGGCAGCAGGGTATGACCCTGCTGGTTTCGCTACTGGAACCGGCGGAATACAACCTGCTGGGCATCGCCGACTACGCTGAGCAGGCACAGGCGCAAGATATCGAGGTCATCACCTGCCCGGTTCCCGACCGCTGCGCCCCTGAAAATGAGCAGGCGTTCGAGGACACCCTGCAAGAAGCGTTGGGCGCTCTGCTGGACGGCCAGAACGTGGTGTTACACTGCCGGGGTGGTTTGGGCCGCACCGGCACGCTGGCCGCCTGCTTACTGGTCCGCATGGGCCTGGATGCGGAAACAGCCACTGCCCGGGTGCGCTCTGCCCGCAAAGGCGCCATCGAGACCGGAGCCCAGGAAGAATTTATCCGCCGCTACGCCGATTCCGGCACCGCCCCACAGCAGTATCAGGAGGCCTGAGATGATTACCGTTGCCAACCGCATTTTCGTTCACCCCGAGTACCACGATCAGTTCGAAGCCCGCTTTCAGGACCGCGCCGGCCTGGTCGACGGCATGGAAGGCTTTATCGCCAATCAGGTGCTGCGCCCGACTGCCGAAGGTGACCCCTTCGTGGTCCTGACCTTTTGGCGCTCGCGCGAAGATTTTGAAGCCTGGACCCGCTCCGACGCTTTCCGCCAGGGTCACTCCCGTTCGGGCAGCCTGCCCAAGGAAGCGTTCGACGGCCCCAATAAGCTGGAAGTCCATGACGTGGTGCAGGTGACCGGCGAAGTCAAGGCGCAGGAAAAGTAACCCGATTTCAGCCGGAGAACAGCCGGTAAAACCAAACAGCCCAAAGGAGAAGGCCCCTCCACTCTGGAAGGGGCCTTCTCTTTTTGGGAATGCTACAGGCTCAGGCTTGGCCGTACACCACGGCGCGCTTGACCTGTTCAATCAGCTCAGTGATGGGGATTTCACGTGGGCAGGCTTCGGTGCAGTTGTAAGCGGTGCGGCAGCGCCACACGCCGGTGTTCTGGTTCATCAGTCCCAGGCGCTGCTGGGTGGCTTCATCGCGGCTGTCGAAGATGAAGCGGTGCGCCTGCACGATGGAAGCCGGGCCCAGATAGCTGCCGTTGGCCCAGAAGATGGGGCAGGAGGTGGTGCAGCAGGCGCACAAGATGCAGTTGCTGGAGTGCGCCATCAGCTCGGCGTGTTCGGGAGACTGCAGGCGCTCGCGGGCCGGAGCCGGCGACTCGTTCACGAAGAACGGCATGATGGCGCGGTAGGAGTCGAAGAACGGCTCCATGTCCACCACCAGGTCCTTGACGACCTTCAGGCCGCGAATCGGCTCCACGGTAATGGTGCCGCCGTCAGCGACCACGTCACGGGCCAGGGTCTTGCAGGCCAGGCGGTTGCGGCCGTTGATCAGCATGGCGTCGCTGCCGCAAATGCCGTGGCCGCAGGAACGGCGGAAGTTGAGGGTGGTGTCCTGGAACCACTTGATCTGGTGCAGGATGTCCAGCACGCGGTCGGTCGGCTGCACTTCCTGTAGGTAGCTTTCCCAGTGCTGCTTCTTGTCCTTTTCGGGATCAAAACGCAGAATCTTGACGGTGATGTTCATTCGGTGTCTCCCTGGAGATGAGGTTCTGTCAGCATTCGGCTGGCAGGCTCAATAAACGCGGGCCTTGGGTTCAAAAGCACGGGTGTACCCCTTGAGCGCTACCGGCTTGTAGCCGAGCAGCACGTTGCCATCATTGTTCAGATCCTTGTAGGCCATGGTGTGCTTCAACCAGTTCTTGTCGTCGCGGCTGGTGTAGTCCTCACGTTCGTGGGCGCCGCGCGATTCGGTGCGGTTGATGGCCGAAGCGGTCATGGCCTCGGCGCAGTCAAGCAGGAAGCCCAGCTCCACGGCGTCGATCAGGTCGCCGTTGAACTTGGCGCTCACGTCGGCCACACCTACGCCCTTGTAGCGTTCTTTCAGCTCGCGGATAATCTCGCGCTGCTTTTCCATGTCGGGGCCGTTGCGGAAGATGCCCACGTTGTTCATCATGCTTTCTTGCAGCACCTTGCGGATGTCGGCGGGGTTTTCCTTGCCGCTGCCGTGTCGCAGGTTGTCCAGCATTTCGCGGGTCTGGTCTTCGGGACGCTCGGGCAGCGCGCCGTAGTCCACCTGGCGGGCGTACTTGGCAGCCGAAATCCCGGCGCGGCGGCCGAACACGACCAAGTCGCCCAGCGAGTTGGTGCCCAGGCGGTTGGCGCCGTGCAGAGACACACAGGCCTGCTCGCCGGCGGCGTACAGCCCTTCGATCTTGCCGCCTTCGCCGTCGCTGAGGCATTCGCCGTCGATGTCGGTGGGAATCCCGCCCATCGCGTAGTGGGCGGTGGGCTGCACCAGCACCATGTCCTTGAGGGGGTCAAGGCCCAGGTAGGTACGCGCCAGGTCGGTAATTTCGGCCAGCTTGCCTTCCACCGTTTCGCGTGGCAGGTGGGTCAGGTCGATATAGATGGCGTCCTTATCGGGGCCCACACCACGGCCCTCGCGGATTTCAGTGACCATGCTGCGGGCCACGATGTCGCGGGGCGCCAAGTCCTTAATGGTCGGCGCGTAGCGTTCCATGAAGCGCTCTTCGTTGATGTTGCGCAGAATGCCGCCTTCACCGCGGATGCCCTCGGTCACCAGAATACCCAGCTTGCTGAGGCCAGTGGGGTGGAACTGGTAGAACTCCATGTCTTCCAGCGGCAGGCCCTTGCGGTAGTAGATGCTCATCAGGTCGCCGGTCAGGGTAAAGGCGTTGGATGTGATCTTGAATACCCGGCCAAAGCCGCCGGCCGCCAGAATCACGGCCTTGGCATGGAAGGTATGGATTTCGCCGGTCGCCAGTTCGTAGGCCACCACGCCGGTGCAGCGTCCGTCTTCGATCAGGAGGTCGAACACGTGGAACTCGTTGTAGAAGGTGGTGCCGTTCTTGACGTTCTGCTGGTAGAGAGTCTGCAGAATCATGTGGCCAGTGCGGTCCTTGGCGTAGCAGGCGCGCTCTACGGCGGCCTTCCCGAATTCGCGGGTGTGACCCCCGAACTTACGCTGGGCAATGCGGCCATCGGCTTCACGCGAGAACGGCAGGCCCATGTGTTCCAGCTCGATCACGGCTTCCACGATGTCCTTGGCGAACACCTCGGCAGCGTCCTGGTCGGTCAGATAGTCGCCGCCCTTGATGGTGTCGAACATGTGCCATTCCCAGTGGTCTTCGCCCACGTTGCCCAGCGAGGCACCGATGCCGCCCTGCGCCGCGCCGGTGTGGGAGCGGGTGGGGTACAGCTTGGACACACAGGCCACCGACACATTGCCTTTGGAGGCATAGAGGGCGGCCATCAGGCCAGCGCCGCCGGCGCCGACCACGACCACGTCATAACGATGATGCATTGTCACTTCCTTTGAATTGACTTCTGAGGGGTTTGAAAAAGATCAAAAGGCAGGAGCGGTTCGCTCAGATGGAGAACAGGCCCACGGTGCCCAGGGCGTAGATCAGGGCGGCCAGCGTAAAGACCACCATCTTGACCCAGGCCCGGTCAGGGTTGGAGCGGATGTAGTCTTCCAGCGAGTAGCGCGCACCGTTGATGCCGTGCAGCATGGTCAGGGTCAGAATCAACCAGTCATAGAGTTTCCAGGCCGGGTTGCTCAGCTTGGCCACCACCGCATGATAGGTGGCGTCGGTTTCGGAAACCTGGATAAAGGTCATATAGATGTGACCCAGCACCAGGAAAATCAGGATCAGACCGCTGATCCGCATGAAAATCCACCAGTTCAGCTCGGCGTTGGAGTGGGACTGGGCCTTGGCGTCCATCAGGGTGCGAGCGCGGGTCATCAGTAGCCTCCTATGATACGGGGCAGGTTGGTCCAGATGGTGTAAAGAGTGATCAGGGCAGTGATGGCCAGCACGCCATACCAGCTCTGACGCTGATAGGCCACGCCGCGGCCGGTGAAGTCCATCGCCATGATGCGCAGGCCGTTAAAGGCGTGATAGGCCACTCCAGCGGTCACCAGAATCAGGCCAATCCGGAAAGGCCACAGGTCGTACAGGTGGTGAACCCGCATATAGGCGTCTTCACCGAAAATGATCAGGCTGATGCTGATCACGTGCAGCAGAAAATAGGCCAAGATGGCCAGACCGGACAGGCGGTGCAGAAAAAAGGCCCACTGACCTTCTCTTCCCTTATACATTCGCTTTCCTCCTCGCTTCACTGAAGGAACCCGGTCACCTTCTGAGACGATGAGACGAGCCCCTCCAGCAGAGATGCACCGCTGAGGTGCACCGGCTTGGTATTGACCTTCGGGTCAGTCAATCCAGAGTAGCATCAAAAAGCCGTAAGGCACCCGTTCCAGCGCCGGGCATTCCCGCTGTCACTCGGCACCGGACAGCGCCGGCAGCAGCGGCGTATGGTCGTCAATCAGGCCACCGCCCAGCAGCCGGGGGCCGTCATACAGCACTGCGCTCTGGCCCGGCGCCACCGCGAACTGTGGTTCATCAAACTGAAGGCGAAAGCCGTGCTCGTCGGCCTGCAGCACTGTGGCGCCCATCGGAGCCGTGCGGTAACGCACCTGCACTTCCAGCCGCCGGGGCAGCTCGGCGAGGTCTATCAGGTAGTTGGCCTGCGAAGTGCTCAGGCCGTCCCAGAGGCAGTCCTCGTAATCGCCCACCCAGACGGTTTGGGACTGGGGGTCCAGATGCACCACATGCCGCACCCGGTGGGACTGATAAAGGCCCAGGCCCTTTTTCTGACCCAGGGTATAAAACTGCGTGCCCAGGTGCTCACCCACCACTTCGCCGGTGCGGATTTCGCGAATCAGGCCCTGCACCTGCGGCAGATGCTCGGCCACAAAGTCCTGCACCTTGCCCGGCACGAAGCAGATGTTCTGGCTTTCGGGCTTCTGGGCTGTGAGCAGGCCGCGCTCGGCGGCAATTTCGCGCACCTGCGGCTTTTCCAGCTCGCCCACCGGGAAAAGGATATAAGGCAGCGTTTCGCGGGGGGTGCCCCACAGGAAATAGGTCTGGTCCTTGCGGGGATCGTCGCCGCGCCAGAACTCCACCTCGCCGCGTTCGTTCTCCACCCGCTTGACATAGTGGCCGGTGGCCACGTACTGGCAGCCCAGCATCTTGGCCTTCTTCACCAGCTCATCGAACTTGACCTTGGTGTTGCAGTTCACACAGGGGTTGGGGGTGCGGCCACGGGCGTATTCGTCAATAAACGGTTCCACGATGTGCTGCTGGAACTGCTCGCGGTAGTCCAGCAGGTAAAACGGCACGCCCACCTGCTCGGCCACCCGCCGGGCCTCGTAGGCGGCGGCCGGCGAGCAGCATGAATCGAAAGTTTCGGTGCTCTTGTCGTCGGGCCAAAAGCGCATCATGGCGCCCACCACGCTGTAGCCCTGTTCCTTGAGCAGCGAGGCGGTCACCGAGGAGTCCACGCCGCCGGACATGGCGCACAGCACCCGGGCGCCGGCGGCGCTGGGAACCGGGGGGACAGAAGTGGGAGTGGGCACAGTCATAGCGTCCCAGCCTAACAGCGTGATGAGTGCCATAGCCGTAATCCCCATCACGGCCCGCTATGATGGGCGCTGTGAGTTCTGCAAGCCCCGAAAACACTGCGGCCCCCCAGCCTGCCCCTCATCAGGCCGCCCATAAACTGTCCGACACCCGCCAGCGCATTCTGTCCGAAGCCGGCAAGCTGTTCGTTTCGCACGGCTACCACGGCGTCTCCATGCGCGAAGTGGCGCTGGCGGTCGGCGTGACCAAGCCGGCCCTCTACCACCACTACGCCGACAAGGAAACACTGTTCGTGGCGATTCTGGAAGACTCGGTGGGTGACCTGGAACGCATCATCGCGCAGATGCGCCGGCAGCCGGACCTGAAGTCACAGCTGCAGAGCCTGGTCGGCAGCCTGCTGGCCCAGAATCCGGATTACTGGGTGGGCCTGCAGTTGGCCGGCGAGCTCAAGCACGTGGCGCCCGAGCGCCGGGCCGACTTCGAGCAGCACTACCGCCGGGTGTGGCTGGGCGGCCTGAGCCAGATGGTCGGTGAGGCGGCGGAACGCGGAGAACTGCGCAGCGACCTCTCCCCCGCCGACCTGACCCGCGCCCTGATGGGCATCCTGTATCCGCTGGTGTCGGGTCCGGCATATCCCGGCCGCGAAAAAGCCGGCGACGCCCTGCTGGCCGTGTTTCTGGAAGGAGCCACGCCCCGCTAAGGCTAGCCTTCGGCGCAGAGACCGGCAGGCGCTCCAGTATCAAGGAGCGCCTGCCGGTCTCTTGTTTTGAGGCAGCCATGCTGCCCGCCGCACGTTAAGGCTGCGCCACTTCAATCACGCTGCGGCCACGCAGTTCGCCGTCCAGAATGCGCCGCGAGAGCTGCGGCAGGTCATCCAGGCCATAGGTGCGGGTGATCGGGGCCAGGCGCTCGGCCGGCAGGTCGCGGGCCAGACGCTGCCAGGCTTCGCGGCGCAGCGGGCGCGGGCAGGCCACCGAGTCGATGCCCAGCAGGCTGACCCCGCGCAGAATCAGCGGAAAGACGGTGGCGGTCAGCTCGGCGCTGCCGGCCAAACCGCAGACAGACACCGCCCCCTGACGGCGCAGCGCCGACATCACCCCGCTGAGGGTGCTGCCGCCCACCGTATCAATGGCGGCGGCCCAGCGCTCGGATTCCAGCGGGCGGTTCAACCGGCTGACTTCCTCACGTGTCAGCACCTCGCTGGCCCCCAGCGAACGCAGGTAGTCAGCCTCCTGCTGCTTGCCGGTGCTGGCGTGAACCTCGTGCCCGGCGGTGGCCAGCAGCGATACGGCCACGCTACCCACGCCACCGGTGGCGCCGGTCACCAGCACCGGGCCGTCCAGCGCGGAGCCGTAAAGGGTGTGCCGTTCCAGCGCCAGCACCGCCAGCATGGCGGTAAAGCCGGCGGTACCCACCGCCATCGCCCAGGCGGCGTCGGTGCCGTGCGGCAGCGGCTCGACCCAGCCGGACTGCACCCGGGCGTACTCGGCGTAGCCGCCGCTGATACTCTCCCCGATGCCCCAGCCGGTCACTACGACCTGGTCACCCGGCCCGAACCCCTCGCCGGAACCTTCGATCACCTCGCCGGCCAGGTCAATGCCGGGCACGATGGGAAAAGTCTTGAGGATGCCGGGGCGGCCCTGCAGGGCCAGGCCGTCTTTGTAGTTGAGGCTGGAATGGGTGACCCGGATGGTCACGTCGCCGGGCGGCAGTTCGGCTGCCGTCAGCAGTGCCGGTTCGACGGCGTGGCCCTGCCCCGGGTGGGTATGTTTGAGCCGGGTGGCCTGGAGGGCGCGGAACTGTGGGGGAATGGGCATAGGTCAGACCTCCGGAAAGATGAACTCTGGGAACGCCTCAACTGTAGCAGCTGTCCCGAATGGAAGTTGTGTAGTAAGATGGCCCCATGCAATTTCAGGAGGGCACCCTTAGTGCAGCTTGACCCCGGTGCAGTTATCGAAGGACGCATCACCCGCGTCACCGACTTCGGAGCATTCGTTCAGTTTGAAAACGGCGAAACCGGCTTGGTCCACATTTCCCAGATCGCTCACTCGTTTGTGCGCAACATTCACGACCACGTGCGTGAAGGCGAAAACGTTGAGGTGAAGGTGCTGGGCCGCGACGAACGTGGCCGGCTTGACCTGTCGATCAAGGAACTGCTGGAAGAACCCGAAGAAGTCCCGCGTCCGCGCGCGATCGGCCGTCAGAGCCCGCAGTTCGAGGCCAAGCTGCGCTCGTTCATGCGCGATGCCAAGGAGCGCACCGACACCGGCGGCATGGGGAAGAAACCCTCCAAGCGCAAAAAGTAAGAGAGTCATTTTAAGGGCAGCGGCGAACTGGGAATACCAGATTCGCCGCTGCTTTCCGGATGGCCGATTTAGTGGGCCTGCACCTCCACCCGCACGCCCAGAGCCTGCAGGTGCCCGAAAAAATCCGGGTAGCTTTTGCGGATGTGGTGCGCTCCAGTAATGGTGACCGGGCCGTCGGCCTGCAGGGCCAGCAGACTGAGCAGCATGATCATGCGGTGGTCACCATGGCCATCGGCGGTGACCTGGCCGCACACCGGACCGCCGCAGACGGTGAGTGAGTCGGCGGTTTCCTGTGCCTCAAGCCCCAGCCGCAGCAGTTCGGTGCGGGTGTCGCTGATGCGGTCGCACTCCTTGAGGCGCAGGGTCGCCACATTCTCCCAGGTGGTGCAGCCCTGGGACGCCGCCGCTGCCGCCGAGAGCACCTGCACAGCGTCAGTGAAAGTGTCGCCGTCCAACGTGACCGCCTGGAGGGGGCGGCCGCCCCGCACGGTCACGCCAGAAGCATCCTGCCGGATGTCGGCGCCCATCTGCCGCAGCACGTCCACGGCGGCCCGCTCGCCTTGCAGGTCGTCCGGGTCCAGACCAGTCACGGTAACGCTGCCGGGCCGCACCGCCCCGGCAACCAGCAGGGCGGCACTGCCAGGATAATCGCCCGGCACCGGGTAGTGGCCGGGCCGGTAGGCCTGTCCGCCCGGCACCCGGATGCGGCGCAGGTCCGCCGAGGCTTCGGCCTGAATGCCAAAGCGGCGCAGGGTGTCCAGCGTCTGACGGATGGGCGGCTCGCTTTTGATCTGGCCGGTCACGGTGATGTCCAGCCCGTGTGACAGCAGCGGCGCGGCGAACAGCAGGCCCGACAGGAACTGACTGGACCGCTCCGCGCTGATGGTGACGGCCCCGCCCGGCACTGGGCCGCCCGCCACCACGACCGGGAGGCGGCCCCCGGCGGCGCTGTGCACACTGAGGCCCAGTGCCTCCAAAGCGTCCAGCAGGTCGCCCATCGGCCGCTGCCCCAGCGAATGCGGCGAGTCGGTCACGACCTCAGTGCCGCTGGTCAGGGCAGCCACCGCCAGCAGAAAGCGCGCCACGGCGCCGGCGTTGCCCACATCTAACCGTGTGCTGGGCTGGGGCCAGGCACCAAAACCGGTGACCCGGGCATCTGAGCCGCTCAGGTCTATCCGGGCGCCCCAGGCCCGCAGTGACCGGATCAGCGCCTGGGCGTCTTCGCTGTGAGCCACGCCGCGCACCACGCTTTCCCCCTCTGCCAGCGCCGCAGCCAGCAGAAAACGGGTGGTGTAGTTCTTGCTGGGCTGCGCCTGAACGGTGCCGCCGAGCTGGGCCGCCGGAAAGACGACGGCATCGAAGTGGGCAGGAAGGTCGGACATGGAGGCAGTGTAGGGCAGCGGGGAACCCGCCGGGCGGACAGTGCGTATCCGGGAAAATGGAAGCTCTGCTGAATGGCCCGCACCCGCAGCCCAGGCCCTAGCCGCTGTGGCGGCGCTGGCTGCTGAACTTCGGGACCGTCTATCTGGCGGGGTATTTTCTGGTGGCCGGGCAGGTTCTCTTCCTGCCGCCGGCCGCTCGGCTGTGGCTGCATGGCGCAGTGGGACAGCTCTACGAGGCCGTGCTGGGCCAGTCCTGGCCGCCCCTGGTCCCCACCGGCAGCGGTGACACGGTGTTCGACTGGACGCTGTTTGGCCTGCTGTTCCTGACAGCGCTGGTGGCCGGCACGCTCTGGACGGCCACTCAGCGTCGGGTGCCGCCCTGGCAAGCGCCGGCGCTGAGCGGCTTTCTGCGCTTCTTTCTGGCCACCTGGCTGCTGACTTACGGGCTGATCAAATTCAATTTCGGGCAGTTCGGGCTGCTGCGACCTGAGCAGCTGGACATCACTTATGGCGACTCCAGCCCAATGGGCCTGCTGTGGCGTTTTATGGCCACCAGTCCCGGCTATCAGTGGGTGGGCGGCGTAGCCGAGGTGCTGCCGGCCGTGCTGCTGCTGCACCGCCGCACGGCCACGCTGGGCGCCCTGGTGGCGGCCGTGACCATGACAAACGTCTTTGCACTGAACCTATTTTACGATGTGCCGGTCAAGCTGTTCAGCGGACACCTGCTGCTGACGGCGCTGGTGCTGGCGGCCGCCGACTTGCCCCGGCTGTGGGCTTTTGCGCGGGGGCAGGCGGTGCCGGCTGTGCAGACAGGCGCACAACCGGCCGCTTTTCGCTGCGGCAGCTGGCTGCTGACCCTGCTGGTGCTGGGCGCAGTCGGAGTCACAGCCAACCAGGGCCTGACCCAGCTGGCCCAACAGCGGGCCGAGCCGCAGCACTCGCAGAGCCACTTGCAGTCACGCGGGTTTCATCTCATCAGTCCGCAGCCGTTCAACCGCTAGGCTGGCTGGCATGCATATCGTGCAACTCCTGCTGCCGCTTTATGACAATGAAGGACATCCTTTTCCGAAGAAACTTTTGCCGGTATTCGCCGCACCCTGCGCGAACGGTTCGGCGGCGTGACCGCCCACACCCGCGCTCCGGCCGAGGGGCAGTGGGACGAAGGCGGCCAGACCGTCCGCGACGACGTAACTGTCTATGAGGTGATGGTGGATGAACTGGACCGGGACTGGTGGGCCGGGTACCGCGAAGAGGTCCGCCAGCTGCTGGACTAGAACGAACTGGTGGTGCGGGCCTGGCCGGCCGAGCGGCTGTAACCGGTTGTTGGGGGACCATGAAAAAAGCCGGGTGCTCAGCTGCCCCGGCTGTTCTGTTTCGACTTTTCTGTTTCAGCTCTTTTGGTCCGGCTGCTCAGTCCTTGACCAGCTCCACGCCGCCCAGCTCGCTGAGGGGCAGGCCCCAGCGGTTCATGGCGGCGAAGAAGGGGTCAGGGTCGAGCTGCTCGACGTTCCAGACGCCCGGCTGCTTCCAGACGCCCTGCAGCATCAGCATGGCGCCGATCATGGCGGGCACGCCGGTGGTGTAGCTCACGCCCTGTGCCTGCACCTCGCGGTAACACTCGGCGTGGTCCTTGACGTTGTACACGAAATGCACGTTCGGCTGGCCGTCCTTGCCGAGGCCTTTGGCCTGCACGCCGATGCAGGTCTGGCCGGTGTAGTTCGCGGCGAGCGATTCGGGCGCGGGCAGCACCGCCTTGAGGAATTCGATCGGCGCCACCTGCTGGCCCCGGAACTCGATGGGCTCGATGCTCGTCATGCCGATGCCTTCCAGCACGTTCAGGTGCTTGATGTACGCCTCGCCAAAAGTCATCCAGAAGCGGGCGCGCTTGATGGTCGGGAAGTGCTTGACGATGGATTCGAGTTCCTCGTGGTAGAGCACGTAGCTTTTGCGGGTCGCCACGTTGGGGTAATAGATGTCCTGCGAGATTTCCAGCGGCTCGGTTTCCACCCACTCGCCGTTCTCGAAGTAGCGCCCGTTGGCGGTGATTTCGCGGATGTTGATTTCGGGGTTGAAGTTGGTGGCGAACGCCTTACCGTGGTTGCCGTTGTTGCAGTCCACGATGTCGAGATAATGGATTTCGGAAAAGTGGTGCTTGGCGAGGTGCGCAGTCATCGCCTGGGTCGCGCCGGGGTCGAAGCCGCAGCCGAGCAGCGCCATCAGACCTTTTTCCTTGAAGCGGTCCTGATACGCCCACTGCCAAGAGTACTCGAACTTCGCCACGTCCTTAGGCTCGTAGTTGGCGGTGTCGAGGTAGTGCACGCCGGTTTCCAGGCAGGCGTCCATGATGGTGAGGTCCTGGTACGGCAGCGCGAGGTTGACCACCATTTCCGGGCCAAAGCCCTTGATGAGTTCCACCAGCGCGGGCACGTTGTCGGCGTCTACCGTCGCCGTGCTGAACTTGCATTTGCTGCCCGGCATATGCTCGTGAATCTCGGCCACGATCTTGTCGGCCTTGGCGACCGTGCGGGTGGCGATCAGGACTTCGCTGAAGACCTCGTCGTTCTGGGCGCACTTCTTGGCGGTGACGTTGGCAACCCCGCCGGCTCCGATGATGATGACTTTGCTCACGCCGTGCAGTCTAACGTGACCTGCGCCGGCAAGGTGCCGGACGCTGCCCGCGCTCCTGCCGCCTGCCGGGCCGAATTGGAGCTGGGCCGAATGGAGCAGGGGGGGTACACTGGGCGGCATGACGACTTCCGTCTCCGACGCCCGAGCCGAATATCAGGCCCTTCAGGCCCAGGGCCTCCAGTTGAACATGCAGCGCGGCCAGCCCAGCAACCAGGATTTCGACCTGTCCAACCGCCTGATCGGCGCCCTGAACGAGCACGATTTTCAGATGGACGGCACCGACCTGCGCAACTACCCCGGCGGCATCCGGGGCTTGCCCTCGGCGCGGGCGCTGGCCGCCAACTACCTGGACCTCAAGGACGAGAACGTGATCGTGTGGAACAACTCCAGCCTGGAATTGCAGGGGCTGGTGCTGATGTTCGCACTGCTGCACGGCCTGCCCGGCGGCCGGCCCTGGGCGGGGCAGCCGAACCGGATGATCGTGACGGTGCCCGGCTACGACCGGCACTTCGGGCTGCTGGAACACCTGGGCTTTGAGCTGCTCAGCGTGCCGATGGAGGCCGACGGCCCCGACCTGGACGCCGTAGAGCAGCTGGCGCAGGATCCCAGCGTGCGCGGCATCGTGTTCGTGCCCACCTATTCCAACCCCACCGGCGACTCGATCAGCGCAGAGAAGGCTGCGCGGCTGGCCGGTCTGCAGGCCGCCGCGCCGGACTTCACCATCTTCGCCGACGACGCCTACCGCGCCCACCACCTGCGCCCGGATGACCACGACCAACCGGTGAATCTGGTGGCGCTGTGCCGCGACGCCGGGTTTCCCAACCGCGCTTTCGTGTACGCCTCGACTTCCAAAATCACTTTTGCGGGCGCGGGCCTGGGCTTCGTGGGCAGCAGCGAGGACAACATCGCCTGGCTGGAGAAGAACCTGAACGCCCAGAGCATCGGCCCCAACAAGTTCGAGCAGGCCCGGCACGTGCGCTTTCTGGAAGGCTACCCCGGCGGGCTGGAAGGCCTGATGGCCGACCACGGCCGGCTGATTGCTCCCAAGTTCGGGGCGGTGGACGAAATCCTCACGCGCGAGCTGGGCACGGAAGGCAAGTATGCCAGCTGGACTACGCCCAGAGGCGGCTATTTCATCAGCCTGAACACCGCCGAGCCGGTCGCCGCCCGCGTGATTGAGCTGGCCGGAGCAGCCGGCATCAGCCTGACGCCGGCGGGCAGCACCTTTCCCAAGGGGCAGGACGACGGCCGCAACATTCGCCTGGCCCCCACCCGGCCCCCGCTGGACGAGGTGCGCCGGGCGATGGAAGGGGTCGCCGTGTGCATCCGGCTGGCGACCGAGGAATACCGCAGCCGCTGAGGAGTCCGGAGCGGGGGCGAAAAGCGCCAAATTGTGCGCCGTTTCCCACCCCCGCCCCCGGCCAGACTGCTACACTTCCCCCATGCCCTGAACTGGGTGCGCCTGAGACATATCCCACCAAGCACGACCGAGTGCTGGCGGGACTTTTTTTTGTTCTCAGAGAGCAAGCACCCGGCGCTCAGGTCTTTATTTTTCCGGAGGTGAGCCGTGACCAGTCCATCATCCACACCGCTCGAAGTGCTGCAGTCGCTGCGCAGCGAACTGGCCCGCGCCGAGAAACGGGAGCGACGCGAAAAGCGCGAAGCCCAGGCCCAGACCGCTGCCAAGGACAGGCCCAAAGCCGTCAAACCGCAGCGCGAAAAGGAGCTGGAAGGCATCGACCTGAGCGCCCATTCGCTCTCGCGCGCGCATGAGCGGCTGCGTGACGCCGTGCTGTGGTCACGCTTCGAGGTCAAGGCCCACGCCATCAATCACGCCCGCGCCGAAGGCTTTCTGGAACGCGACATCATCGAGGTGCTGATGCGCGGCCGGGTGCGGGCAGTGTACCCCGAGGAGCGCCGCTGGCTGGTGTGCGGCTACTTCGAAGCCTGCCGGGTGAAACTGCCGCTGCATGTGGTGGTGGAACATCACTCCGACGGCTGGATAGATATCGTAACGGCGTTCGTGCCCAAGAACCCGCATCACATCATCTCGCGCCAGCGACTGGCGGTGATGCTGCGCTACGACGATGAACAGATTCGCGCCCGCACCGCCGTGGCCGGCAACAAGGCCGGCTACCGGAGCAAGGGCCGCTGGAAATGAGGCAGGCTGACCACCTGACCGCACCTGCTCTAGGACTGGGGCTATGACTGCAACCTCCCGCCCGAACCAGACCGACGTGGCCCTGTTGCTGCTGCGCCTGATCCTGGGCACCCTGCTGGCGCTGCGCGGGTATCAGCACCTGTTCGTGGTGGGTATCGAGGGCACGGCCGCCGAGTGGCGCGGGCTGGGATTGCCGTTTCCGCTGCTGTTCGCGCCGCTGCTGTCGCTGCTGGAACTGATCGGCGGGCCGCTGCTGGTGCTGGGGCTGGCGGTGCGCCCGGTGGCCACCATGAGCACCCTGGCAGTGCTGAGCGTGCTGGTGCTGACCCAGGGCGACGTGATGGCCGGTCTGGGCCTGGGCCGCGAACTGCTGAACCGCATCCTCAACCCGATTCTTGAGAACTGGCTGCTGCTGGTGGCCGGCACCCTGACGCTGGCGGTGGCCGGCCCCGGCCGCCTCAGCATCGACGCCCAGCGCCTGCCGCCGCGCCCGGCTGCTGCCGCCCCGGCCCCACACCCTCTGGACGCGGTGGCCGAAAGCAAGCCGGTCCGTAAGCGCAAGCGGTGAAAAGCCGGGCTGTCTTCGCCCCGGCGGCGCGACAGCCAGAAGAGTAGGCTGAGGATCAGAAAGGAAGGAGACAGACTATGGCAGAACAGAACCTGAAAGACCACGGCCCCCAGCCCTACGCGGTGGACATCGAAGCCGCTACACTCCAGAACAGCAACTTCCGCACGGCCCTGTGGACCGGCCAGAACCTGCAGCTAACGGTGATGAGCATTCCGGTGGGCGGCGACGTCGGCCTGGAAGTTCACCCTGACATCGATCAGTTCCTGCGCCTCGAAAGCGGCCGGGGACGGGCGCAGATGGGTGACGCCGAGGACAACCTGACTTTCGACCAGGAAGTGGAAGCCGACTGGGCGGTGCTGGTGCCGGCCGGCACTTGGCACAACATCACCAATATCGGTGATGAGCCGATGAAGCTCTACTCCATCTATGCGCCACCCGAGCATCCCCGCGGCACGGTTCACCCCACCCAGGCCGACGCCGAGGCAGCCGAAGCCGCCGAGGAAGGCCACCAGCACTGAGTCCCGCCTGACCGACCAGAATGGCTCTCCCCCGGCGGGAGGGCCATTTTTCTGTCTTTGTGGGCTGACCCGTGTGGCTTCAGCGGTGTTCGCCGTCCAGATACAGCCAGCGCCTCTCCAGCTGCACGAAGCGGCTGTCCTCGCGCAAGGTCTGCTTCTGGCCGTCTTCCTGATAACGGGCGCTGAAGCTGACCTGATCCCCGGCGGCGCGGTGAACGGTCAGGCTCAGCCAGCGGGGGCCGTCCAGGTCCAGCGTGGCCGGGCGGGTGTCGGGGTGCCAGGTGGCCAGCAGGTAGGGGGCGTCTTTCAGGACAAAGGCCGTGTAGCGCGAGCGCATCAGCGCCTCGGGGGTTTCGGCGGGGTGGGTGCCGTCCAGCCGGGGGCCACAGCAGGACGCGAAGCTGCGGCCGGAGCCACAGGGGCAGGATTTGAAGGGGGGATAACGCAACATATGAACGAGCTTACGGCAGTTCGGCGTAGGCCAGCTGCGCAATGACCTCTGCCTGCTGCGGAAACTGCGCCAGCAGCTCGGCCTGGGTGAACAGCTCAAAGTCGGCAAAGTCAAAGCCGGGCGACACCATGCAGCTCACCACCCCGAACGCCGGGCCGGCGCCGGCCACCTCCACACTGGAGCCGAAAATCACCCCGGCCGGCACCGCATACTGCAACACCTCGCCGCCGGCCAGGTCCGGCCCCAGGCGCACAGCGTCGTAGCGGCCGCCCGGGTGCAGCAGGTGCAGGGTCAGCGCCGCGCCCGCGTGCCAGTACCACAGCTCGTCGGAGCGCAGGCGGTGCAGGTGCGAAGGAAACCCGGCGCGCAGCAGGAAAAAGATACTGGTGTACTGCGCCCGCCGGCGGCCGTCCGGCAGCGGCGTCTCGGCCCCGGCGTAGACCTGGCGGTAGTACCCGCCTTCCGGGTGCGGTTCCAGCTGCAGCTGCCGGATATAGAAATCGGCGTCAGGAGGCGTCATGGCGGGTAGTGTAGGGCATGGGCGCTATGCTGTTGCCCGATGTCTGACCAAGCTGCCGTGACCCGTATCGCCCCCAGCCCCACCGGCGACCCGCATGTGGGCACCGCCTACCAGGCGCTGTTCAACTCGGTGTTTGCCCGCCAGCAGGGCGGCAAATTCATCGTGCGGATCGAGGATACCGACCGCAACCGCTACAACGCGCAGAGCGAGGCACGCATTCTGGACATGCTCGACTGGCTGGGCATTCACCCCGATGCCAGCCCCCGCAACGAGGACGACCGGGGCCCTTACACCCAGTCACAGCGGGCCGGGCTGCACCAGGATTACGCCCGGCAGCTGCTGGAATCGGGCGCCGCTTACCGCGCTTTCGATACCCCAGAGGAACTGGAAGAACGCCGCCGGGCCGCCGAGGCCCGCAAGGACAGCTACCTGGGCTATGACCGCCGTGACCGCGCCCTGAGCCGCGAGGAATCCGACCGCCGCGCCGCTGCCGGCGAGGAATTCGTGATCCGGCTCAAGGCGCCGCTGGAAGGCCAGACGGTGGTGCATGACCGCCTGCGCGGCGACGTGGTGTTCGACAATGCCCAGCTGGACGACAAGGTGCTGCTCAAGCGCGACGGCTTTCCCACCTACCACCTCGCCGCGATGGTGGACGACCACCTGATGGGCGTGACCCACGTGATTCGCGCCGAGGAGTGGCTGACCTCCACCCCCATCCACAAGCTGATTCTGGAAGGCCTGGGCTGGGAAGAACCCGAATGGATTCATACCCCCTGGCTGCTCTCGGCCGGCGGCAAGAAGTATTCCAAGCGCCGCGGCGACCCCAGCGTGGAGGATTTCCGCCGAATGGGCATCCTGCCCGAAGCGCTGCTGAACTACCTGGGCATGATGGGCTGGAGCATGCCAGGCGGCGAGGAAATCTTCAGCGTGGACGACATGGTGCGCGAGTTCTCGTGGGACCGGGTGTCGCTGGGCGGCTCTACCTTCGACGTGACCAAGCTGAAATGGCTGAACGGCAAGTACCTGCGCGAGGTGCTGAGCGAGGACGAGGTGACGGCGCGGCTGCGGGCCTACCTCAACGAGTTCGGCGAGGGCCTGCCCACCGGCGACGATACCTATTTTGCGGCCGTCGCGCGGCTGATGATTCCCCGCATCGAAACGCTGGGCGATTTTGCCCCGATGACTGGCTACTTCTGGTCCGAGGATTTCGAGACGGACGACAAGGCCCGCAAGGCGCTGGACAAGGGCGGCGAGCTGCTGCCGGACCTGCGTGAAGCTTTGGCTGGCGTGCAGGACTGGAACGCCGAGAGCACCAAGCACGCCCTGCACGAATACGCCGAAGCGCGCGAGCTGAAGCTGGGCAAAGTGATGCCCCCGGTGCGCGCCGCTGTGGCCGGCACCATGCAGAGCCCCGACCTGGGCGACCTGCTGGACGTGCTGGGCAAGGAGCGGGTGCTGGCACGGCTGGACCGCGCGATTCAGAACGTGGAAGCACAGGGCACAGAAACTCAGGGCTGAAGCACAGACTTGATCTGGAAGGAGACGCAGTCCCGGCGGGGGCGGCGCCTCCTTTTTTGATCTTTTGCCTCCTTGCACGTGGCCGACCGCTAGACTGAGCCTCAATGCGTCCCCAACTGCAAGAGATGGCCCTGTCGCTGCTGCCCACGCCAGAATCGGCCTCCCGGCCCGAACTGCGGCACTTTTACGAGCTGCTGCGTGATTATCCGCAGCGGGGCGGCAAGGGGATTCGCTCGGAATTGCTGCTGCTCTCGGCGCGGGCGCACGGGCTGCAAGAAGGCGGCCCCGGCTGGGAGCGAGCGCTGTGGCTGGCGGCGGCGCTAGAGCTGTTTCAGAACTGGGTGCTGATTCACGACGACATCGTGGACGACTCGGACGAACGGCGCGGCGCACCGGCCCTGCACAAGCAGCACGGCGTGTCTCTGGCGCTGAATGCCGGCGACGCCCTGCACGCCTACATGTGGGCCGCGGTCCGCAAAGCCGGGCTGGACAGCGCCTTTGACGAATTCCTGACCATGATTCACCGCACCGCCGAGGGGCAGCATCTGGACGTGAGCTGGGTGGAGCACGGCGAATGGAACCTGACGCCGGAGGATTATCTGGACATGGTGCGGCTCAAGACCGGCTTTTATACCATCGTAACCCCGCTGCGGCTGGGGGCGCTGGCGGCCGGAAAGGCGCCGCACCCCGACTTCGAGCCGGCGGGCCTGAGTCTGGGTGCCGCCTTCCAGATCCGTGACGACGTGCTGAATCTGGTGGGCGACCCGGCCAAATACGGCAAGGAAATCGGCGGCGACCTGCTGGAAGGCAAGCGCACCCTGGTGGTGCTGCACTGGCTGCGGGAGGCCAAGGAAACCCGGCGGCACATCTTTCTGGACCAGATGCGGCGCCGGCGCGAGGACAAGGACCCGTCCGTCATCGCCGACCTGCTGACCTGGCTGCAGGACAGCGGCTCGGTGCAGGCGGCACAGGACTTTGCCGGGGCGGAAGCCGGGCGGGGCCTGGAGCTGCTGGGCCGCGCCCTGGAGGAGGCCCCGGACCGAGCCGCTGCTGCCGAGCTGCTGGCGCTGATGGACACCCTGACCCGCCGCGAGGCCTGAGCCCGGAGGGGTGGTGGTTTAGAAGGGCGGCGGAATGGGCGTGCGCTGCTCGCCGTTCACCCGGCTCACCTGAAAGGCCATGGCATCGGGGCCAAAGACCGGGCTGCCACCGATCTCACCGAGCGGGGCGCCGGCCGCCAGCCGTTCGCCCACCGTCACCTGCGGCTGGCGGAGGCCCAAAGAGGCACTGACCAGCCCGCCGCCGTGGTCCAGCAGCACCACCCAGCCCAGCGAGCTGAAAGAAGTCACGGCCAGCACCACGCCCTCAGCGGGGGCGCTGGCCTGCCGCTCGCCGCCCGAGCGAATCACCACCCAGGGGCTGTCCGGCGAATAGGCTTCGCTGACCTGCCCACCCGGCAGCGGGAAAGTGAGGGCGTCCAGCCGACCACGCAATGGCGCCAGCTGTGCCTCGGTCAGCTGCACGTCGGCCTCAGCCTGGGTGCGGGCTTCGGAAAGCTGCTGTGGGGTGGGCAGCACCACCGGCGGCACCTCGGCAGGAAGTTCAGGGGCAGGTGCGGCCGCCGGGACAGGGGTGGCCGCGGCCGGGGCTGATGCTTTTGCGGCCGGGCGGGGGTTGGGCGCAGCCGGGGCCTTTACCGGCGGGGCTGCCTGCGGATTTGATGGTGGTCGGGCACCCACAGCAGGAGGCGTGGGCCGGGCCGGAGCAGCAGGGGCCGGAGCAGTAACCGGGCGCCCGGCCGCCGGAGCTGGCGCAACCGGGGCAGGCGCACGGGCGGGGGCCGGAGCTGGTTTGGCAGCTGGCGCTGGAACTGCCCGGCCCGGCGTGCTGGCTGCCTCGGCAGTGCGGAGCCGCGCGGCGGCCGCAGCCTGACGCTGGCGCTGGGCTTCCAGTTCGCGGCGGCGCTGAGCTTCGAGGGCCTGCTGCTGGGACGCCGTCAGGTCCAGCAGCGCGGCGATGTTCTGGCCGGTCTGGGCCAGTTCGGCGCGGCCCTGCAAGGCCAGCAGCCGCTGACCGGCCGCCGTGCGGCGCAGCTGGGCCAGCAGGGTCTGGGCCTGGGCCTGCCGGTCTGCCAGGCTGGCCAGTGCCTGCTCACGCTGGGCCTGCACCGCTTGTAGCTCGGCGCGGGTCTGGGTCTGGCTGGCCAGCTCGCCCTGGAGCTGGCCCACTTCGGTGTCCAGTTCCCGGATCAGCGCCACCTGCCGCTCGCCGGCGTAATTGGCCCAGCGCAGCCGCAGCACCAGCTCAGGCAGGGTCCGGGCCTGGGACAGCAGCGCCAGATACTGCCCGCTGCGGCCACGGTACAGCGCCCCGAGGTTCAGCCGCACACTGCCGCGCAGCTGCCCCACCCGCGCCTGCAAGGCCAGAATGTCGCGCTCGGTGACGCCCAGGCGGCTTTCGGCCTGCTGGCGTTTCAGGTCCAGCAACGCCGTCTGGCCCCGCAACTGGTCAATTTCGGCGTTCAGGTCGTCCAGTTGGCGCAAAGTGGCCTGCTCACTGGCGCTGAGCGAAGCGGCCGCGTCACGCAGTTCGGCCAGCGCGGCCCGCTGGCGCCCGGCCACCTCCTGCTGTTGCACCAGCTGCTGGGCTAGGGGGTCAGGCGCCGGAGCCGCCTGCTGCGCCCAGACCAGGCCCAGAGGAAGACCCAGCCCCAGCGAGACACTCAGCGCCGCTGCGGCCAGGGAGCGGCGGCTGGGCCACAGCGGCCTCACTCCAGCTCCCGCAGGTAGCGCCCCGAGGCCAGCCAGCTGCCCAGCAACCCCACCCCGGCGCCCAGGGCCGCCAGTTCCAGCCAGAGGGTCAGCAGTGGGCCGGCACCCTGCACCAGCGGCAGCGCCGGCACCAACGCGGCGGCCCGCTGGGTCAGCAGGGCGGTCAGCGGCAGCAGCAGCAGCCCGGCCAGGGCAGCGCCGCCCAGCCCCAGCAACAGGCCTTCAAGCAGGTGAGGCCACTGAATAAAGGAACGGCGCGCCCCCAGCAGCCGCATCACGTCAATCTCGCTGCGCCGGGCATACATGCTCACCTGCACCGCATTCAGAATGCTCAGCAGGGTGCCGGCCAGCAGCAGGCCCGCCAGCAGCAGCCCGGCCGCCCGCACCGTCCGCACGGTATTCAGCGCCTGGTCCACGTAGCCGGCGCCGTATTCCACCGATTCCACGCCGTCCAGGGTGCCGGCGGCGGCGGCCACCACCCGGGTTTGCTCTACCCCGCTGACCTGCAGGCGCAGGGTGGCGGGAAAGGGGTTGCCGGCCAGTTGCGCTGCCTGCCCGGTGTAAGGATAGTCACGGGACATTTCGGCCAGCACCTGCTCGGGGGTCAGCAGCTCGGCGTGGGTGACGCCCGGCAAGGCCTGGGCATGCCGCAACAGCGCCGGGCCGTTGGCGCCGGGCCTGAGAAAAGCAGCCACCTGCACCTGCCGTTCCAGCGCCGAGAGGGTGCGGTTCAGGTTCTGTCCGGCCAGCAGCACCGCACCCAGCACCAGCAGCGTCAGGGTGATGGTGGTGAGGGTGGCAAGCGCGGCGGTGCGGTTGCCGCGCATGGACGCCAGCGCCGCTTGCAGGTGCTCACGCGGGGTGACGGCTCCGCTGGCGCCTGTGCGCTTCACAGTGCCTTTCACAGCTGATACCCACCTTCGGCGTCGTCGCGGACCAGTTCGCCGCGGCGCAGGGTCAGGGTGCGGTGCCGCCGGGCGTCCACCAGATCGTGTGCATGGGTGGCAAACAGCACGGTGGTGCCGCGCTCGTTCACCTTTTCCAGCACCCGCAGCACCTCGTGGCTGTTCTCGGGGTCCAGGTTGCCGGTAGGTTCGTCGGCCAGCAGCAGGGGCGGGCTGCCCACCGCCGCCCGGGCAATCGCCACCCGCTGCTGCTCGCCCTGCGAGAGCTGATGCGGCAGCGCGGCCCGCTTATGGTCCAGCCCCACCAGCCGCAGCGCCCCACTAACCCGCTCGTTCCAGCCGCCCAGCGACGATACCCGGGGTGCTTCGGTCACCCGCAGCGCGAAGGCCACGTTGTCGTAGGCGCTGAGGTGCGGCAGCAGCATATTCTCCTGAAAAACGGTGCCCATCCGCCGGCGCAGCAGGGCCACCCGCCCGCCCCGGTAGCGGCCCAGCGGCTCGCCGCCCACGCTCACCTCACCGGAGGTGGGCAGCGCCCGCTTGAGCAGCAGGTTCATAAAGCTGCTTTTGCCCGCCCCCGAATGCCCGATCAGATACACGAACTCGCCGCGGGCAACCTGGGCACTGACGCGGCTGAGGGCCAGCGTGCGGGTGGCGGGGTACTGCAGCGAGACCTGGTCAAACTGAATCATGGGAGAAATGGGAGAAGAAGCGGCTGCCGGCACGGCCCCCAGCATACCCGAGGGGACGGTGCCGACTTTCTTACACTGGGGCTTGTTCTTACACTGGTGCTTTCTTGCCCGGCTGACTTCTAGGGGGCTTTCTTGCGCTGGCCTAACCCCAGGCGCGTACACTGGCCGGGTGAACAGGAAACAAGTACTGCTTCTGACAGGTGCGCTGGCCGGCACCGCCGCCGTGGCCTACGCGCAGATGCCGGGCTACACCTCGGCCGACCTGCTGCGTTCTCCTACGGGGCGCAGCTTCACGCGGGTGCTGAACCTGCTGAACACCGAATATCTGTACGACGTGGACAACGAAGCGGTGCTGCGCGGCGCCATCCAGGGGGCGCTGGGCGCCCTGAACGACGAATTCACCTACTACGAGGAACCGGCCGAAAACGAAATTGACGCCGCCAACCTCGAAGGCCAGTTCTACGGCATCGGCGTGCTGCTGGAGGGTGACCGCAGCGGTAAGGGCGTGCGGGTCGGCACGGTGTACCAGGGCGGCGCAGCGTTCGGGGCCGGCGTGCAGATGGGCGACGTGTTCCTGGAAGTGGACGGCAAAGACGTACGCAACAGCACCACCAATGAACTGGTCAAACTGGTGCGCGGCAAGCAGGGTTCACCGGTCACGGTGACGTTCGCCCGGAACGGCAACCCCTTTACCGTCACCATGAAGCGCAAGGAAGTACCCAACGTCAGCGTGGAAACGGCCGTGCTGGACGGCGGCGTGGGTTATATCGCCCTGACCAGCTTCTACAACAAGCGGGTGTCGGAGCAGTTCCGCGCGGCAGTGCAGCAGATGAAGGCACGCGGCGTGACCCAACTGATTCTGGACCTGCGCGACAACGGCGGCGGCCTGCTGAACGCCGGGGTGGACGTGGCCGACCAGTTCATGCAAAAAGGCCCCATCGTCTCGCTGCGGCAAAAAGACGGCGTGAATCGCCTCTACGGCGAGGCCACCGACAGCGCCGGCGACTACCGCGGCAAGCTGATCGTGCTGGTGAACCACAACAGCGCCAGCGCTTCCGAGGTGGTCAGCGGCGCCCTGCAGGACGTGAAGCGGGCCACCGTGATCGGGGAAAAGACCTTCGGCAAGGGCGTGGCCCAGCTGCCTTTCGACACCCCCGACGGTGGCCGGGTCGCCATCGTGAACAGCGAATGGGTGACGCCGGGCGGCCGCCGCATCAATAAGGAAGGCATCCTGCCCGACATCTTGGTCAAGGACACCCGCTTCCCCATTCCGCTGAACTTCGCCGGCAGCGGCGTCAAGCCCGGCACCGAACTGACCCTGGTGGTAGACGGTCAGGAGGTCAAGGCCAAGGCCGACAGCGACGGCGTGTTCAAGTACATCGGCGAGTTCCCGCACCGCGAGCGCAGTTCGGTGCAGGGGCAGGCCACCGTGGACCTGCAGGGTGACCGGCAGCTGCGGGCCGCGCTGGAATACTTCCGCAGCGGCAAGGTCAGCCAGGACCTGCAGATGACCCCCGAGGAAGCCAAGAAGGAGCGGGAAGCAGCGAAGAAAAAGAACGCCGAGACGCCGGACCTGCCCCAGTCGGCCTCCAGCCAGAGCACTCAGCCGGCGGCTTCCGGACAGAGCACCCAGCCGGCACCGGCACACCCCTGATCCAATCTGCTTGAAGCCAGCTTCTGCCGCTTCCCCTGGCCTTCGGGCCAGCGCGGGAAGCGGTTTTTATTGTCATGCCAGCGGGGACGGCAATTGACAGAACCGGGAAAGTTCCCGCATAGTGTGCTGACATTCTGTAGCTTGGCTTTGTTTCTCTCTCACCTCAGCTTCTGAGCGGAGAGCGGGCCCGGAGCCGGTGCAGAACAGTTTCTGCCGCCCTGCGGCGCTCCTGGCGCGTTTTTAGCCAGCTCTGCCCTGTTCATTCAGCCGTATCCGTTCAGCTGTGTTGGCCCAGCCGCATTCTGGCGGCGTCCACTCCAGGCTGCAGCGGCCAGCAGAGAAAAAGAAAGAGTGCCGCACCCCACTTCCGCCTGTCCTGCACTGCACCCGGCCGCCCGGCCAGGGGCCTGGACTCTCCCCCAAAGGAGAACCTCTTTTCCCATGACTGCCTGGAAAAATCTCTCTCTGACCACCCAGATCCTGACGGCCCTGATCGCCGGCCTGATCGTGGGCCTGCTGTTCAACTTTCTGGCGCCCAGCCTGCCAGTGCTGAACACCATCAATCAGGACGTGTTCGGCACGGTCGGCAACCTGTTCATGTCGGCGCTCAAGCTGCTGGTGGTGCCGCTGGTGTTCGTCTCGCTGGTGGTGGGCACCACCTCGCTCTCCGACCCGGCCAAGCTGGGCCGGCTGGGCATCGGCACCATGCTGTTCTATCTGGCGACCACCGCATTTGCCATCGTGCTGGCGCTGATCGGGGCCAAGATCGTCAACCCCGGCCTGGGCGTGGACATGCCGCTGCCCAGCGGCTACGAGGCCCCCAAGGCTCCGCCGGTCAGCGACGTGCTGGTGGGCATTATCCCCAGCAACCCGGTGGCCGCACTGGCCGAAGGCAACATGCTGCAGATCATCTTTTTCGCCATCTTGCTGGGCCTGGCGATCATGCTCTCGGGCAAGCCGGGCGAGCGCATCAAGGCCGCCTTCGAGGACTGGAACCACGTGGTGATGCAGTTGGTGAACATCGTGATGGTGTTTGCACCCATCGGGGTCTTTGCCCTGATGGCCAGCGTGGTGGCCCGGCTGGGCTTCGAAAGCCTGGCGCCCCTGCTCAAGTACTTCATGACCGTGCTGGTCGTGCTGCTGGTGCACCTGTTCGTCAGCTACCCGCTGCTGCTGAAAATCTTCAGCGGCCTGAACCCTTTTACCTTTATCCGCAAGATGCGCCCGGCGATGCTGTTCGCCTTTTCCACCTCCAGCTCCAACGCCACCATTCCGGTGAACCTGCGCACCACCCGCGAGGCGCTGGGCGTGCCCAACCAGATTTCCAGCTTTACCATCCCGCTGGGCGCCACCATCAACATGGACGGCACCGCCATCATGCAGGGCGTGGCCGTGATCTTTATCGCGCAGGTGTACGACATCAACCTGACCCTGGCTCAGCTGGGCACGGTGGTGGTGATGGCCGTGCTGGCTTCGGTGGGCACCGCCGGCGTGCCGGGCGTGGGCCTGGTGATGCTGGCCACCGTGCTGACCCAGGTGGGCGTGCCGGTAGAAGGCATCGCCATGATCATCGGCATTGACCGCCTGCTGGACATGACCCGCACCGCTGTGAACATCACCGGCGACGCCGCCGTGACTGTCCTGATGGCCCAGCGTGAAGGCGTGCTGGACACCGCCATGTACAACGACCCGGCCGCTCAGGTGGACCTGGACGCCGACGAGCTGGGCCATGAACACGAGCCGCCGCGCACCGAAGCCCAGATGTAAGCACGCCCTTTTCCACTTGCTGACCCTTTTCCCCCTCTCCGCCCACGTGGCTGGGAGGGGATTTTCTGTGCCGGCCCAACCTCAGACCAGGCGGCCCGGCCGCGCTAGACTGCTGGCATGTCATGGACAACTCAGCAGCGGGTGGGCGACACGACCGTCACCTCCCTGACCGACGGCCACTTTCGTCTGGACGGAGGCGCCATGTTCGGCACCGTTCCCAAAGTGCTGTGGAACGACCTGAACCCCGCCGACGAACTCAACCGCATCAGCCTGCGTATCAACCCGCTGCTGATTCAGCTGGACGGCCGCAATATTCTGGTGGAAACCGGCTTCTGGGATCAGGGCGGCGACAAGTTCGAGAACATGTACGCCCTGGACCGCGACGAAACCGTGTTCCGGGGGCTGAACGACGTGGGCCTCAGCCCGGACGACATCCACATCGTCATCAACACCCACCTGCATTTCGATCATGCCGGGCGCAACGTGACCCCGGCCGGCGACCCCACTTTCCCCAACGCCCGCTACGTGGTGCAAAAGCAGGAGCTGCACGACGCCCGGCACGCCCACGAGCGCAGCCGCGCCAGCTATATCGCCGGCTACATCGAACCGATTGCCGACGCGGGTCTCTTCGACCTGGTCGAGGGCGAGGGCGAAATCGTGCCGGGCGTGAGCGTGCTGCCGCTGCCGGGACACAATCTGGGCCAGCAGGGCGTGGTGCTGCGGTCCGGCGGCGACACCCTGGTCTACACCGCCGACCTGATCGCCACCACTGCGCATGTGCCCTACGCTTACGTGATGGGCTACGATCTGTATCCGGTCACCTGCCTGGAAATGCGCAAGAAGTACCTGCCGCAGTGGTACGAGGAAGGCGCCATCATCTGCCCGCCGCACGACCCGGCAGTGGCTTTTGCCCGGCTACAGGAAGCCAAGCGCGGCTTCAAGTTGGAAGCACTGGAATGAGCGCGGACCGCATCACCTTTCCCAGCCTGCCAGGGGTGCTGGCACCGGGGTCGTGCGGACTGGACCCGGCGCTGTACACCCTGGAATGGATTCTCGGCTGGGAGGCCGAGGTGGAGGTGGCCGGCCGGCACTTTGCCGCCGCGCCGGTCTTCGCGCTGCTGCGTGAGGTGCTGCGCGACCCAGCCGCTTACAGCGTGAGTGCAGACGAGGCCAGGACCGCTGCCGACCGTTTTCTGGCCCAGGCCGGCGCAGCGTTGGAAGTGGCCGGTGGCCGCCGCGAGTGGCTGGAACGCGAGTTCAGCCGCTAGGCAGCGACCAGCCGGCGTTCAGGCCCGGGCTTCGATCAGGCCAGCCTGCTGGAACTGAAATAAGGTGCTCAGCAGCAGCCGGGGGGGCAGCGCGGCCTGCTCCAGCATCTCTCCGATGCTCAGGCCGCGCTCGACGCCGCGCAGCACCTGAAACTGCCGGCGGTTCACCGAAATCCGGTCGTTCCACTGTGCGGTAAAGCCCATCAGCTGTGACCAGTCGCCGTACTGCGCCAGCAGCGGTTTCCAGGCCTCGGTTTCCTGAAACAGCTGCCGCAGGGCCAGATCACCCGAGAGCGAGAGGCTCCGCTCGGGTGCCGGCTGCGCGGCCCCGAACTGGAATTCGCCGCTCTCGGTGGTGGTCAGCAGCTGCATGGCGCTTTCGCCTTCCAGCTGTCCCACCCGCGCATGCATGATGGTGCCTTCTTCCAGCCACAACTCGCCCAGGCCGGCGCGGCCCTGCACTTCCAGCAGGCCGGTGCGTCCCGAAGACATCAGCATCTGCAGGACCGATAGGAAGGGAAACACCGAGAAATTGCCTGCAATCATATCCAGCAGTCTAAGCGAGGCCGCCTGACAGATTTCCAGACTTGGCGCGGGCGGCGGCCGTCACCTATACTCGGCCCATGCACTGAAGGGGAAAGTAGGCCCCCTGCACGCCCACCAGAGAGCCGCGGCCCCAGGCTGAAAGCCGCAGCGGACACGGCAGCCGGCCCAAAGTCACCCCCGAGCAGACGGAAGAAAGCCCCCGCGTGAGCGCAGAGGTGACTAGACCCGTCCGGCCCGCGCCCGTCACCGCGCATGATGAGTGCCCTGCCCATAAAGCAGGGAACAGCGGTGGTACCGCGGGACCTGGACCCCCAGTCTCGTCCGCACCCGGAAGCGCCCAAGCGCGGCTAAGCCCGCTGGGAAAGCTGGCGGTGGGGGCCACTGGAGAACTGCTGAATGGTGACTTTTTTTGACAGTCTGGAAGCGGCGCGCGCCCACGCGGCGGCACACGGCCTGCGCGAGAAGGCGATGTGCTTTGTGGTGCTGGGCGGCGAACTGCTGGTGATACGGCATATTCCTGACGGCGACGCTGGCGTGCAGGTGCCGGCCGGCGGCGTGGAGGCGGGCGAAACCCCCGAAGCGGCCGCCCGGCGCGAGCTGTGGGAAGAATCCGGCCTGGACATCGCCGGGCCGCAGTATCTCTGCTCATATCTGTGGGAGGCGCAGCTGCCTGAACGCTTTACCCGGCAGGTCTGCCACGCCTACGCTTTCGCCGGCCCGCTGGACGCCCCGGATGTCTGGACCCATGCCGCCGACGGCGAACTTTACGGCTTCCGCTTCACGGATCTGGGCAGCGTGCACCTCGACTGGGAGATGGACGCCGCCCTGCCAAAAGTCCGTGACTACGCCGAGAAGTTCGCCGAACGCTATTACCGCAACTGAACCCCCATCCTCCCTTCCCCTTTCCCGCTCTAAGTCCATAAGTTCAAGGAGACCCTATGACCCAGCCCGACTCTACCCAACCTGACTCGGCCCTTCCTGCGCAGTTCGACCCCAGCGCTGCCGAGCCCCGCTGGGCCCGGCTGTGGCGCGAGCAGCCGTTCCGCGCCGACGCCCACAGCGACAAGCCACCCTTCACCATCGTGATTCCGCCACCCAACGTGACCGGCAGCCTGCACCTGGGCCACGCGCTGGACAACACCCTGATCGACACCCTGATTCGCTACAAGCGGATGGCCGGTTTCGAGGCGCTGTATCTGCCGGGCATGGACCACGCCGGCATCTCTACGCAGGTGATGGTGGAGCGGCAGCTCAAAGAGCAGGGCGTCAGCCGCTTTGACCTGGGCCGCGAGCAATTCCTGGAGAAAGTCTGGGAGTGGAAGCGGCAGTCTGGCGGGCAGATTCTCAGCCAGCTGACCCGCTTGGGCGTGAGCGCCGACTGGACCCGCGAGCGCTTCACCATGGACGAAGGCCTCAGCCACGCGGTGCGCAAGCAGTTCGTGGACCTGTACCACGACGGCCTGGCCTACCGCGGCGAACGCATGGTGAACTGGGACCCGGTCAGCCAGACCACACTCAGCGACCTGGAAATTTCCCGTGAGGACCGCCAGGGCAAGATGTACACCCTGCGCTACGAACTGCGCGACCCGCAGGCCGCCGCCAGCAACGGCGAGGCCGGCGAAATCCGCATCGCCACCGTGCGCCCGGAAACCATCTTTGCCGACCAGGCGATTGCCGTGCACCCCGACGACGAACGCTTCCGCCATCTGGTGGGTGCAGAGGCGCGGGTGCCGCTGACCGAGCGCTGGATTCCCATCATCGCGGATGAGGCCGTGGAGATGGACTTCGGCGTGGGCGCACTGAAAATCACCCCGGCCCACGACCCCACCGACTTTGAGGTGGGCGAGCGCCACGGCCTGAGCCGGCCCAGCGTGATTGACCTGGCAGGCAACTTGAGCGGCGACCTGGTGCCGGAAGACTTCCGCGGCCTGGAACGCTTCGAGGGCCGCAAGGCGGTGGTGCGTGCCCTGCGCGAGAGCGGTGACCTGCTGGAAGAACAGGATTACAAGGTTGCCATTGGCCTGAGCGAACGCACCAAGGTGCCGGTGGAGCCGATTATCAGCGAGCAGTGGTTCGTGAACGTGAAGCCGCTGGCCGAGCGGGTGCTCCAGGGCCTGGACAACGGCGACATGCGCCTGACCCCGGCCCGCCACGAGAAGATCAACCGCGACTGGCTGGAGAACATCCGTGACTGGAACATCTCCCGGCAGCTGTGGTGGGGCCACCAGATCCCGGCGTGGTACGACGAGGAAGGCAACATCTACGTGCCGGACCGCGACAACCCCGACCTTGACTGTGACCAGGACCCGCGCTACGCGCACCTGAACCTGCGCCGCGACCCGGACGTGTTCGACACCTGGTTTTCCAGTAACCTGTGGCCCTTTTCCACGCTGGGCTGGCCTGATGAAAGCAGCGCTGACTTCAAGAAGTTCTACCCCACCTCGGTGCTGGTGACCGGCTACGACATCCTGTTCTTCTGGGTGGCGCGGATGCAGATGGCCGCCTACGAGCACACCGGGCAGGCGCCTTTCAAAGACATCATGCTGCACGGGCTATACCTGGACGCTAAGGGCCAGAAGATGTCCAAGAGCAAGGGCAACGGCATCGACCCCAACGAACTGTTCGACCAGTACGGGGTGGACGCCTCGCGCTTCGCCTTTGCGTTCCTGAGCACCGGCGGCCAGGACATCCGGCACGACGACCGCCGCTACGAGCAGGGCCGCAATTTTGCCAACAAGCTCTGGAACGCGGCCCGTTTCGTCCAGATGCGGCTGCAGAATATGGACCTGCCGCAGGAAGACCCGGCGCAGGCGCTGCGGGAGCTGAAAGCCGGCGGTGAACTGGGTCTGGCCGACCGCTGGATCATCAGCCGCCTGAACGACGTGAGCGCCGCAGCCAGCGCTCAGCTGGACGAGCTGGACATCGGCGCAGCGATTCGCACCCTGTACGCTTTTGCCTGGGACGAATTCTGTGACTGGTACATCGAGGCCAGCAAACCGGCCCTGGACGCCGGCGACGTGGCGACCGGACGGGTGCTGAAAGCCGTGCTGGCGCAGATTCTGGGGCTGCTGCACCCCTTCATGCCGTTCATCACCTCCGAACTGTACGAGGCGCTGGGCTACCAGGGTCAGGTGGCGCTGAGCGAGTGGCCCCGCAGCGACGAGGCCCTGCATGACGCCGAGGCCACTCGCGCCTTTGACGCCCTGCGCGCCACCGTGAGCGCCGCCCGCAGCCTCAAGAACGAGCTGGGCCTGTCGCCGCAGGACCGGCTGAATGTGGCAGTGGAAGGCGACATGCAGGCCGTGGTGCAGAGCAACGCCCGGGTGGTGCAGCAGATTGCCCGGGTGGAACTGGTGCCGGCGCTGGAAGGCCGCACCCTGAGCGCCGTGGAGCAGGGCGTAACCGTGCGGGTGCCGCTGGAAGGCACCGTGGACGTGGACGAGTGGCTGGGCAAGCAGCGCAAGCGCCTGGCCGAGTTCGAGAAGCAGATCAAGCAGGCACAGGGCAAGCTGAGCAACGAACGCTTCGTGGCCAACGCTCCCGCCGAAGTGGTGGAAGAGGAACGGCGCCGCGTGGCGGATTTCGGAACGCAGAAGGAACGGCTAGAAGGCGTGCTGAAGCAGTTCAGCTGAGCCCGTTCAGCTGAGTCCGTTCACCCAAGAGAAGTCCGGGCAGGAAGGGCGCATGATGGGCAGATGACCCTTCCTGCCCTGTCTGATCTGGCGGCCTGGCTGCAGCGCGAGCTGCAGGAACCGGAGCCGCTGCGCCGCCCGGGAGGGCCGCAGACAATTCGCCGCCTGGCTCTTGCCCTGGAACCGGGCGACCTGCCTGCCAGCCTGGACGCCGACGCTCTGTTTTTGCACCGTTCGCGCCGGGCAGGTGGCAACTGGCCTGAGCTGGGCATTCTGGGCGCCCACGACGGCTTTGATCTTCACCTGACCACCGGCCCCAACCACCGCCTGGCCGCGCGGCTGGGCTGGACAGAAGTGAGCGAACTGAGCTGGCAGGGCCGCACGGTGGGCCTGCGTGCCACCGCGCCGCAGCCCGACTGGGCCAGCCTGCAAGCGGCGCTGCACCGCGAACTGGGCGGCGAAGACACCTCCTGGCTGCCGGCCGAACCACAGGCGCCACTGGTGCTGGCGCTGATGAATGCGATGAACCCGGAACTGATAACCTTCGCGGCGCAGCAGGGCGTTCAGGTCTATCTGACGGGGCAACTGCGGCCTTCTGCGGCAGCAGCAGCTCAGGCCTGCGGCCTGGGAGTTGCTGCGCTGGGACACCGCCGCACCGAGCTGTGGGGCCTGCGGCAACTGGCGCGTGAGCTGGAAGCGGCGTTCCCGGGCCTCTGTACCCAGGTCTATTCCCAGAGCGGCTGATTCTGGCCCGTGGCCCTGGCGCTTGCGCCGCCCTTGTCAGCCCCGTATCATCGGCCTTCTGATGCCTACCCTGCACCTGTTGGTCGGCCTGCCGGGCGCCGGCAAGATGACATTCGCCCGAAAGCTGGAGCGCGACCGCCCCGCCCTGTGCCTGACCCCCGACGAGTGGATGAAACCGCTGTTCGGCGTAGACGACATAGACGGCAAACGCGGCCTGCTGGAGCGCGAGCTGCTCTGGTCGGTGGCCCGCCGGACACTAGAACTGGGCACCGATGTGGTGCTGGACTATGGCCTGTGGACACCGCAGGAACGCGGGCTGTACCGCCAGCGGGCGCTGGAACTGGGTGCGGGGGTGCAGCTGCACGTGCTGGACCTGCCGCTGGATGAGCTATGGCGGCGGTTGGAGCGGCGCAACGCCAGCGGCGAACACCCTTTTCAGGTGTCGCGCGAGCAGCTGCTGGCCTGGGACGGCTGGTTTCAGCGGCCCGGCGCCGAAGAACTGGCAGACTTTGGCGTTACGGCAGGCGCCGCCGGCTGACTTCAGGGCTGGCGCCGGAAACCAGCGAAGGTGTCGCGCAGCAGCCGGGCGCACTCGCCGGCGCGGTAGCCGCGCTGCACCTCCGGCTGCACGCCCCAGTGGTGGCCCAGCAGGTCATGCACCCCGCCTAGCGCCCCCGCCCGCGGGTTGGCCGCGCCATATACGATGCGCCCCACTCGCGCTTCCAGGGCGGCGCCCAGGCACATCGGGCAGGGTTCCAGGGTTACTACCAGGGTGCAGCCGCTCAGGTAAGCGGTGCCGAGGTGAGCGGCCGCCGCCCGCAGGGCTTCCAGTTCGGCGTGGCGGGTCATGTCGCCGCGTTCGCGGCTGCGGTTGCGGCCTAGGCCCACCACCGCCCCGCCCGCATCCAGCACGGCTGCGCCCACCGGCACCTCCTGCGCCCCGGCGGCCTCCCGCGCCTGTGCCAGTGCGGCTTCCATGCCTTCCCAGAGGGGGTCATGCCAGGCGGTCTGGGCGCGGGCCCCAGCCGCCCAGACCGGAGGATGCAGGCCCACCCACTGCACCCCCCCGTCGGGCGCGGCAAGCAGCGGCACCTGCGAGCGCTGCTCACGCGGCACCCGCCGCTCGGCCAAGACATCGCTGAGTTTGCGGGTGCCCCCGCTCAGGCGAATGCGGTCGCCCGGCTGCGGCGTGCGGGCCTGCCACTCGGCTGGATAGGCAAACTCCGGCGCACTGAAGTCCGGCGGTGTGCCGGGCAGCACCAGGCGGCTGCCAGTCGCACTCGCCGGCTGCCCGCCCGGCAGGGTCAGGTGCCGGGTGCTGCCGCTTTGCAGGGCTTCGGCCAGCGCCTGCAGCTGCCCGGCGTGAACCTCCAGCCCGGCCCGGCCCAGTTCGGCGCGCAGCCAGCGGCGCAGCACGGCCGCCGGCTGCCCGGCCAGCGGCGTGTGTGGCTGAATAGCCGCCGCCAGCGCGGTCAGGGCCACGTCGTCCTCAGCAGCGGTGACCGCCTGCCGTGCCAGCGCCTCCTCCACTCCCGGAAAGCGCGAGCGCAGCAGCGGCAGCACCTCCAGCCGCAGCCATACCCGCGTCAGAGCGGTATCGGCGTTGGTGGCGTCCTCGCGCCAGTCCTGGCCCAGCGAGCGCAGGTAGGCTTCCACATCCTCCCGCGTCACGTCCAGCAGTGGACGCTGCACCCCACCCCAGCGCGGAGCGATCCCGGTCAACACCGCCTCGCCGCGCAGCAGCCGCAGCAGCACGGTTTCGGCCTGATCGCGGCGGGTGTGGGCGGTCAGCACCGTGCCGATACCTGCCTGTTTGGCCGTGCGGGTCAGGAACGAATAGCGCAGCCTCCGGGCCGCCGCCTCCACATTCCAGCCGCGCTGCTGCGCCACCCGGCCCACCTCGGCCCGCCCGCCGGCGTAGGGCACGCCCAGCTCTGCGGCCAGCGCCGCCACCCAGGCCGCGTCCTCTGCCGAGTCGGGGCGCAGCGCGTGGTCAAAGTGCGCCACCAGCGGCTGTGCTCCGGCCGCCAGCAGCCCGCGCAGCAGCGCCACACTGTCGGCTCCGCCCGAGACCGCCGCCACCACCCGCTGGCCGGCAAAGCGCCGCAGAGCCGCCGGCACGGCCAGCACCGGGACAGGCAAAAGCTGGGAAGGCTGGGTCATCAGGGCAGTGTACAGGGCACCCGCCTGCGAGTAGGGCCGCTGGGCCGCGGCAGGGGTTCACAAGCCGGGGGGCAGCTCAGCTATACTGTCCGGTCTGGAACGGAGCGGGTGTATATTTTTCCGGCAGCTGTTTCACACATCGTAAAGTAGGTCACCCCAGCCACTGTTCTTCTGCCAAGCTGAAGCGCGGGCCATGGGGCCTGACTCGTGCCGGGCAGCCACCGGCTCAGAGGCTGCTGCCAGTGATACGAAGCAGCCCAGTCCGGCTGCCCTGGTTCCCTTGTTTCCCTTTTCCCCCTTCCAAGCTCAAGCAGAATTCCGAGGATCCTTATGAAAAAGACCGATGTCAGCCCCAACCCCAAACGCAAAACCGGCTCCAGCGCGCCGAAACTCGATTCGCTGGACCTGCAGCTGGTGGACGCCCTGCAGCACGACGCCCGGCTCAGCATCCGTGAGCTGGGCCGGCGCCTGGGTGTCTCGGCGCCCACTGTTTCGGACCGGCTCAGCCGCCTGGAAGCGGCCGGCGTTATTCGTTCCTACGGCGCGGTGGTGTCGCTGGGTGCCCTGGGCTACGGCGTGGTGGCCTTTGTAGGCGTGTTCGATACCGGCGAGAAGTTCGGCGAGCTGGACCACTGGGCCCAGGAAAACCCCCATGTCCTGGAATGCCACCACCTGACCGGGCGCTTCGCCGCGCTGCTCAAGGTGGCCGTGACCGACATCACCGCCCTCAACGACCTGGTGATGGAACTGGTAGACCTGGGCGTGCAATGTGACACCAGCATCGTGCTGAACTCGCCGGTGCCCGACAAACTGATCACCGTCGAGAGCCAAGACGAGTAACTGCCGGACCAAACGGCAAAAAGGAAGCACCCGGAGCCAAATCTTCAGCTCCAGGTGCTTCCTTAGTTAGGGATCAGTTTTCCAGTTTGACGGTGCTGTTGTCACCCATATCCGCCTGCTGGCCGGCGACCAGGCCCTTGGCGAGCTGGAAGACAGAAGCCAGCTTGCCGCTGCTTTCCCACAGCTCGGCGCCGTGCGGGTCAACGTGGATCAGCTGCACGTTGGGGTCGTCAATGCCTTTGGGGAAATAAGCCTTGTAAAAGTCACTCCAGACTTCTTCCAGCTTGGCACGGTCTTCGATCAGTTCGGCGCGGCCGGAGATGCTCACGTAGTTCTGGCCGTCGGGCTGGCCGTAAGCCAGGTTGATTTCGGGGCGGGCCTTGATATCGCTGACCCACTCGGTGTCCTTGCCGCCGATAAACCACAGCTCACCGTCAAAATCTTCTTCCTGGGTGGTCACCGGGCGGCTGTGCAGGTGGCCTTCTTCGGTCTGGGTCACCAGCATGCAGAACTTGATGTCTTTGATCAGGCCAGCGACCTTCTGGACTGCTTCTTCACGGGTCATGTCTTTGCTCATACCTCAGCATGGCACTCTGGCCGGCGCGGGCAGTGAAGCGAGGCTAAGGCCGGCTTTACACCCGGGCCGGCGGCCAGCTCCAGTTGTGGTCGCCGGCCATGAACTGGTCCCAGGTGGCCTCGTTGCGCGGCAGCGCTTCGGCCTCGGTCCAGGCCCAGTAAGGCGTGTAGAGACTGCGCGAGGTGAGCAGTTCCTGGCGGAAGATCTCGGCGCTCAGGCCAGTGGCGAGGTAGCCGCTCTCGGCAAAGCGCTGCAGGCTGCTCTGGCGGTCGTAGCTGACCCGTATAATTTCCGGCTGCCAGCCCTGCGCCGTGGCCGTAAGCAGCAGGTAAGCGGCGCGGGGGTCGCCATCGGCCGAGACGCCTACCCCGCCGGTGTTCAGCACCAGAATGTCGCCACTGCGGTGCACCACCGGCCGGTGAATGTGCGAGCCCACCACCACCCGGTGCCCCCCGGCCACCTCACGCAGCCGCCCCGCGCTCATGCGGTCGCTGAGGCCCTCGCGGTAGTTGGCGGTGGTGCCGTGGGCAATCAGGACATCCGGCAGGCCGTCTGCTTTCAGCACCTCCGAGAAGTTCCACTGCTGCGGCACATACAGCAGCCCGGCCCGGTCCAGCGTCTCGGCGTTCCAGGCGGTGGCTTCCCAGAAAGGGTCAGTAAACCACTCGGGCGGCAGGTTTTCCGAGCGCTCCTGCCACAGCTTGAGCAGGTCGTCGTGGTTGCCCAGCACGAAGCTTACGTCGCTGCGCTTCAGCAGTTCTTCCATCACGGCGACAGAATCGGGGCCACGGTTGACCAGGTCCCCGTTGACGATGATGCGGTCCACGCCCCGGGCTTCAGTGTCGCGCAGCACGGCGCGCAGGGCCCCCAGGTTGCCGTGAATATCGGCCATAACGGCAACTTTCATATGCCCGCAGTCTACGCCCAGGCGGGGTAAGGCTTCTGTTTCACCCGACATGTTTAGAATGTCAGACGTGATCCTCACCAATTTGCTGCTGGTTGCGCTCTGTTATCTGCTGGGCGCGGTCCCCGCCGCCGCGTGGGTGGCCCGCGCCCGTGGGGTGGATATCCGCACGGTCGGCAGCGGCAACAGCGGCGCCACCAACGTGCTCCGGTCGCTGGGCAAGGGCCCGGCCGCGTTCGTGGCCACCTTCGACATCTTCAAAGGCGTGCTGGCCGTCACGCTGGCGCGCCTGGCCGGGCTGGACCATGAATGGGTGGCGCTGTGCGGCGTGATGGCGGTGGTCGGGCACAATTTCAGCGTGTTTCTGCGGGGGCGGGGCGGCAAAGGGGTCGCCACATCTTTCGGCACGGTGGTGACCCTTTCGCCGGCCATTGGCTTTTTCGCCTTCGTGCTGGCCATCTTTACCATGTGGCTGACCCGCTTCGTCTCGGCCGGCAGCATCATCGGGGCGGCCGCCGTGCTGGCGCTGCTGGCCTTCAGCTATATGGTGCATCTGCCCCCGCCCTGGTACGGCACCGCCGCTCTGACCTTTCTGGCGCTGCTGCTGATCTGGCAGCACCGCGACAACATCACCCGGCTGACCTCCGGCACCGAGCGGCGGCTGGGCGACAAGGCCTGAAAGAGGCAATGCTGGGCGGGAACTGTAGGGTGGGCGTCAGGCGCTCAGGCCGGGAAGCTCTAGCCTGCTTCTGATATGCCCGAACTGCCCGAAGTGGAAACCACCCGCCGCACCATTGCGCCCATCGTGACCGGCCGGACCGTGCTGGAGATTCAGCACCGGCACCCTGAGAAATACCCGGATACCGAGCTGGCACACGGCCGCACCATTCTGGAGCCGCGCCGCCGGGGCAAGTACCTGATTCTGCCGCTGTCGGACGCCGGCGCCGAGCCGGACCGTGAACTGATCGTGCATCTGGGGATGACGGGAGGCTTTCGGCTGGAAGAAACGCCGCACACCCGGCTGACCCTGCTGCTGGACAGCGGCCCACTTTATTTCAATGACCCCCGGCGCTTTGGCAAAGTGCGGGTGGTGCCGGCCGGCGAGTACGCGGCGCTGCCCACCCTGGCCGCGATGGGCCCGGAGCCACTGTCGGACGACTTCCGGCTGGACGCGTTTACCGAGGCGGCCGCCCGCGCCGGTGCCGTCAAGCCCTGGCTGCTGAGCCAGCGGCCGGTGGCGGGCGTGGGCAACATCTACGCCGACGAGGCACTGTGGCGGGCCCGCATTCACCCCTCACAGCAGCGCCTGAGCGCCGAGCAGGCCCAGAGGCTGCACGGGGCCATCCGTGAGGTGCTGGGGGAAGCGGTGGACGCAGGCGGCTCCAGCCTGGGCAATGGCGTGAGCAACTACCGGCAGCTGGGCGGCGAGTGGGGCGGGTTTCAGGTGCAGCACGCCGCTTATGGCCGGGGCGGCCAGCCGTGCCCCCGCTGCGGCACCCCACTCGAAAAGACCGTGCTGGGGCAGCGCGGCACCCATTTCTGCCCGCAGTGCCAGCAGCTGACCGCCGGAAGCCAGCACTCGCCGGAAAGCTGAGAGGCCCCTAGACTGGGTCATGTCACTCTCAGCATTGGTCCTGGCGGCGGCCCTCGGTGCGCCGGCCGGGCGTCCTGTACCCTCTCAGCGGCCCGAAGCGCTGCTGCGGCCGGACCGGGCCGCTCATCTGCAGGCCTGCTTCTCTCCTGCGGCGCAGGAAACGCTGGGGGCCGCCGGACCGCCAGTTGCGTGTCACGCTTCCGGCCGAGCTGCTGCGGGGGCAATGCCGACCGGACTACAGCGACCTGGGCGAGTATGGCCGGCCCGGCATGCCTGGCCGCTCTGCGCGGCAGAATATCGCCCTGAGCGCTCTGGAGAGTCTGGCTTCCGGCTGGCTGGAAGACCACCCGGTGTTGGGCGTCAACCTCTACGCCCGGGCCGGCAGCGCGGCAGTGGAGCGCCGCCCTGGTGCTGCTGGACGCGAACGGCGCGGAGCTGGGCCGCCTGGCGCCGCAGACCGGCATGGTGCGGTTTTTCCCAGACAGCAGCGGCAATGGACCGTCAGCCGGCCTGGGCCTCAGCAGTCTGGTGTTCCGTGACCTGCCACGGCCACAGATGCGGCAAGCCGCGCAGCTGATGATCGAGGTGAACTGGGGCACCGGTGAGGTGGAGCGCCTGCCGCTGGCCGGCGGCGCCCTGAAGACAGTGCCCTGAAGACAGTGCCCTAAAGCCAGCCGCACCTGCCCGCCAGACACCTGCCCGCCAGACAGAGCCCGCTAGACTGAGTCCATGACCGATCTCACCGATCTGCGCCTGTCGTACACCCGCGCCGCTCTGAGCCGGGACGAGCTGAAGGCCGACCCCGCTGAGCAGTTCAGCGAGTGGCTGAAGGCCGCCCTGCAAGGTGGCGCGGTCCGGGAGCCCTACGCTTTTGTCCTGGCCACCGCCGACGCCAGCGGGCAGCCCAGCGTGCGGACCTTGCTGCTGCGCGGCATAGACGAGCAGGGCCAGCTGAGCTTTTATACCGGCTACGAGTCGGAAAAAGGCCGTGCCCTGGCCGGGAACCCACGGGCCGAAATGCTGTTTTTCTGGGACGCCCTGGAGCAGCAGGTGCGGGTGCGCGGCCGGGTCGAGCGCCTCAGCAGTGAGGAGAGCACTGCTTATTTCCACAAGCGCCCGCACGACAGCCAGCTGGCCGCGCTCGCCAGTACGCCGCAGAGCGCGCCTATCGAAAGCCGGGCAGCGCTGGAAGCCAAGTTTGCCGCGCTGCACGAGCAATTCGGGGGCCAGGAGGTGCCCCGGCCCGACTTCTGGGGCGGATTCCGGCTGGTGCCGGAGCGCTGGGAGTTCTGGCAGGGCCGCCCCAACCGGATGCACGACCGGCTGGTATACCTGCGCCAGGGTGAAGGCTGGGCGCTGGAGCGCCTGATGCCGTAAGGGAACTCTGCAAGCCCCGCCCGGAAACTCTAGGGCCATTCGCCGCGTATCCCTCAGCAGGAGGACACACGGCAGACATGGATTTCTATCTTCTCGCACTGATTATCGGCGGCGGCCTGCTGCTGCTGTCGCTGCTGGGCGGGCACGGCAGCGACCTGGATCTGGACCTTGACCCGGGCGCGGGCGCCGACCTCAGCCCTGACCTGAGCGCCCCGCCGCACGGCGCCGCCGGCGACCCGTCCTCTGGCAATCTGGCCTCCTGGTTTTCCATGCGGGCGCTGGTGTCTTTCCTGGCCTTTTTCGGGCTGGCGGGGGTGCTGGGCCGGCTGCTGGGCCTGAGCGGCACCGTGCAGCTGCTGACCGCCCTGGTCACCGGGCTACTGGCCGGCGCCGCCACTGCGTCCGCTTTCCGGCTGGCCCGCCGGCACGGCAACGTCTCGTTCGAGGCGGCCACCCTGGTGGGCCGGGTCGGCACCGTGGTGGTGCCGCTGCACCCTGGCCGGCTGGGACGGGTGGCGCTGGAACTGGGGGCGCAGCAAGAACAGCTGGCCGCCCGCAGCGAGGTGGCCCTGACCGCCGGGCAGCAGGTGATCGTCACCGCCGAAGACGCCGGGGTGCTGGAAGTTCAGCCCTGGGACAGTGGCCGGATGCCCTGAACCTAGAGCCCTGAACCTAAAGCCCTGTTCTTGAGCCAGTCACCCCACTTTCCCTTTTCCCGAGAACCACGCCCCTCCCCCCTTCACACTCTTTCCCCTCGCCTCTAAGGAGACACCATGGTTCCCACCCTGATCATCGGCGGCCTGTTCCTGATTGCCATCATCTTCCTGCTGATTTTGCTGCAGAGCATGCTGATCGTGGTGCCGCCCAACCGGGTGCTGGTCATCTCGGGCCGCAGCCGCGCGACGGCTGCCGGTGACCGGGTAGGCTACCGGGTGATTCGCGGCGGGCGGGCCTTCCGCATTCCGGTGCTGGAAAAGGCCAGCTGGATGGACCTGACCACCATTCCGCTGGACCTGGGCATCGAAAACGCCTATTCCAAGGGCGGCATTCCGCTGAGGATTCACGCGGTGGCCAACGTGAAAGTCAATGCCCACGAGCCTTTTTTGTCCAACGCCATCGAGCGGTTTCTGGATATGCCGCGCGAGCAGTTGACCGCCATCGTGCGCGACACGCTGGAAGGCAACTTGCGCGGGGTGGTCGCCACCCTGACGCCCGAGGAAATCAACGAGGACCGGCTGCGCTTTGCCGAGGCACTGATGGAAGAGGCCGAGCACGACCTCAACAGCCTCGGCATTAAGCTGGACACCCTCAAGATTCAGAACGTGACCGACGAGAGCGGCTACCTGGGCAGCATCGGCCGCCGGCAAACCGCCGAGGTGCTCAAAGAAGCCCGCATCGCCGAGGCCGCCCGCGACGCCGAGGCCAGTGAGGCTGAGGCGCAGGCCCGACAGCGCGCCACCATCGCAAGAACCATTTCCGAGCAGGCGATTCTGGAGCGGCAGACCGAGCTGCGGATTCGCCGCGCCGAGCTGGAAGCCGAGTCGGCCGCCCGCGAGAACGAGGCGCAGGTGTCGGCCGAGCGGGCCAAGGTCACAGCCGAGCAGCAGCTGGAGCAAGAGCGCATCATCCTGAACCAGAAACGCTTGGAAGCCGACATCGTGGCGCCGGCCCGCGCCCGCCGCGAGGCAGAGCTGCTGCGGGCACAGGCCGAGGCCGCGCCCATCATCGAAGAAGGCCGCGCCCGCGCCGAAGCGGTGCGGCAGATTGTCGCCGCTTTTGCCGAAACTGGCCCAGACGCCGAACGCGCTTACGTGCTGAACATGCTGCCTTCGATTGTGGATACTTTTGCCGAAAGCGTGAAGGCGGTGGACATCGACCGGATCACCGTGATCGATTCCGGCGACGGCAAAGCCACCCAGAGCGCCATGCAGACGCTGCCGCGCAACGTGATCGGGCTGGTGGAGCAGGTGGAAACGGCCACCGGTGTGAACCTGCTGGGTCTGCTGCAGGGCGCCGGCAAAGCCCCCGGCCCGGACCGTGGGCCCCAGGGCGGAGGGAGCGGCGGTGACCAGCCCCAGCCGGCCTCAGCTCAGTCAGTGGCAGGCCAGCCAGTACCGGCGACAACCACACCGTCCACGCCCCGGGCAGAAGCTGCTCCGGTCATCTCGCCGGCCCCCGTCCCCCCGGCCCGCACGTTGGCCGACCACCTGCCCCTAGGCCGACACGCCGCCAAGGCTCCGGCTCAGGCGACGGCCGTGGAAGCGTCACCGCCCAGTGTGGTGGTGCGCCGGGGTGGCACGGCAGAGGGAAAGGGCCTGCAATAAAAGAAGCCTAGATCTTAAATTTATACGAATTGAGCGCTGCTCCAATACAATCAGGGGCAGTCATGCAATTCAGAAAGTACCGATTATTCACCTGGCTTGGGGCGTTCCTCCTCGCCGGGTGTCAACCTTCTCCCAGCGATAATGCGGCTTCGGCCCCCGCCGAAGCTGCTGCCACTGGGGCGACAATCTCTTAAGCGCAGGCTCAGGCAAGCGCCGAGTTGCCCGCAGAAATCCAGGACTTTTACCGGCAGCTGGCGGAGCAAAACACGAGTCTGGCCGCGACCCGATTCATTCTGGACCACGCCACCCCTGACCACACCCAGTCCACACTGTTGGGCCAGCAGGAAACCCGGAAAGGACTCGGGGCCATTGCTCAAGACTCCGTGGTCAGCGAGATGAAGTCTCAGCTGGATATCCTGAGCAGCCAGCCTATTGACGGCGGTTTCGAGGTGAAAACACGTTCCGCCGTCAAAGGGATCCTGGCGGGACCTGGCGGTGTGATCGCAGAGTCCAGGGCACCCATTTCCTGGACGAACGACGGGGTCGACTATTGGAGACAGAGTGAAGGTCAGTGGAAGCTCCAACGTAGCCAGCCGCTCAAGCAGACGACAGAGTTCCAGGGCCAGCAAGTGACAGTAGAGGCTGAACTGAAACCTGCAGCAGAGGTTCTGGCCCGCCGAAAGGCAGCCGTGAAGGAGGTCCTGCAGCCGCTGCCCACCCTGCAGTTTGCCGGTGACCTGCATGACCCTGCGTGGCTGGCTCCTTATGGCGCAGCACAACTTGTGGGCCTGGGCGAAGGGTCTCACGGAACAGAGGAAATCCACCAACTCAAGGCCCAACTGTTCAAACAGCTGGCCACCCACCACGGCTTTACGGTGCTGACCTTCGAGGCCGACCCAGGCTACGTCTATAAACTCAACCGCTGGGTTCTGGGCGAAGGGGACGAAGACCTGAGGGACATCTTCGCCCTGTCTCAGTTCAACTTTACGACGCAGACCACCTCCGAGCTGTTGACCTGGATGCGCCAGCAGAACAAGGCCGGGCACCAGCCGCCCTTTGAGGTCTGGGGCATCGATTCAAGAACTCCCTCGTTTACGGCTGGGGAACTGTACCGGCTCCTGCTGGAAGGCGACGCCAAGCGGAACACTGCCGCCCTGATTCAGCTCTCTCCCGAACGCTGGTACAAGTTCATCAATGATATCGACGCTTTTCCCGAAGAGCGCCAGGCCCTCAAAAATCTGGCGGGCGCAGTCGCACAGTTACCGGCCAGTGACCCGAAACTGGCTGACATCCAGTATCTGGCCGGTGCTCTGGGGCAGTTCGACGAGCTGCTGGATGCGTACACGGCGGCGCGCGACCCCAAGAACGCGGCCGCACTCAACCGCAGTTTGTCATTGGAGAACGAGTTCATGGCCCGCAACGCCCAGAAGGCCACCGCAGGGAGAAAAGGAGCCGTCTGGGCACACAACATCCATGTCGGCCGTTCCCTCCCCGGGAGTGGGTCGGGCATTGGGACCTTCCTGGGGGAGAGCCTGGGCGCAGAACGATACCAAATCATCTGCTCAACCCCAGGCCGTGGGAAGGCGAATGCTTTTGAAGAACTCTCTGGCCCCAATCGCCGCTGGGAAGCCCGGGAACTGCTGCCGCCTGTGGCTTATCAGATAGACGGCTTAGCTGCCTCTGCCCTGCCTCCTGAGCAACCTGCAGGCTACATCTCCCTGAAAGATTTCCAGGCCCAGCCTGCACTGAAAGAGTGGCTGGGCAAGGGCATGAACTTCTCGCAGATAGGGCTGCTCTACGCGCCTGGCAGTACCACCTACCAGTATCCCATGAACCTGGATTCCTGCGATGGCTATGTCTTTGTCCGGGAAAGCAGCCCTTCTCGCCTGGTGAAACAAAGTGGGAGCTGAAGCCGAGTTTCCCACTCGCCGCCTGTAGACTGGCGGCATGTCTTCACCCTCCCCCGCCGCTGCGCCGCAGCCGGACACCCTGGTCTTGATCGACGGCCACGCGCTGGCTTTCCGCTCGTACTTCGCCCTACCGCCGCTGAGCAACTCCAAAGGTGAAAGCACCCACGCCATCATCGGGTTCATGCGCCAGGCCCTGCGGATGGCGCGGCAAAAAGGCAATCAGCTGGTGGTGGTGTTCGACCCTCCCGGCGGCACGTTCCGCCACGAGCAGTACGAGGACTACAAGTCGGGCCGCGCCGAGACGCCGGGTGACCTGCCGCCGCAGATTCGGCGTATCCGGGCCCTGGTAGACGCGCTGGGCTGGCCGCGGCTGGAAGTTCCCGGCTACGAGGCCGACGACGTGATCGCCACGATGACCAAGCGGGGGCAGCAAGAAGGTATGCAGGTGCGGATTCTGACCTCTGACCGCGACGCCTATCAGCTGCTGGCCGATGACGTGAAGGTCATCAAGAACGACAATTCGCTGTTCGGCCCCCAGGACGTGCTGGACAAGTACGGCGTGACGGTGTCCCAGTGGGTGGATTTCCGCGCCCTGACCGGCGACGCCAGCGACAACATCCCCGGTGCCAAGGGCATCGGCCCCAAGACCGCCACCAAGATCCTGCAGGAATACGGCACGCTGGACGCCGCGCTGGAAGCAGCCAAGGCCGGCACGCTGGAACCCAAAGGCACCCGGAAAAAGCTGCTGGACAGCGAGGACGCCGTGCGGTTCAGCCGTGAGCTGTCGCAGATGGTGTGCGACCTGGACCTAGACTGCGAGCTGCGCGCCGAGCGCGGCGCCGGCGACCCCGCCCAACTGAACGAACTGCTGGGCGAGCTGGAGCTGGAATCGCTGCGCGGCGAGATTGCCCGGCTGGTGGCCGGAGAGCTGACCAGCCCTCCCACCGCAGAGAGCGACCAGGCCGAAAGCGGCGCCCTGGCCGAGTTTCAGCCGCCCGAAACCGGCGAGTGGCAGGTGCCTGAGCTGCCGGAGGGTCAGGAGGCGGTCTGGGGTTACCTGCTAAGCCGCGAAGACGACCTGACCGCCAGTCTGACCGGCGCCGCCTGGCTGGACGGTGAGGTGGCCCGCCCGGTGCCTCTGCATGACCCGGCACCCCTGCAAGGTAGCGAGCCGCCCCGCCTGCTGGATTCAGGAGACGCAGAGGAAAAACCCAAGAAGCGTGGCAAGAAAAAAGAACCGCTGCCCGAAGTGGACGAAACGGTTCTGACTGCCGCCCTGGGCGGGCACGAACTGGACGCGGCCGGCGCCAAAGCCCTGGCGGCCTGGCTGAGCGTGCGCGGCTGTGAGGTCACCCCCGGCGACGACCCGCTGCTGCTGGCTTACCTGCTGGACCCGGCCAACACCGCCATGCCGGCAGTGGCCAAGCGCTACCTGAACACCGATTGGCCCGACGACGCGGCCGCGCGGGCGGCCATTGCCGCGCAGCTGCTGGAACTGCTGCCCCCACAGCTGGACGAGGCCCGCATGCGGCTGTACACAGCGGTGGAAAAACCCCTCAGCGGCGTGCTGGCCCGGATGGAAGCGCGCGGCGTACGGCTGGACAGCGAGTATCTGCAGGGCCTGTCGCTGGCCCTGCAGGGCCGGCTGGACCGACTGGAAGCCCAGATTTACGAGGCGGCCGGGCACGAATTCAGCATTCGCAGCCGCGACCAGCTGGAAGCCGTGCTGTACGATGAACTGGGGCTGGACACCGGCAAGAAGACCAAACTGACCGGCAAGCGCTCCACCGCCATGAGCGCCCTGGAACCGCTGCGGGGCGAGCATCCCATCATCCCCCTGATTCTGGAATACCGTGAGCTGGAAAAACTGCGCGGCACCTACCTCGACCCCTTGCCGCGGCTGGTCAACCCACGCACCGGGCGGCTGCACACCACTTTTGCCCAGACCGCCGTGGCGACCGGGCGCCTGAGCAGCCTGAACCCCAACCTCCAGAACATTCCCATTCGCTCGGAAGAGGGCCGGGAAATCCGGCGCGGGTTTATTGCGGACCCCGGCTACCGGCTGGTGGCGGCCGACTATTCGCAGCTGGAACTGAGGCTGATGGCCCACATCGCCGGCGACGAGCCGATGCAGCGGGCTTTTCAGGAAGGGGCCGATATTCACCGCCGCACCGCCTCGCAGGTGCTGGGGCTGGACGAGGACACCATCACCCCGGACCAGCGCCGCGCTGCCAAGACAGTGAATTTCGGCGTGCTGTACGGCATGAGTGCCCACCGGCTCAGCAACGAGCTGGGGATTCCGTATGCTGAGGCCACCGGCTTTATCGAGAACTATTTCGGCATCTATCCCGGCATTCAGCGTTATATCGACGAAACGCTGGAATTCGGGCGGCAGCACGGCTATGTGGAAACGCTGTACGGCCGCCGCCGCTACGTGCCGGAGCTGAAGGCCCGCAACCGCAACCTGCGCGAAGCCGGCGAGCGGCTGGCCTACAACATGCCAATTCAGGGCACCGCCGCCGACATCATGAAAATGGCGATGGTAGCGCTGGAACCGGGCCTGGACGCGCTGGGCGCCCGGATGCTGATTCAGGTGCACGACGAACTACTGATCGAAACCCCCGAAGAACGCGCCGAGGAAGTCGCTGCGCTGACCAAACAAGTGATGGAAAACGTGGTGCAGCTGAAGGTGCCGTTGGTGGTGGAAGCCGGAATCAGCGACAACTGGTACGAGGCCAAATAGCCGGCTGTCACAGCAAGTGCACGGGGCGCCGGAGTTAGGGGCTGGGGACCGGGGATGACGCCGCTCCTACCCTCTGGGCCCCTCTCTTCTGGCGCTGCGGCCGACCTGAGGACATCGCTGGAGCCTGAAGCCAGCTGGCAAGTGACACCGCTCACTGCCCAACTCAATGAAGCTGCTGGCGCAGCGCGCTCAGCGAGGGCACCGGTGGCCCGGCCGGTGAGTCCTGACCGTCCGGCCCGCCCAGGCCCAGGCGAACCGGCTTGCCAGCGGCAGCCTCGGCAATGGCGATCACCGGGCCTGCATAATCACCCGCCTGCACGCGCAGAGGCTGGCTGGAAGGATACACCGCCACCGCATACACCCAGGGGTTCCGGCCGGCCGTCTCGTAAAGGTAAAGGGTATTCCACTCGTCCAGCCGCAGCGGCGCTGTCCGCTGAGTAGGCCAGCCGGTATCTGCGCCGGACAGGCAGGATTTCGGCTGGCTGACCACCAGGCTCCGTTCCAGCTGCTTCTTCCAGTGGGTCACCTGCTGGGCTGCCAGGGCGGTCAGGCAGGTTTTCCGCTCTTGGGCGGTGGTGCGGAACCGCTCGCCTATAGTCCATTCCTGCTGGTAACGGGCCGTGGGCGGAATCCTGTCTTTGCCGGTGGCCTGCTGCAGACTTTCTTGAATTCCAGCCACGACCAGACCCTCGTGGGCCTGCCCGCGGTTGTCCACCCGCACGCTGATGACAGCGGCCGTCTGCGGCGGAAAAGTCAGCAAGGCGCTGCTCCGGCTGCCAGTGACCGACATGACATCACTGCTCATGAAGATGGGCTGAGTGTATTGCTGCCATTCCGCCTCGGCGTCTTTGCTGGGTGCTCCCCAGACCAGCGGCTTCTGGCTGGAATCGCTGCAGGCGCTCAGGCCCAGGGTCAGGACCGGTGCCAGGGCCAGGGCAGCGACCCGGTGCCTCATCCGGCCAGTTCCCGCACCAGCCCCAGCAAGCGGGTGTCCTCGCCCCAGGGGGCCACCAGCTGCGCGCCCAGCCAGTCCACCCCGGAAGGCAGCGCCACAGCCGGCGCGCCCAGCAGAGAGAAAGGGGCGGTCAGCCGCAGCACGGCCAGGCGAATGTTGGTGGGGCCGTCCGGCAGCGCTGCCTCCTCCACGCCGATACGCGGCGGCAGGCAGGGCACGGCCGGGGCCAGAATCAGGTCACACCCGGCAAAGATGTCTGTAAGCAGCTGGCGGTAGCTCTCGCGCCGGGCATAAGCGGCCTGGACTGCGGCGCCAGTCAGGCCCTGCCCGGCGCGCAGTTTGTCCAGAATATCCGGGCTGAAGCCGGGGTCGGCCTGCGCCAGTGCGGCCGCATGAACCTGCGCCGCCTCGTGACCCACGATGTCGCTGTAGGCATCCAGCATATTGGGCAGCGTGACCGGTTGCGGCAGCAACTCCGCGCCCTGCTGTTCCAGCCGGGCCGCCAGGCTGGAAAGGGCCTGCTGCGCGTCCGCGTCCAGCCAGCCCTGCGGCCGCCAGAGGCCCACCCGCATGCCGGCCCAGCTCTGCTGCGGCACTGCCGCCCCAGTCAGGGCTTCCTGCACCCGCAGAATGGTGCCGAACTCGCGGGCCAGCGGGCCGGTGTGGTCACAGGTGGGGCTGAGCGGCAGGACACCCTCGGTGGGCCAGGCCGGGTAGTTCTTGGTGGGCTTGTACCCGTACACGCCGCACCATGCCGACGGCACCCGGATAGAGCCGCCGGTATCGGTGCCCAGCGCAAAGTCCACCTGGCCCAGCGCTGCCGTCACAGCGGCCCCGGAACTGCTGCCGCCGGTCACGTGGCCCGGCAGGAAAGGATGCTCGGTGCCGCCAAAAGCGTTGGCGCCCAGAATGCCCATGGCAATCTCGTGCAGGTGGGTCTTGCCGGCCGCGCTGGCGCCCAGCTCCAGCAGCCGGGCAACAAGTGGGCTGGGGGCGACATCGGGCAGGCTGGCGCGGGTGCTGGCCCGCAGCGGCCAGCCGGCCACCCCGAACAGGTCCTTGACCGAGAAAGTCAGGCCGCTGAGGGGACCGCCGGGCGTGCCGGCCAGCGGCGTTTCGGGGCAGTAGGCCCAGGCCCGCTGGGGATCGCTGAAAGCAGAGGCAACCATGCTTCCAGTCTAGAGCAGTCCTCCGAATGACGCGGGCGCCGGAACATCACCGCCACCTGCGTCATTCTCTGCTCCGCAGCAAAGCTGTGCCAGCTTTTTATCAGATGCTCTAAGCGGCCGGACCCGCCGGGCTGGCTTTCCGGGTTTATTCGTCCTCGTCGCCGCCCTCCTCTTCGGGGGCACTGGGCGGCGGGGTCCGGTTCTTGCCGATCTCGCGGACCTGCCCAGCAAAGCGGCTGCGGATGTCCTCGTACATGGGGTGGGCGCGGATATCGCGGATGGGTGCGGCCGCACTGGCCGCTGCGGCCGGGGCAGAAGCAGCGGGTTCACCCCGCGTGGCTCCCCCCGGCGCACCACCGCCTCCCCGGCGCTCGTGGCTGGCCGGCTCGTGCGCCGGGGGCCGGGCCACGTCCGCGCTGCTGCTGCGCTCGCTGGGCGGGCCGAAGTCTTCCCAGCTGGGCTCCTCGGTGACCGGCTCGCCCAGGTACAGCTCGCGGGACGCCGTTTCAGCCGGGGTTTCGGGGGTGTGCTCGGCGGTGCCGGCCGGCAGGGGTGGCTGCTCGGCCGGGCTGTCCTGCCAGGGCAGCGATTCACCGGGCAGCGGCGCCTCGGCCATGTCGTCGGGGGTGGAGGGCGGCGCCGGGCGCAGCGGGGCCGAGTCGCGTGGCGCGGGCTGGGCCTCAGCCTCGCTGCCCTGCATCTGTTCATCCGGCCCATGGTCTTCCTGCGCCTGGTCCTGCTGCACCGGGGCAGGCCGGGCTGGAGCCGCTTCACGGTGCTGAGCCGGCTCCGGGTGGGCTGGCCCAGCGTGGCGGGCCAGGGGGTCGAAGTCATCTATCACGTCTCCTTGCGGCGCAGGGGCGGGGCGGGGTGGGGCCACCTGCGCCGCAGCAGGGGCGGGAACCGGGTCCTCGGCCACTTCGCGGGCCGCCTGCCCGCCGCCCACCGGGAACTTACGGCCGCCCCCATTGTCGGCGGTGATGATTTCCAGCGTGACGGCACCGAACACCTGTTCCAGCAGCGGGGTCAGCTCGTCCAGCTTGGTCATGATCTGCCGGGCGTGGAAGCTGCTGCGGGCGTCGTAGCTGAGGCTCACATAGCCGGCCTCGGCGTGCATGCGGGCCGGCTTGAGAAAAGCGCGGGTCTGCATGCTGGCACCTTGCAGCACATCGGCCCAGGTGCCGCTCGCCGGAGCAGCCGCCTGCGGTCCCCGGGCCGGCGCCGCCGTGCGGGCAGCCGCCGGGGCGCGGCGCTGCACCGGTTCGAAATCCTCAACCGGCGCGGCCGTGTGGGGAGCCGCTGGCGCCGCTGCGGCTGCGGGAGCACTGCTGGTCCGCAGGGTCGCCAGTTCACGTTCCAGCCGGCTCAGGCGGGCCGAGAGTTCCGTAGCGCCACCGCCCTGACCTCCCTGAGCCGCCGGGGCGCGGGCCGGCGCGCCATTCCCCTCGCCCTCGTCCGCTGCCAGCAGGGCGTGCGTCAGGGCCAGTTCCAGACTCAGCAGGTCGGCGGCGCGGGAAAAGCGGCTTTCCTGCTCGTCCAGCGCCGCTTGCAGCCGCAGCAGCCGGGGCACATCGGCGCCGGGCAGCCGGGCAGCGTCGGCTTCGGGGCCCTGGATCACGCCCAGTTCGGCGTGGAGGGCCTGCGACAGTGCCTCAACCAGACCCTCCACCACCGTGCGGGCCGCAAATCCAGCGCGGTACAGCTCACCCGCGCCGCTGATGGCCGGGGCCGCATCACCCTGCACCAGCGCGCCGGCCAGCGTCCGCATCTGCTCACCGGGCGGCAGGCCCAGCGCCTCTTCCACGCCGCGGCGGGTCACGGCGGTGCCGGCCGCCAGCATCCGCTCCAGCAGGCTTTCGCCGTCGCGCATGGCGCCGTCGGCCAGCCGTCCCATCAGGTTCAGGGCTTCCGGCTCGGCGCTCACGCCCTCCGCCTCGGCCAGTCCCTGCAGCTTGCCGGCAATCTCCTCGGCGGTCAGGCGGCGAAAACGGTAGTGCTGGCAGCGCGAGAGAATGGTGGGAATGATTTTCTCCGGCTCGGTGGTCGCCAGAATGAAAATGACGTGCTCAGGTGGTTCTTCCAGCGTCTTGAGCAGCGCGTTGAAGGCCGCCCTGGACATCATGTGCGCTTCGTCGAGGATGTAGATTTTCTTGCCGCCGCGCATGGGCGCCAGGCCCACTTTCTCGCGCAGCTCGCGCACGTCTTCCACCGAGTTGTTGCTGGCTGCGTCAATTTCCAAAACGTCGGGGTGCGACCCAGCCCGCACCGCCCGGCAATTTTCGCACTCGCCGCAGGGCTTGGGCTCCGGGCCGGTGCAGTTGGCGGTCATGGCGATCAGGCGGGCGGTAGTCGTCTTGCCCACCCCGCGCGGCCCGCTGAACAGGTAGGCGTGGCCCACCCGGCCCTGTTCCAGGGCAGTTTTCAGGACGCCTTTGATGTGTTCCTGACCCACCACCTCGTCCCAGTGGATGGGCCTGGCCCGCTGGTAAATGGCGCTCACTGCGTCACCTCAGCAGCGTCCAGGACAGAGAAAACGGAGCGAGCACGAAAACGGTTGGGCTGGGGGGTCGGCTCGGTAGTCACTGCCTCAGTCTAGCCCGCAGGGGGCCGGCAGGTCTGGAAGTCGGGCAAGCTTTGCCGCCGGGGCGCCGCCCCCAGCCCCCGCCCCGGCCCCCCCCTAGCCCTCACTTCGCTTTTCGGTTATACTCCGAGGCGTTGTTATGCCCAGAACAGAATCAACCGCTACACAACACGACACTTTCCGGACACTCGCTCTTTTCACTGCGCTGCCCGCCGTCAGGCACGCCGCGTGACGGGCCGCCGCCCCCAGGGGCACGGCCAGCAGCGGCGGCGGTCTTCCGGGCAGCATCCTTCCGGCGGCGCTGAGGGCAACCGGCTGCGGCTGTTTTATGCCCTCAAGGTGCCGGACGCTGTAGCCGCCGAACTGGCGCAGGCGCAAGGCAAGCTGCGCGGCAACTGGCGCCGGGTCGAGCCTTCGCAGCTGCACATCACCCTGGCGTACCTGCCGGGGGTGCCGCCCGAGCGGCTGGACGACCTCAAACGCCTTGGCGTGGAGGCGGCCCGCTCAGTGCCGCCGCTGGACATCCTGCTGCGCGGCACCGGCTACTTTCCCAACGAGGGCAGCCCCCGGGTCTGGTTCGTCAAGACCGAGGCCGAGGGGCTGGACAGCCTGGCCGCCGCCCTGCGCGCCGGCGTGGCCGACCTGGGGCTGGACACCGACGACAAAGCGTTCAAGGCCCATGTCACCCTGGCCCGCAAGAAAGGCCCCGCCCCGCGCCTGCCCCCGCTGGTGTTTGAAGACACCGGCTGGACCGCCGGACACGTCAGCCTGGTGAAATCGGTGCTGCGCAAGACCGGCCCCATCTACCAGACCATCTCCCGCTTTGAGTTGCGGGGCGCGCCGCTGGCCGCCGCCGCACCCGACCCCACCCCCGAGATTTCGGACCCCGCTGCACCCGCAGCTGCCGTAGAGGCACAGGAGAACTCATGAGCAGAACCGTCAAAGAACCCACCGTGATGCCCACCGACGCCAAGGAACGCCAGAAGGCCATCGACACCGCCCTGAGCCAGATTGAAAAGCAGTTCGGCAAAGGCTCGATCATGAAGCTGGGCGCCGAGAGCAAGCTGGACGTGCAGACCATCTCCACCGGCTCCATGAGCCTGGACCTGGCGCTGGGCGTGGGCGGCGTACCGCGCGGCCGCGTCACCGAGATCTACGGCCCCGAGTCGGGCGGCAAGACCACCCTGGCCCTGAGCATCATCGCTCAGGCCCAGAAGGCCGGCGGCACCGCTGCTTTTATTGACGCCGAACACGCGCTGGACCCGGTCTATGCCCGCGCCCTAGGCGTGAACACCGACGAACTGCTGGTGTCGCAGCCGGACAACGGTGAGCAGGCGCTGGAAATCATGGAACTGCTGGTCCGCTCCGGCGCGATGGACATCGTGGTGGTGGACTCGGTGGCGGCCCTGACCCCCAAGGCCGAAATCGAAGGCGACATGGGCGACTCGCTGCCCGGCCTGCAGGCCAGGTTGATGAGCCAGGCCCTGCGCAAGCTGACCTCGATTCTGTCCAAGACCGGCACCGCCGCCATCTTCATCAACCAGGTCCGTGAAAAGATCGGCGTGATGTACGGCAACCCCGAAACCACCACCGGCGGCCGGGCGCTGAAGTTCTACTCCAGCGTGCGCTTGGACGTGCGCAAGATCGGCCAGCCGATCAAGGTGGGCAACGACGCCGTGGCCAACACCGTCAAGGTCAAGACCGTCAAGAACAAGGTCGCCGCGCCCTTCAAGGAAGTGGAACTGGCGCTGGTGTACGGCAAGGGCTTTGACCAGCTGAACGACCTGGTGACCCTGGCCTCCGACATGGACATCATCAAGAAGGCCGGCAGCTTCTACTCCTACGGCGACGACCGCATCGGCCAGGGCAAGGAAAAGGCCATGCAGTACATTGCCGAGCGCCCCGAACTGGAAGAAGAAATTCGCCGCCGGGTGCTGAACACCATCCGCGCCGGCAACCAGAGCGGCGCGGAAGCGACTGCCGCCGGTGCCCAGGACGACAGCGACGATCTGGCGGCAACCCCCGCCCCGGTCAGCGAAGCGGTGGGCGAAGAAGTTGGCGCCTGAGCGCCTGACCTCTCGCCACAGGTGGGGCCGCTGAGCGGTCCCGCAGCGAAAAGACTCACAACCAAAGCAAGCCGCCCGGTCCATCAGGATTCCGGGCGGCTTGCTTTGGGGCGTCGCCATCGGGAGCGGCGTCAGCTTAGGGCTGCGGCGGCAGCGGCTCAACCACCGGCCGCAGGGTCTGGCGGGCCGCCCCGACCAGCGAGTGGGCCGATACCTCGTCCAGCGCCAGGCCTTCGGGTTTCCGCACCCAGGCGTATCCGCCGCGGGGAAGCAGCGACTGCCCGCGCAGCACCACACCGCTCACGGTCAGGGCGAAATAGTCAGCGATCTCGCGGGCTTCGGTCTCGGACTGCACCGGGTCCACGATAAATACCAGTTCGCCGCGGTCCCAGCGAAAGCCGAAGCCTTCCAGCCGGGGCACCACCGGCGCAAGGCTCAGCAGCCGCTGCAGGCTCTGGTCCACCGCCTCCTCGGCCAAGGTCACGCCAAACCGCTGCTGCAGCGCTGCGTAGCCTTCCAGCTCCACCAGGAACAGGCAGGGCCGGCCGGCGTCCGGAGCAGCAGCGGCCAGTAGCGTTTCCACCGCCTGTGACAGTCCGGCGCGGGTGCCCAGCATCTGCTCGTTAACGCTGCTGTGAAGCCGGGCGCTGCGCCGCACCAGCAGAGCTTCGGCGCCCACCAGCAGCAGCCCGGTCAGGGCGGCGAGCGAGAGGGTCACGCCCGGCAGGGCCACCCCGGCGCGCCAGAGCAGCAGCATCAGCGCCGGCAGCAGCAGTGCCTGTGCCAGCCCCCAGAAACGGCCCAGCACCACGCTCAGCCCGGCGATCAGAGCCGCCATTAGGCCCACGGCCCAGCCTGGAAAGTTCAGAAAAGGCGGTGCCAGCAGACTGGCGGCGGCGCGGGCCTGAAGTTCGCTGCCCGGCAGCCGCTCCGGGTCGGGCGAGGCCTGACCGATCAGGGCCACTTTGCCCTGCACGTCCCCGTGAGGGAAGCGGCCCGCCACCACGTCGCGGAAGCTAAGGCGTGTGTCCAGCGCAGATGGAACAAACCGGTGCAGCAGGCGGGGCTGGGATTCCAGCGGCACGCTGGCGCCAGCCGCTTGGGCCAGCCGCCAGGCCAAGCTGGGCACCAGCTTTCCCTGGGCGGTGGGGTAGGCGGTCTGAAAAGCGTAGGGCTGCAGCAACCGGCTGCTGTTCACGGCACTGAAGCCGTAGCCGGGCTGCGCGGCGCTGTCCGGCGTAGGAGCAGCCAGCACCACCCCACTGTGGGTCAGGGCCTGGACCAGCGGCGCTGTTTCCCGGCGGGCCGGGTCCAGCACCACATCCAGCCCCACGGCGCTCGCGCCGGCCTGCTGCAACTGCTCGGCCGCGCTCCGGTAGAGCTCCGGGCTCCAGGAGTTCAGGGGGCCGTAGTCGGCCAGGCTGGCGGCGTCGAGGTCAACCAGCACCACCTGACCGCCCGGCCGTGGAAACGCCTGCGAGGCCAGGCTCCAGGCTGCCGGATTGGCCGGCCAGACCACACCCAGCAGGCCGCCCAGCACCAGACCGGCCAGCAGCAGGTAAGGCCAGCTGGCATGGCGGCCCGGCACCTGCCACCAGCGCCGGGGGTTTCTCAGGGAGGTCATTCCGCCTTCACTCTCCAAACACTTCCTGGCCAGACACTTCCTGGCCGGAGCAGCGGGCCGCCACCCGCAGCTTGCCGCCACGCGCCTGGGCCTGCGCCGCACTGTTCAGCACCCTACCGCTGCCCGGCATCTGCCGCTGTGCCCGCACAGTTCCGAGCGAATGAAGCAGCGTCAAGGTAGGCGGAGCGAGTTGGGCGGCGGCTTTCCACATGCGCCGCAGTTTAAAGCCAGCAGCCCTTCCCCGTCCGTAACTCTGAGCCGGAGTTTCCCGGCCCAGCAAAGGGCTTCTGTGGGCGGCCGCCTGCCCCCGCTATACTGCCCCGCGTGCTGGTTGCCCTCAGAAGTGCCGAAAAATATTATGGACCCCACCGCGTGCTGGAAGGCATCGACTTTGCGCTGCATGCCGGCGAACGCATCGGGCTGGTGGGCCGCAACGGCGCCGGCAAGTCCACCCTGCTGAAACTGCTGACCGGAGAGGTGCTGCCCGACGGCGGCACGGTGCTGCGGGCGCCGGGGGTGCGGGTCCGCAGTCTGAACCAGGACCCCAAATTTGCCCCCGGCAGCACGGTAGACGGCGTGCTGGAAGCGGCTTTCCGCGACCTGGACGACCTGGAAGCCGAACTGAGCGAGGCCGCCGGCGCGATGGCCGACGGCAGCGAGGCCAGCATCCTGCGCCACGAGGAACTGCTGGAACAGTTCGGGCGGCGCGGCGGGTTTCAGCGCCGCAGCCGCAAGGAAGCGGCAGCTCTGGCTTTCGGCTTCCGGGGCCGCGAGCAAGAAGACGTCTCGCGGCTCTCGGGTGGCGAGCGCACCCGCCTGGGGCTGGCGGCGCTGCTGGTGGAAAACCCGGATGTGCTGCTGCTCGACGAACCCACCAATCACCTCGACATCGTAATGGTGGAGTGGCTGGAAACTTTCCTGGGCCGCTACCCCGGCGCCGTGCTGGCCATCAGCCACGACCGGGCCTTTCTGGACGCCGTGACCACCGAGACCGCCTACCTGCGGGACGGCTCCCTGAAGCGCTATCCCGGCGGCTACACCCGGTTCCGCGCCGCGCTGGAGCAGGACCTGCAGCAGCAGGCCGCGCAGTTCGCACAGCAGCAAAAGGCCATTGCCGACCTGCAGGCCAGCGCCGACCGCATGAAGGTGTGGGGGCTGGGCATGTCCAAGCTGGCGCGCCGCGCCGGGGCGATGCAGGCGCGGGTAGACCGGCTGCAGGCCAGCGCCGTGGCGGCTCCCCCACCCGAGCAGCGCACCACATCTATCACTTTTCACGCGCCCGAAAGCGGTGAGGTGGTGCTGGACGCGCAACACCTGACCCGGCAGATGGGCCAGCGCACGCTGTTCCGGGACGTGCGGGTGCAGCTGCGCCGGGGTGAACGGGTGGCGATTATCGGGCGCAACGGGGCCGGCAAGACCACGCTGCTGCGCACCCTGCTGGGCCTGGACCCTTCCGACGACCCGCGTGGCCGCACCCTGACCGGCGCCCGCGTGAGCGTAGGCTACTACGACCAGCAGCTGCGCGGGGTAGATCCGGAAAAGACGCTGTTTGACGTGGCCCGCGAGTACACCCAGAAAGACACCGACGCCCACACCCTGTTGGGCACTTTTCTGTTTCCCTATGAGCAGCACGACAAACCCACCCGCATCCTCTCGGGCGGCGAGCGAGCGCGGCTGGCGCTGCTTCAACTGGCGCAGGAGGACCACAACTTTCTGGTGATGGACGAACCGACCAACCACCTGGACATGGAGATGGTCGAGGCGCTGGAAGACGCGCTGGCCGGCTTTGGCGGCACCCTGCTGATGGTGAGCCACGACCGCGCCTTTATCGAGGCGCTGGCCGATCAGGTCTGGCTGGTGGAAGACGGGCAGTTTTACCGCTATCCTGGCTGGGAAGATTACCGCGATCAGCACGCCGCCCGACGCGCCGCCGAGGAAGCGGCTGCGGCGCCTACGCCGGCCAGAAGGGTGGCTGAAACGGCGCCGGCTACAGCCACAACAGCAGCGGCAGCCTCAGCTGGCCCCCAGACCCGCTACGCCGGGCTCAACACCTACCAGCTGGGCAAAAAGGTGGAGGCGCTGGAAGCCGACATCGAGCGGCTGGAAGCCGAGGTGGAAGCCGCCGGGCTGGCCCTGGCCCAAGCAGCTCCGGACGCCGACTTTGCCGAACTGGGCCGCGCTGCGCACACCCTGGAACAGCAGTTAGAAGCCGTGATGCAGGACTGGGAAGAAGCCGGCGCCGAGCTGGAAGGGCGCAGCTGAGCGGGAAAAAAGCAGACAGAAAAGCCTAAGGCCGCCGCCAGCACAGTAACGCTGGCGGCGGCCCTTTAGGGAAGTGTGAAGAGCGCAGTTACTCCAGCGCTTCAGCCTCCTGCAATTCGCCGAGGTCGCCGGGTTCCCAGACCTCGTCCTCTTCTTCCAGCAGCGGCAGCCGGACCCGGAAAGTGGCGCCGCCGCCGGGGGTGTCCACCACGTCAATCTGCCCGTGATGACCGATCACGACCTGCTGGGCGATGGTCAGGCCCAGCCCAGCCGAGCCGGCTTCCTTGCCACGGTAGAACTTGTCGAAGATGCGCGGCTTGATGTCGTCGGGGACGCCGGGGCCGTGGTCAATCACGCAGACCTCGGCAAAGCCCTCGGCGCGGCGGGCTTCCAGCGACACCTGCTCCGGCGAGCCACACACTCGCACCGCGTTGCCCACCAGATTCACCAACATTTGGGTCAGGCGGCCGGGGTCGCCCAGCACTTCCAGCGGCCGGTCCAGCAGCCGCGCTTCCACCTGGAAGTCGCGGCCCACCTGCTCGACCAGCCGGTCCAGGTTCACGAAATGCATTTCGATCTCCTGCACCAGTTCACCGCGCGAGATCTGCAGCAGGTCGCCCACCAGCCGGGTCATGTTTTCAGCCACCCGCCGGGCGTCCGAGAGGGTCTGCGAGGAGCCTTTTTCACGTTCCAGCCGGTGCAGGTAACCCAGCAGGGCGGTCAGCGGCGTGCGCAGTTCGTGGCTGGTTTCGGCCAGGAAGGTGCGCTGCATGGTCAGCGCTTCGGACAGCTGCTGGGCCTGCACTTCCAGCCGCTGGCGCTGCGCCTCGGCCACGCCGCGCAGCCGCTCGACTTCCTCCAGGCGCTGCTGCAACGACAGGTTCAGTTCGCGCACCGCCTGCTCGGCCATTTCCTGGCGGCGCAGGCTGTCGTATTCGGCAATGGCCCGCTTCACGCTGGGGGCGAGGCGTTCCAAGCGCTGCTTGAGAATGTAATCGGTCACGCCCTGGCGCAGGGTGTCCACCGCGATTTCCTCGCCCATCGCGCCGGTCACGATCAGGAACGGCAGGTAGGGATCGTGCTCCTCGGCTGCCCGGAAAGCCCGCAGGCCGTCATAGCTGGGCAGCGCATAGTCGCTGAGAATCAGGTTGGGCGAGAAGGTTTCCAGCTCGTGCAGGAAGCCGGGCTCGTCCTCGGCGCGGCGCACTTCCAGCTCCCAGGGCAAGTCGGCGCGCAGCGATTCCACCACCAGCTCATGGTCAAGGTCGTTGTCTTCCAGGTGCAGGACCCGCAGCACACGTTCGGTGTCGGCAGTCATGCCTGGGGTCCTTTCGCGCTGTCATCGCTGGGCAGCGCGGGCTGTTCGGGCCGGGGCTCCAGCGGCAGCGTCACGGTAAAGGTGGCGCCCACGCCCGGCTCGCCCTGGGCCGCCACCTGCCCGCCGTGGCGCATGATGATGCGCCGGACATTGGCCAGCCCGATGCCGGTGCCCTCGAATTCGTCATTGCTATGCAGTCGCTGAAACACACCGAACAGTTTATCGGTATAGCGCGGGTCAAAGCCCACACCATTGTCACGAACCCGGATTTCGGCCATCTTGCCTTCCTCGGTGCTGTCCACCTGAATCAGCACCTCGCCTTTGGTGCGCGAGTATTTCAGGGCGTTGCTGAGCAGGTTGGAAAACACCTGTGCCAGCAGCCGCTCGTCGCCGTAGACGGTGGGCAGCGGGCCCACCTGCAGGGCCACCTGCCGGCCCTCGCGGTCAGGCTGCAGCGCCTCCCACACCCGGCCGATCAGGGCGCCCAGGTCCACCTGCTGTTGGCGCAGCTCGGCGCGGCCGGTGCGCGAGAACTCCAGCAGGTCGTCAATCAGCTGGCCCATTCGCTGGCCCGATTCCAGAATCACGTTCAGGTAGCGGTCGGTCTGCCGCGAGAGGTCCTCGTTTTCAGCCTGTAGCTTCTTGCGCAGCAATTCCCCAAAGCCGGTCATGTGCCGCAGCGGCGTGCGCAGGTCGTGGCTGACCGAGTAGCTGAAGGCTTCCAGCTCGCGGTTGGCCTCGTCCAGCTCGTGGGTGCGCTCCTGCACCCGCTGCTCCAGCGAGCGGTTGAGGTTCTGCAGGTCCTGCTGCGCCTGAATGGCCCGCTGGCGCAGGATGTCGTTGTCGAGCGCCAGGGCGAAACGCTGCGCCAACTGCCCGGCCAGGGTGTAGTCGCGCGACTGCACCGGATGCAGGAAGGCCAGTCCCAGCATGCCGCGCAGGCTGCCGTCATGCCCCAGCAGCGGCAACGACAGGAACTCGGTGACACCGATCTGGTGCAGCAGCGGCGAGGCCCGGTCAATAAAGCTCTCGCGGCGCTGCGCCGCCTGACAAACCAGGCCCTCGATGGTCTGCATCAGCTCCGGCGTCAGCGGATACTCGTCTTGGTAGCTCTGACCCAGCCAGTGAACCTGCCAGCGGGGCGCCGCACTGCCCGCGCCTGCCGGCCCAGCGGAATCATCCGGGCTGGCAGGCGGCAGGGGGTCGAGCCGCCACAAGGCCGCCGCCGCCCCCAGCGACTCGGCCAGCAACTCGACCGCCATCTGGTAACTGCGGCGCTGAATCAGCAGCTCGTTGCCCTGGCTGGGCGGCGGCGAGAGGGCATCGGAAATCTGCACCATCAGCCGGGCACTGAACTCGGCCTGCACCTGATCGTCCACATTGGTGGTGGTGCCCACCCATTCCACCACGTCGCTGCCGTCTCCCAGCAGCGGCACGGCCCGCACCACGTAGGTGCGGTAAAGACCCTCGGGCCCCACCATCTGCACCTCGACTTCCAGCGGGCGGGAGAGCTCGCGGGCCTCAGTCACGGCGCGGCGGAACTTGTCCAGATCGTCCGGGTGTACCGGCTGCGCCAGTTCGGCCAGGTCGGCCGGAGCAGGCAGGCCCGGTTGCAACTCGTACCAGCGGCCATTTACATAGGTGATGTTCCACTGGGCGTCCGCTGTCCAGACCAGCTGCGGCATGCCGCTCAGGACCAGGCGGTAATGGTCCTGCTCGGCCACCGCCCGCTGCTCGGCCAGCAGGCGGGCATGCACGTCGGTCGCCACCGCGATCCACTCGTTCACCTCGCCGCTGATGGTGGCCAGCGGCGCCACCTTGAGCGACACCCAGCGCCAACCGGGCGCCGGCGCCTGTGGCTCCTGCTGGTGCAGGAACAGTGCCTCGGGGGTGCGCAGCGCCAGGCGCACATCGGCCTCACGCTGCTGGCCCAGGCTGTACGTCTCTTCCCAGAGCCGGTCGTAGGTGGCCTGGTCGTCCGGATGCACCTGCTCACGCACCGCCGGCCCGCTCAGCAGGTCGCGGAACTGCTGGTTGGCATAGGTCAGCCGGCCCAGGCGGTTGGACAGCCACAGCACGTGCGGCACCCCGTCCAGCGCGGCGCGCGACTGCTGCTCTTGATCGCGCAAGCGTCGCTGGGTTTCCAGCGCCTCGCTCACGTCGCGCAGCACGTGCAGGTAGCCCAGCAGTTCCTGGCCCTGGCCGACCACCCGGCTGCGGCTCATCTCGCCCCAGAAGGTCTGGCCGCCGGGACCGTGCATGCGCCGCACCACCTCGCTGTATTCCTCGGGTGCCTCGTCGGAGAACAGGGCGCGGCGGTTGCCGGGTTCATCTACCACCGTACGGTCACGCACCTGATCCATGTGCTGCCCGGCCACCTCGCGGAAGCTCAGGCCCAGCAGGTCCAGGTAGCGGCGGTTCATCATGCGCACAAAGCCGTCGGGGGTGGTAAAGGCCGCGCCGCCGTCCATCGCCTGAAAGATGGCCGAGAAGTCGGCCCGCGACTGTTCCAGGTAGCTTTGCGAGGCGCCCAGGTCCAAGTTGGCCTGGTGCAGCCGGCGGTTCAGCCGCAGCTGGTCGCTGACCAGCCGGTGCGTCAGCAACCCGGCCAGCAGGCCCATCATGAGCACCAACGGGGCCAGCAGGCTGGACGGATTGCTGAGCGTCAGCTGCGGCACCCGCGCCTGCAGGGTCCACTCGTGGCCCAGCCGGTTCACCTGGGTGGTCAGGCCCTGGCCGGCCGCCTTGTCTGACACAAACTTGTCTGGCACGGAGTTGTCTGGCACAGCGCTGTTCGGCGCAGCGCTCCCAGTCACAGCGCCGCCTGTCATAGAGCTGTTCAGCGGCTGACCGTTCATCAGAATCCGGATGCGCTCGTTGGGCATCGGGGTCAGCTGCCCCACCTCCTGCAGCAGCTGTTCCACGTCGACCAGCAGGTACAGCGCGCAGGAGGTCGAGCCTGCCATCCGGGCCGGCGCGCACGGCTGAATGATCATCAGCGAGCGGTACTCCTCGCCGCCCGGTACCCGGCTGCGGGCAGTAAACGGCGCCGTGATGTGAATGGTGCCGTCGGCCATCGCCGCGTTGACCTCCTGACGGATTAGCTCACCGGCGCCGGGGCTTACCTCTACCGTGCCGAGCTGCAGCGGCGCGGCCGAGAGCCGCTGGCCGGTGAAGCGCAAAATACTCATCTGGTGCACGCTGGGAAAGTACTGCTCCAGATGCAGCCCGTTGACGAAAGTGCCCAGGCTGGTGCCGGGCACCTTGTCGGCATACAGGAAGGAATAGCCCGACAGCAGCAGGTTCTCGTAATCGGACAGCCGGTCACTGAGGACCTTGGCATGCAGATCAAGGTGATTGCGCGTTTCGGCAAGCTGCTGCTGGCGCACGTAGGTATGCACCGCCAGCGCCGAAATCAGCGTGACCAGCACAATCAAGACCAGCAACTGGGTCGCCAGCGAAATCTGCAGCCGGGGGGAGAAGCGCCGGCGCTTGTCCACTGACGGAGTAGGGGCCGTCATGCCTCTGCGCCTCCGGCCGCCGCACCCTTGACCTCTGTACCTCTTACCTCTGCACCTTCTGCGGACTGAGCCAACTCACGGCGGGCTGCCGCCAGCAGCAGGCCGGCAGCGGGTCGCTCGCCGGTCCAGCGCTCGAAGGCCAGGGCCGCCTGATGGGCCAGCATGCCCAGCCCACCCTCGCTGCGGACTCCCTGCGCCCCGGCGTCGCGCCGCAGCCGGGTGAATTCGGGGCGGTAGACCATGTCATACACCAGTGCGCCGGCCGGGAGCTGCTGCCACTGCTCCGGCGACAGCTCCAGCGGGGTTTCGTCGGGCCGGGACAGCCCCGCGCTGCTGGCGTTCAGAATCAGACCGGTCCGGCTCCAGTTCACCGCGCCGGCAGCTACGGCCTGCGGCGTCCAGCCGGGCTGCCGCCACTCGTCGGCCAGGGCCTGTGCCCGCTCAGGGGTGCGGTTGAGAATCAGGGTGGGCACGCCCCATTCACGCAGCACCCACAGCGCCGCGCGGGCCGCGCCCCCGGCGCCCAGCACCACCGCCTGCGTCTCCGTGCCCGCCGAGCCAGGCCGGTAGCCGGCATCTTCCAGCGCCGCCCGCAGGCCCGGCGCGTCGGTGTTGTCGCCGCACAGCTGGCCCCCTTGCCAGAACAGGGTATTGACCGCCCCGATGGCGCGGGCGGCCGGCGTGAGGTCATCCAACAGCGCCATCACACTCACCTTGTGCGGCAGGCTGAGGTTGGCTCCGGTCACCGGGCCGCCGGGGCCGGCCTGGGCCGCCGCGTCACGCAGCGCCTGAATGCGCCCGGCCAGCTGCTCCGGCGGCACGTCCTCCGCGCGGTAGGAGCCGGCCCACCCCACTGCCGCCAGGGCCGCCTGATGCAGCGCAGGAGAAAGGGAATGGGCCGCCGGGTGGGCGAAGAGAAAGGCGCGGAGTTCCGCCGTAGGCATGCTGGCCAGTCTAATACAGCCGGGTGAGGACGCCCCACGTCGCTGCCCCCCAGGGCGGGTGCTCCCACTTTGCAGGCGGCGGCGTCCGCCCTGCCCTCACCCACTCCGCCCTCGCCCACCCCGCCCTCACACGCTTTGGCCCCGCGCTCGTCTAAGCTGCCTGACGTGAGCTTCCAAGCGTCTTCCGACTTCCCGGTTCCAGAGTCCTCTGCCTCAGCCCCCCTGACTTTTCGCTGGAGCGCCCTGGCGCGGCTGGGCGGCCGGCCCGCCGAGGAGGGCACCGGCGGGCAACTGCGCCGTGAACTGGCCGACTTTCAGGTGGAAGAACTGCCGCTTTATCCGCCCAGCGACGAGGGCGAACACCTGATGATTCATCTGCGTAAATCCGACCACACCACCGCGCACGTGATCCGCGAGCTGAGCCGGCAGCTGCGCGTCAAGGACCGCGACATTGGCAGCGCCGGCCAGAAAGACCGCCACGCCGTGACCACCCAGTGGCTTTCGCTGCCGGCCGCCGCCGAAAGCCGGCTGCCGCACTTTGCGCTGGAGGGGGTGGAGATACTGGAAACGGCCCGCCACACCAGCAAGCTGGGCCTGGGGCACCTCCAGGGCAACCGTTTCCGGGTGCAGGTGCGCGGCGCGCCCGGCACCGCCGAGCAGGCCGCCGCACGGCTGCGCGAACTGGAAGTCCAGGGCATTCCCAACTATTTCGGGCCACAGCGGTTTGGCCTGGGCGGGCTGAATGCCACAGAAGGCGTGCGGGTGCTGCGCGGCGAATCGGCCATCCGGGACCCCCGGCTCAAGCGCTTTCTGGTGTCGTCGCTGCAAAGCAGTGTGTTCAACGCTTACCTCAGCCTGCGGCTGGAGCGGGGGCTGTTCGACCGGCTGCTGGTCGGCGACCGGGCCAAGAAGCACACCACCGGCGGCGAGTTCTGGGTGGATGACCCGGCCGAAAGCGAGCGGGCCGAGCGCGGCGAGGTAAGTGCGCTGGGCAACCTGTTCGGCAAAAAGAGCAAGCCACTGCGGGCGGCCGGCGGCGAACTGGAGCAGGCCGCGCTAGACCGGCTGGGGCTGGACCCGGCCGAACTGACCGCGCTGCGCGGTGACCTGCGCCTGACCCGGGTGTTTTTTCTGGAAGCGCCGCAGCTGACCCCCGAGCCGGACGGCTACACGGTGCAGTTCGCGCTGCCACGCGGCAGTTTTGCCACTGCCGTGCTGCACGAACTGATGGGCGGCGAGGTGGACACCCTGGCGCTGCCACCGGCCAGGACCGCTGCTAACGCTGAAGCCGAAACCAATGACGACACCTGACCCGCAACTGCAGCGCGCCTTCTGGAGCACCAGTTATGGCACGGCCAGGGAGCGGGGCTGGCTCGCCCGGCAGCCTGGCCTGCCGCCGGGGTGGGCCACCGGCCGCTGGGGCATCGTGACTGCCTGGAATCCGCAGGGCTGGCAGGCAGACCGGGTCACCAACCAGGAGCGGCAGGCCGCACTGGAACAGCAACTCCAGAAACGCGGCCTGACTTTCCTGCCCGGGCACAACGGCGAGGGCGAATGGCAGGAACCTACCTGCCTCATCGCCAGCATCAGCGCGGAGGAACTGGCAGCACTGGGCACGGCTTTCGGTCAGGCGGCAGTGCTGCACGGCACCGGCCCGGGCGGGCAAGCCACGCTGCTGTGGCTGGACAAAGGCGGCGTGTATTGCCGCGAAGCCGGCTGGGCAGTGCGGCAGCGGCCCGACTGAAGGCTCATCTACCCCAAAGTCCAAAAAAAGCGCCTCCCACACGGGGAAGCGCTGCCGGGAGACGATAAGCTGGGTTCTGTCCTGTTTCCAAAAAGATACAGGGACGACCATCTCTCTGGGACGCCTGTTGCCAGACGCCTCTAGCGACCATCCTAGCGCTGCACACGGGCGGGCCGCCCTCACGCACTATCGGGTCTTGCACCGGATGGGGTTTACCAGCGCTCCCGGTCTCCCGGGAACCTGGTGCGCTCTTACCGCACCGTTTCACCTTGACCCGTGTCCTGCCACGCCTGGCATTGGTAGACGCGGGCCGTCTCGTTTCTGTGGCACTGTCCTTCGGCTTCACCGCTTTTCCCCGCCGCAGGCGCGCGGCAGGGACGCTGGGCTCGCCGACCAGCCGTTAGCTGGCATCCTTGCCCTGGGGTGCCCAGACTTTCCTCACCGCGCAGGTTTTGACCCCTGCGGGCGCGGCCGTCTGTCTCCCGGCGCGCCAGTCTAGCAGATTCAAAGCCACAGGCGGCGGGTCAGGGCTTCTTGCTGCGCCTGCTCGGGGGTTTGCTGCCCTGCATCCGGCTGCAGCAGCCAGGCCAGCTCCCGCGGGCCCAGCTGGGTGTATTCGCCGGGGCCCAAGTCGCCCAGCCACAAGCCGCCGACCCGGAAGCGCAGCAGCCGGTCTACCGGGCAGCCCACCGCCGCGAACATTCGGCGCACCTGCCGCTTGCGGCCCTCGCGCAGCAGGGCCAGCGCTCCGCCGGGAGCCGGCTCCACCTCGGCACGGGCAAAGCCGTCTTCCAGCTCGACGCCGCGGCGCAGTTCGGCCAGCTCGGCGGCACCGGGCCAGGGATCGGACCAGACTCGGTAGATCTTTTCGTGCTCGAAGCGGGGATGGGTCAGGCGCATGGTGAGGTCACCGTCGGTGGTCAGAATCAGCAGGCCCTCGCTGTCTTTATCGAGTCGGCCCACCGGATGCAGGCCCGGCACCGGCGGCATGGCGTCCAGCACGGTACTGCGGCCCAGCTCATCGTGGGCGGTGGTCACGAACCCAGCCGGCTTGTGCAGCATGTAGGTGACCTGCGCGGCGGGCGCCGCAACCGGCTGACCATCTACCGTGATGTGGTCCTCCGGCTGCACCCGCTGGCCCAGCGACGCCGCCGCACCGTTGACCTTGACCCGTCCAGCTTCAATCAGGTCCTCGGCAGCGCGGCGGGAAGCGACGCCGGCGCGGGCCAGGACTTTTTGCAGGCGCTCGCCACCCTCAGTCATGGCGCACCACGGTGTCCGGCTCGCGGCTTTCCGGGTCTGGTCGGCCCGGCGCCACTGGCCCAGCCGGAGGCCGCGGCGAAGCCTGACCGCTGCCGGCCAGCAGCCCAATCAGGCCCAGCACCAGCAGCAGCGCCGCACCGCCCAGCAACAAGTTGTGTCCAAACGGCGCCAAGTCCAGCCGCAGGGCGGCCGCCCCCAGGGTGGCGGCCAGCAGCAGGTTGCCGGCCACCAGATTGACCCGGCCGGTGGGGTCGGCGCGGTAGCCGCCGTACAGCAGGCCCAGGCCCCAGGCTGTCAGCAACGCGCCGGTGCCGCGCACCAGCCACAGCGGCGAGGCACCGATCAGGCTGGCGGTGGGCTGGGGCAGCCAGTACAGGCCCAGCCCCAGAGGCAGCAGCAGCAAGGCAGTCAGCCAGAATGCAAGACGTAACACAGCGCCCAGTGTACCGGTCCGGGCCACGGCGGAAAGCAACCGGAGTCCGGGCCGGGGCAGGCCAGCTTTACTGGGACAAGACGCGCAGCAGCAGATTGCCCAGGAACTGCTGGTTCGGCTGCTCGCTCAGGCTGAGGGTCAGCTCGCGGGCGTCCTGGCCCGGGCGGGCCGGCTGGGTCCACAGCGAGGTGGCAGCCGGCCCGCCTCGGTCCAGCCCTGCTGCTTCAGCTGCGCGGCGAAGTGATCATGCAGCGCGGCCAGCGTGATCTTGCCGCGTAGCTCGCTCGACTGCGACCACTCGCGGTCGCTGCCGCCCGCGCCGCCACTGCCCACCGTCACCCCGGCCGGGGCGCGCAGGGCCGGCTGCCCAGTCACTTCCAAATCGGGCAAATCGGGGCTGGTGCGGCGCGGGCGGCTGGCCTGCCGTACCGCATCAGCGCCCTTGGTCACCCAGACATTCAGCGGCCGCTGGCCCTGGCGGCCCGGCTGAGGCAGAGGGACCAGCTGAATCACGGTGGGTGGCTCGGTGCGGTAAAACACCTGTGAGCGGCTCGCGCCAGCCTCATTTTCGGCAGGTAGGAAGCCCGTGGGGCCCTCTCCAGTGTCCCAGCCAGGCTCGTGGCCGCGCTGCCAATCGGGCTGCGCCTGATAAAAAGCCGCCAGCGCATCCGAAGACAAGGCAGTGTCCAGATACACCAGGGTGTTGCTGTCAGGAGTGCCGCTCTGCACGTCTCCGAACAGCGACCCCACCACCCGGGCGCCCGGCGGCAGCGGCAGGGTCAGACCCGCCGGCACCTGCCCCACCAGATAATTTCCGCCCAAAACCCGGTCCAGCCGCTCCAACACGGCAGCCCCGGCCGGTGCTGGAGCGGCTGCCCGGGCAGGCTGCGCGGTGGTCGGCGCGGGCGCGACCGGAGCGGCTAAACCGCCGGCCAACGCGTGCCCGGTTCCCAGGCCAGCCACCAGCAGCAACGTCGCCCCGTAGGCTTTCCATCCTGTTTGTGTCATGTCTCCAGGTTAAGGGCTATTTGCCACCTACGGAGAGCGCCCAGCTGACGGCCCCTTTATTTTCCCGCTGGAGATTTAGCTTCCCGCTGGGCGGAGCGCAGCTTCCTCAGCGCTCCAGCACACTGACCACTTCGACGTGGCTGGTTTGGGGGTAAAAGTCGTGCGGCACGGTGCGGCCCAGGCGCCAGCCACGGCCCACCAAGTCGCCCACGTCGCGGGCCCAGGTGGCCGGGTCGCACGACACATATACCAGCCGGTCGGCGGTCGAGGCCTGGATGTGGTCGCGCACCGCCGGGTCCAGGCCGGCGCGGGGCGGGTCCACCACAATCACCTCGGCGCTCAGTTCTTCAAGGTCCTCGGCGGCGCCCTGCTGGAAAGTGATGTTGCGGATACCGGCTTCACCGGCGGCCTGCCGACCACGGGTCAGCGCCTCGGCCGAGCTGTCCAGCACCGTCACCTGCTCGAAGCTGCCGGTGAGGTGCCGCGCGATGGCGCCGGCCCCGCCGTAGAGGTCGGCGGCGTGGCTCCCCTGCCCGGCCAGCTCGGCCACCTGCCGGTAGGCCAGGCCGGCGGCGGCCGGGTTCACCTGCGAGAAGCCCACCGCGCTGACCGGCAAAATCACGTCCCCGAAGCGTTCCGGCACACTGCTTTCCCCGGCGATCAGGCGCACGCCGGCGCTGAAGCGCTTGCCGGCCGGCGCCGCCAGACTGACGCCGGCGGCGCCCAGGTCCATCAGGTGATCGGCGGCGCGCAGATAAGCGCGCGGCTCGCCGGGGCCGATCAGGGCCGCGACCATTTCGCCGGTCAGAAACGACCCCCTCACCGCAATCTCCTGGGCAGGTGCCAGCTGCGAGACGTCCAGCCGGTCGAGCAGCTCGGCCACGAACGGTGCAATCAGGGGATCGCTCTCGATCAGGCGGGGGCTATGTGCGCGGCGCTCACGGTAGGCCAGGCCCTGCGGCGTCACCAGATACTGGGCGCCACTGCGGTAACCCAGCTGCGCGGGGCTGGGCACCGTCTCCTCTACCCGGTGCCCGCTCAACTTGGCGATGCGGGTCAGGGCTTCCACCACAAACTCGCGCTTGTAGCGCAGCTGCGCCGGGTAGCTGGCGTGGGCCAGGTCGGTGGTGGGCAGGCTAGACCCGCTGACCCGGTCGGGGCTGGAGGTCAGCACCTCGGTCACGCGGCCCTGACGCACGCCCTTGCCACTGCGCACTTCGGCACGCACCCGCTCGCCGGGCAGGGCGCCGCGAATCAGAATCACGCCGGATTCGTCGCGGGCCAGCCCCCAGCCGCCCGAGACCACTTTCTCGGTAAGGTAAATGGTGTCGGGGCCAGAAGCAGGAGTAGGGGTAGGGTGCGAGGTTGGCTGCATGCAGCGCAGCTTAGCGCGTCTGACAGGACGCCGAGGGGGACCGGCAGCTCATTCGGCGCCGGGCGCGGGCCGGCCACCCGCCGGCTCGAAGCGGGTTTCCGCCACCCGGCCGCCCACGTCATAACGCACCACCAGCCAGTCGTCGGTGTCGCAGCGGGCGGCCGTAAAGCCGCAGCCCACCCGGTAAGCCTCGGTGTCCGGCGCCGGAAAAGCGTCACCGGATCCCAAGCGGCCATGCACCTGCGCGCGGAACGGCCGCTCGGCTTCCAGCCAGTCCTGCGCGGCGTAGGCCATATTGCGGCGTGGCTGCTGGGTGCCGCTGCTTTCCGGCAACGCCGCTGCCTGCCGCCAGCCGGCGTCGTCCAGCGCCCAGTAGTGGGGGCCAGTGCCGGTCAGACGCCACAGAGACACCCCACCACCCAGCAGCGCCAGCAGCAGCAAGAGAGCGACTGCGGCCCCAAGCCGCTGGGGCCAGCCTCTGGGCACAGACACCCGGGGGGTGGTGGGAAGAGCCGGACGCATCCTGCTTTCCAGTATGGCGGTCCGATTGACGATTTTCTGACAAAGGCCCGAGGATAAGGGTCACCCAAACCCGCCCCAGCCCACTCCAGCCCCGCAGTCAGGAACAGCGGTGGCCCAGCATCTCCACGATTTCATTCAGGGCGCTGCCGTCACCGTCGCGGTCCAGGGCGCGGTTGAGGCTCCCGAGCAGGCCGCCCAGACCGCCCGCCGCGCTTGATTGTGGCGCGGGTGTGGTGGTCTGCGCGGAAGAACCACCCGGCTGCCCGGCTGCCACCGCAGGCGCGCCAGAGCCGGCCAGCAGGCCACCCAGTACGCTGGTCAGCACAGCCGTGATGTCGGAGCCGGCCGGAGCAGGAGCCGTATTCTCCGCAGTCGCGCCGGCCGGACGCTGGCGGTTCAGGTAATTCAGCACCAGCGGCGCGGCAATGCTCAGGATCTGGAGGGCCAGCTGCGGGTCAAGGCCCGAGCGCTGGCCGACCACGTTGGCCGCCGCCTGCTGCTGCGCCGGAGTGCCAAAGATGTGGCCCAGGATGTTCTGGCCGTCCTGCAGGTCCGGCAGCTGGCCCGAGCGGGTGAACTGGTCCAGCGCCGGGCCGTCATGCTGCGCCACGGCCTGCTCCAGCGCGGCGGCCTGGGGCTGGCCCTGCTGGGCGTTGCGGGTCAGGGCTGCCAGCAGCAGCGGCACGGCGGCCTGCAGGGCGTCCTGGGTCTGCTCGGGAGAGGCACCCAGGTGCTGGCCGATCTGCTGGGCCTGAGCTTGTCCGGTCAGAAGTTGAAGAAGGTCCATAACCGGCAATATATGGGGCCCCCCGGAACCAGCTGGGCTCAGTTGAAGTGGAAATCGGTCAGTTTCAGCTTCAGCTGGCTGGTCTGCTTGCCGCGCTGCACGCTCAGGGTGACCGTATCGCCCACCCGCTTGCCGATCATGGCGGTGCGGATATCTTCCGAGCTTTCGATCTTGTGGCCGTCCACCGCCGTGAGGATGTCCGAGTCGGGGCTGGGCACCACCGTGCCGTCGTCGCGCCGGACCGCCTCAGTGGCGCGTAGACCGGCCGTCGCCGCCGGGCTGCCGGGATAGACCCGCGTGACCAGCACCCCGGCGCTCGGCAGACCCGAGGCCTGTAGCAGCTTGGGATCGGCGCTGCTCAGGTCCAGCATGGACAGCCCCATTACCGGCGTTTTGATGTGCTGGCCGGCCTGCAACTGGGGCAGCAGTTGCTTGACGGTGCTGACCGGAATGGCAAAGCCCACCCCGGCGCTCTGACCCACGCCGCCGGTCAGAATCTGGGTGTTGACGCCCACCACCTGACCGGCCGAGTTCAGCAGCGGGCCGCCGGAATTGCCGGGGTTGATGGCCGCGTCGGTCTGGATCACCGGCTGCAACACGTCACCCACGCCCACCGGAGCCTGACGTTCCAGGCTGGAGATAATGCCTTCCGACACGCTGAAATCTAGCCCGAACGGCGCACCCAGCGCGATGGCTTTGAGGCCCACTTCCAGCTGCTTGTCGTCGCCCAGCGGCAGGGCATGGATTTCGCCCTTGGGCAGGTTCTTGGCGCGGATCAGCGCCAGGTCGTAGTCGGGAGCGGTGCCCACCACCTCGGCCGGGTAGGAGCGGGCGTCCTTGTGCAGCCGGATATTGATTTCGCTGGCGTCCTGCACCACGTGGTAGTTGGTCAGGATATCGCCGCTGTCGGTTACGAAAAAGCCGCTGCCCAGGCCCTGAGCTTCCTGGGGCTGCTGCGGCTGGCCCTGACCCTGGTGGCCGAACAGCTGGTCCAGCATCTGCTGCTGCAAGTTGGGCTGCACCGTGCTGGTCGTTTCCACGAACACCAATCCGTCGGAGCTGGAACGCACCACGCCGGCCGTATTCCGCTCGGATTCGGTGCGGGCCGCGGCGCCGTCACCGCTCACGCGGGCCGCCGGAGCTGCCTCCGCCGCAGGGGCCGGGGTCTGGGCCGCCGCCTGGGCCGGGCTGGCCGTGGCCGTTTCCGAAGCAGCGGGATCGAGCCGCACCACCTGGGCCGGCTCTCCGCGCAGCTCGGCAAACTGATAACCGCCGTAAGCGCCGGCCGCGAGTAGGGCGGTAACGCCCAGGACAGGAAGGACTCTGTTCATGGCGCCATGCTGCGCTCAGGGCGTTACAACTTGGTTAAAGGTGTTCGTGCCCTGCGCGCTTTTCATGGGCCAGCCAGGGGCAAGCAGTGTTCTAGCGGTAATAAGCTCCCGATAAACAGGCCGGGCACAGCACCCGCTCCCCGCGCACCGCCCAGCGCTCGTTGAGGACTTCCTCGCCGCAACTGCTGCACACCTCGCGCTGGCCCGGCGCACTGATCAGGCCGGCCAGGTCAAAGTTCAGCTCCACCTCGCGCACGCTGAGCAGCTGGTCGTCGGGCCAGTTGCGGTAAGCATCCAGATACGCCTGATAGCGTTTCTGCCCTTCCGGGCGGGCGGCGCGCACCCGCTCACGCAAGTCGGTCTGCGGCCAGATACGTAGGGCCTGCCCGCTGCGGGTGTCCACGAAGGTGGCCGCCACCCGCCCGTAGTCCATCAGGCGCAGGGTCCGCCGGCCCAGCCAGCACCCGCTGGCCGCCGAGAGGCCGTCGGCATAACAGCCATCGGTTTCGGCCAGCACCAGCACCCGCTTGTCGGTGCGGGGAAAATCCAGCCCCAGCAACTGTCCGGCCAGCAGCGCCGAGCGAACCCCCAGCAGCTGCCGGGGGCACAGGTGACCGTGCAGCGCACTGCTCTGGGTCAGGACGGCCGCCAGGCGGCGCGGGTCTGGCGCGGTGCCCGGGAGGAACGAAAAAGGCGGCGGCGAGAGGGGCCGGGAATCAGCCATGCCTCCAGCCTAGTTCATTGCGGCTGCGGAAGAGCGCGGAGCGACAGCATCTACAGCTGCATCAAAAGTGGACGCTGGAAAACAGGAAAAGCCGCCAGGCCTCATCGCAGAGGCCGGCGGCAGAGAGACGAAAAGCTGGCTATAGAGCCGCTTCAGTCGTGGCGGAAGACCCAGTCCACGCCCCCGCTGCTGAGGGTCAGGGTGTCGCCGCTCCGGGTCAGGGTCGGCGCGGCGTTCAGCGCTGCCGAGAGGCTAGGCAGATTCTCGGTGCCGGCGCAGAACATCAGGGTACCCACGCTAGGTTCGTTCAGGCGCAGGGAATCGCCGGTCCATTCGTAGGCGCCGCCGAAAGCGTTGCAGCCGTCAGACCCGCCCAGGGTGGCCCGGCCCTGAGCGTCACGAGTAAAGCTGAGGGTCACCGGGCGCACAAAGGCGCTGGTCTCAAGGACCTGGCCGTCGCGGCGCAGCTCGGTCAGGGTGTAACTGCCGCTGAGCTGGCCGCCCGCCTGAGTGTCCGGAACAGTACCGGCCGGCTGGGAGGCCGCGTCACCGGCCGAATCAGTCACCGGGGCCAGTTGCAATTCGCCGCGGCCCGAGCGCAGGGCCAGGGCGTCGCCTTCCCGGGACAGCTTGACCGGCTCGCTGAACAGCTGGGCTATCCGGTCCTCGTTGGCGGCCAGGTCGGGTGGGCAACCCATCATGGTGGTTCCCAGGGCTGCGAAGGTCCAGCCCTGGCCTTCCGGCCGACCGCTACCCAGCAGGCGGTTGCAGCCGGCCTTGCCACTCAGGCGCAGGCTGCCGTCCGGCTGTGGCTCGAAGCTGAGGGTCAGGGCCGGATCCAGGGTGATGTCCTGGCCGTCCAGGCGCAGCTGGGTGCTGCGGTAGCTGGCTGCCTAGTCAGTCGCGGCTGCCGGGGTTTCGCGTTCCAGCACCATTTCACCGCCGCTGGAGCGCAGGGTCAGCAGGTCGCCACTCGCCTGCACCTGCACCTTGCCTTGCAGCACGCTGCTCAGGGCCTGCTCGGCACGGGCCTGTTCGGGGGAGCAGGCCATCCGGGTAGAGCTGACCCCACCAAAAGTCCATTCCTCGGACTGGCTGCTCTGAGCCTGGTTCTGAACCTGGGCCTGAGTATTCAGCCTGTTGCAGCCCAGCGTACCGGACAGCTGCACACCGTCCGCCGACCGGGTCAGGTCGAAACGGGCGTCCTGGCTGAGCGGCACCAACTGGCTGCCCACCGTCAGCGAGCGCACGGTCCAGCCCTGGGCTGCGCTCTGCTCCTGGCCATTCTGGTCCTGATCGTCTTGATGCTGGGTGCTCTGATTCTGCGGTGCCGGGGTCATGTCGGTCTCCTGGGTCGCCGGGCGCGGCGTCATCTCACTGCCCAGGTTCAGGGCCGGGCCGCTGCGGCGCAACAACAGATCACCGCGGGTGCTGCTGAGGGTCAGCAGTTCTCCGTCCAGCGAAAAATGGGTCAGGTGGTTCAGGCGGTCCAGGAGCGCAGTTTCGGTGCGGGCAGACTGTGGGTCACACAGCGCGCCAGTCACGGCCAGGTTGGAGGTCACCATCACCTGGCCCCGAGCAGCGTAACGGCCGCTCAGAGGGTTGCAGCCGGTGTCGGCAGACAGCTTAGAGCGGCCGTCCAGCATCAGGGTGGGCGCCTGGCCTCCGGCAGCCGGCAACGCCGCATCAGGACCCACCACTGTCCAGGTGCCGGCCAGCGCGGCAGGATTTGCCGCAGTCCAGGCGACCTGGGTCTGGGTAGGCTGAGAAGCTTGGGCGTCCTGCGTCTGGGCCGCTGCCGGACTCAAGCCCAGCAACAAAGCGGCACCAAGCAACTGGCAATTCAGCAAAGTTCGGGAAGTCATGAGAACGATTCTTCCATTTTACTCTGATGCTGAGGTGATGGTCAGCTGAACCATTTCTCCTGAATTGGCAGGCATACCACAAGAAGTGGGCAGGAAAGAGAGCATGACCGGGAATGCGATAGTACCTGGGTGACCGTCTCCCCTGTTTCACCCGCTCCCCCTGCTCCGCCAACCTTCGCCAGTCTGGCGACCCGGCTGTGGCCGCTCTACCTGTCACAGGCGCTGGCAACCGGGGCCACCACCGTCAGCACCATTCTGGCCTCGCTGGTCATGGCCGACCTGGGCAGCGAGCAGCTCAGTGGCCTGCCGTCTACCCTGATCAGTCTGGCAGCGGCACTTTCAGCGTCCAGCTTCGGGGTGCTTATGCTGCGCCGGGGCCGCCGGATCGGACTGGGCAGCGCTTTTGTGCTGGGCAGCCTGGGCGGCCTGCTGGGCTTTGCCGGCGCCCGCTGGGGCCTGACACCGCTGTTTCTGGCCGGGGCCGCCGGCCTGGGAGCGGCGCAGGGCGGCTTTCAGCAGGCCCGCTACGCGGCAGCCGAAAGTGTGCCGGCGCCGGTGCGGGGGCTGGCACTGGGCGTGCTGATGCTGATGAGCGTGCTGGGTTCCTGGGTGATGACCGGCTTCGGCCCGCAGATCACGGCTCTGAGCGGCCGCCTGGGCACCGGCGAGGAAGTGACCGGCTGGCTGGTGGGCGCCGGGCTGCTGGCCCTGGCCGCGGTGATGATTGCGCTGTGGCGGCCGCTGCCAGCGGCGTCTGCTGCCGGGACGCCGGCCAGCAACAGCGACACCAGCCAAACTGGAGCCAAACCGTCGCTCGCAGAGTCACTGGCGGCGCCGGGGGTCAAAAGCACCATCGCCGCGCTGGCTGCCGCGCAGGCGGTCATGGTCACGCTGATGAGCCTGCCCCCGCTGCGGGCACACCACATGGGGCTGGAACATGGGTCCATCGCCGGGCTGGTGTCGGGCCACATCGCCGGAATGTTCGCCTTCGGCCTGCTGACCGGCCCGCTGATCGACCGGCTGGGCCTGCGCTTTGGCTACGTCATGGGCGGGTTACTGCTGCTGCTGGCCGCCGGCACCTCAGTCACCGGCACCCGCGCTGGGCTGCTGCTCAGCATGTTCGTGCTGGGCCTGGGCTGGAATCTGATTTCGCTGACCAGTTCCAAGGTGCTGTCCCGCTGGCCGGCGGCGCAGGGCCCGGCCGATTCGCTGGCCTTTGCCGGCGCCGCGCTGGGCACGCTGCTGGGCGGTCTGCTGATGGCGCGCTCCGGCTTTCCGGCGCTGGCCCTGACTGCCGGCATGCTGGCGCTGCTGCCATTCTGGGCGGCCTGGCGGGTACGCGGCTAAGCCAGGCAGGAACAGCACGGCTAACAATGATCAAGGCCGCCCCAAAAGGCGGCCCTGTTCTTAGCTGGCGGAACGAGAGGGATTCGAACCCTCGATAGAGTTGCCCCTATACACGCTTTCCAGGCGTGCTCCTTCAACCACTCGGACACCGTTCCAGCGGCAAGCAGCTTACCCCAAAGCTGACCCGGATTGCAAATAGGCGCGGGCAGCTTGCAGCGCAGCGGAGGTGACACTGGCTTCATCTCAACACGAGCAAGCAGGGCCGCCACCATCTCTTACCTCTGGCGGCCATGTTGCCTCTGCTTTAAGCGCCTCTGACCAGAAACTCGCGCAGGGCCTGCACATACAGCGGGCCTTCGCTGTCCTGCACTCGGGCACGCAGCGTGTCCAGCGTGTCGCCGGGCAGCACCGGCACCCGGCTTTGCGCCAGCAGCGGGCCTTCGTCAATGCCGGCCGTGACCAGATGAACCGAGGCCCCGCTCTCGGAGTCGCCAGCGGCCAGCACCGCCGTATGCACCCGGTCCCCGTACATGCCGGGGCCGCCGTGGCGCGGCAGCAGGCTGGGGTGGATGTTCAGCGTGCGGCCAGCGTAAGCCCCCAGCACCTGCGGCCCCAGCGCCTTCATGTAGCCGCTCAGCACCAACACGTCCACCCCCTGCTGCTGCAAAAAGGCCAGAATGGCCCCGTCCAGCGCAGCGGGGTCCGGGAAGCGGGCACTGCTCAGGTGCGCGGCGGTCAGGCCCCCAGCCTGTGCCCAGGCCAGTGCCGCACTGCGGGAATTGTTGCTGACCAGCGCCACCGGCTGGGCCGGCAGCTCACCGGCTGCACAGGCCGCAGCAATGGCCCTGGCCCCGCTGCCCCCGTGCGACGCCAGAAAACCCAGGCGGGCTGGGCGGTTCCGTTCCCCGCCCCCGGTTCTCTGTTCTGTCAACCGTTCACTCCCTTCAGGGTGGCGGGCCGTCCCGCCGCCCCATTCGCTACTCGTTTTCACTCGCAAGGGCGATTTCCTGCATCAGGTAGGCACTCGTCAGAATCCCGTTGAAGTAATCCTCCTGCGAGAAGCTCTCGTTGGGGCTGTGCAGGCCGTCCTCGTTCACGCCGAAGTCCACCAGCAGCACCGGCGCTTCCAGAATGCGCACGAAGTCGGCCACGATGGGAATGCTGCCCCCGGTGCGGCCGAAGGCGGCCGAGCGGCCATAGACCCGCTCCAGGGCGTGGTCGGCCGCCTTGATAAAGGGGCTGTCCAGGTCGAACTTGACCGGCTGCCCACCGTGCGAGGCCCGCACTTCCACCTGCACGCCGGCCGGGGCCAGGGTGGGAATGTACTCCTGCATCCGGCGCAGGATATCGTCGGGGTCCTGGCCAGGCACCAGCCGGCACGAGACCTTGGCCCCGGCCTTGGCGGGAATCACGGTCTTGCTGCCTTCGCCCTGAAAGCCGCCCCAGATGCCGTTCACGTCCAGCGTGGGCCGGCCCCAGATGCGCTCCAGCGTGGTGTAGCCTTCCTCGCCGGGCAGCGCCGAGGCGCCGATGCTGGCAGCAAACTCTTCGTCCGAGTGCGGCAGCTCGGCCCACATCTGGCGTTCTTCGCCGGTCAGGGGAGCCACGCCATCGTAAAAGCCGGGAATGGTGATGCGGCCCTGCTCGTCCTTGAGCTGAGCCACGATTTCGCACAGGGCGTTGATGGGGTTGGGCGCCGCGCCGCCGTAGGAGCCGGAGTGCAGGTCACGGCTGGCGCCCTGCACCAGCACGTCCACATAGGCGATACCGCGCAGGCCGTAGGTGACGGTGGGCACGTCCTTGGCGAAGCGGCTGCCGTCGGAAATCACGATCACATCGCACTTCAGGTCGTCCCGGTGGGCCTGGAGGTAACTTTCCAGGTTCAGGCTGCCGATTTCCTCCTCGCCTTCCAGCAGGAACTTGAGGTTCACCGGCAGTTCGCCCTGCGAGAGCAGCAGCTCGGCGCCGCGCACGTGGGCGTAGGCCTGGCCCTTGTCGTCGGTGGCGCCGCGCGCATAGATGCGGCCGTCCCGCACCTCGGGCTCAAAAGGCGGGCTGACCCATTCTTCGACCGGGTCTTCCGGCTGCACGTCGTAGTGGCCGTACACCAGCACGGTGGGCTTGCCCGGAGCATTCAGGCGCTCGGCGTACACCACCGGATGCCCGGCGGTCGGGTCCACCCGGGCGCTGAAGCCCAGGGCAGCCAGCTTGGCACGCAGGTACTCGGCGGTGCGGCCCATGTCGGCTGTGCGGGTGCTGTCGGAGCTGACCGAGGGAATACGCAGCAGCTCGAACAGTTCGGCCTGGGCCGACTCGCGGTCCAGCTGGGCGGAAAGGTCGGCGGACGGAGATGTGGTCATAAGGACATCATAAGCAAAAGCGGCCCGGCGCTTTCCGGCGGCGCTCAGGACCACGTCAGGGCGCTCAGATAGGCTGGAGCCATGCAGAAGATGCCCCCAGCTGCAGGGAGAGCCGGCGGTCCCGCCAGAGCGCGGCTGGTCGCTGGTGGCCACTGCTTCTTGTGCTTCTACTGCTTCCCATGCTGGCGCTGCTCTGGCCAGTCATTCCGCTGGCCTCTACGTCGTTCGGGTGGCACTTTTATGCGCCTTCGCAGGAAACGGCCATTGCGCGGCGCGCGCCCAGCTTTGCCGAGATGTGGGGTTCAAATGGTCAAGGTCCCTGGGTCATCCGGCTCACTGAGGACACCCCGGCCAACCGCGAGGACATTCTCCAGGCGTTGCAAGCCGTGAAAGGACATGACTACCGGGGCCACGTCAAGCGCTGGGAACCGGTCAAATACAGCGCGCTGGAGCTGGCCCAGGCCAGAGTGGTGGCCGCAGGGGGCAAAGGGGTCAATGGAGTAGGGCAGTTGTGGCGCGAAAACTGGGTCACAGCAGACCTGGAGCTGCCGCACCACGTTCCTGCCGCGCAGGAGCGGCTGCGGCGGGCCGGCATACCGCTAGACGCCGTACATTTCAGGGCCGTGCCGCCCAGGGAGGTGGCCCCCCGCACCACCTGGGATGCCAGCTTCCGCGCCTGGCTGGAAGCTCCAGAGCAAGTCGGCGGGCGCACACCCCTGACCTTCATCCTCTGGTTCGAGAACACCGGCCAGCAGGACCTGGAATTCGTCTTTGAGCCGGGCCGCTGCGGCACTCTGGTCTGGCAGGTGGTGAACGAGTCGGGCGAGGTGGTGCGGCCCCAGCCGGCAGGCGGAACCTGCACCACCAACAGCATCGGCCCCACCCGGGTGGCGGCCGGGAAGCGGGTGGCTCTGGTAGATCCACAGCAGGACAGCCGCCGGGAGGTGAGCTGGGACCTACGCGACCCGTTCGGAAAGCGGGTTCCGGCAGGGCGCTACACCCTGCAAGCCAGCTTTCCCACCGGTTTTGGAGGGAATGTGGAACAGGTGCGCCTGCCCGACGTGAGCTTCGAGGTACGGCGCTGAGATCAGCTGGGAAGTGGACTGGCCGCAGAGACCACGCTCAGCCTGCGGAAGAGGCCGAGTCGCTGCCACCCCCGGCTTCCACCTCGCGCTCCAGCCGGGCCACGGCGTCCCGCAGCCAGTCGCGATCGGCGCGGGTCAGCCGCTCGATACGCTCCAGCGCCAGCCCCACGCCGGCGGTGCAGGGCTGGCGGGCCGCGTCGCAGCCGGCCAGCTGGGCCTCGACCTGGGCCAGCCGTTCCCGCAGCGCGGTCAGCAACTGCGGCGGCGCAATGTACTCGGAGAACATCACCGGCACGTTGCCCTCGGGAATCAGGGGTGGGGCCTGACGCAGTTGGTCTTCCAGCAGCTGACAAAAGTGGGTCCGGCCGGCTTCAGTCAGGTGAAAAACGCGCCGGGTGGGCCGCTGAGCCTGCGCCTCAGTGTGGCTAACAATCAGCTCACGGGCTTCCAGGCGGTCCAGCAACTGATAGGCGGTGGCTTTTTTAAGGCGAATAACGGCCTCAAGATTGCGCTCAATAAAGTCGTTGATCTCGTAGCCGTGACGGTCCTGCTCGGTCAAGAGACCCAGCAGCAGCAGAATCCGCTCGTCGTCCGGCAAGGCGGGCCGGTCTGAAGGAAGTTTGGTCACCCGCTCATCTTAGCTGTAGTCAGGATTGACTAATATGGAGTTGACTACCAAGGAGGTCTGATATGAAACGGAAAACGACGCCCAAACTTGTAACGGCCGCAGCGGTGCTGCTGGCTGCCGGCCTGTTCAGCGCGGCGGCAGCCCAGGCGGTGCAGGTCAGTACCGCCCAGAGCCAGCAGGTGCAGGCCAACCCGTCCCAGACGCCCCGCGGCCTGCGCCCTGCCGTAAACGGAGAAGTGCGCGAATTGAACCTGCCCGGCTTCGGCAAGGTGCGCTATTACGCCAGCGACAGCGGCGAAGGCCGCCCGCTGATTCTGACCCACTCGGTCAACGCGGCCGCCAGCACCTACGAAGTCAAGCCGCTGTGGAACGCTTACGCCGGCAAGCGCCCGGTGTACTCACTGGACTGGCCCGGCTTCGGTCAGAGTGACCGCCCCGACACCAAATACACCCCCGAGCTGATGTCCCAGGCCCTGCTGGCGCTGGTGGACAAGCTGGACACCGATGTGGACGTGGTCGCGCTGTCGCTGGGCAGTGAGTTTGCCGCCCGCGCGGCGCTGCAAGAACCCCGCATTCGCAGCCTGGCCCTACTCAGCCCCAGCGGCCTGGGTGAAGCCCGAGGAGGCAGCCAGCAGTCCACCGAGAGCGACCGTGGTGAGCGGGCCTACAACCTGCTGAGTAAGGTTGAAGATCCGCTGTACAGCCTGCTGCGCACCCGCGCCAGCCTGAAGTACTACCTGAACAAGAGCTTCCGCGGCCCGGTGCCCGAGGACGTGGTGCAGTACTCCTGGGAATCCAGCCGCCAGCCCGGCGCGTCCAACGCTCCGCTGTACTTCCTGAGTGGCAAGCTGTTTACCCAAGGCGCCTACGACAAGCTCTACAGCAAGCTGACGGTGCCCACCGCCGTGCTGTATGACAAGGACCCCTTCGTCTCGTTCGATCTGCTGCCACAGTTCGATGCCAAGCGCAACGTGGCCGCTGTGCGGATTGCCGGCACCGACGGCCTGCCGCAGTGGGACCAGCCGGACGCCACCCGGCAGGTGCTGGAAGAACTCTGGCGCCAGGCCCGCTGAGGCCCCGGCAGCCCTGCTGTCAGGCACCCCGCCAGGCCGGCACCGGCTTGGGCGGGGTCTTTTTTCAGCCGGCCGCGCCGGGTTGCGCTAGGCTAGCAGGAGCGGTCGCCACGCCTTTTTTCAGGTGACCGCAGACCCCCCACAACAGGAGAAAACACAATGCAGTCCATTACCCCCAAGCCCCGCGTGGGCATTTTTATTGACACCCAGAACCTCTACCACTCGGCCCGTGACCTGCTGGAACGCACCGTGAACTTCGAGACCTTGCTGCACGCCGGCACCGACGGCCGCGAGTTGGTTCACGCTATCGCCTACACGGTGGAGCGCGAGGGCGAAAGCACCGCCCTGCCGTTTATCTACAAGCTGTCCACCCTGGGCTACAAGGTGCGGCGCATAAACCTGACGCTGCACTTTGTCAACGACTCGGGCCGGCCTATCTATGAGGGCAACTGGGATATGGGCATGGTGGCCGACATGGTGCGGATGATGGACCACCTTGACGTGGTCGTGCTGGGCAGCGGTGACGGTGACTTTACCGACATCGTGGAACTGTTGCAGGAACGCGGCAAGCGGGTGGAAGTGCTGGCCTTCCGTGAACACACCGCCCAGAAGCTGATCGACGCGGCCGACAAGTTCACCCACCTGCCGGGCCTCAGCGGCGCCCTGATGCCGGCCCGCAAAAAAGCCGACACCGAAGAAGAGTAAGGGAGTGGCTGAGATGGACCACAAAGACAGGGCCACACAGGCGACCGAAACGGCGCAGCCGGATTCTGACGCGGTGCTGGCCCAACTGCACTTTGAGCTGCCGCAGGAACGCATTGCCCAGACCGGCGCCGAGCCGCGCGATTCCTCGCGGTTGATGGAGGTGCGGGCAGACGGCGAACTGCGCCACCACATCTTTCACGACCTGCCGCAGTTGCTGCGGCCCGGCGACGTGCTGGTGTTCAACCAGAGCCGGGTGATTCCCGCCCGGGTAATGGCCTACAAGCCGGCCTTGAATGGGCTGGGCGGCGGCCAGATCGAGGTGATGCTGCTGCGCGAGGAAGAAACCAACCTCTGGAGCGCCTACCTGAAACCGGCCCGCCGCGCCGGAAATGAGCTGTGGCTGGGGCAACCCGGCGGCCAGCAGCACCGCGCCGAGGTGGTGGGCGTGCAAGAGGACGGTGCCCGGCTGCTGCGCTTTGACCACGACATCAAGCCGCACCTGGACGAGATCGGGCGGCTGCCGCTGCCCCCTTACATTCAGGCCGGCAAGGACGACACGGTCTGGCGCGAGCGTTATCAGACCGTCTACGCCCGCGAGAACGGCTCGGTGGCGGCGCCCACCGCCGGGCTGCACTTCACCACCGGGCTGATGGCCCAACTGCGGGAGATGGGCGTGGAGCAGCACGCCATCACGCTGCACGTGGGCGCCGGCACCTTCAAGCCGATTCAGGGCTCAGTGTCGGAGCACGTCATGCACGCCGAGCAGTACCACATCTCGCCCGAGACGGCAGCGGCCATCAACCGGGCGCACGCCGAAGGCCGGCGGGTGGTGGCGGTGGGCACCACCACCGTGCGGGCGCTGGAAAGCAGCGTGAACGAACGCGGCGAGGTGAGCAGCGGCGAGGGCGACACCCGGATTTTCATCACGCCAGGCCGCCCGGTGCGGGTGCCGGACCTGCTGATCACCAACCTGCACCTGCCGGGCTCCACCCTGATGCTGTTGGTGGCTGCTTTTGCCGGCGTAGACCGCATTCAGGCCGCTTACCGCGAGGCGCTGGACAGCGGCTACCGCTTCTACTCGCTGGGCGACGCGATGCTGCTGGAAAACACCAGCCGCCGGCAGGACTGAGGCATGAACGTTGGCCCCAGCTTCCTGCTGGCGCTGCTGCCCCCGCCGGAAGTAGCTGAGCGGCTGCAAGCCTGGCGCATGCAGCATGGCGTCCAGGACGCCGCCGCCACGCCACACATCACCGTGAAAGCCCGCAGTGGGCTGGGACCGGAGCTGACCTGGCGGCCGGCCGCACAGGCGGTGGCTGCCGCAGCTACACCGGTCACGCTGACGCTGGGTGCCGCCCGGCTGTTCTCACGCGGGCAGGCGCTCTACTTGCCGGTAGCCAGCCCGGACGCAGTGGCGCTGCATCTGGCCCTGCTGGACGCCCTGAACCCGCCCAAGCGTTTTGGGTACGAGGGGCCGGCCATGCAGCCGCACCTCTCGCTCGCGCTGGGCCGGCGCGGCGCAGACCTGCCCCGGCTGCTGGCGGCCGCCGAAACCGAGCTGGCAGACCTAAACGGGTTCAGCTGGACTGCCCAGCACCTTGCGCTAATGCAGAAGCCGGGGCCGGGCGCGGCCTACGCGGTGCAGGAGTGCTGGCCGCTGGGCACTTCACATCCACTGTAAACGGCCAGCCTCCCACCGCAGAACATCACGGTGAGAGGCTGGTCATCTGGAGAGGGTCAGGCGGGCGGGATCAACGCACCCAGCCCTCTCTCTCCCCTTCTGCGGCTTACTTCAGGCCTTGCTGCGCCTTGACGCTGCTCAGGCCAGCTTCGCGCTGCTCCATGGCGCCGCCCGCGCCCCAGTACATCTTCAGCAGGCGGGCCCAGTCGCCAGGCTGGCCGCCGCGCGAGGCGATAGGGTTCATCTGCTCGATGTTCTGCTGCAGTTCCTCGGTGCCGATTTCGCGGTAGCGGTCGGTGTGCACCACCGCTTCACGGGCCAGCCGGGGACGGTAGGGAGTGTCCTCATCGCTGAGGCCCACCGTCAGTGCCGAAAAGGGCAGCACGCCGTGCGGCAGCCCCAGCACCTCCACGATTTCGGAGAGGTGGTTCAGCACGCCGCCGATCCAGCAGCCCTGATACCCCAGCATTTCGGCGGCGGTCAGCAGGTTCTGTCCGGCCATCACCGCGTCGCCCACCGCGAAGTGATCGGCCACGTCCGGCCAGGCACCGGGTTCCACGTCGCTCAGCGCCAGAATCTGCTGGATGCGGTGCATGTCGGCGCACAGCACGAAAGCACCCCCGGCGGTGGCGATATGCGCGTTGCCGGTCAGCTCGGCCATCTGGGCGCGCAGCTGCGGGTCCTGCAGGTGCACGATGGAGTACAGCTGCGAGGTGGAGTGGGTGGGTGCACGCTGCGCGGCGTAGAGGATGGCGTCCAGATGGTCGCCGGGCAGCGGAATAGGCTGGCCGTTCTCGGTGCGGTACTGGCGCACGGTGCGGTGGCCGGAGAAATACTCGCGCACCTGTTCGGGGCTCTGGTGTCGGGAGGCGGCCGGCGCAGCCTGGGGCCGGGGCTCAGCGGGTTGGGGCTCAGCGGGTTGGGTATCTGACATAGGGCGACAGGATAAGCCACAAGGCATTCCTAAAATGCTCAGGTTCATCACGGTTGTCCCCGATTTACACTGTGGGCCATGACCATTCCCACCCACCCGCAGACCTCCTCCGACGACCCGGTGGTGACGCCCAAGCTGCTGCTGCCGGCCCGCATGAAACGCCTCGAACTCAGCAACCGCATCGCCGTTTCGCCGATGTGTATGTACTCGGCACAGAACGGTGTGGCCAACGACTTTCACCTGGCCCACTACGGCTCGTTCGCGCTGGGCGGCGCCGGGCTGATTCTGCTGGAAGCCACCGCCGTCAGCCCCGAAGGCCGCATCAGCCCTTATGACCTGGGCCTGTGGAGTGACGAGCAGATCGGCCCGCTGGGTCACATCACCGACTTTGTCCACCGCTACGGCGCCAAAGTGGGGGTGCAGCTGGCGCACGCCGGCCGCAAAGCCTCCACCCACCGCCCCGGCGACGGCCAGGGCGCCCTCTCCGAGGAACGCGGCGCCTGGGAGGTGCTGGCGCCCAGCGCTCAGGCTTACAGCGAGCATTACCCCCAGCCGCGCGAAATGACCGCCGAGGAGATTGCCGCCGTGCCGGCCCTGTTCGCCGCCGCTGCCCGCCGCGCCGAGGTGGCCGGGTTCGATACGGTGGAAATCCACGCGGCGCACGGCTACTTGCTGCATCAGTTTCTCTCGCCGCTGAGCAACGCCCGCACCGACGACTACGGTGGCTCGTTCGAGAACCGCACCCGGCTGCTGCTGGACACGGTCCGGGCAGTGCGCGAGGTCTGGCCGCAGCACCTGCCGCTGCTGGTCCGCATCAGCGCCACTGACTGGGTGGAAGGCGGCTGGGACGAGGAACAGTCAGTGGCCCTGGCGAAAATCCTGCGCTTTGAGGGGGTGGACGTGTTGGACGTGAGCACCGGCGGCCTGGACCCCCGCCAGCAGATTCCGGTTGAGCCGCTGTATCAGGTGCCGTTCGCGCAGGCCATCAAGCAGGCCGCGCCCGAGCTGGAAGTGATGACGGTGGGCCTAATCGAAACCCCGATGCAGGCCGAACAGGTGCTGCAAGAGGGCCTGGCCGACTGGGTGGCACTGGGCCGCGCCATGCTGCGTGACCCCCACTGGCCGCAGCGGGCCGCCCGCGAATTCGGAATCACGCCTGAATTGCCGCAGCCTTACGCCCGCGCCGGCTGGTGAACGGCGTTCAGAACAGCACCAGCAGACGGAGCCGCTTCGCAGGAGGCGGCCTCTTTTTCTGCGGTGTTTCGGTGGCTGAGGTGCAGCGGGAAAGATTCGCAGCGGTTTATTTCAGTAGTCCGTTTTGCTGTGATCAATCACAGCGAGCCGGCGCGGGGTCCAGCGGTAGAATGCCCGGGCCTCTCCCACCGCGTCCGTCCGCTGCCCTACACTCTTCTTTATGACAGAAAATGACGCGCATGCCCCGTACTTCAGCGCGGGGTCTAGCGGCATCCGCCCGGTAGGGCGGCTAAGCCTAAGCCCTACGTTCTGTGGTAAATTAAATGAGCAATGGCCCCGCGCTGTACCACCAGCCGGGACCGTGGCAAAGCGGAGAGGAGCCGCTTCGCATGTCAGACGATACCACCATTCGGGTGTTCAAGTACCGCTTGTACCCAACCAAGCTTCAAGAGGCCACCATGTTTAACACGCTGCGGCTCACCCGCACGCTGTACAACGCTGCCCTAGAGCAGCGGATTGCGGCGTACAAGAAGCAAGGCAAGACGGTTACGGGGTACGACCAACAGAAGGAACTCACAGCGCTCAAGGCTGAGTGCCCGGAGTTCGCTGCGGTCTATTCCCATGTCCTGCAAGAGCCACTGGAGCGGCTGGACAAGGCGTTCAAGGGCTTCTTCTCTCGGTTGAAGCAAGGCAAGAAAGCGGGATTCCCTCGCTTCAAACCCATGCAGCGCTGGACCAGTTTTAAGTTCAAAGAAGTCTGGGATAAGAAGAAGGGCCGCTGGCTTACCCCTGGTAGGCCCACCGACGACGGGAAGCGCATCAACATTCCCAAAATCGGCAGCGTGAAATGCAAGTTTCACCGCCCGCTGGAGGGTGTACCAAAGAACCTGCAAGTCGTCCACGACTGCGGCGAGTGGTATGCGGTCTATACCTGCGAAGTTCCTCAGCGCTCCTTGCCCGCCACGGGGTCAAGCGTCGGGGTGGACGTAGGAACAACATGGTTTGCCATCACGTCAGACGGCGAGTTCGTGGAGAACCCGCGCCATCTTCAGAAGAATCTCCGCAAGCTTCGCATCCAGCAGCGCACCGTTGCCCGCCGCAAGAAAGGCGGCAACAGGCGCAAGAAAGCCGTGAAGCTGGTTGCCAAGACTCATCAACGAATCCGCCGCGCCCGACTGGACTTCCACCACAAGACGGCAAGGAGACTGGTCAATGAACACGACGTCATCGCCCACGAAGATTTGAAGGTCTCCAACATGGTCAAGTCCAACTTGGCCCGCTCCATCTCCGATGTCGGATGGAGTCAGTTTTTCGACATCCTCGCCCTGAAAGCGGAAGAAGCTGCCCGGCGTGTGATTCGCGTAGACCCTCGGTACACCTCGCAAACCTGTCACCAATGCGGCCACCGCTGTAAGGAAAACAGGCTAAGCCAATCGCGTTTTCGGTGCGTGGTTTGCGGGCATGAGGACAATGCAGATTTGAATGCAGCGCGAAACATTCTCCGGGCCGGGACACGGCCTTCAGGTGTGAACGATAAGGAAGGTATCTATGTCGTCGCCTGAGAAGCCTCGCTCTTTAGAGCGGGGAGTTGTCACTCCACGTAATCCCCCCCAGGTCGGCCAGCGCAGCCGGGGCCAGGCCCCGAGAGCTGCGGCCGCCGGCCCCGCCGTGATTCTGACCCCCCAGGCGGTGCGCCGCATTGCGGGCCGCTACCCATTCGGCCACCAGCAGGACATTCAGGACGCCCCGCAGGGCACCGCGCCCGGCGAGGTGGTTACGGTGCGTGGCCCCGATGGTTCTTTTGTGGGCCGTGGCTACTGGAACGAAGCGGGCGCCACCCCGCTGCGGCTGCTGACCTGGCAGGACGAGGCGGTGGACCTGGACTTTTACCGCCGCCAGATCAGGCGGGCGCTAGGGCACCGTGAGGGCCGGATTCAGGGCACCAACGCCCTGCGGGTGCTGCACGCCGAGGCCGACGGGATGCCCGGCGTGGTGGCCGACCAGTTCGGCGAAGTGCTGAGTGTGCAGCTGCGTAACGCCGGTGTGGAACGCCACCGCGACCTGATTCTGCGGGCGCTGCGGGAAGAAACCGGCGCGGCGGCCGCCTTCGAGCGCAGCGACACCGGCGAGCGGCGCAAAGAAGGCCTGGAACTGACCAGCGGAGCACTGTGGGGTGACCTACCAGAGACGGTGGAATTCTTCGAGGACGACCTGACGCTGTCTTTCCGGCCGCTGGAAGCCCAGAAGACCGGCTTTTTCCTGGACCAGCGCGACAACCGCCGGCTGATGCGCTCGCTGATCCGGCCGGGGCAGCAGTTTCTGGACGTGTATTCCTACACCGGCTCGTTCAGCCTGCACGCGGCCAAAGCGGGTGCCAAAGCCGTCGCCATCGACAAGGACAACGTGGCGCTGGCCACTCTGGAAAGCGTGGCCCGCCGCAACGGTGCGGCCGTGGGCGTGCGCTGGGGAGACGCACTGGAACAGCTCGCGGCGCTGCAAAAGGAAAATCGCCGTTTCGACGCGGCCGTATTCGACCCGCCCACCCTCGCCAAACGGAAGGGTGACCTGCCGCGTGCCAAGCGCATCTTTACCGACGGCACCGCGCAGGTGCTGGAAATGCTGAATCCCGGCGGTTACGTGCTGGTCAGCACCTGTGCCCATTACATCAGTGTGAACGACCTGCTGGACGCCTCGCGGGTCGCTGCGGGCCTGGCCGGCTGCGGCGCCGAGGTGGTGGACATCACCTATCAGCCGGCCGACCACCCGCACCTGCTCAGCGTGCCGGAAAGCCTGTACCTCAAAAGCCTGCTGCTCAGAAAGGAGCCCTGAATGGACGTGATTGCTGCCTGGCCCGGAGCGCTTCAGGCTGGATTCTGGGGGCTGGTTTCGGGCTCGGCGCTGCTGCTGGGCGCCCTGGCCGGCCTGCGCCTGCGCCTGTCCGAAACCTGGGTGGCCGCCGTGATGGCTTTTGGCTCGGGCGTGCTGATTTCGGCCCTGGCCTTTGAACTGATGGATGAAGCTTACAGCCAGGGTGGCCTGACCGCCTCTGCGGCCGGCTTTCTGGGGGGCGCCGCACTCTACGTGGCCGCCACCAGCCTGATGGAACGGTGGCAGGGAAACAGCGGCGACAAGGAAGACCAAGAAAGCGGCACCGCCTTTGTGGTGGGCGCCCTGATTGACGGCATTCCCGAATCCATCGTGGTAGGCCTCAGCCTGCTGGGGGGAAGCGCGGTCAGCCTGGTCACGGTGATTGCCATTTTCCTGAGCAACATCCCCGAAGGGCTTTCGGGCGCCGCCGGCATGAAAAAGAACTACCGCCCCGGCCAGATCATGCTGCTGTGGACCGGCGTGATCCTGCTGCTGGGGGTGGCGTCGCTGCTGGGCTACACCGCCTTTGACCATGCCTCGCCGGCCACCGTGGCCGCCACCACGGCGGTGGCAGCCGGCGGCATTCTCGCCATGCTGATGAACACCATGATTCCCGACGCTTTCAAGGAAGACCACAACTGGTCGGGGCTGATCGCGGCGCTGGGCTTTTTGGTGTCGTTTACCCTGAGCAAGCTGGGTGAAGGATGAACGCTCACCTGCGCGGCATTCTGATTCTGCTGGCGGTTACGGCCATCTGGGGCAGCACCTTCGCCGTGACCAAGATTCTGGGCGATCAGCTGGCACCTTCCGTGCTGGTGGCCTGGCGCTTTACGGTTGCGGCGCTGCTGCTGGCGCCGGCGGTGAGCTGGATTCGCCGCCGCCGGCGCCGCCGCGGCACCCTGGCCCCCCGCAGCCCGGGCCTGTGGCGCGACGGAGCCATTCTGGGCGCGTGGCTGATTGCCAGCTACGGCACCCAGACGGTGGCCCTGACCACCACCACTGCCAACCGCGCTGCTTTCTTCACAGCACTCAGCGTGGTGCTGGTGCCGCTGTGGCTGGCCGCCGCACAGGGCCGCCGGATGCCCTGGACGCTGTGGCTGGCGCTGCCGCTGGCGGTGGCCGGGCTGGGGCTGCTGTCCTGGGAAGGCGGCAGCTGGGTGGCCGGCGACACCTGGGCGCTGGGCTGCGCCGTGTCCTACGCAGGGTTTATCATCGCGCTGGAAGGCATGGCCAACCGGCACCCGGCCCTGCCTTTTACCCTGGCGCAGGTCAGCTGCGTAGCGCTGTACGCCTGGATCTGGACCCTGCTGTCCGCACTGACCGGCGGCCTGGAAGGCACCAATGGGCTGCTGCCTGGCGACGGCTACTGGGCGCCGCTGCTGTACCTGGGCGTGATCGCCACCGCGCTGACCACCCTGCTCCAGACCATCGGCCAGCGGTCGGTCAGCGCCGCCGAGGCCAGCCTGATTTACGCGCTGGAGCCGGTGGGGGCGGCCGTGTTCAGCTACGCCCTGATCGGCGAGCGGATCGGCAGCCGCGGCTTTATGGGCGGCGCGCTGGTGGTGGCCTCCACCCTGCTGAGCAGTTTCAGCACCGGCAAGGCCCACCCCGAAACGCCGGCCCCCGACGGCCACCTGCCCAGGACCCCGCATGAGGAGGACGAGGAAGACGAAGAAGAGCTGTCTTTCCCCTTCTGAAGCAGGCACACCAACTCAGTAGAGGTTACAAAGAAGGCGAGACCAGGGAAATTTCCCTGGTCCCGCCCAGTTTTTTTATTTCTTCCAGGCGGCGGCCACCGCTTCTTCCACGCTGTGAATGCCGGCGGCACCTTCCAGGCCCGGCGGCACAATCAGACGCTGGTAGCCGGCCCGGCGGGCTTCCTCGGCGCGGCGGGGGCTGGCGGTGGTGGAGCGGACCTCGCCGGCCAGCCCCACTTCCCCGAACACAGCCACGTTCTCGGCCAGCGAGCGGCCCACCACTGCCGAATACACTGCCAGCGCGGCAGCCAGGTCCAGGCCAGGATCGGTGACTTTCAGGCCGCCGGCCAGGTTCACGTAGATGTCCAGCCCGCCCAATGTCAGCTCCAGCCGGCGCTCCAGCACCGCCAGCACCACATCCACCCGGCGCGGGTCCAGGCCCACCACCACCCGGCGTGGGTTGGGAAACGGCGTCTTGGCAGCCAGGGCCTGCACTTCCAGCAGCATGGGCCGCTGCCCGTCGATGGTGGCAGCCACCACGCTGCCCGGCACCCCCACCGGGCGCTCGGCCAGGAAGGCGGCACTGGGGTTTTCCACCGCCACCAGCCCCTCGCCGCGCATCTCGAACACGCCCAGCTCGCCGGCCTGCCCGAAACGGTTCTTCACGCTCCGCAGCAGCCGGAAAGCCCCCACCGATTCCAGAAACACCGTGGTGTCCACGATGTGCTCAATCACTTTGGGTCCGGCCACGGTGCCTTCCTTGGTCACGTGGCCCACCAGCACAGTGGCGGTGCCAGTTTCCTTGGCGGCGCGGGTCAGCACGGCGGTGCCTTCACGCACCTGCGCGATGCCGCCGCTGACGCCTTCGCCCTCGGCCACCACCGTCTGGATAGAGTCCACGATGCACAGCGCGGGTTTATGCTCCTCCATCAGCGCCGCCACGTGCTCGGCGCGGGTGTCGCGGGTCAGCTGGATTTCGCCGGTCACGCCCAGGCGGTCGGCCCGCAGGCGAATCTGTTCCAGCGATTCCTCGCCGGCCACGTACAGCACCGTGCCGTCACGCCGCGCCACCTGATCGGCCACCTGCAGCAGCAAGGTGGATTTGCCGATGCCCGGCTCGCCGCCGATCAATGTAACGCCGCCGGCCACCAGCCCGCCGCCCAGCACCCGGTCCAGCTCGGGAATGCCGCTGGAGGTGCGCGGTTCCTCGCGCCGGCCCACGCTGCTCAGTGCCGTGACTTTGCCGCCCTTGATGCCGCCGTAGGCTCCGCCCAGGCTGGAGCGACCGCCGGCCGCCGGCTTCTCCTCCTGTTCCTCGAACGAGTTCCAGGCCTGGCAGTTGGGACAGCGGCCCAGCGGCTTGGCCGAAGTGTAGCCGCAGCTCTGGCAGACATACTGCGTCTTGCTGCGCGCCATTAGTCGCCCCGCACAGGCGTGTTGGCGCCGGTCGGGCGGCTGTCGGCGCGCCACAGCCCGCGCTCGTCACGGGTCAGGTAGTCGCCGTCCAGCAGCTCGGTCAGCAGGGTCGCTTCCAAGGCGTCGTCGGCGTGGTCGCGCAGCAACCGGCTGACTTCCTCGGCCGAGTAGATTCGGCCCGATTCGAACAGGCCGGTCAGATAATCCAGAATGGCCATTCTGTGCTGGGTGCGCTTGCTGCTGGGCCAGGTCGTGATGCGCCCGTAATCGTCAGTGAAACCATCGAAGCTTTTGAACATCCGCCTATGCTAGCGGGTCGGCGCGCCGCCAAAAGGAAACGCCTCCCGGTCAGGGGAGGCGCGCGCCACTCTCGGCCGGTGGAGCGGCCAGTTATCGTGTCAGTGCAGTTCAGCGCTGAATGCGGCAGCCGGAGACCAGAGTCTTGGTCTGGCCGTTGGCCGGGTTGTAGGTGCTCAGGGTGCCTTCGCCCTGGTGTTCCCACCATTCCAGGCCGCTGGCGGTGTTCAGACCAGCCAGACCCACAAAGCGGCTGCCGCTGGCGCTGACGGCCGGGGCCAGGCCGTAGCTCTGACCGTGGTAGTTCACTATGGCCAGCACCGGGTCACGCTTCAGCACCGGGTCGGTGTCCACGTAACGCACCTGCACGCTCTGGGCGTTGGCGCAGGCGTAGCGGTGGCTGGTCACGGTGGGCTGGGGGGCCTTGGTCGCAGGCACCGCGCCGCCACCGGCGAACGCAGAACCGGTCGCCGCCACCAGAACCGACATCAACATCACAGCTTTTTTCATTAGAGCCTCCTTGGCTGGGCGCACGGCACCGGGGCCACAGAGGACCACGGGCCGGGAGCCGTATAAAAAGGGGCAGGCGAGCAGACCAGCTGCTCTCATGCCGTGAAAATCACTCTACTCCGGCTTCCTTTAAGCTGTCTGACCGGGCCTTGAGGTTCCGGCAGCGGCCCCTATACTGCCCCCCATGAAACTGGCGATCATAGGCACCGGAAAACTGGGCAGCGCCCTGCTGGCGGGCATCACGGCGCGGGGGGTGGTGGACCCGGCCGACATCGCGGTGCTGGGCCGCGACCCACGCAAGGCGGCAGCGGTGGCCGAACGCTTCGGGGTGCAGACGGCCGGGCGGCAGGAGCTGAACGGCGCCGAACGCATTCTGGTGTGTGTGCAGCCGCGCAGCTTTCCGGAGGTGGCCGAGTGGGCCTCGCAGTACGACGCCGGTTATATCAGCACCATGGCGGGCGTGACCCTGAGCACGCTGCGCCGGGGCCTGAACACCGGCCGGGTGGTGCGGGCCATGCCCAGCCTGGCCGCCACCATCGGCCGCTCGCAAACCGCCCTGACCGGCACGCCCAAGGCGCAGGCGGCCGGCGACCTGGCCTTTGCCACGCAGCTGTTCGGCGCGGTGGGCGACACCTACGACATCCCCGAGCATCTTTTCGACGCGTTTACCGGCATGAGCGCCTCGGGGCTGGCCTACGCAGCCGCCTTTGCCGAGGCGCTGGCCGACGGTGGCGTGCGGATGGGGCTGCCCCGGCCGGTCGCCGGCGAACTGGCCCGCAAGCTGCTGGGCGCCAGCGGCGAACTGCTGGAAAGCCGCGCCCACCCGGCCCTGCTCAAGGACGAGGTGTGCAGTCCCAGCGGCACCACCATCGCCGGCATTCAGGCGCTGGAAGCCCACAGGTTTCGCAGCAGCGTGATCGAAGCGGTGGTGGCCGCCACCCTGCGCGGGCAGGAGCTGGGCGCAGAACAAGAATAGACACGGCGCAGGAAGAGATACCGGGCAAGAAGAGATACCGGGCAGGAAGAAGCGCTGAGGCAGGACAGCCGGGGTGCAACAAGGCCGCCTCCATTCCGGGGCGGCCTTGCCAGCTGTCTCTTCACTCAGGCTATTTACTCAGGCCAGAATCTGGGTGGCCTTGGCCTTCACCTGCTTGTCACGGCGGAATTCCAGGCCGTCCTCGCCCAGCACCACCCGCCAGCCGTCCGGGCCGGGGGCGGCGGCCATCAGTTCCAGCGCCAGCGGGTCTTCCAGCTCCTCGCGCAGCAGGGTGCGCAGCTGCCGGCTGCTGCCCAGGGCATGCTTGTGGCTGCGGGCCTTCAGCTTGCTGACCAGCCAGGGGGCCACCTCCGGCGCGAAGCTCACGGCGATGTCGCGGCTGTCCAGTTCCTCGGCCATCTCGTCCAGCAGCTGCCCGGCCACCCGTTCCAGTTCGGCCTCACCCAGCGGCCGGAACTTGATCACGTCGTCCAGGCGGTCGAGGAACTCGGGGGTGAAGATGTGGCGCAGCGGCGCGTTGGAATCGGCCTGCACCGGGCTGAAGCCCACCGTAGGACCGATGTTGAAGCCGGTGTTGGAGGTCATGATCACGATGGTGCGGCGGAAATCCACCGTGCGGCCCTGCCCGTCGGTCAAGCGGCCGTCCTCGAACACCTGTAAAAAAGCGTTGTACACGTCAGGGTGAGCCTTTTCAATCTCGTCCAGCAGGATGACGCTGAACGGCTGACGGCGCACCGCTTCGGTCAGGCGGCCGCCCTGCTCGTGGCCCACGTAACCGGGAGGCGAACCGATCAGTTTGCTCACGCTGTGCGGCTCCTGATATTCCGACATGTCCAGCCGAATCAGCGAGCGCTCCGAGCCAAACAGGGTGCGGGCCAGCGCCTTGGCGAGGTGGGTTTTGCCCACGCCGCTGGGACCGGCAAACAGGAACGACGCCGACACCCGGTTGCGCCCGCCCAGGCCCAACCGGGCCCGCCGCAGCGCCGAGGCCAGTGCCTTGACCGCTTCCGGCTGGCCGTAGACCTGCTCGCCAAGCACGTTTTCCAGGTCCACCAGGTCGGCGGCGCGGTCGTCGGAGTAAACGCCGCCCATCGAGTTCAGCACGTTTTCCAGGTCTTCGCGGGTCACCATCGGCTGGCCTTCCTCGCTGAGACTGACCGGCAGTTCCAGGCTGAGGTTGAGGTTCACCCGGCTGGCGGCCTCGTCCAGCAGGTCAATTGCCTTGTCGGGAAAGTTGCGGCCCGGCAGGCTGCGTTCGCCCATGCGGATAGACAGCTCCAGCACGTTGTCCGGCAGCAACACGCCGTGGTGTTCCTCGTAGGAAGGCCGGATACCACGCAGGATTTCCAGCGTTTCGGCCGGGCCGGGTTCCAGCACGATCACCGGCTGGAAACGCCGCTCCAGCGCCGCGTCTTTCTCGATATAGCGGTGGTACTCGCCGGTGGTGGTTGCCCCCACCACCTGAATCTCACCGCGCGAGAGGGCCGGCTTCATGATATTGGCAGCGTCCAGGGTGCCTTCCGAGCCACCGGCACCCACCAGGGTATGCAGCTCGTCAATAAAAGCCACCACGCGGCTGGCCCGCAGTTCTTCGATAATCTGGCGCAGGCGTTCCTCGAATTCGCCGCGGTACTTGGTGCCGGCCACCACGCCGCTGAGGTCCAGGCTCACCACCCGCTTGTCCTTGAGGGCCGGGGGCACTTTGCCGCTGGCAATGGCCTGGGCCAGCCCTTCCACGATGGCGGTCTTGCCCACGCCGGGGTCGCCGATCAGCACCGGGTTGTTCTTGGTGCGGCGGGTCAGAATCTGGGTCACGCGGCGGATTTCGTCGCTGCGCCCGATCACCGGGTCCAGCCGGCCGTCGCGGGCCATTCGGGTCAGGTCGCGGCCAAACTCGTCCAGCATCGGGGTGGGCAACGAAGCCGGGTCGGGCTTTTTCCGCTCGCCCTGTTCCAGAATGCGCCAGCGAATGGTGTCGGGGTCCTTGCTGATTTCCTGCAGAATCCGGTACGCCACCCCGTCACCCTCGCGCAGAATACCCAGCAGCAGGTGCTCGGTGGAGGTCACCGGAGCGCCCATCTCGCGGGCCTCGGCGGTGGCCAGCTCCATCACGCGCCGGGCACGCGGGGTAATCGCGGGGGCGTCGTTCAGGCGCGAGCCCTCGCCGCGCCCGATGATTTCTTCCACCCGTTCACGCAGCGAGTCCAGGGTCACGCCGAACTCGCTCAGCACGGCGTACGCACTGCCGCCCTCACGCATCAGGCCCAGCAGCAAATGTTCGGGGCCCACCATGGCATGCCCCAGGCGGTTGCCTTCCTCGCGGGCATAGTGAAACACCAGCCGGGCGCGGTCATCGTAACGGTTATGGGTCATGAACGTCCTTTCCGGTGCGCGTACGAGGCGCGCGGCGCTTCGGGGAAATGCAGCGTCATTCCTCAGTGTAACGGCCTTCCCCGCCGCGCGGCAGGGTCAGCCGGCACGTTTGAGGCGGGGCGCCGCAGCCCCTAAAAGCTCTAAGCTGAGCCCATGCCGACCTTGACCGCTGGCCCGGGGGAAAGATGCCGCTGATTTTCGTGCATGGAGTTGCTGTCCGCGAGGGCGACGGACCCGGCTGGGAGACCCTGCACCAGATGACCCGCGGCATCGAGTGGCCGGCCATCGAGGCGCAGCTGCGCGAGTATCTGGCCCCGGTGATGCGCCCGGGCGACCCGCAGGCGGTGGAGATGGAATGGCTCTACTGGGGTGACCTGGGCGCCCAGTACACCCATGGTGGCCGCTTCCGGGGTGCCTTTAGCCCGCAGCCGCCCGAGCTGCCCCGCCCGCTGGAAGCGCCCCCCGCCGAGCTGGCGCAGTGGCTGGAAGACACGCTGCTGCCGCAGATCCCGGCCGAACTGTGGCCCGCCACCATCGAGGCAGCCGCCTACACGGCCGCCGACGAGAGCGTGCGGCTGCTGACCGCCGCCCTGCCACCCGAGGTGCAGAGTGAGGTGCTGCTGGCCGCCGTGGACGCCCGGCGCGAGGGACACGCTTTTCAGCCGGCGCTGCTGCCGGCCAGCTGGCAGGCCCGGCGCCGCCGCCGGCTACAGCAGACCTTGCAGCAGGTGCGCCGGCCGCTGGAAGACTTCGTGCCCATCTTTCTGGGCGACGCCCTGACCTACCTCAACGGGCGCGGCACGCCGCAGTACCCCGGGCCGGTGCCGCAGCGCATTGTGGAGACCTTGCAGCGGGCCCACGCCAGAGCCAAAGCCGAGAACGAACCGCTGGTGGTGATCAGCCATAGCCTGGGCTGCCAGCTGGTCTACGACGCGCTGAGCAGTGTGCTGCCCGGCCGCCCGGAACTGGCGGACCTGCGGGTGGACCTCTGGTGCGCGGTGGGCAGTCAGCTGGGACTGTTCAAGGAACTGGGCCTGATGATGGAAGACACTCTGCCGCCGGGGCATCCCGCGCCGCAGCGGACCATGAGCGAACACCTGGGTTATCTCTGGAACGTGTAGAGCTACAGCGACCTGCTGAGCTTCCGCACCGAAGGCGTGATTCCGCAGGCCCACGACGCCACGTTCCCGCTGCCGGGGCAGCTGCGCGGCGACCATCTGGCCTACCTGCACCGGCCGGTGTTCTACGCGGCGCTGGCCGCCAAACTGCGAACCCTGCTAGAGCCAGGCGCAGCTGCCGCGACCTGAGCCGGGCCCTTGCTCAGACGATGGGGGTGGTCAGCACGCCGATGCCTTCCACTTCCACCTCGACCGTGTCGCCGCGCCGCAGCGGGCCCACGCCCTCGGGAGTGCCGGTTAGCACGATATCGCCGGGTTCCAGCGTCACGTAACGCGACACATACACCAGTACCTGCACCGGGTCGAAGATCATGTGCGAGGTGCGGCCGTCCTGCCTCACCTCACCGTTGATGCGGGTCTGAATATGCAGATCGGTGGGGTCCAGCTGGGTTTCCAGCCAGGGGCCCAGCGGGCAGAAGCGGTCAGCCGACTTGGCGCGGAACCACTGCAGGTCCTCTTTCTGCCGGTCGCGGGCGGTCAGGTCCAGGGCACAGGTGTAGCCCAGCACTGCGCCCAGCGCCTCGTTGGCCTTCAGGTTCTTGGCGCGCTGTCCGATCACCAGCGCCAGCTCGCCCTCGAAGTGAAAGTTCTCGGTCCATTCGGGATACTCCACGGCGCCGCCGGGTTCGGCCAGCGCATTGGGGCCCTTGAGAAAGATGCCCGGCTCGGCCGGCAGGCCGCTGCCGCCGGGGCCGGCGTGGCCCATCTCGCGGATGTGGTCGGCGTAGTTGCGGCCCACGCACACGATCTTGCTGGGTTCGGCCGGAGGCAGCAGTACTGCCGGGTCAAACGGCACGGTGTCCTCGCTGTCACTCAGGCCACCGCCGCGCAGCGTGCCGCTCAGCAGGTGAACCGTGCCTTCTTCCAGGCGGCCCCAGCGCGGGGCGCCCGCATGGTTGATTCTGATCAGTTGCATTCTCCGAGCATAACGGCTGCGGGTCAGCCCCGGCTCAGGAACGATTTCCTGGAAAGCGGCGCCCGGAAAGCAGCACTCAGGAACCGGCGCTACACTCATACTCATGTCTTCTTCTCTTCCTCCCATGATCCGCGCCGAGGACGTGCTGAACGAGAGCTTCAGCGCCCAGCAGGCCCGCGACCTCGACCTGAAGTACGGCAACGAAGAGCTGCTGTACGGCCTCGACATGTTGGGCGTGGCTGGCCCCTTTACCCGCCTGAGCCCCTGGGAGCTGCAGGACATGGACGGCCAGCGGCTGATCATGGCCGCCAGCTACGCCGCCACCCCTTTCGGCGAAATGCACCCCGACCTGACCGGTTTTATGGCCGAATTCATGCAGAAAAACCGGGCGATGGTCCTGCCGCAGCAGAGCATCAGCTCATGGCGGGCGGCGCTGGGTGCCAACCTGGTGCGGCTGCTGGCCTCACAGCTGCCCTCGCACGCTGACAGCCAGGTCTTTTTCTGCTCGTCGGGCACCGAAGCGGTGGAAGGCGCGCTGAAGTTCGCCAAGGCGTACCGGCCGAACGCCAGCTATTTCATCTCGTTCCGGGGCGCCTATCACGGCAAAACCTACGGCAGTCTCAGCCTGACGCCCAACCCGGAATATCAGGACATCTTCCGGCCGCTGGTGCCCGGCGCGCTGACCAGCCCCTACGGTGACCTGGAAGCCCTGAAAACGCTGGTGCGGCGGGTGGGAGCCAAGAACGTGGCCGCCATCATCGTGGAGCCGATTCAGGGCGAAGGCGGCGTGATCATCCCGCCGATCGGCTTCCTGACCGGGGTGGGCGACCTGTGCCGCGAGCACGGCATCGTCTGCATCGCCGACGAAATCCAGACTGGCCTGGGCCGCACCGGGCACTGGTTCGAGTCGGCGGCGCAGGGCCTGGACCCGGACATCATCACCCTCGCCAAGCCGCTGGGCGGCGGCCTGAGTGCGGTGGGCGCCACCATCGCCCGGCAGGACATCTACAAGAAGATGCTGGGCGGCCTCAGCTCCAAGCGGCACTCCAACACCTTTGGCGGTGGAGCGCTGAGCATGGCGGTAGGCCTGCGCTCGCTGGAACTGCTGGTAGAGCAGAATCTGCCGGAGCGGTCGCTGCGGCTGGGCGAACAGGGCCTGGCCCGGATGAAGGCGCTGCAAGGCCGCTACCCCGGCCTGCTGCAGGACGTGCGCGGCCAGGGCTTGCTGCTGGCGATGCAGTTTCACCCGGTGGTGGGCCAGCTGCCGCTGCCCGGCGCCGTCAAGGAGCTGGCCTACGAGGCCACCGCAATTCTGGCGATGCGCGAGCTGCATGGAAGCGGCGTGATCGCCAACCTGAGCCTGAGCAGCAAGCGCACGGTGCGCCTCAGCCCCGCGCTGAACATCCCCGAAGAGCTGTTCGCGGAACTGATGACCCGGGTGGAAGACTTCGCCGGCCGCAACCCCAGCGCCGGCAAACTGCTGACCAACACCCCGCCCGACCTGCTGGCGCGGCTGACCGCCTTTGCGGCCACCAAGCCCAAGAAGCGCACCCCCAGCGATGGCTGAGAGGGACAGGACTGACCGGGCGGCCGGGCGGCAGTAAGCATGACGGCCGGCCTGCCCAAGTCCCCGCTCCCGCAGCGGCCCGCCGGGTATCTCAGCCTGGCAACCTATTCCAGCCTGGGTACTTTCTGGCGCTACCTGCGCGGAGCCGAGGCGGCGGGCCGGCAGGTCACGCTGCTGCGCGGCGATACGCCGCAGACCTGCCGGCGGCGCATCGGCGGGTACACGCTGACCGGCGCCGGCTTTCTGCTGGACGAACCCCGGCTGCGGCGTGAGCTGGAGCACGACTTCGTGCCGCACCCGGCGGTGGTGGCCTTTCTGGGCGGCGACTCCGGGCGACTACGCGAAGAGTTGAATGCCCACTACGCTCTGCAGACCGACTTTGCCCTGGCACTGACGGCCGGGCGAGAACTGATCGTGCGGCCCGAATTCCGGTTTCGCCCGGCCAGCTCCGGGGGCACCCTGCCGCCGGGCTTGCGCCTGCACGGCCGCCGCATGGGCCGCGACGAAATCGGGGTGCTGCTGGCGCAGGCCTGCGGCGGCTGACACTGCCGGAAACTGATAAACTGGCCGGATGCCTGTTCTGGACCCCGCTTTTGCCGCTTCCCGTGTCACCCCCCTGATTCTGACCCTCTCGTGCATGGACCAACCTGGCATCGTCCACGCGGTCAGCGGGGCAATTGCCGCCAGCGGGGGCAACATCATTCAGTCACAGCAGTTCGGGGACACCGACACCGGGCTCTTTTTTATGCGGGTGGAAACCGACCTGCCCGGCGACGAAACCGCTTTCCGGCAGGACATGGCAGTGCTGGCGGAACGCTTCGGCATGACCTGGCAGTTGGACCGCCAGGGCCGCCCGCTGAGAACCGTCATCATGGTGTCGAAAGAAGGTCACTGCCTGAGCGACCTGCTGTACCGGCAGCGTTCCCGCGCCCTGCCGCTGGACATCGCAGCGGTGGTGGGCAATCACCCCGACCTGGCCCCGCTGGCCGAGTTCTACGGGGTGCCGTTCGTTCACCTGCCGGTCACGCCAGAGACTAAAGCCCAGGCCGAAGCGGCGCTGCTGGACCTGATCGAGCGCGAGGGCGTGGAACTGGTGGTGCTGGCCCGCTATATGCAGATTCTCTCGGATCAGCTGTGCCGGCAGATGTCGGGGCGCATCATCAACATTCACCACTCGTTCCTGCCGTCGTTCAAGGGAGCGCGGCCCTACGCGCAGGCCTACGCACGCGGCGTGAAGCTGATGGGCGCCACCGCCCACTACGTCACGGCCGACCTGGACGAGGGCCCGATTATCGAGCAGGACGTGACCCGCATCACCCACGCCGACTCGGTAGCGGCGATGGTGCAGCAGGGGCAGGATGTAGAGCGCCGGGTGCTGGCCCAGGCAGTGACCTGGCACGCCGAGCACCGGGTGCTGCTGAACGGACACCGCACGGTGGTGTTCCGGTAAGCGTGAGCGGCGCCTTCCCATCCTGGTTTCAGATTTGCGTCACCATATGGTCCTACCATGCAGCCGGGCAGCACTCAGCCGCCTGATATTGCCTGTCTCTCTCTACTGAATTCACGGAGGTGTCTCATGAACAAGCCTGTAAGCAAGCACGTCAAGTTGGCCCTGACCCTGGCCCTGGCCGTGCTCCCCGGCGCGGCGAACGCGGCCGGTGTGCAGCGCGAGATTCACTTTGCGCCGGGAACCTACGGCGCCAGCTACGGTGGCACGGTCCGGGGTTACAACTACGACAGCTACGTGTTTTATGCCCACCGGGGCCAGCACCTAAAAGTTGGTGTGGGTCAGCAACCGCTGACGCCGGTGCTGTTCCATAAGAGCCTGCGCGACGCCGTGAACATGGAAGCTTACTCCCCGGCACTCAACCGCAGCGGCGACTATATTTTGCCGTTCGATGGCCGCTACGAACTGCGACTGCTGCAAACCCGCAACGCGGCGCGCAGCGGCCGTCAGGTGCCGTATACCCTGTCTATCCGCATCTGGTAAAGGCGGGAGCGCCTGCTCCGGCAAAGTAAAGTTGAAGGGAAGGGGCCGGTGCAGCCGCTTTCCCTTTTTTCCTGCTCTTGCCGCCCAGCGGTTCAGTCCAGGCCGCCCAGCACGTCCAGCACCGCCTGCCCGTACTGCTCCAGCTTCTTGGCGCCCACTCCGCTAACGGTGCCCAGGGTCGCCAGCGAAGAAGGCCGCAGCGCTGCAATAGCCGCCAGCGTCTTGTTGTCGAAGATGATGTAGGCGGGCATGCCCTGTGCCTTGGCTTCTTGGGCGCGCCACTCGCGCAGGGCCTCGAAGGCTGGCTGGGCAGCGGCCGGCAGGTCCGCCGGAGCAGCGGCAGATTTGGACGACTTGCGGCGGTTGCTGGTAGGCCGCAGCACCTCCTCGCGCAGCAGGAACTGGGCCCCGCCGCGCAGCAGTTCGCGGCTTCTGGCGGTGGCGCTTAGGCCGTAGTGTTCGCCGGCTTCCAGGTAGCCCAGGCTGACCATCTGGCGCAGCACCCCGCGCCAGGTGCGCTCGTCGTGCTCCGCGCCCACGCCGAAGGTAGGCAGCGCCTGGTGCCCGGCCTGCCGCACCTTGTCGGTGTCGCGGCCCAGCAGCACGTCGGTCAGGTGAGCGGCGCCGTAGCGGTTGCCGGTGCGCACAGCGGCGCTCAGGGCCATCTGCGCCTCGCGGGTCATCTCGCGGACCTGCGGGGGGTTGAGGCAGTTGTCACAGTTGCCGCAGGGGCCCTGGTACTCCTGCCCGAAATAGGCCAGCAGGTTCTCACGCCGGCAGCCGGCCGTCTCGCAGTAGCCCAGCAGGGCGTCCAGCTTGGCGCTCTCGATGCGCTGCACCCACTCGGGCGCCGTGCTGCCAGCCAGCATCCGGCGCAGGTTGACCACGTCGCCCAGGCCGTACACCATCCAGGCGGTGCTGGGCTCGCCGTCACGGCCCGCCCGGCCGGTTTCCTGGTAGTAACCTTCCAGGCTCTTGGGCAGGTCCAGGTGCGCCACGAAGCGCACGTCCGGCTTGTCGATGCCCATGCCGAACGCCACGGTGGCGACCACCACCAGGCCGTCTTCGCGCAGAAACCGTTCCTGGGCCTGCTGCCGCTGGGCGTGAGAGAGCCCGGCGTGGTAGGGCAGCGCCTCTATGCCGTTCTCGGACAGGAAGGCGGCCGTCTCCTCCACCGACCGGCGCGACAAACAGTACACGATGCCCGCGTCGCCGACATGTTCACTGCGGATAAAGTCCAGCAGCTGCCGCTTGGCGTTGTCCTTCCCGGCCACCCGGTACTGGATGTTGGGCCGGTCGAACGACGCGGTGAACTGCGGCGCTCCCTCCAGCCCCAGCACCGCCACGATATCGGCGCGGGTGCGGTCGTCGGCGGTGGCGGTCAGGGCGATACGCGGCGTGTTCGGAAAGCGCTCTGCCAACACCCCCAGCCCCTGATACTCGGGCCGGAAGTCGTGGCCCCACTGGCTGACGCAGTGCGCCTCGTCAATGGCGAACAGGGCCAGCGGCACGCTTTCCAGCAGCCGCAAGGTCCCCTCCATCAGCAGGCGCTCGGGGGCCACATACAGCAGGTCCAGCTCGCCGGCCCGCAGCGCCGCTTCCACCTCGCGCACGCTGTCCAGGCTCAGGCTGGAATTCAGAAACGCCGCCCGGATACCCAGCTGCCGCAGGGCGTCTACCTGGTCCTGCATCAGCGCAATCAGGGGACTGACCACCACGCCCACGCCGGGGCGCAGCAGCGAAGGCAGCTGGTAGCACAGGCTCTTGCCGCCGCCGGTGGGCATCAGCACCAGGGCGTCGCCGCCGCCGGCCACCTGCGCCACGATCTCGCCCTGACGCCAGCGAAAGGAATCGTAACCCCACAGGTCACGCAGCAGGCGGTGGGCTTCGGCGGGCGGCTCGGCCGGGGCAGACGGGTGGGGCGCGGTCATGAGGGGCAGGATAACGCCGGGGGTAAGATAAGACTGTTTCACACCAACCGGTTCTCTGGCCTGCCCTGTCCGCCCTCCCCCGTTCCACACGGTCCGGTACACCTTCCGGCACTTTTTCTTTACTTGGCCCGGTGCGGACAACCCGGCCCAGACACGGAACCACAAGCCCCCTTTCAGGAGAACGCCATGAAAAAAATCATCAACGACCCCCAGAACGTGGTCCGGGAAGCCTGCGAGGGCTTCGCGCTGGCCCACCCCGACCTGGTCACCCTGCACCCCGAGCCGCTGTTCGTGGCCCGGCGTGAAAAGCCGGCCGGCGTGGCGCTGATTTCCGGCGGGGGCAGCGGACACGAGCCGCTGCACTCCGGGTTCGTGGGCCAGGGCATGCTGGCCGCCGCCTGCCCCGGCGAAGTCTTTACCAGCCCGGTGCCCGACCAGATGCTGGCCGCCGCAAAAGAGGTAGGCAGCGAGGCCGGCGTGCTGTTTATCGTCAAGAACTACACCGGCGACGTGATGAATTTCGAGCTGGCCGCCGAACTGGCCCAGGCGGAAGGCCTGAAAGCAGACAGCGTGACCATTGACGACGACGTGGCCGTGCAGGACAGCACCTGGACCGCCGGGCGCCGGGGCGTGGCCGGCACCGTGCTGCTGGAAAAAATTGCCGGCGCCGCCGCCGAAGAAGGGCAGTCGCTGGCCGAGGTCAAGGCGGTGGCCGAGCGGGTGATTGCCGGCACCCGCAGCATGGGTCTAGCGCTGAGCGGCGCGACGGTGCCGGCGGCTGGCCAGCCCAACTTCAGCCTGGAAGACGGCGAATTCGAGCTGGGAATCGGAATTCACGGCGAACCGGGCCGCGAGCGCCTGCCGATGCGCCCGGCCGACGAACTGGTCGCGGCGCTGCTGGACCCCATCCTGAGCGACCTGGGAGCGGCTGCGGGCGAGCAGGTCATTTTGCTGACCAACGGCATGGGCGGCACGCCGCAGTTGGAGCTGTACATCGCGCACCGCCGCGCCGTGCAGCTGCTGGAAGAACGCGGCCTGAAAGTGGCGCGGCATCTGGTGGGCAACTTCGTGACCAGCCTGGAAATGCAGGGCCTGAGCCTGACCGTGCTGCGCGCCGACGACGAACTGCTGCGGCTGTGGGACGCACCGGTGAACACCGCCGCGCTGCGCTGGGGGGTGTGAAATGAGCAGTGACACAACCAACGGACTGACTGCCGCCCAGGCCCAGGCTTTCTTTGCCCGCTTCCGCGACCTGATCGACGAACACGCCGCCGAGCTGACCGCCCTGGACGCTGCCATCGGGGACGCCGATCATGGCAGCGGCATGCAGCGCGGCGCCCAGGCGGCCGCCGGCGCCACCGCCGGCGCCGAAACCCCGGCCTCCGCCTTCAAGGCTGCCGCCATGAGCTTTATTTCCAAGGTGGGCGGGGCCAGCGGGCCGCTGTACGGCACCGCTTTTCTGCGGGCGGCGGGTGTGAACCCGCAGGCCGCCGAGTGGAGCGCCGAGGACCTGCGGGCCGCGCTACAGGCCGGCTACGACGGGCTGGTGCAGCGCGGCGGCGCGGCTCCCGGCGACAAGACCATGCTGGACGCCTGGCAACCGGCGCTGGAAGCCCTGGCCGGCGGCGACCTGAAAGCCGCTGCCAGCGCCGCCGCGCAGGGCCGCGACGCCACCGCCGAGCTGGTGGCCCACAAGGGCCGCGCCAGTTACCTGGGCGAGCGCTCGCGCGGGCACATTGACCCCGGCGCCGCCAGCAGCGCGCTTCTGTTCCGCGCCCTGGCCGAAGTGGCGGGTGACGGATGACAGTGCATCTGGTAATCGTGTCGCACAGTGACCAGATCGCCTCGGGCGTGTGCGACCTGGCCGGGCAGATGGGCGGCGGGGGCGTGCGCCTGATTGCCGCCGGCGGCACCGAGGAAGGCGGCCTGGGCACCAGCGCCCCGCGCATTCAGGCTGCCCTGGAAGACGCACTGAGCGACCCCGGCGACGCGGCCCTGGTGCTGCTGGACCTGGGCAGCGCCGCCATGAACACCGCCCTGGCGCTGGAGCTGCTGGACGAAGACCAGCGGGCGCGGGTGCAGGTGGCGCAGGCCCCCATCGTGGAAGGCGCGGTGCTGGCCGCCGTGAGTGCTGCCGGGGGCGCCGACCTGGCGACTGTGGCCGCCGAGGCCGCCAGCGGGCGGGACATGCCCAAGCAGCTCTAGGTCAGGGCAAGGAACGGGGAGAGACACAGAAATAGAATTCTCCCCGCACCTGGGCCACTCAGGCTTCCGGCGCTGTCACGCGTTGCAGCAGAGCCAGCGCAGTGGGTTCATCCACAATCAGGCGTTTCATCAGCCCGCCGCGCAGGGCCGCGTGCAGGGCCGGCACCTTGCCCAGGCCGCTAACCACGCACACCGACTGCGGGTGTGAGGCAATAAATTCCAGGTCTGGTCCGCTGGCCCGCGCATTGATGGGCAGGTCTTCCCAGGAGCCGTCGTCGCGGAAAAACACGGTGGCGATGTCGCCAGCCACCCCCAGCCGGCCCAGCTCAGCCTGAGCGGCTTCATCCAGCGCACCGGCGGTATAGACATGACTGGGCCGCCCCGCCGCCGAGCTGCCCACCGAGTAGAGCAGCACATCTGCCTGAGCCTGCAGGTCCAGCACCTGCCGCACCGAGCGCTCCTGCCACATCATCTGCTTGGTGCGGGGGTCGTCGAAAAAGGTGGGCACCGGAAACAGGTGCGCCCGCCCGCCGTAGTTGCGGGCAAAGCGGGTCACGGTATCGGTCACGAAGCCGCTGACCAGCTCCTGAATGTTGGCGCTGCCGTTCAGCTGCACAAAGTCCAGGCTGCCCAGGCGCCGGGGCGTCAGCGCGTGCGACACGGCGTCCAGGGTGTTGCCCCAGGCCAGTCCCACCGTCATACCGCTGCGCAGTAGGCTGTCGAGCAGCGCCGCCGTGGCCTGCGCCACTCGCGGTAGCCAGTCCTCTTCCGGGCTACCCGGCGGCACGCCGACCACCTGCAACTGCACACCCGGAAAACGCTCCTGCAATTGCCCGGCCAGCGAGTGCGGCTGCGCGGCGGGGTCGTGAATCCTGATTTCCACCAGGCCACTCTCGCGGGCAAACGAGAGCAGCCGGCTGACTTTGGGCCGCGAGAGGCCCAGCTCGGCGGCAATTTCGCCGGTAGTCAGGCCCTGATGGTAGTACAGCCGGGCCACCTGCACGGCCAGGGCAGTCTGTGAAACGGAGGTCATGGGATTTCAGCATAGCCTCTGCCCCGGTCCAGCGGGGACCAGACCGAGCAAATGTTCAGCCTGCCTTGACAAGTGTCCACCCGACTGCTCATCATAATTCTGTTTCTCAGACTGCAATTCAGCACCGCTTTTGGGGTACCGCCGGCGCGGGCCTATGCAGATTTAGGTGGCCGCCGGCTGGAACTCTGCTTCAGCGTCTGTCACAGCGCACCTCAGCGACAAGATCACAAAAACGGCGTCGCCTGGCGCCGGGAGGCAGCCTTGCCAGGTTGTCTGACACGCGCTGGGCCGCCCGGAGGCTTTTATGACCAACGGAAAGAAAATGACTGCACTGGGCGCTGGCCTGATTCTGGCTGGGGGCGCTCTCGCCTACGGCATTCAGACAGGCTGGGGACAGGTTGAGATTCAGGACCTGCGTTTTACCGGTACAGACGGCCAGCTGATGAGCGCCCATCTGTACATCCCCAGGGGCGTCAGCAAGGACCACCCGGCCCCCGGCATTCTGGCAGTACACGGTTACATCAATTCCCGCGAGTCGCAGGGAGATTTCGCGCTGGAATTTGCCCGGCGTGGCTATGTGGTGCTGAATCTGGATTAGGCAGGGCACGGCTACAGCCAAGCTCCTGCCTTCATCAACGGTTACGGCGGCCCAGCCGGACTGAACTACCTGCGTAACCTGGATTTCGTGGACCCGGACAACATCGGCCTGGAAGGGCACTCGATGGGCGGTTGGACCATCCTGAGCGCCGCCGCTGCCATTCCGGACGGGTATAAGGCCATGGTGCTGGAAGGGTCGTCCACCGGCTCCAAGCGGGCGCCCGAAGGCACCACCGAGTACCCCCACAACCTGGCGCTGGTCTTCAGCCGCTATGACGAGTTCGCCCCGCTGATGTGGGAGGTGAAAAAAGGCAGCGACATCGCGCAGAGCAAAAAGCTGCAGAAAGTCTTCGGCACTGATGCTGCCATTCAGCCGGGGCAAGTGTACGGCAACGTGGCTGACGGTACCGCGCGGGTACTGTACAACCCGGCAACCACCCACCCCGGCGATCACCTCTCGCGTGAGGCCATCGGGCACGCCATCAGCTGGTTTGATCAGACGCTGACAGGCGCTCAGCCGCTGCCCGCCGCCAACCAGATCTGGCCCTGGAAGGAATTGGGCACCACCCTGGGATGGGCCGGCTTCGTGTTGCTGGTGATGGGCAGCGGCAGCCTGCTGATGCGCTCGCGCTACTTCGCGCCTTTGGCCCAGGCCCCACTGGCCCCAGCCCGCGCCAACAACGCCGGCTGGTGGGTCTCGGCCGCCATCACGGTGCTGCTGCCGGTTCTGACGTTTTTCCCTTTTTTCCGCTGGGCCGCTACAGCTTTGCCGGCAAATGCGCTGTGGCCGCAGAGCATCACCAACCAGATCATGGTCTGGGCGCTGCTGAACACCCTGATTTCACTGGTGCTCTACCTGATCTGGCAGCGCCGCCAGCCAGCAGCTGAAGTTGCTCCCGCAGGAGGCAGGGCCGCAGCTCTGAACGCGGCAGGGACGGGAGCAGCCAACACCAATCCGGTAGCCACGGCAGCTACGCCCATCAGCCGCTCACCGCTCAACCTGGGCAGCCAGCTGTGGCGCTCGGCACTGCTGGCACTGGGCGCGCTGGGCAGCGGTTACCTGGCGCTGCTGCTGACCGATTTCTTCTTCAAGTCGGATTTCCGTTTCTGGTTCGTGGGGCTCAAGCTGATGAACCAAGCCCAGTTCGGCATGTTCCTGGCTTACCTGCCGCCGTTCCTGGCCTACACTTGGGTCACCGCGCTGGTCCTTCAGCGGCAGATGCGCCGGGGCACCCAGCCCTCTTACCTGACCAACGCGCTGCTGCTGGCCGGCGGCTTCGCGCTGTTCTTGGCGCTGCAGTACGGCAGCCTTTTTACCACCGGACTGCTGTTCACGCCCTCGGAACCACTAAACGTGATTGTGGCCATTCAGTTCCTGCCGATTCTGGTGCTCGTCTCGCTTTTCCTGACCCATTTTGCCCGGCTGACTGGCCGCAGCTACACCGGCGCGGTGCTGGCTGGGCTGTTCCTAACCTGGTACATCGTGGCCGGCCAGGCGACCCAGTTCGCCTCCTAACTTCTCCAGCGTGCCCAGGCCAGAAAAAGGCCCCAGGCACCGGATTCCCAGGGGACATTTGCCCAAGATATCTTGAACATCTGCTCACAAAAGCTTGACAATTGTTCAGGCCTCCTTCACGATACAGGCACCAAGAAATCAGCCTGGGCCCTGCCGGACCATGTCCCTGGACCCCTGAAGGAGAAGTATGAAATTTACTCTGATGCAGGAGTGTATTGCCGAATTCCTAGGCACCATGGTGCTGATCCTGTTCGGGGTCGGTGTGGTGGCGATGGTGGTTCTGTTCGCCAACCCCGATATGCCCGGACAAGTTGTGAACGGCGGCTATACCAACATTACGTTCGGCTGGGGCTTTGCAGTGCTGATGGGTATTTTTATTTCTGGCACCATCAGCGGCGCGCACCTCAACCCGGCTGTCAGCGTGGGCATGGCCGCCACCGGCCGTTTCCCCTGGTCCAAGGTGCTGCCCTACACGGCAGCGCAGCTGCTAGGCGCCTTTGTGGGCGCCGCCATCGTGTTCGCCGTCTACCACTCGCAGTGGGTGGTGGCCGACCCGGCTTTTGATCACACCACTGGCGTGTTCGCCACTTTCCCGGCGCACCCCGGCTTCTGGCCCGGCTTTGTGGATCAGGTGGTGGGCACCGCCCTGCTGATGGGCCTGATTCTGGCCATCGGCGACAAGCTGAACAACAAAGATGGCGGTGTCTGGGGCCCGCTGGCGGTGGCGATGGTGATCATGGCGATCGGCATGAGCTTCGGCGCCATGAACGGCTACGCCATCAACCCCGCCCGCGACCTGGGCCCGCGCCTGTTCGCGGCGGTGGCCGGCTTCAAGAACAACGGCTTTGAGGACCTGACCGTGTGGACCATTCCCATCCTGGGCCCGCTGGTCGGCAGCGTGCTGGGTGCCTTTATCTACGACTGGGGCATCGGCCGGCCGCTGGCCGCCGCCAACATGGCCGACACCCGCCCGCAGCAGGGCGCCGACCCCAGCCCCAACGCTGGGCCCCAGTAAGGCGCTCATACTGAACGGGCCGTGGCCACCGGGAGACCCCGCTCCGGTATGCTGCGGCCCGGAATGCGCTTTTTCTGCACTTCCCTTGCCGTCCCTCAGCTTTCTCTTTAAAAAGGTTTCTGAAAGGCATTTCCCATGACCAACCACAACAAATACATCCTGGCGCTCGATCAGGGCACCACGTCCAGCCGCGCTATCGTCTTCGACCGCCTGGGCCACATCAAGGCCGTGGCGCAGCGCGAGTTCGAGCAGCACTTTCCCCAGTCCGGCTGGGTGGAACACAACGCCGAGGAAATCTGGAGCACCCAAAGCGGCGTGGCTCAGGAAGCCATTACCCGCGCCGGCCTGCGCGCCAGCAACATCGCCGCCATCGGCATCACCAACCAGCGTGAAACCACGGTGGTCTGGGACCGCAACACCGGCCAGCCGATCCACAACGCCATCGTGTGGCAGGACCGCCGCACCGCCGAACTGTGTGACCGCCTCAAGGCCGAGTGCCAGGACCAGATGATCAGCGAAAAGACCGGCCTGTTGCTGGACGCCTATTTCAGCGGCACCAAGGTCAAGTGGATTCTGGACAACGTGCCCGGCGCCCGTGAGGCGGCCGAGGCCGGCGACCTGGCTTTCGGCACGGTGGATTCCTGGCTGATCTACAACCTGACCGGCGGCCAGCTGCACATCACCGACGCTTCCAACGCCAGCCGGACCCTGCTGTACAACATCCACACCGGCGAGTGGGACGATGAGCTGTTGGCGCTGCTGAACGTGCCGCGCTCGATGCTGCCCGAAGTCCGCAACTCCAGCGAAGTGTACGGCGAAACCGCCGCCGGGCTGTTCGGCAGCCGGATTCCGATTGCCGGCATTGCCGGTGACCAGCAGGCCGCCACCTTCGGCCAGGCCTGCTTGGAACGCGGCATGGCCAAGAACACCTACGGCACCGGCTGCTTTATGCTGATGAATACCGAACATGAGGCGGTGCCCAGCCGCAATCAGCTGCTGACCACCGTGGGCTGGCAGCTGGACGGCCAGCGCACCTACGCTCTGGAAGGCAGCGTCTTTATCGGCGGCGCCGTGGTGCAGTGGCTGCGCGACGGCCTGGGCATCATCCGCTCCAGCGAGGAAGTGGAGAAACTGGCGGCCCGCGTGCCCGACACTGGCGGCGCTTATCTGGTGCCGGCCTTTACTGGCCTGGGCGCCCCCTACTGGGACCCCTACGCCCGCGGCACCCTGGCCGGCCTGACCCGTGGCACCACCGCGGCCCACATCGCCCGCGCCGCGCTGGAAGCGGTGGCGTTCCAGTCGGCCGAACTGCTGCAGGCCATGCAGAGCGACTCGGGACTGGAACTCAAGGAACTGCGTGTGGACGGTGGCGCCAGCCGCAACAACCTGATGATGCAGTTCCAGGCCGACCTGCTGGGCGTGCCGGTGGTACGCCCCGAGATCACCGAAACCACCACGCTGGGCGCCGCTTACCTGGCTGGTCTGGCAGTAGGCTACTGGGACAGCACCGACGCCATCGAGCAGGGCTGGAAGGTGGACAAGACCTTTGAGCCGCAGATGTCGGCCGACGAGCGCGAAAGCCGCATGGCCGAGTGGCGCCGCGCCGTGGAGCGCAGCCGCAACTGGATTCAGGCCGAATCCTAAACCTGTTCAAGGCCGCTCGGAGGGGCAGAAGGGCACCGCTGAGCGGCGGTTCTTCTGCCCCTTTGCCTGTTCTCCCCTGCGCCCAAACGGGCTACAGTTGATTAAGCTTCACCTTTTGAAATTATGTTCAGCGTATGCGAACATATGTTCATAATCTAGAGACCCCCTCATCTCGAAAGGATGTTCTGCCATGACTCAACCGAACTCTGACCCCCGCACCGCGCAGCTGCAGGCCGCCACTCAGGACAAGGAGTGGGACTTTATCGTGATCGGCGGCGGCGCCTCCGGCCTGGGCACCGCTGTTGAAGCGGCCACCCGTGGCTACTCGGTGCTGTTGCTGGAAGGCAACGACTACGCCAAGGGTACCTCCAGCCGCTCCACCAAGCTGGTGCACGGCGGCGTGCGCTACCTGGCCCAGGGCAACGTCAGCCTGGTGCGCGAGGCCCTGCACGAACGCGGGCTGCTGCGCAAGAACGCCCCGCACCTGGTGCGCGACCTGGAATTCGTGGTGCCCTGCTACACCTGGTGGTCGGCTCCCTTTTACGGCATCGGCCTGAAGATGTACGACCTGCTGGCCGGCCGACTGAGCCTGGGCAGCTCGCGCTACTTGGACAAGCAGGCGACCCTGAAGCGGATTCCCACCCTGAAGAAAGACGGCCTGACTGGCGGCATCCTGTACTTCGACGGTCAGTTCGACGACGCCCGCATGGCCATCACGCTGCTGCGGACCCTGGAAGACTTTGGCGGTGTGGCCCTGAACCACGCCCGCGTGACTGGCCTAATCAAGGACGGCAGCCGAGTGCGCGGCGTGCAGTTCCGCGACGAGGAAACCGGCAGTGCCTACTCGGCACGCGGCAAGGTCGTGGTCAACGCCACCGGCGTGTGGGTGGACGACATCCGCAAGATGGAAGACCCCGCCATCAAGTCGATGCTGTCGCCCAGCCAGGGCGTGCACGTGGTGGTGGACAAGAAGTTCCTGCCCGGCAACAGCGCCATCATGATTCCCCGCACCGACGACGGCCGTGTGCTGTTCGCCGTGCCCTGGCACGACCACGTGGTGATCGGTACCACCGACACCGCTGTGCCCGAAGCTTCCTTCGAGCCGCGCCCGCTGCCCGGGGAAGTGGACTTCATTCTGCGGACCGCTGGCCGTTACATGGACGAAGCGCCCACCCGTGACGATGTCCGCAGTGTGTATGTGGGCCTGCGCCCGCTGGTCAAGCCGGCCGACGAGAGCGATACCAAGGCCATCAGCCGTGACCACATCGTGGTGATCTCGGACGGCGGCCTGGTCACCCTGACCGGCGGCAAGTGGACCACCTACCGCCGCATGGGCGAAGACACCGTGAACAAGTCCGAGAAGGTCGCCGGGCTACCCAACCGGGTCAGCACCACCCAGGCGCTGCACCTGCACGGCTGGAGTGACGAAGACCAGCCGGACCACTGGAAGGTGTACGGCACCGATGCTCACCGTATCCAGCAGCTGCCCGGCTCCGACAAACCGCTGAACCCGGCTCTTCCCTACACCGAAGCTGAAGTGCGCTGGGCCGCCCGCATGGAAAGCGCCCGCACCGTGGAAGACGTGCTGGCCCGCCGCCTGCGCGCACAGCTGCTGGACGCCCGCGCCAGCATGGAAGCCGCACCCCGCGTGGCTGAGCTCCTGGCCGAAGAACTCGGCTACGACGAAGCCTGGCAGCAGCAACAGGTGCAGGACTACCGCCGGGTGACCGAAGGCTACCTGCTCAAGCCCCAGGCCTAAGCCCCCCTCCTTTTCCTCTACTTTCCACACAGGAACCCCGGTCAGCTCGGCCGGGGTTCTTTCTCTTTCTCTGTATCTGTACCCGGCCGCTGCCGGGGGCGCGCTGGCAGCCTGGCTTACAGGCCGGCGCACTGGCCGCTGCGCTGACCGGTGACCTGATTGTCCCCGCCCTGCACGCTGGCATTGTCCTGGCAAAGCAGGTCACCGCCCACCTGGGTGCCCTTGATCACCACGCTGCCTTGCTGACCGGAAACGTCTAGGTCACCGTCTATCCGGGCACCTGTCAGGCTGGCCGTCTGGCCCTGTGAGAGCTCGACATTGCCTTTGATCCGGCCGCCCTCAATTTCCAGGTTATAAACTTCGCTGCCCTGCAGATTGCCGCCCACCTGGGTGTCCGCCAGGGTCAGCGCCGAGCCGCGCTGCAACTCCACGCCCCGGTTTACCTGGCTTTCAAACAGCCGGCAGTTGGCGCCGGTGGGTACCACCAGTTTGCCCTCCACCGCCTGCCGGGCCAGCACGCCCGAGCAGGTCAGGTCGCCCGCCACCTCCTGCGTCTTGGGTTTTGGGGGCGGGGCCACTTCCGGCTCGGCCACCAGAGCCGCCTTGACGGCCTCTTCGGCTGGCTGCGGATCGGCCGGAGCCGCTCCGGGGGCGGCGGGAATGGGAAGGGCCTGCACCGCCGGCTCGGACGCGGTCTGCGTCTCGGGAGCAGGTTTGCAGGCCACCAGCGTCAGCAGGGCAGTGAAGATCAGGGCGGGCTTTCTCAACATGCGGCTTCTAGCCTAGAGCATTTTCTCCGGCCTGTCCGGGAAAGACCAAACGTTTCCCCGGTCTGCTCCCAGCAGCCTGGCATTTACATATTGCGGCGGTACTGCCCGCCCACCTCGAACAGCGCTCCTGTGATCTGCCCCAGCGAGCAGACCTGCACCGCGTCCATCAGCACCTCGAAGACGTTGTCACCGTCCAGCACAGCCTGGCGCAGCCGTTCCAGCATGGCGGGGGCTTCGGCGGCGTGTTCGGCCTGGAAGCTGCGAAGCCGCTGCAGCGCTGCCTGCTTTTCTTCCTCGGTGCCGCGGGCCAGTTCCAGTTCAGGAGCCGCCTGGGGATTCGGGTTCAGGAATGTGTTCACCCCGATGATCGGCAGGGTACCGTCATGCTTCTGGTGCTCGTACAGCATGGACTCTTCCTGAATCCGCCCGCGCTGGTAGCCGGTTTCCATGGCGCCCAGCACGCCGCCGCGCTCGGAAAGGCGCTCGAACTCGGCTAGCACCGCTTCTTCCACCATGTCGGTCAGCCGCTCGAAGAAGAAGCTGCCCTGGTTAGGGTTCTGGTTCTTGGCAGCGCCCCACTCGCGGTTGATGATCAGCTGAATCGCCAGCGCCCGGCGCACGCTCTCGGCGCTGGGGGTGGTGATCGCCTCGTCGTAAGCGTTGGTGTGCAGGCTGTTGGTGTTGTCGTAGATGGCGATCAGGGCCTGCAGGGTGGTGCGGATGTCATTGAAATCCATCTCCTGCGCGTGCAGCGAGCGGCCTGAAGTCTGCACATGGTACTTCAGCTTCTGGCTGCGCTCGGCGGCGCCGTATTTCTCGCGCATGGCAACGGCCCAGATGCGCCGCGCCACCCGGCCCATCACCGAATATTCCGGGTCCATGCCGTTGGAGAAAAAGAAGCTCAGATTAGGCGCGAAATCGTCAATCTGCATACCGCGCGCCAGGTAACTTTCCACGTAGGTAAAGCCGTTGGCAAGCGTAAAGGCCAGCTGGGTGATCGGGTTGGCCCCGGCTTCCGCGATGTGATAGCCGCTGATACTCACCGAGTAGAAGTTTCGGACCTCGTTCTGCACGAAGTATTCCTGAATATCGCCCATCACCTTGAGGCTGAATTCGGTGCTGAAGATACAGGTGTTCTGCCCCTGGTCTTCCTTGAGAATGTCGGCCTGCACGGTGCCGCGCACCTGCCGCAGCGTCTCGGCGTGCAGCGCAGCGCGCTCCTCCGGGGCAGGGTCACGGCCTTCGCGCTCCCGGAATTTTTCCAGGTCCTTCTCAATCGCCACATTCAGGTACATCGCCAGGATGGTGGGCGCCGGGCCGTTGATGGTCATGGACACCGAGGTGGAGGGGTCGCTGAGGTCGAACCCGTCGAACAGCACCCGCATATCGTCCAGCGTGGCGATGCTGACGCCACTGGTGCCCACCTTGCCGTAAATATCGGGGCGGGGGTCAGGGTCCTGTCCGTAGAGCGTGACCGAGTCGAAAGCGGTACTCAGGCGCTTGGCCGGCATCCCTTCGGAAATCAGGCGGAAGCGGCGGTTGGTGCGGGCGGCGTCGCCCTCGCCGGCAAACATCCGGGTGGGATCTTCGCCCTCACGCTTGAAGGGAAACACGCCGGCCGTGAAGGGAAAGCGGCCCGGCAGGTTTTCCGAGCGCAGAAAGCGCAGCAGGTCGCCGTGGTCCGACAGGCGTGGCAGGGCCACCTTGGGAATGTGCAGCCCGCTGAGGCTTATGGTGGTCAGCTCGGTGCGCAACTCGCGCCCACGCACCTGGGTCACCATCTCGTCGCCGGCATAATCCTCCTGGGTCTGCGGCCAGGCGTCCAGCAGGCTCCGGCTCTCGGGCGTCAGCCGCTCCTCGCGCTCGGCAATCTGGGCACCCAAGTCAGCGCCGCTCAGGTCCTGGGCGTGCCGCAGGTCCTGCACCTCGCGCGCCACCTGCGCCTGGGCTGCGGTCTCGGCGTGGTAGCTGCGCACCGTTTCGGCAATCTCGGCCAGGTAGCGTAGCGGGCGCGGCTGGCCGGCACGATCTCGTGGGTGCGGGTGCTGGCTTTGCCGTCAGGGCGGGTCAGCCGGCCCTCCGGCCAGGTGTAGCCACGCTCGGCCAGAGCGTCCTTCACGCCGAAATACAGCGCGGTGACGCCATCGTCGTTAAAGAGGCTGGCCTGGGTGCCGTACACCGGCATGTCGGCGGGCATCCGGTCCCAGGCTTCACGGTTGCGCTGCAGCTGCTTGCCCACGTCGCGCTGGGCGTCCTGAGCGCCCCGGCGGTCAAACTTATTGATGGCGACCAGGTCGGCAAAGTCCAGCATGTCGATTTTTTCCAGCTGGCTGGCCGCCCCGAATTCCGGCGTCATCACATACAGGCTGAGGTCCACATGTGGCGTGATGGCCGCGTCGCCCTGCCCGATGCCGGACGTTTCCACCACGATCAGGTCAAAGCCGGCCACCCGGCAGGCCGCGATCACATCCGGCAGCGCTCCGCTGATCTCGCTGCCGGCCTCGCGGGTCGCCAGCGAGCGCATATACACCTGCGGCGTGTCGATGGCATTCATGCGGATGCGGTCACCCAGCAGCGCCCCGCCCGACTTGCGGCGCGAAGGGTCAATGGAGATGATCGCCACCCGCTTGGCATCAGCCTGATCCAGACGAATGCGCGAGATCAGCTCGTCGGTCAGGCTGGATTTGCCGGCACCGCCGGTCCCGGTGATGCCCAGCACCGGCGTCTGAATCCCAGCGGCCTGCTCGCGCAGCCGTTCACGCTCCTCCGCAGGCAGGGTGCCATTTTCCAGCGCCGAGATAAAGCGGGCCAGCTCGGCGTTGCCGCCCTGCGCCAGCATGTCCAGGCCCGGCGCCTGCGGATGCTCGGCAGCAGCGGCGCGGCGCATCACGTCCTCGATCATGCCCACCAGCCCCAGCCGCTGGCCGTCCTCCGGCGAGTAAATGATCACGCCGGCGTCTTGCAGCTCGCGGATTTCAGCCGGCACGATCACGCCGCCGCCCCCGCCAAACACCTGAATGTGCCCGGCGCCGCGCTCTTCGAGCAGCTGGCGCATATAGCGGAAATACTCCACATGCCCGCCCTGATAACTGCTGACAGCAATGCCGTGGGCATCCTCCTGAATGGCGGCCGTGACCACCTCGTCTACGCTGCGGTTGTGGGCCAGGTGAATCACCTCGGCGCCCTGGGCCTGCAGGATGCGCCGCATGATATTGATGCTGGCGTCGTGCCCATCGAACAGGCTGGCGGCCGTAACGAAGCGCAGGCGGCCGTGCGCGGGTTACAGGGCAGTCGCGGCAGAATCAGGCTGACGGTCAAGTGTGGTCATGTCATCTCCTTGTGGCCGGGACGGCAGCAAAGAAAATGAACAGAACAGAATATCCCCGCTGCCGGCACCGGAAAAGCTGAATTGTGGGTTGCCTCAGAGCATACCGCAGCCGGCCGGCGCCGGCGTCCGTTCTCTGGACAGTTACAGCTCCCCCAGGGCCAGAGCCGCCAGTCTTTCAGGTCCAGAACCATCAGGAGCCGGCCGAAGAAGTCCAGAAAGATCAATAAAAAAGGCAGCCCCCGGCCGGGAGCCACCTGTGAGCACGGTGTGTAGCTGGCCGCTCAGCCAGCAGTGCCCGCGTTTTCTTCGCTCTGCCCGCCCTGTTCAGCAGCCTTATCGACTGGGGCTGGGGCGTCCGCATCTGCCGCAGCTGCCTTGCCGGCTTCGGGGCGCAGCAGCGGGAACAGCAGCACGTCGCGGATAGAGTCGCTGTCGGTCAGCAGCATGGCGAGGCGGTCCATGCCCATGCCCATGCCGGCGGTGGGCGGCATGCCGTATTCTAGCGCCAGCAGGAAGTCCTCGTCCTGCTGATGGGCTTCGTCGTCGCCGGCCTCGCGGCGGGCCGTCTGGGCTTCAAAGCGCTGGCGCTGATCCAAGGCGTCGTTCAGCTCGGAATAGATCGGGGCCAGCTCAAAGCCGCCCACAAACAGGTCGGCCCGCTCGCTGAGGCCCTCGCGCTCGCGGTGCTTTTTGACCAGCGGGCTGATTACCAGCGGCATGTTGGTCAGGAAGGTGGGGTCCTGCAGGTCCGGCTCAATGTACTCGCCGCTGAGCTTGTCCAGCAGCTTGTAGCTGGGCACGCTACGCATTTCGGGGTGGCGTTCGTCGGTCCAGGCCCGCAGCCGGTCCAGGTCCAGGGGGTCAAAATCCAGCCCGGCCTTTCCCTTCAGCGCCTCCACAAAGTCCAGCCGCCTGAACGGCAGGCTGAAATCCAGCTCGCGGCCCTGGTAGCGGATGGTTTCCTGGCCGCCGGTCACCTCCTTCACCAACCCGTTGAGCATCTGCTCGACCAGGTTCATCATGTCGTTGTAGTCGCCGTAGGCGAAATAGGCTTCCAGCATGGTGAATTCGGGGTTGTGGGTGCGGTCGATGCCCTCGTTGCGGTAGTTGCGGCCAATCTCGTACACCCGCTCGAAACCGCCCACCAGCAGCCGCTTGAGGTACAGCTCCAGGCTGATCCGCAGGCTGAAGTCGTAGCCCAGCGCCTTGTGGTGAGTGGTAAAGGGCGTGGCCTCGGTGCCGCCGGGCACCACCTGCAGGGTGGGACCTTCCACTTCCATGAACCCCTGGCTGTCCAGGAAACTGCGGATATAACGAATGGCCTGCGAGCGGGTCCGGAAAGCCGAGCGGCGCTCCGGGTTCACGATCAGGTCCAGGTAACGGCGGCGGGCGCGCAGCTCCTCGTCTTGCAGCCCGCCTTTCTTGGTGGGCAGTGGGTGCAGGCTCTTGACCAGCGGCTGCCACTCGGTCACGTGCAGGGTCAGCTGGCCGGTCTTGGTGGTAAAGGGATAGCCCTTCACACCGACGATGTCGCCCAGGTCAATTTTCTTGGTGGCCGCGAAAGTGTCGAGGTCTCCCTTGGAAAAGAACACCTGGATCTGGCCCCACTCGTCTTGCAGCTCGGCAAAAGCGGCTTTGCCCATGTGGCGCATCAGGGTGATGCGGCCCGCCAGCGAATACTGCTCGGCGGGCCATTCCTGCCCCGGCGCCCATTTGCCGGCCGTCTCGCCGCTGCCGTCGGCCGGGTGATCGCGCATTACGTCGCGGGTGTGGTGGGTCTGGTCGTAGGAATACGGGTGGGCTTCGAACCCGGCGTCCACCTGAGCAGCGAGGTTGTTCAGGCGGCTGACCGTCTGCTCGTGCAGCTGGCTGTAATCGGGAGCGCTGGTATCGGTGGGGTGCTGGCCTTCATCTGACATGGCTAGAAGTCTAAAGGATGCAGCCGGCGAGAAGGCGGAACGCCGGTCCCACTTCGGGCCCTTGCCGGGCCTGGGGAAAGCATTCCGCCTTCTTTTATCAGAGGCTCTGAGCGTCAGGATTAGCTCAGGAGCTGACCGTCTTGACCTTGTACTTGACCTGCTTGCCGCCTTCAAGGTTCACCACGAAGGATTCGCCTTCGCGCCGGCCCATCAGCTCGCGGCCGACCGGGCTGTCGTCGCTGATGCGGGGCACCTTGTCGTTGCCGCGCACACTGGCTTCGGCGGTGCTGACCACTTTCACGGTCATTTCCTTTTTGGCGGTTTCGTTGGTCAGCACCACGGTGGCGCCCAGGCTCACCGCGCCGTCCTCGGCGCCGCCCTCAATCACGGTGGCGCGCGCCAGGGTATCTTCCAGCTCCTCGATGCGGGCTTCCACCTGGCGTTTTTCGCGTTTGGCATCTTCCAGGCCGGTGTCTTCCGCGTCGGTGGTGTTTTCCATCTGTTCCTGCAAGATGCGGGTGGCTTCGGTCAGGCGCTCCTGCTCCTGGGCCAGGGCTTTTTCCAGGCGCTCGTAGCCTTCGCGGGTCAGCCGGATCTGCTTGGTCGAGTTGGGATTGGGGTTCGGGTTGGTCACGCAGTCCTCCTTCGCGGCAGAGTTCAGGTCTGCCTGTTGATGGGCGAATGGCACAGTGAAATGGGGGCAGAGGCCGCCCGGTCAGTCAGAAAAGAGCCAAGCCACGTCGGGCAAAAACAGTCACGGCGCGGCCTGGAGAGATCATGCTGAGCGGCACAGGCAGGGGCGGGCAAACTGGCGTGCATTTTGTCACAGCCCCGGCCTCCACGCAATCCGTCGGGCAGGGAAACGGCCAGCCGCCTGGAATAGGCCGCTTGGCAGTGTCCCCGGTTCTGGCTCAGTCCTTCAGCAGGGCGCGGCTGATCACCACGCGCTGAATTTCGTTGGTGCCTTCGTAAATCTGGTTGAGCTTGACGTCACGCAGCAGCTTTTCGACCGGGTATTCGCCCACGTAGCCATAACCACCGTGAATCTGAATCGCTTCATTGGCCGCGTTGAAAGCCATATCCGAGCAGTAGGCCTTGGCGATGGCCGATTCGTAACCGTGGGTGTTGCCCTGGTCAACCAGCCAGGCGGCCTTGAGGTACATCAGGCGGCCGGTTTCGATACCAATCGCCATATCGGCCATCTTGAACTGCAGCGCTTGGAAGTTGGAGATGGGAGTGCCGAAGGCTTCGCGCTCCTTGGAGTACTTGACCGATTCGTCCAGCGCACGACGGGCCACGCCCACGCTGCCGGCCGCCACAGGCACGCGGGTCTTGTCCAGCGTCTTCATGGCAATCTTGAAGCCGTCACCCAGGCCGCCCAGCTGGTTTTCCTTGGGCACGCGCACGTTTTCGAAGACCAGTTCGCTGGTCAGCGAGGCGCGCTGGCCCATCTTGTGCTTGATCTTGTTGTAGGTAAAGCCGGGGGCACCCTTGGGCACCACCAGGGCCACAGTGGCGCGGTGGCCGCCGCCGCGTTCGGTGGTGGCAAACACCACGGTCACTTCGGCCTCACCGCCGTTGGAAATCCACATCTTGGTGCCGTTGATGACCCATTCGTCGCCGTCCAGCACGGCAGTGGTGTGCATACCGGCCGCGTCGGAGCCGTTGTTGGGTTCCGACAGCGCGAAAGCGGCCAGGGCCGGCTTTTCCACCAGGGGGCCCAGGAAGCGCTTCTGCTGTTCCTCGGTGCCGCCCACCAGAATGGGGGTCATGCCCAGCTCAGAAGCCATCATGATGGTGAAGATGCCCATGCAGCCGTAGGCCAGTTCCTCGCCCACGATGCACTCATCGACCATGCTCAGGCCCAGGCCGCCGGCATGCTCGGGCACGCCCACGTTCAGCAGGCCCACCTCGTGCGCCTTGCGGATCACGTCCCAGGGCATTTCCTCGCGGCGGTCGTATTCCTCGGCCACCGGAATAATTTCCTTGCGGGTAAAGTCACGGGCCAGCTGCTGCAGCTGTTTTTGCTCATCGGTCAGGGAAAAATCAATCATGAAGACTCCTGTGCTGGAGGAAAGGAAGGGTCCTGGGGGCCGGGCCAGCGCCCCGGCAGCCGGGAACAGGACGGAAGCCGCCGTAAGAGGGCGGGCAGGTCATTGGACGGGGTCTAAAATACCCGAATTTCCGGTGCCCACAAGGTAGCACAGCCCTCCTTGCCACTACCCTCTTAGTAACGCCTCCCTGACAGGCAGCCAGGGCCGTCCGGCGCAGGGTCAGTCCAGCTGCCAGACGCCGGCTTTCAGGTGGGTCGCCGCCGGAAAGTCCAGGCCCGGTGCCAGCCTGAGCGGCGGGCCGGCGCGGCGCCCAGCTTCATTCAGGCCCTGCGCCACCTGCCGCCCGAAGGTTCGCTCGCTCAGGCCGGCGTGATTGGTCATCGCCAGCAGCTGACCGCCTGGGGCCAGCAGCCTGGCCGCCGCCTGCACCAGCGCCGGGTAATCTTTCTCGGCTCGCCAGGTCTGCCGGCCCCGCCGCGCAAAGCTGGGGGGGTCCAGAATCAGCAGATCGAAGCGGTCACTGCGCCGTTGCAAGCGCCGCAGCCAGTCGAAGACGTCGCCGTACAGAAAGTCGATGTCCGGAGCTGGGAGGCCGCTCAGGGCATAGTTTTCCTGCCCCCAGGCCAGCACCCGGCGCGAGAGGTCCACATTCTTGACGCCGTGCGCCCCGCCCAACGCCGCGCTGACGCCAAAGCCACAGGTATAGGCAAAGGTATTGAGCACCCGCCGGCCCGCCGCCTGTTCCTGCACCCAGTCGCGCATGGGACGGGCGTCCGCGAACAGGCCGGTGCTGAGGTCGCCGCCAGGGCGAATCAGAAAGGGGCGGCCCTGTTCCAGCACCGTCACCTCTGGCTGAGGCGGTCCCCAGACTGGGGCTGCCGGCGCCAGCCAGTCCCGTTCGGTGTTGGCCCGGTGACTGGCAACCTCGGGGCGACGCTTGAGGTAGAGCGAATCCAGTCCCAGCGCCTGCAACGGCTCTTGCAGGGCGGCCAGCAGCTCGGCCTCCTGCGCGGGGTCCAGCTCACGGTAGAGGCTCAATACGCCCGCAGTACCGGCCTGGTCCAGGCTGCACAGGTCGGCCATCTCGGTGGTGTGCAGCAGGCGGTAGAAGGTGTTGCCCTGCTCGGCCAGGGGGCTGCGGCGGGCGGCAGCGGCAGCGAGGCGGGCAGGCAAAGCGTCCAGATTCACGTGTTCCAGCATAAGCGCTGCCAGCGATGAAACGAGCAGCAGAGACCCGGAAGCCTCTGCTGCTCGCCCACACGTCAGGTGGTACGGACGGCTAAGGGCGCCCGCCCAGCAGGTACCACACCAGCGCGGTGGCGATGCCAGTAATCACCCAGAAGCGCTGCGTGACCTGGGTTTCGGGCCAGCCGCTCAGCTCGAAGTGGTGCTGAATGGGTGACATCTTGAAGACACGGACACCACGGGTGCGGAACGATATAACCTGAATCACCACGCTCAGCACCGCCACCACCGGGATAATGGCGGCAATGGGCAGCAGCCACACGTCGCCGTAGAGAATATAGACACCCGCTGCAACGGCCCCGATCACGTGCGAGCCCATGTCCCCCATAAAGACCTTGGCAGGGTGAGCATTGAACCACAGGAAGCCCAGCAGCGCCGCGACCAAGAGAGCGCTGACCGGCGAGAGCGCAATAAACGGCAGCAGCACGATAATGGCGACTCCGGCCAGCAGTCCGTCCAGCCCATCGGTGAAGTTAAAGGCGTTGACGGCGCCTACCATCACGAAGGTGTAAAGCAGCACATCGGCCACCGGGCCCAGCGAAGGCACCAGTTCATGGCTGGCATAGGGCGCCGCGAAGTAGGCAAAAATCAGCGCAAACAGAATCTGCATCGGGAATTTCTCACGGGCCAGCAGCTCCTTTTTGCCGCTGCCTTTCATCCGTGACTGAATTTTGAACCAGTCGTCCAGCCCCCCGACCAGCCCCATTCCCAGGGCAATCAGCACCAGCAGCACTTCGCGCATGCCGCCGCCGTGACCGGTTGCAAACAGTACCAGCCACACCAGCAGCGTGACCAGTGTGAAGGCCACGCCGCCGGCGGTGGGGGTGCCTTCCTTGGCCAGGTGAGACTGGGGACCGTCGGCACGCACCGGCTGGCCCCAGCCGCGCTTTTTGCTCTGGTGAATAAACAGGCCGGTCAGAAACCAAGACAGCAGGGCGGCAATCAGCATGGGCACTCCTGCTGGGCCAAGCCGGGATCAGGGCAGAGTAATTCCAACATTGCTTTCCATTGTAATGGACGGCCGCCGGGGCCGCCTGCCGCTCCTGCAGACCGGCGTTGCATCAGCGCTTGATTTGCAGGGCAGGGTTCAGGACCGGGCTGGTTCCCCGGTTATCCGGGCCACCAGCTCGCGGGCCAGCAACGGGCCCAGCAGGTAGCCTTTGCTGCCCAGCCCAGTCAGCTCCCACTGCCCTGCTCTCCCCTGTTCCGGAGCAGCTGTCCCCAAGTCAGCCGGACCAGCGCGCAGGCCGCTCAAGCGGGTACCGCTCCATTGCCCGCTCACTTCCAGGCCGGCCAGGGACCGCAGCCGCCCGCCGCGTTCCAGCAACCAGTCCAGCGAAGACAGCGGCAACTGCACCGCCGACCAGTGTGCCGTCGGCCGCTCGAAGGTGGCGCCCAATATGCCCCCCACCGCTGCCGGTGCCAGGTAGCCGCCAAAACTCAGCGGCCGCGGGCCCGGTGACTGGGCCAGCCTTAACAGGGTGCCGGCACGGTGGCCCTGCGCCGGCTGCTGGCCTTCTGGACGCATATCGGATCCGAAGCTGCCCCCACACCAGACCAGCGCGTCGGCCGCCAGACGGGTGCCGTCGGCCAGCTGGACCCAGCTGCCTTCAGCGGCGACCACCCGGCCAGTCACCCGCCGGGCTCCGGACACGTTCAGCAGGGCGCGGCAGAGGGCGGCACCGTCTACCCAACCACCCTGCGGCAAAAACAGCGCGGCCTGCCAGCCCGGGGCCAGGTCGGGCACCTCCTGCGGCGCCCACCAGCTGTGCTCCAGGCCAGACAGGTTACGCTGGAAGCGTTGCTGGGTCGCCTCATCCGGCACCGGCCGCAGAACACCTGTGCGGCCATGCGGCACCAGCTGTCCCTGGGTTTCCATTTGCTCAATCAGCGCCCAAGTCAGCGCCAGGCCCTCGGCGGCCCGCGCTGGCACCTTGCCCGACTGCCCCCGCACCGGATTCAGCAGGGCGGACGGCACCTCGCTGGCCGCCGTTCCCGGACCAGCGTCCACCACCGTGACCTGCCAGCCGGCCTGCGCCGCCCAGTACGCCACCGCGGCGCCAGCAATGCCTGCCCCCACCACCAGCAGCTCTGTGCCGCTCAGGCCTGTATCGCTCATGGCCGCACAGCCCGCAGAAATTCCCGCTTGCCGGGAGGGCCGGGACACTTTTCCACCTGTAGCCCAGCCGCCTGAAGTGCGCGCCGCACCCGGCCGGCAGCCGAATAGGTTGCCACCACGCCGCCGGGGCGCAACGCCTGGGCTACCCGTGCCAGAAATTCCTCGGTCCAGAGCTCAGGGTTGGCTTCAGGCGAAAAGCCGTCCAGGTACACCGCATCAGCCCAGTCCAGCGGCAATTCGGCAGTCAGAACATTCATCTGGCGCACCCGCAAAAGCTGCTGGCGCACGCCGATCTGCAGTTCTCCCCCCGGCGGCGGGGGCCAGGAGAGCAGCACCTCCTGCCAGACTGGATGCTCTGCGCCGGCTGATCCCTGCGATAACTCAGCCAGCAGCCCGGCCGCCACCGGGTCGTACTCATAGGCCAGATAATCCAGGGGGCCCCCCTCACCCCGCGCCGAGAGCGTTGCGCGCAGGTTCTGCCCCACCCCGAACCCAATTTCCAGTACCCGTGGGCGGGCCAGCGTCGCCACGCCAGTGCCGGCCACGAATACCTGCCGGGCCTGAGCTTCAGCACCAAAGGCCGAGCCGTATGTTTGCCCGAAACGCTGGCTACGCAGTGTCAGCGAGCCATCCGCAGTGGGTTGCAGGTCGGCGGCGGTCAGCTCGCGGGCAGAAGGCCGGTCAGAAGCCATGGCGTTATGATAGGTCAAAGAGACATGAAAAAGGCTCCCACAACGCTGGAGCGCGGGAAGCCTTGTGTCACAGGGCAATTTATTTCAGCGCGGAGTCTGGTCCGTGTCGTGGGCAGAGCCGGCGCCTAGGTCCAGTTCGGCCCGGTTGGCCACCAGATTCTGGGGATCTTCAATATCCAGCACCTCACGGCGCAGGGTGACCGTCTGCTGTACGTCCTCGGAAACGGCACGCTTCTCGAACGACACTTCGCTGATCGGCACGATTTCCTTCTGGATGTTGGCGCGCTCGGTGGTCAGTTCCACCTGATAGGTCTGCCCAGGCTGCAGCTCCTGGTCACCCATCCGCACGCAGCCGGCGCCCTCATGCACCAGGATTTCCAGGCATTCCGAGCGCAGCGTGACCGGCACCATCTCTTCACGCTCGGTCACGACTTTGCGGACCGTCACGGCGCCCTGCGACTCACGTACCACATCTACCCGGGCGCGTTCCTCGTACAGCACCAGACGGTCACTCTGACCGGCCAGCAGCGTAGCGGCTTCGCTGCGCAGGTCACGCTCGCTCTGTGCGCTAGTGCTGCCAGCTTCAGACAGGCCAGCCACTGGAGTCTGGGTGGCTGGCACCTGAGCTGCACTCTGGTCGGTCGCTCCAGCAGCGGGAACCTCCGGAGTCTGGGTTTGTTCGTTGGCTTCCAGGTGGCGTTCACCCGGTTTCAGATGTTCATCGGTCATGACTTGACCTCTTTTCCTGCCTGGGTTGGCCTGACATAATTTCAAGTCCGGCTGCCCAGGCAACTAAGAAAAAAGGCGGGATAGACCCGCCCTTTTTCGGCTGAAGTTTAAGACTTAGGAGCGGCGGCCGGTGTCGGTGCCGTTGATGTCGGTACGGGCGGTATTGGCGTCGTTCGCGTCTACCTGTCCGTCATGGTCCACATCCAGCACTTCGCGGCCCACGGTTTCGGTCACGGTCTGAGTTTCGGTCACGGCGCGCTTGCCGACTTCCACTTCTTCGGTGACGTAGGCTTCCTTGCCGATGTTGGCGCGTTCGGCTTCCAGATCCACCTGCATGGTCTGCTGGCCTTCGCCCAGGCGGGCGCCTTCCACAGCCTTGCCGTCGGTCACTTCGTGGCGGGTGATAACCACTTCTTCGCGCTGCAGGGGCACTTCAACCTGCTCCTGACGGGTTTCGACGTGCTTGCCGATACGGACGCTGCCAGCCTTGAAGCGTTCCTTGTTGACGGTCAGGCGCTCTTCGAGCAACTGCAGACGGCCAGGGGTCTGGTAGGCGCGTTCACGGTACTGACCTTCGTCCATGTCGCCGCGCAGCACGCGCTCGTCCTGCATGAACTGGTCTTCGCTGTACTGATCGTCGGTGTAGGTTTCGCCGTAGCGGTATTGTTGCATGGCGCCGACCTGGTCCTTGGTCAGGTTGTCGAAGTACACGCCGCTGTCGTCGATGCGGGCGTAGCCCACGGGCACCAGCACTTCCTTGCTGCTGAACCAGCCGCCGACGTCCACGATCAGGAAGCGGATGCCACCGGTGTTGGCCACGACCAGCGCGTCACGGACGCTACCGATCTTCTCGCCGTTGGCGCCGTAGGCGGTAGCGCCGATGGGGTTGAAGACGTCGCTGTCGTTGAAGAAGGTCATTTGGTCGTCGCGGCTCAGGTCGGACAGGCGCACCAGCTGGTCATTGATCATATTAGTCATAGAAAGTACCTCCAGATACTTGGAATCGTGACGGGAAGCGCGGACTCAGCGGAATATGATACCCGCTCCGTTACGCTAAGCAGTCTGCCGCAAGTCCCGGAGAGCTTGTTGAGTGGAAGCTGTAGGTTTGGAAAAGGTGCTGTTTATACGATCTCAATTTTTAAAGATGCTCTCACCTGGCGGGTTCTCGCCGTTTCAGAAATAGATTTTTGTCAGAAGGTAAGGTGTCTGGCTGCCCCCAACTTCCGGCTTCAATCCAGCCGGGTCCACTCGGGCTGATCCACTCCGCCAAGCTGCTGAGTCAGCCGGGCGCCTTGCAGCAGATGCAGCTGCAGCGCCCGCGGCAGCCAGGGCAAGCAGCCCGGTGGCAAGGCAGCCGGGTCAGCCCAGAGCAGAGCGCCGGTTTTGTCCAGCGGACGGGGCTCGCCGCTCCAGAAGTGTGCCCGGAAGAAGAAAGAGACGCCCCGCACCGGCAGGCCCTGGCCATCTGTCTGGTCAAAAGAGCTGACGCCGAGCGACTCCAGCCTTTCCGGCGAGAGTTCCAGGCCCACTTCCTCGCGCACCTCACGGGCGGCCGCCGCCCGCAGGTCCTCGCCGGGTTCTATGCCGCCACCGGGCAGGTTCCACAGACCATCGGCAAAGTGGGCGCCACTGCGCCGGGCCAGAAGCACCCGGCCCTGGGGGTCCTGCACCACCGTCCACGTGATCAGATAAATGCTGCCCGGAGTCGCCATACCCGCCACTTTAGCGAACGCCCAATCTCTACCGGAAACCGGCGCTGGCGGCACTTCTGCTATGCTCAGGCCCGGAACGCAGGGGTGCCCCCCGGGCCGCAGCAGCGGTCAGGCGGGGCTGAGATATACCCTCAGAACCTGAACTGGGTCGTGCCAGCGGAGGGAGCGATACGGCGAAGCGGGTTACCGCTTCCGGCTCCTGCGGCGGACGACCGGAGGAGCGCGCATGAACTACAAATCTGCCTTGATTCTTTCTCCCCTGCTGGCCCTGTGCGCCTGCAACGCCCCGGAACAGAGCAGCAGCTCGGCCCAGACCGGCTCAAGCCAGGCGACTTCGGTACAGAGCACAGCCACCAGCACCACGCAGACAGGCATGGCTGAGGCCAGCGCCGGTCAGACCACCTCAGCGGCGCCTGCGGCCCAAGGTCAGGCCCCGGCGGCCAGCGGCAGCAGCGCAGCCGAGAACCGCGACAAGATCGGCGGCGACCTGAAAGTGATTGTCCACGATTCCTTTGCGCTGAGCGACGGCATGCTGGACAAGTTCAAGCAGCAGACCGGCGTGACGGTGCAGATCATCAAGGCGGGCGACGCCGGCGAGATGCTCAACCGCCTGATTCTGACCAAGAAAGCGCCGCTGGCCGACGTGGTGTATGGGCTGGACAACTCCATGCTGCCGCGTGCCCGCGCCGAAGGCCTGCTGGAGCCTTACCGCAGCCCGGCACTCAGCAGCGTGCCGGCGCAGTACCGCCTGGATGAAGACGGCCTGCTGAACACCGTAGACTACGGCATCGTGGCCCTGAATTATGACCGGGCTGCCTGGGCCAAGACCGGCTTACCGCTCCCCAAAACACTGGACGAACTGAAGAACAAGGACTATGCCAGCCGTCTGGTGGTGCCCTCGCCGGCCACGTCTTCGCCGGGGCTGGCGCTGCTGCTGGCGACCGTCAACGAACTGGGCGAAGAGGGCGCCTGGCAGTGGTGGAACGCGGCCAAGGCGAACGGCATGAAAATCGTGGGCGGCTGGAGTGACGCTTACAACACCGAATTCACCCGTTCCGGCGGCAAATACCCGCTGGTGTTAAGCTACGGCACCAGCCCGGCCGCCGAGGTCTTCTACGCCGAGAACTACGACCCAGCCAGCCTGCCGGCCGAGGCACCTACCGGCAACCTGTTTATTCCCGGCACCATCTACCTGCAGCTGGAAGGGGTGGGCATTCTGAAAAGTGCCGGCAACCAAGCCGCCGCCAAGGCTTTCGTGGACTGGATGCTGAACCCGGAAGTGCAAAAGGACCTGCCCACCAACATGTGGGTGTACCCGGCCGCCGAGGGCACCCAGTTGGACCCGGTGTTCGGTCTGGCCGAAACCACCGAGCTGAAGCCGGTCAAGCCGGAACTGACCCAGAACCCGCAGGCTGTGGTAGATGCCTGGGTAGAAAACGTGCAGCGGAAGTGAACGCGGCGAGCGGCAGCAAGCAGCAGAGCGGGTGGGCGGCCGAATGACCCGGCGCCCGGCCCCGGCTGCCTGGAAGGCTTTCCTGGGCCGTTTTCCCGGTGACTCGCTGAGTGGCTGGCTGATTGCCGCGCCCTCGCTGCTGTTTCTGGCGCTGCTGCTGGCGCTGCCGCTGGCCCGCACCCTGCTGGAAGGCGGCATTCAGCTAGAGGTCTGGACCCAGCCGTATTTTCAGCGCCGGCTGCTCTGGACTCTGGCCCAGGCGGGGCTGACAGCGGGGCTGGCCCTGCTGCTGGGGGTGCCGCTGGCCTACCTGCTCTCGCGCTACCGGCTGCCGGGCGGGCAGGTAATGCTGCGGCTGTTGCTGCTGCCGTTCGTGACGCCGGTGCTGGTGGCGGTGCTGGGGCTGAACGCCCTGCTGGGGCCGCGCGGCTGGCTGAGCGGCCTGCTGCCTTTTTCGCCCAGCGACGGCCCGCTGCTGATTCTGCTGGGCAACCTCTTTTTCAACCTGCCGGTGATGATCCGGCTCAGCCACGGCGGTTTTTCGCGGATTTCGCCCTCGCTGCCGGGGGCCGCCCGCACGCTGGGGGCGCCCGGCTGGCGAGCGGCGCTGAATGTGGGGCTGCCGCTGGCACTGCCGGGCATTGCGGCCGGGGCCATTCTGACTTTTCTGTATTCGGCGCTCAGCTTCGGGCTACCGCTGGTGCTGGGCGGGGCCAAATACGCCACGCTGGAAGTGGAAATCTATACCCTGACCGCCTATCAGCTGCGGCTGGGCGAGGCCAGCGCCCTGATCGTGGGCCAGCTGCTGCTGACACTGGCGGCGACCTGGGCCTATGTCGGTCTGACCGGCTCGGCGCGCGGCACGCCGGCCCGCAAGCTGCCGCGCGCTACTGGGGGCACGCTCTGGCTGGGGCTGGGGCTGATGACGCTGGTGTTTATACTGTGTTTTGTGCCGCTGCTGGCGGTGGTGGCACGCGGGCTGGTGGGGCCAGCCGGGCTGACCCTCGGTTTCTGGCAGGTGGTGCTGAACGACCCACAGACCGGGCACGCCCTGGGCAACACCCTCCGCTTTGGGGCGCTGGCACTGCTGGGCGCCACGCTGCTGGGCGGGCTACACGCGCTGGGGGCCGCCCGCGCCCGCTCGCGGTTGCTGGACCTGCTCTCGATGCTGCCGCTGATGGTGTCGCCGGTATCGCTGGCCGTGGGTTACCTGCTGGCCTACCCGCGCCAGGCTGCCACACTGCCGATGCTGATTGCCGCCTATACCCTGCTGGCCTGCCCGCTGGTGACCCGCTCACTGCTGCCGGCACTACGGGCGCTGCCGCAACACACCCTGGAAGCCGCCCGCACCCTGGGCGCCAGCGGCTGGCAGAGCTGGCGCAGCGTGACCTTGCCGCTGACCCTGCCGGCCCTGCGCGGCGGCATGGCGCTCTCGCTGGCGACGGTGCTGGGCGAATTCGGCGCCACGCTGGTGCTGACCCGGCCGGAATGGGCCACCCTCAGCGTGGAGCTGTACCAGAAACTGGGCCGCCCCGGCGAGCGCAACTTGGGCGAAGCCTGCGCCCTGGCAACCATTCTGCTGGCTCTGGCCCTGCTGAGCTTCTGGCTGCTGGACGGCGGCGAGGGCGAAGTGACCTGAAGGCTATTGGGCCAAGCCCTGCAAAAGCTCGTCAGCTTGCACCACTTGTGCAAATTCACCGTGCAGGCTGGCAAGGTGAGCTTGGTGCAGGGTTTCGGCGTCAAAAAACCGGCCCTGAGCATCTTCTTTGCCAAAGGTCGCCGCAGCGTCTCCGACCAGCCAGGTCTGAAAGCCCAGGTTGCCCGCCATGCGGGTGGTTGTGCTGACGCAGTGGTCGGTGGTCAGTCCAGCGATGACCAGACCAGTTATCGCCTGAGAGCGCAGATACTCTTCCAGCCCCGTACCGATAAAGGCACTGTTGACCGATTTGGTCATGACCGGCTCGCCGGGTAGAGGCTGCACGGCCGCCTGAAAGGCTGTACCGGCGCTGCCCTTTTTCAGTGGCGAATCCGGCTCACCGGACAGGTGCTGAATATGAACGACCGGCCAGCCCCGCTCGCGCCAGCGGGCCAGGAGCCGCGCCGCCTGCGCCTCAGCCTGGGGATTGTTGCGCTGTCCCCACACAGGAGAGCGAAAGCCTTCCTGGATATCCACCAGGAGAAGGGCCGTACGCTGGTCAGGCTGAAGAGTCATGCTTCACAATAGAAGAAGATGTCCAGTCCTGCTCCCGCCCTCAGCATTCAGCGCCTCAGCAAGCACTACGGGCAGACCGCCGCTGTGAACGACTTCAGCCTGGACGTGGCGAACGGCGAAACGCTGGCGCTGCTGGGCCCCAGCGGCTGTGGCAAAAGCACCCTACTGAGAATGGTGGCCGGACTGGAACGCCCGGACAGCGGCCAGATCAGGATGGCCGGGCAGGACGTGACCCGTGAGCCGCCCGAGGCGCGGGGGGTGGGCATGGTCTTTCAGGACTACGCGCTGTTTCCGCACCTCAGCGTGCTGGACAACGTGGCCTACGGGCCCCGGATGCGCCGGGTGCCACGTGCCGAGGCGCAGCGGTGCGCCCAGGAAGCGCTGGCACTGGTGGACCTCTCGGCGCTGGCGGCCCGCCGCCCCGACGAGTTGAGCGGCGGGCAGCAGCAACGGGTGGCGGTGGCCCGCGCCCTGGCGACCGGCGCCGGGCTGCTGCTGCTGGACGAACCGCTGAGCAACCTGGACGAGAAACTGCGGCATGAACTGCGCGGCGAGCTGAAAACCCTGCTGGCGCAGACCCGGGCCGCCGCGCTGCTGGTCACCCACGATCAGCGCGAGGCCCTGGCGGTGGCGCAGCGGGTGGCGGTGATGCGGGCCGGGCAACTCGTGCAGGTGGACAGCGCCGCCGAGCTCTTCGCCCGGCCGGCCACCGCCTGGGTGGCGGCTTTTCTGGGCCATAGCAACATTTTTGCGCTCCCAGGCACCGGCCAGGCCAGGGTGATTCCCGAACAGGCGCTGCGCCTGGGCGCCGGCGACCCCTGGCCGGTCACGCGCACGCAGCTGACCGACTCGGGACAGGAAGTCACGGTCAGGCACCCACTGGGCAGGCTAAAACTGCACCTCAGCCCCCGGGAGAGCCAGCTGCTGGAAGGTGTCCCGGCCAGCGGGCTGCAGCTGCGCCTGCAAGTGGACGAGGCAACCACCCTGCTGCTGCCCGACGACCGTGCGTCCGATGAGCCTGCGCCGGCCAGCCCCGGAACGGCGGCAGGGTGATGCCCGTCCATCCCGAACCATCAACCACGCAGCCGCCCGCGCCGGCGCGCACCGCCTGGCTGCTGGTGGCCGGGCGTCTCCGCCTGCCGGCCGACCTGAGCTGGCTGCCGGCCCCCGACTTGGTGATTGCCGCCGACGGTGGCGCCCGGCACGCCGCCGCACTGGGCCTGGCGGTGGACCGCTGGGTGGGCGACTTCGATTCATCAACTGGCACCGAGCTGGACGCGCCGCGTGAAGTTCACCCCACCGCCAAGGACCAGACCGATGGCGAACTGGCCACTCAGCTGGCGCTGGCGGCCGGCTGCACCCGGCTGGCAGTCGTGGGAGCCTTCGGCGGGCGGTTCGACCACGCGGCGGCGTTGCTGCTGGGCGCGGTGCGGCTGGCAGAACAGGGGCTGGACCTCTGGCTGACCAGCGGCGACGAACACGCCCGGCCGCTGGTCGGCGGCACCGGCCTGAGCCTGAAGCTGGCGCCGGGCACCACCCTGAGCGTGGTGGCGCTCAGCGACCTGGGCGGCCTCTCGCTGAGTGGGGTGCGCTGGCCGCTGCAGGGGGCGGATATTCCACTCGGCAGCGGCTGGACCCTCAGCAACGAGGCGCTTACCGGCGGGCCTGTGACCGCCAGTCTGGAGCGGGGGCGGGCGCTGCTGGTGTGGCACTCGCCCAGTTGACGCCCGGCGGTGCCGATTTGACAGAGGAGGCACGGGCAGGATAAAAAGAAGAGCACCCAAACTCTTTCTTCTTTTCAGACGCCGCCACTGCACACCGGAGGACCCATGACCTTTTCCCCTGCTGCCCGCGTCCGTTTCCCGCTGTCCCACGCCCAGCTGAGCCGCAACGCCTGGATCGGCTTTCTGATCGGCGTGGGGTTGGTGGCCGCCGTAGATGAAATCGGCCTGCACCAGCTGCTGGCCTGGCACCACTTTTACGACAAGTCCACCCCTAAGGTGGGCCTGTTCAGCGACGGCCTATTTCACGCCGCGCAGATGATTGCCCTGATTGCCGGCAGCTTCATGATGGTGGACATGCTCAAGGCCCGCGCCTTTTCGGGGCGGATGCTGGCGGCCGGCATCATCGCCGGGATGGGCGCTTTTCAGCTGTGGGACGGCACCATCAACCACAAGGTGCTGGAAATCCACCAGATTCGCTACGGCGTGGAAATTTTGCCGTATGACCTGACTTGGAACGCCATTGCCCTGGCCCTGCTGCTGACCGGCGCAGTGCTGTGGCGCCGTGGCCTGGCCGACCCGGCCGCGCGGCAGCCGCAATGAACCACGCCCACCACCTGCACCCGGTGCCTGCCGGGCTGCACGGGGCCGGAATGCATGGAGCTGGCATGCACGGAACCGGAATGCATGGAGCCAGCGGTTTCGATCCCATCATGCTGCTGTCTCTGCTGGTGGTGGGCGTGGCACTGGCTTACGCCGCGCTGCTGCTGCGGCAACGCCGGCAGGGCCGCCGCTGGCCGCCCCACCGCAGTCTGCTGTTCGCGCTGGGTATCGCCATGTTGGGCTACGGCCTCAGCCCTGGCCTGATGGTTGCCGGCCACGCCAACCTGCGCGTTCACATGACGCAGCATATGTTGCTGGGCATGTTCGCCCCGCTGGCACTGGTACTGGGCCAGCCGGTCACGCTGTTGCTGCGTGGGCTGCCCGTGCCGGCGGCGCGGCGGGTGGCGGCGGCCCTGCACGGCGCACCACTGCGCTGGTGGATGAATCCGCTGGTGGCCCTCACGCTGAATGTGGGTGGCATGTACCTGCTGTACCTCACCCCGCTGTACGCCGTCATGCTGGGAAACGGCTGGCTGCACCTGCTGGTCCACTTTCACGTGATTGCCGCCGGGTTTCTTTATGCGGCAGTGGTGGCCGGGGTGGACCCCTCGCCGCTGCGGGCACCTTTTCGCTGGCGGCTGGCAACCTTGCTGGCCGGCGCGGCGCTGCACTCCATTCTGGGCAAGCTGATGTTCGCCGGCCTGTACCCGCGCGGCACCGGAGAAGCGCCCGCTGTTATCGAGGCAGCGGCGCGGCGAATGTACTACTGGGGCGACCTGGCCGAAGCGCTGCTGGCCTGCGTGCTGTTCTGGGGCTGGCTGCAGGCCCGTGAGCGGCAGCGAACACGCGAGCAGCACCAAGCGGCGCAGCACCAAGCAACGCAGAATCCAGCAGCGTCTAGACTGCCTTCATGAACCTGCCCCACCGACCCCGCCCGACAGAGGCCGCCGCATGATTCGCCGCCTGGGTTGCAGCGCCCTGGGCTGCTTTGGCTCATTGGCACTGAGCCTGATTCTGCTGGGCGTGGGCTGGTTCGGGTTCGTGCAGCCGGCCATCGGGAACCTGACCGGGCAGGTGACAGCCACCCTGAACGGTGCCCCCGCCTCGGCGCAGCCCCGCGCCGGCCGGCCGGAAGACCTCAGCGCCCCGCTCACCCGCGCCGAGGTGGAAAAGTTCGTGCGGATTCGCCGCGAGATTAGAAAAAGCATGGGCGGCACCTTCCCGCAGCTTCAGCAGATTTACGCAGGGGTTCAGGCCGGTGAGCCGGTGAACGCCTGGACCGCCGTGCAGGCTGTGCGGGCGCTGGGCAGCTCGGTGGCGGAGGCCCGTGCCGCGCTGGAACAGGGGTTGGTGCGCGAGAACCTCAGCCGCGAGCGCTACGCCTTTATCCGCCAAAAAGTGAATCTGGCGCTGGGGCTGCCGCAGGTGGATTTCAGCGGCGTGCTGGGCGAACTGGCCCGCTCGCAGAGCAGCGGCTCGCTGCCGGACCTGGGCGGCAAGGTGACGGTGGCGACCCCACAGGAACGGAAAATGGTGCAGGACTTCTCCAGGGAACTGGGCGTCACTGCGCCGCTGGGACTGCTGGGCCTGTAAGCAGCAGGCCGGGCCAGCGACTCCGGCGGAATAAGCCACTTCGCTTAACGGCCGCCGCGCCTTCCCAGCTACTCTGGCCTATGGACACTCCCCGCTTCGTGCGTCCCCGGCCCCTTGTGAGCGGTTCCCGCGTGGCCGCGCTCAGCCTCAGTGCCGGTTTCGTATCCGAGGTGCCGCACCGCTACGCTGCCGGCGTGCGTCAGGCCGCCCAGTCGCTGGGCTGGGAAATCGTGGCCGCGCCGAACGCTTTCCGGGGACCGGAGTACCTCTACGAGAACCCGCAGGCCCGCGCCGACGACCTGCACTGGGCGCTGGAAAACCCCGACATAGACGGCCTGGTGAGCATCATCGGCGGCGACGATTCTCTCCGGCTGCTGCCTTTTCTGGACCATGACCTGATCCGGCGGCGTCCCAAGGCTTTCATGGGCTACTCCGACGCCACGGTGATGCTGACGCAGTTTCTGAAAGCGGGCGTGATGGCCTATCACGGCCCCGCCGTGCTGACCGATCTGGCCGAGAATGGCGGCATTCACCCGTTCACAGCCCGGTTCATTCAGCGGGCCTTCGGCCGCGAAAGCTACGCCCTGAATGTTGCCCCGGAAAGGACCGAAGCGCCGCAGGACTGGAACGATGTGGCGGCGCAGGAAATCCGGCGGCCCTTCAGGCCCACCGGCCCGGAAGGTGATTGGCTGTGGTTGCAAGGCGGTGAAACGGCCATAGAAGGCCACCTGCTGGGCGGCTGTATCGAGATTCTGGACATGCTGAGCGGGACGCCCGGCGAGCTGCCACTTCACCTCTGGCGCGGCGCGGTGATGGCCCTGGAAACCAGCAACGATGTACCCACGCCTGCGCAGGTGGGCTACTGGCTGCGGAATTGGGCGGCCAAAGGGGTGTTGCAGGAGTTGAGTGGCCTGCTGTTTGCCCTGCCACGCGGCTACACAGACGCAATGCACGGCGAACTGCACAGGTGGATTCGCCGCGTGCTGAAAGAAGCTGGCCGTGAGGACCTGCCGGTGGTGGCGAATGTGGACTTCGGGCACACCTCGCCGCAGCTGACGCTCCCGCTGGGGGCACGGGTGCGGCTGGACGGCGCAACAGGCAGCATCACGGTATGGCCCGGCTGAACCGGCTTACTGTCGCCGGGCCGGCGTCCCGGCCGCCTTAGGCGGCACAGCCTGCCACAACCGCCAGCCCAGCAACGCGGCCAGCACGCCGGCATAGAGCAGTGGCTCTGTCTTGTCGCCTTTCACGCCCCAGTAAAAGTGCAGTGCGCCCAGCGCCGCCGCCGGATACACCAGCCGGTGCAGCCGCTGCCAGCGCAGATAGCCCAGCTGCCGCACGCTGTTCTTGCCGCTGGTCAGGGCCAGAGGCAGCAGCAGGGCCAGGGCCAGCGCCCCTACCGTGATAAACGGCCGCTTGACGATGTCGGCCGGCAGGCCGCTCAGGCCGTCCTGGTCCAGCAGATACAGCAGCAGGTGAGCGCCGGCGTAGCCGAAAGCCAGCAACCCCAGCTCACGGCGAATGCGGGCCGGCCAGGTCCAGCCGGTCCAGCGGCGCAGCGGCGTGCAGACCAGCGAGAGGGTGAGCGTCAGCAGCGCCAGCAGGCCCGTTTGCAACAGCAACCGCTTCAGCGGATTGGCCACCAGCGCTCCGGTCCTGGCGTCCAGGGCCATCACCGCCAGCGGCAGCAGCCCGCCCAGCCAGACGGCCGACTTCAACCAGGGCAGCGGCGCCTGACGGGAGCGCGGCCGGCGGGAGGTCACGGCCGACATTAGTAATTCTCCCGCAGGTCCAGCCCGGCATACAGCCCGGCCACCTGCTCGGCGTACCCGTTAAAAGGAAAGGTGGCGCGCCGCTCGCTCAGCAGGCCGCCGCTGCCGTCCAGTCGCCGCTCGGTGGCCTGTGACCAGCGGGGGTGCGGCACCTCCGGGTTGACATTGGCATAAAAGCCGTATTCCTGCGGCGCCGCCACCCGCCAGGTGGTCGCGGGCTGCTCACGGGTCAGGGTGATATGGGTGATGCTCTTGGCCGATTTGAAGCCGTACTTCCAGGGCACCACCAGCCGCAGCGGCGCGCCGTTCTGGGCCGGCAGGTCCTCGCCGTGCAGGCCGGTGGCCAGCAGGGTCAGGGGATGCAGCGCCTCATCCAGCCGCAGGCCCTCCACATAGGGCCAGTCCAGCGTGGCCGAGCGCTGCCCCGGCAGGGCCTGGGGCGCAAACACCGACGTGAACTGCACATAGCGCGCCTGAGACGTATACCCCACCCGCCGGAGAATGTCACCCAGCGGCAGCCCCCGCCAGGGCATCACCATGCTCCAGGCTTCCACGCAGCGCAGGCGGTAGATGCGCTCCTGCTGGTCAGCCCAACCGAGCAGCCGCGAGAGGTCATAGGTGCCGGGGCGCTCCACCTCACCGCTGAAGGTGACGGTCCAGGGCTGTTGCCCGGCAATGTAACGGCGCAGCAGCTCGGCGTTGCGGGCGGGGTCGCTCTTGTCCCAGCCCAGCTCGTAGAAATTGTTGTAACTCGTCGCCAGTGCAAACGGGGTCACCAGGTCGCCGCGTTCGTCGGTCTGGCGGGCTGCTGCCGAGGTGCCGGATGCAGCCGCCGAGGCCGCTTCTTCCTCCCCCGGCGGCGCCGCGCGGCGGGTAAGCAGGGTCAGGCCGCCCCCAAACGCCGCCGCCGTGCCGATCAGTTGGGCACCGTATTTCAGAAACTCGCGCCGGGTGGGGGACATGCCCAGCAGTATTCCGTACCGCTGCCGCCTGGCACCGCATGACATGCCACGGTTGCCCTGGGGAAATGGTTGACCGCTTTGTCATCCAGCCGTCATCAAGTGGTTGCATACTGC